>NZ_JBLRMI010000006.1:0-252908 GCF_047921555.1 Proteus sp. LHD240705
CGACTATATTCCTTAATATCGCTCCCTCAAATAGAGGGAGCGTAAACTAAATTGAACTCGAAAGGATCTTATTTCGCTTTACGAGCTTCGATAATAGCCTGAGCGACGTTGCTAGGCGCTTCGTTGTACTTCAAGAACTCCATAGAGTAAGAAGCACGACCCTGAGTTTGTGAACGCAGGTCAGTTGCATAACCGAACATCTCAGCCAGTGGTACTTGAGCACGGATGATCTTACCGGTAGGCAGATCGTCCATACCTTCAACCATACCACGACGACGGTTTAAGTCACCGATAACGTCGCCCATGTAATCTTCTGGCGTTTCAATCTCAACTTTCATGACTGGCTCAAGCAGAATTGGCTTAGCTTTCATGAAGCCATCTTTAAATGCCATTGATGCGGCAATTTTAAACGCGATTTCTGAGGAGTCAACATCATGGTAAGAACCATAATGTAAACGAGCCTGAATATCCACAACAGGGTAACCTGCTAATGGACCAGATTTCAGCTGTTCTTGAATACCTTTATCAACAGCTGGGATGAATTCTTTAGGAATTACACCACCAACGATATCGTTGATAAATACGTAGTTCTCTTCACCACCTGCTGGTAATGGAGACAGGTCGATAACAACATGACCATACTGACCACGACCACCAGATTGTTTCGCGTGCTTACCTTCGATATCAGTTACTGTATCACGAATAGTTTCACGGTAAGCAACCTGTGGTTTACCTACGTTCGCTTCAACTTTAAATTCACGACGCATACGGTCAACTAACACGTCTAAGTGCAGTTCACCCATACCAGCAATGATAGTTTGACCAGTTTCTTCGTCGCTTGATACGCGGAAAGATGGATCTTCTTGAGCCAGACGGTTCAGAGCGATACCCATTTTTTCTTGGTCAACTTTAGTCTTAGGTTCGATAGCAACAGAGATTACTGGCTCTGGGAATTCCATACGTTCTAAGATGATTGGTGCATCAATCGCACACAGAGTATCACCAGTAGTTACGTCTTTCAGACCGATAGCAGCAGCGATGTCGCCCGCACGAACTTCTTTAATTTCTTCACGCTTATTAGCATGCATCTGAACAATACGGCCAAAACGTTCTTTTTTGTCTTTAACCGGGTTCAGAACTGTGTCACCTGAGTTAATCACACCAGAGTACACACGGAAGAATGTTAAGTTACCAACAAATGGGTCAGTTGCGATTTTGAATGCCAGAGATGAGAATGGCTCTTCGTCGCTTGAATGACGTTCTGCTGGAGTATCTTTACCGTCTGGTAAGATACCCTTGATTGCAGGTACATCTGTTGGTGCTGGCAGGTATTCAATTACCGCATCCAGCATTGCCTGAACACCTTTGTTCTTAAATGCAGAACCACAGGTAACCAGGATAATTTCGTTATCTAGAACGCGTTTACGCAGAGCAGCTTTAATTTCTGCTTCTGTCAGTTCTTCACCGCCCAGATATTTGTCCATCAGTTCTTCTGATGCTTCAGCAGCAGATTCAACCAGGTTGTTGTGCCATTCTTCAGCTAAATCTTGCAGATTTGCAGGAATGTCTTCGTATTCGAAAGTAACACCTTGGTCTTCTTCATTCCAACGGATTGCTTTCATTTTAATTAAGTCAACAACACCGGTGAAATCTTCTTCAGCGCCTACTGGGATTTGCAGTGGAACTGGGTTTGCTGCCAGACGTGTTTTGATTTGTTCAACAACACGCAGGAAGTTTGCACCCATACGGTCCATTTTGTTAACGAACGCGATACGTGGTACATGATATTTGTTAGCCTGGCGCCATACTGTTTCTGACTGAGGCTGAACACCACCAACTGCACAGTAAACCATAACCGCGCCATCAAGAACACGCATAGAACGTTCTACTTCGATTGTGAAGTCAACGTGACCTGGGGTGTCGATGATGTTTACACGGTGAGGCTCGAACTGTTTAGCCATACCAGACCAGAATGCAGTAGTTGCTGCGGATGTGATAGTAATACCACGTTCCTGCTCCTGCTCCATCCAGTCCATTGTTGCTGAACCTTCGTGAGTTTCACCAATTTTATGGTTTACACCGGTATAAAACAGAATACGTTCACTTGTAGTGGTTTTACCGGCATCGATGTGCGCACTGATACCGATATTACGGTAGCGTGCTATGGGGGTTTGACGAGCCATTTTTTCCTCTCTCGTGGGCGTTCAATTCAGGTAAAGGACAGCAGAGCTGTCCTGAAAAGAGTTGCAATACTCCGTGGATTACCAACGGTAGTGTGCGAACGCCTTGTTTGCATCTGCCATACGGTGAACGTCTTCACGTTTCTTAACAGCAGCGCCTTTGTTTTCAGCCGCATCAGATAATTCATTTGCCAGGCGAAGAGCCATGGATTTATCACCGCGTTTACGAGCAGCTTCAACAATCCAACGCATTGCTAATGCATTACGACGAACTGGGCGTACTTCAACTGGAACTTGGTAAGTTGAACCACCAACACGGCGGGATTTAACTTCCACAGTAGGACGTACGTTATCTAATGCGATTTCGAACGCTTCCAGTTCAGTTTTGCCTGAACGCTGAGCCAGGGTCTCAAGCGCATTATATACGATAGATTCTGCAGTAGATTTTTTACCGTCTACCATCAGAATGTTTACAAATTTAGCCAGCAGTTCTGATCCGAACTTAGGATCTGGCAGAATTTTACGTTGACCAATTACACGACGACGTGGCATGGAAATACTCCGTTTAAAATTCAGGGTTGTCCAAAACTCAATGAGTTTATTTTGACATTATTTGTGAAAAAATGTTTGGCCTTACTTAACGGAGAACCATTAAGCCTTTGGCTTCTTCACACCGTACTTAGAACGAGCTTGTTTACGGTCTTTAACACCAGAACAGTCCAGCGCGCCGCGAACAGTGTGGTAACGCACACCTGGTAAGTCTTTAACACGACCACCACGGATTAAGATTACGGAGTGCTCCTGCAAGTTGTGGCCTTCACCACCGATGTAGGAAGAAACTTCGAAACCGTTAGTCAAACGCACACGGCATACTTTACGCAGTGCTGAGTTTGGTTTTTTTGGAGTGGTAGTATATACACGAGTACATACGCCACGTTTTTGCGGGCAAGCTTCCAGAGCTGGAACGTTGCTTTTAACAACTTTCGAGCTACGAGATTTGCGTACCAGCTGATTAATAGTTGCCATTTAAAAAAAGCTCCTGGTTTTTGCTTCGTAAACACGGATTTGAACTCTGTCTTGTCAACAAGACAAAACATGAGGACGCAGAATTTTATTGCTGACGGGCTCATGTGTCAAGAATTATACAGCAATTCTACGCTCCCCAATGAATTTGTTGGGGGTGTTTTACCGTTAAATCGACAAAATCACTATAATTGATGAGTTTAATATGATGAGATACTTGATCTTTTAAGCCTCTTGCCAAAACATCATCAATTAATGCGTAAACTGAAATTTGCTGTTGAAGACAATGTTTTAATAAGGGATTGTCTTCAAGGACTGCCAGTACACCATCTTGTATTAACAAAACATCATCTTCTTTTGTCAATAAAGATAAAAAAGCCTCTAAATCACTTTGATAAATAGAGACAGAATAAGTATACAACATAACCGTTCAACCTTCCTGACTAACTTCTGTATTAAAAGCGCAATACCACATCATATTCACTCAATTTTTGAGTAATATCTTGTTGGGATATCACCTGTGCATCCAACACAAAAGAAGTTTGAGAGGATAATCCACGATGAGCCATGTCTTTCTGTGATATATAGACGTTTGTCACATCATACAAGGGTAGCACTTTAAATGTTGCAGCATGATGACGTGACAAAATCCCTTCAGGCTGTTGATTTTCAACGAGTTGAAACACACCATCAGAGATAAAAAAAACACCAATATCTTCTGTTAATGCAGAGGTTGCGAGTAATGCATCTAAACCTTCTCGCCCTGCACTATTACCATGAGGTGCTTGAGTAAAAAGGAATGCGATCGAATTCATTTTCTTCATTAAAATTGCACCACTCGGGAACAGGTCAACATCGCTTGAGCCAGTGAACCCAAACCACTTAACTCAAATTCGGGCGCCATGTTATAGCTATCCATTTCCTGCTCTTTGGCCTGCTGCTCATCGATAATTCCTCTACGTAATGCGGCAGCAACACAAACATGCAAGGGGATTTGATGTTTTTTCGCCAAGGTAACCCACGCTTTAGGAAGATCAAATTCATCATTTGCAGGCGATACCAATTTATTAGCGTTCACAACACCTTCCCGATAGAAGAAGATTTGTGCAATCTGATGTCCTTTTTCAATAAGGGCATTGGCGAATAAATAGGCACTTGAAGCTTGTTCAGTTCCGTAATGAGGCCCTGTAACCACTAAACAATATGTCAAGGAACTCATAATGTTGCCTTATTCTCCATTTTTAAACTGGCGAATATAGAGATACACAGTATGTTTTGAGATATTTAAGCGGTCTGCAACCTGATTAATGGCATCTTTAATATCAAAAATACCTTTCTCATAAAGGCTTAACACGACTTGTTTATTCTTGGCATTATTCGCGACTTCACGATCATTATTTACTTCTTCAATCGTGAACTCTAATGTTTGAGCCACTAAATCATCAACAGATGAGGCAAAGTTAACATCCGATGCAACTTCATGTGTTTCTTCAGGAATAAAGGTTTTGATTATTTCAGAGAATGGAACATCAAGGTTCATATTAATACACAATAAACCAATGACACGACGTTCACGATTACGAATGGCAATCGTGATTGACTTCATCAATGCACCACTTTTTGCCCTAGTAAAATAAGCCTTTGAAAAACTTGAATCTTCATCTGTGATGTCATGTAACATTTGTAATGCCAAATCGGTAATTGGAGAACCAATCTTACGACCAGTATGTTCTCCATTCGCGATTTTAACCGCTGAACATTTCAAATCTTCCAGAGAGTGCAATACGATTTCGCAATGATTGCCGATGAGCATTGCCAAACCATCCACGGCAGCTTCATAGGACTTTAGTACTTCGTGATCAGTTTGAGTAAAAGGTCGGCTATCTAGTTTTTCAAACTCGCTGCTGTCACCATTAAATAACGGGCTAGACATTTGATTATATAATCCTTAAAGGCTTTAATTATGATAATGACTTGAGGTTCTATTTTTTATAACGATTCGTCATTGCGGATCAATTCAATATTAAAAAAATTTAAATATAAAAACAGAATTAAGAACAATTCTGACGTTAGATCGCCAGAAGATCTACGTCAAGTGACTTAGAATAAGAGCTTTGTGATAGGTCACAGCTTTTTTCATTTTTCTTTATATTTTGTACTCATTCCCACCTTTTATTTTTGCAAACTTCCCTTCTTAGGTGTGGTTAGGATAAAAATTGACACTATTGAATAGATTACCTATATTCCAAATCATTATTATTTTAACGAGTGATTAATCCCATGAATATACTGATGATATGCCAATCTCAGCAAACTTCATCAATAATAGGATTAATTTCTGTTGCTTCTATACCTATTGAGATCCTCGCTTCACCACCTCCGCCTGTGAAAGTGGTTGTAGTCAATACAACGGTTGTTGTTGCAACTCACATCGCTTGATTAACTTGCTTAGCTTAAGAACCTACTTAACCAACATCTATATAATGATATGTTATTTACGTTTATTCATTGATACTTTATCAATTCGCTAATAATCATTAAAAATAATCAAGCTCTCTTATTGCTTGTTTTACAGGTATATCATCATGTACTTAGGTCAATATTGGGCAAAATTCGGCCCGACGACATTATTCGTTTTATTATGGAGCAGTGGTGCTATTTTTTCTCGCTGGGGATTAGATAATGGTAGCTCATTTGCTATTTTAACTTGGCGCTTTATTATCGCTTTAGCATTTCTCTCTTTTTTGTGTATTCAACGCCATCGCTTTTTGCCACCAAAAGGAAGTCGTTTAAAAACGGCATGGGTCGGCTTATTGATTATTGGTGGTTATTCCATCTGTTATCTTTTAGCACTCGCTAATAGCATTACACCAGGAATGTTAGCCACAATTATGGGCGTTCAGCCGATTATTACACTATGGATAATAGAACGTAATTTTACCGCGACACGGCTATTAGGGCTTTTAATCGCCCTGGCAGGATTAGTGTTAGTGGTTGCCCAAAGTCTATTTAATACAGCCCTTTCATTAAAGGGAATGATTTACGCGTTAGTTGCACTACTTTGTATGAGCTTCGGTGCAATCTCACAGAAAAAACTGCAATTAGCACCAATGGATGCCCTACCGCTACAATATGTTGTTAGCCTTGTATTGTGCTTGTTATTTGTGCCATTCCAGCCTTTTCACGCCTCATTCGACATTGGCTTTATCATTCCTGTGCTTTGGCTTGCCGTGATTATTTCTGTTGTTGCTCAACTACTACTATACCGCTTACTCACAACAGGTAATTTAGTTAACGTCACGAGCTTATTTTATTTAGTCCCTGGCGTGACAGCATTGATGGATTACATCTTCTTAGGTAATAAAATGTCTTGGCTGAGTTTAGCGGGAATGGGTGCAATCATTGTGGGCTTACTGTTTGTTTTTAAAAAGCCCAAAACCATTATTATAGAAGAGACAGTAGACTAACTCTATGTTCACTATGCGCACTATGCATTAATAAGTGGTGAGCTATACATTAGAAATAAAAATGCTGACATCAATGTCAGCATTTTTTTAGTGATATTTAGAGATAAGTAAATTACTTATCGCTTTCAACACTCAGTAATTCAACTTCAAAGACTAATGTTGAGTTAGCTGGAATACCACTTGTTGCACGTTGTCCGTAGCCTAATTCTGGTGGAATAACTAACTTGATTTTACCGCCTTCTTTGATGTACTTCATACCTTCAGTCCAGCCAGGAATAACGCTTTTCAGGCTAATTGTCAGAGGTTCGTTACGATCATAAGAGCTATCAAATTGTTTACCATCAATCAGCATGCCTTTGTAGTTTACAGTAACGCGATCAGCATCTGTTGGTGTCTTACCTTTACCAGGATTTTCAACTAAATACAGTAAACCTGATTTGGTTTTTACCACACCTTTTTCCGCAGCAAACTCTGTACGGAATTTATCACCCGCAGTTTTATTCTCAGTCGCTTCTTTTTCCATTTTTGCTGTTGCAGCAGTACGGACTTGATCTTCAAAAGCAGCTAACGTTAATTCAATTTCAGAGTCTGATAATTTTGATTTACTATTAAATGCATCCTGAACACCTGCTAACAGTTGTTTAGAATCTAAAGTAATACCAATATTTTTTTGTTCTTGTAATGCAGCTTCCATATAGCGACCCATCGACGCGCCTAACGCATAGGCATTTTGCTCATTTTGAGTTTTAAATGCGCTATTTAGTGTTGGCACTTTAGCTGCTGCTTCTTCAGCGAATGCATGAGGTGCACTGAATGCGAAAGCTAAACTGGTTGCCAGCAACGTCGTTTTTAATAAAGATTTCATCCCATTCTCCAGTATATGTTAGTGAGTCGCTACGTTTTGCAAACGATCATCATAGATCTTCGCCAAAACATTTTGCATCACTTCTTGCTGTCGTTGCGGTATATACTCATCCGCGGGTAGCAATTTTATATGAATTTAAAAAATTTGCCGACACTCTTAACAGTTAATGTTAGGATTTTTGTCAGCACAGAGTGTTATCACATTAGCAAAATAGTCTTTTATCTCAAACCAGATTTATGTCTTCCTGTGTATATATCAGTAAATAAGATTAAATTTTACGAGTTTGTTAATCATATTCGTCGTAATAAGACATTTTAAAGGAGGAAAAACACAATGGATATTAAGGAAGTAGAGCGATTGCTCATTCAATTAGAAAGCAAAGTTGCTTTCCAAGACGCGACTATTGAAGAATTAAATCAGGTGGTCACACAGCAGCAAATTGAAATCAGCCGCTTTAAAGAAGCCTTAAAAATTGTTTCTGAGCGCCTAAAAAATTCTCAAACCTCAATACTTGCTAGACCCGAGGATGAAACGCCCCCACCTCACTATTAAGTCGCCATTCGCTGTTAATATCAAAAATGAAAACAAAAAAGGAGCGCTTAAACGCTCCTTTTGATCTTTTCAAAAAAAGATTAGTGCTGGCAACCACAACCGCCATTGCCGTGACCGTGACCACCGTGACCATGACCGCCACCACCGCAGCATCCACCTTCTTCACCGTGTGAATGACCATGACCGTGACCACCGCCACAGCATCCGCCTTCTTCACCGTGACCGTGGCCACCACAACATTCGTGCTCTTCTTCACCGTGTACGTGACCGTGAGCTAATTCTTCTTCAGTCGCTTCACGAATTGCAACGATTTCAACATGAAACTTCAGGTTTTGACCTGCTAACATGTGGTTACCATCAACGATAACTTCGTCACCTTCAATACCTGTGATTTCTACTGGTACTGGACCTTGATCGGTATCAGCAAGAAAACGCATACCAACTTCTAACTCATCAACACCCACAAAAACATCTTTCGGTACGCGTTGAACTAAGTTTTCGTCGTATTGACCATATGCATCATCAGAAGCAACTTCTACGTCGAATTTTTCACCGACTTCGCGACCTGTTAATGCATTTTCTAAACCACTGATTAAAGAACCACGGCCATGCAGATAGTCTAACGGTGCGCTCACCGTGGACTCATCAACTAAAACACCGTCTTCTGATCTTACTTGATAAGCCAGACTAACTACCAAGTCGTTTGCTACTTTCATGACATCTCCTACATACCCGTGGGCAAAATTTTCCCGATTGTAACGAAAAATAAATCTTCTGTATCGGGTTATATCAAAAAACCTACAATTATTGTGGTGTAAAGATCCCAATGACTTGTTCATTTTCACGAACAAGTGAGTTAACTTCACCCTCTGTTTGCCGTTGCTGGTGGCCACATTTTGCACATTCCACAATATCCACTTTATCTTCACGCCACATTTTGAGTGTATCTTGAGCTTTACAGTGTGGACACACGGCTCCTGCGATAAAGCGTTTACGGGTTGCAGACATGGGGTCAATTCTCCTATTTATCAATAGATTTTTTTTCTTTATGCATTTGAGGAATATCTTCTGTTAAAGATTCATCCCAAATATCAGGCTGATGGTGCTCTTGACGAATTTCTTCACTAAAGAGCTCCTCAAGTTCTCGTCTCGCTTCTTTCACTCGTGAAACGTTAGAGACTTCTTCAGGAGATTCATCCACCAGCTTTCTCAATAAGTTAATATCCAGACGACGGAAATGCTGTTGTGCCCGATAAGCTTGATGAGGATGCATGCCTAATTCAATTAACGTTTTACGTCCTAATTCTAAGGCGCTAGAAAATGTTTCACGACTAAAATCTGTCACACCCGCTTTGAGCAACTCATGAGCTTCAACACGCCCTCTTGCCCTTGCAATAATATGCAAATTAGGAAAATGGTGTTGGCAAAGATGAACGATTTCCATCGTAGCTTCGGGCTCATTGCAGGTGATAACAATAGTTTTAGCATGCTCAGCACCAGCAGCGCGCAATAGATTGAGATCAGTTGCATCACCGTAATAAACTTTATAGCCATATTTACGCATGGTGCTTATGCTTCCGACATCATGCTCTAATACCGTGACATTAATCTTATTCGCCATTAATAAGCGCCCTACAACCTGCCCCATTCGACCAAATCCAACAAGAATGACCTCTGGGTGGTTATTTTCAACAAAGGGCTGTTCGTCCGTTTTAGCTTCATTATAACGACGAGCAAACACAGCGTCTGTCATTTGCATCACAAGAGGTGTTGTCATCATAGAAAGTGTGACAACAACCAACAATAACGCCATTTGCTGACTATCTAATACGCCCATTGCCATAGATGTTGAGAAAACAACAAACGCAAATTCCCCACCTTGGCTTAACACCGCTGAGAATTGTAAACGCGTGGAAAAGCGCAATCTAGCTAACCAAGCAATACTATAAAGTATCAACGCTTTCACAATAACCAGAACTAAGACGCCCAATAATACTTGTGGAAGATAACGCCATAAGATGCCGATATCTAAAGACATACCAACAGAGATAAAAAATAGTCCTAAAAGTAGACCTTTAAAAGGTTCAATGGAGATCTCTAATTCATGTCGATATTCTGAATCTGCCAATAACACTCCCGCAATAAAGGTTCCCATAGCCATTGAAAAGCCTAGGGTTTCCATAAAAATAGCAGCACCCAATACCACAAGTAACGCAGCAGCTGTAAAAACTTCTCTTACGCCTGATTTCACAACTAAGCGTAAGAATGGGCGTAATAAATAACGACCACAAATCAGTAACCCAGCAAAAGCAGCCACCTTCACGCCAATACGATACCAATCACTGCTTGCCGTTTCTCCGGCTAACAAAGGAATAACGGCAAGGATAGGAATAACCGCCATATCTTGGAAAAGTAAAACAGCAAAACCTAATTGCCCACCTTCATTATGGTTCATTCCTTTCTCGTTCATAAGTTGCAATGCCATCGCAGTAGAAGACATCGCAATACCTAATCCACCAATAACGGCTGCCTGCCACGAGAAAGAAGTGAAAACGAGAATGAGTCCTGAAAAAATAGAGGCGGTTAATACCACCTGCATTGAACCAACACCAAAAATGGCACGCCTCAATTCCCATAATTTGGCTGGATTTAATTCCAAACCAATAAGGAACATTAAAAAGACCACACCTAATTCAGCGAAATGTAAGATGTTATCGACATCTTTAAACAGCCCTAAACCCCAAGGACCAATGGCAATACCAGCAATTAAATAACCGAGTACCGCACCAATTTTAAGGCGCTGTGCAATAGGCACCATAACCACGGCCGCACACAGGAAAAAGAGCACAGCTTTAATCATCCAATTATCTTCCATTAAGCTTGCTCCCCTTCAAGTGGCGCACTTAACCAATGGCGATAAGCTTCACTGATATGAGTCAGTGTTGTTTTAGATTGTTGTCTTGCTGAATACACAATCATTGGTGATAACCAGCGCATACCACACATTTCTGCCATTAATTCAAAGGGGCGTAATAATTCTGTGAGTGTATAGTGATTTTTCCCATCATGTTGATAAGCCTGCTCAGGCTCTCCCGTTGTAATAACACAACGAAATGACTTACCCTTTAATTGTGCTCTACCTGCTTTGTTAGCAAATGGGCGAGTTAACACTCTATCTTGCCACTCTTTTAATAACGCAGGGCAACTATATGTTTGCAATGGAAATTGAAAAACGATCACTTGATGTTTACACAGCAAAGATTGTTCATGGTGTATATCAATAAAAAAATCAGGATAAATAGCATATAAATCATGGATAGTTATATTCTCTAAATCCCTCACCGCATTTAATAACGCTTTATTGGCGATTGATTGGCGCGGTTCGGGATGAACATACACCAGTAATACATTTGATGCGTTTGACATCATTCCTCCTTACAAAACGTGTCAGAAACCATTTTTTCCGTTACCATGCACGCATTGTGACCAACAGTTACGAACAACTTACTCTATATATTAATTTACATACTCTTAATAGACGATATTTATGATTGTTTTTTCTTCTTTGCAAATTCGCCGTGGTGTCAGAGTGTTACTGGACAATGCCAGTGCAACCATTAATCCAGGGCAAAAAATTGGTCTAGTTGGTAAAAATGGCTGTGGCAAAACCACATTACTTTCTTTATTAAAAGGTGAACTTCAAGCTGAAGCAGGCAATGTCACCTATCCTAGTACATGGTCAATGGCATGGGTTAACCAAGAAACACCTGCACTTGATGTACCAGCTATTGATTATGTTATTGATGGTGATAGAGAATACCGTCAGTTAGAACAACGATTACAAAAAGCTAACGAAATAAACGATGGTCACGCTATTGCACTGATACACGGGCAATTAGATGCAATTAATGCATGGACAATACAATCTCGTGCAGCGACCTTACTGAATGGTTTAGGTTTTAGCCAACAGCAACTTAATGAACCTGTAAAATCATTTTCAGGTGGCTGGAGGATGCGTTTAAACTTAGCACAAGCGCTGATTTGTCGATCTGATTTACTGCTACTCGATGAACCCACCAACCACTTAGATTTAGATGCTGTAATTTGGCTAGAAAAATGGCTAAAAAGCTACACAGGCACACTTATTTTAATTTCCCATGACCGTGATTTTCTTGATCCGATCGTGGATAAAATCTTGCATATTGAGCAAGAAAGAATCTTTGAATATTCAGGTAACTACTCTTCATTTGAAATGCAGCGTGCAACCAAACTCGCGCAACAACAAGCTTTGTTTGAGAATCAACAAGCCAAAATTGCACACTTACAGAGTTTTATAGATAGATTTAAAGCGAAAGCGACAAAAGCAAAACAAGCTCAAAGCCGTGTAAAAATGCTTGAACGAATGGAACGCGTTGCTCCTGCACATTCAGATAACCCATTCCAATTTAGTTTCCGCCAACCTGAAAGCTTACCTAATCCTCTTTTATCAATGGAGAAAGTCAGCGCGGGTTATGGTGAAAAAGTTATTCTTAATGACATCAAACTCAATTTAGTTCCCGGCTCACGCATTGGATTATTAGGGCGCAATGGTGCAGGTAAATCGACACTGATAAAATTACTTGCAGGCGAAATTCAACCGTTACAGGGGAAATTGGCTCTTTCTAAAGGCATTAAACTTGGTTATTTTGCCCAGCATCAATTGGAGTTTTTACGCTCTGATGAATCGGCACTACAGCATTTAGCTCGTTTGGCGCCCAAAGAAACTGAACAAAAACTACGTGATTACTTGGGCGGTTTCGGTTTTCATGGCGATAAAGTCACGGATGCTTGTGGTCAATTTTCTGGCGGTGAAAAGGCACGTTTAGTCTTATCACTCTTAGTTTGGCAACGTCCTAACTTGCTATTAATGGATGAACCAACAAACCACCTTGATTTAGATATGCGCCAAGCACTAACCCAAGCTCTAATTAGCTTTGAAGGGGCAATTGTTGTTGTATCGCATGATAGGCATTTATTACGCTCTACCACTGACGATCTCTATCTTGTACACGATGGTCAAGTTGAACCATTTGATGGCGATCTTGATGATTACCAACAATGGTTAGTTGATCAAAATCGTCAAGAGACACAGGCAAATAAAAGCCAACAAGATAACGACAATACTACGACAACCACCAATTTAAGTGCTCAAGATAAAAAAGAGCAAAAACGTAAAGAAGCTGAGTTTAGACAACAAACCCAGCCTTTACGCAAGAAACTCACAACATTAGAAAGCAAGATGGATAAATTAAGCCAAGAACTTAGTGATATCGAAACTGCTCTTTCTGATAGTGGTATTTATGATACTAGCCGTAAAAATGAGCTTTCTGATTGCTTAAGCCGACAAGGTGTTGCGAAATCTGCACTAGAAGAAGTGGAAATGGAGTGGATGGAGTTACAAGAAACACTGGAAGAAATGACAAACACATTTGAAGCCCAGTAATACAACCCGATTCATTAAAAAAGGAACTATTTTAAGCGAAATAGTTCCTTTCTTTTTGCTCTTCAATTCATTCTGAAAATTTATACAATTCATTTCACTTACAGTATTTATATCATTTTACAATAGCACGATTTACACAAAACATAATCTCACTCTATCTAAAAATAACCCAATCAAAATAATTATCTAACGTTTATTTTCTACCTATTTATATTAAGTAAGGGAAATAAATTCTTTCACGCTAAAGTTTTTAACATTCCAGCCGAATTAATCATTCTGCTAAGTGGACCTCCCACTTACCAACGAAAAGGCAAAGCTAATAGGTAGGGTTATGTTAAAACGAATTAAAATCTCTCAAGGTTTAATGTGTGTCCTGACTCTGTTTTGTATTATTCAGATCATTTCTGGAGTACAAAGCATTCACGATGCCTACCAGACTCAAAATACTCTTAAAAGAATTTCATACAGTTTCGATCAACTACGTACCATGGATAATACCTATGCGGAGTTGAATACATTACGTACTGATATTATTGCACAAGCATTTAGTTATATTTCAAACCCTCAAGCCGAGGATGCGAATATCACTGCATTTATGCAAACTATGCCTGCACGTAAAGCGCAAGTTGATGCATTGATGAATGAATATGTTGAGCTATCTGCGCAAACAGGTTTCGATCAGCAACGTATGGCGCAAATCAAACAGCTCTATCAAAAAAGCCGAGCTGATCTTGATTTACTGGCGCAGTATTTAAGTGAACGTAACACTAACGCGGTTCGTTTAATTTTAAAAAGCCCAGCAAACACTAACTTCACGAATTCCCTGTATGAAGCCACAGACTTTATTACCGATGAAGTTGTTAACCCTTCAGTCATTGAAGCAGAAGATAATTACCACAGCATGTTGTGGGTAGCATCACTCTTTATGGGTATCTTCCTCATCTTTACCACCTTAGTTCTTATTTGGATCCGCAAATACATTATTGTGCGCATTAACCAAATGATCACCTATCAAGAAACGATTGCTAAAGGTGATTTAGTCAGTCGCATTGATAGCGATATTTCAGGTAAGACTGAAATCGATCAGCTCATGCTTGGCTTACAGCAAATGCGTGCTCAATTAAAAGAGATGGTAAGCTCTATTCGCAATACTAGTGCAACTATTTACACTGGCGTACAAGAGATTGCTGCGGGTAATAATGACTTATCAAGCCGAACTGAAGAGCAAGCCAGCGCATTAGAAGAAACGGCATCCAGCATGGAGCAAATGACCGCAACTATTCGTAATAACACGGAAAGCGCTCGTGAAGTAACAGAGCTCGTTATGAGCACTGCTGATATTGCCGTACAAGGCGGTGAGCATAGTAATAAGATGGTTATGACAATGACCGACATTGCCGATCGCTCACAAAAAATTGGTGAAATCACTGCGGTTATTGATGATATTGCTTTCCAAACCAATATATTAGCCCTTAACGCTGCTGTTGAAGCGGCAAGAGCGGGCGAACAAGGTCGTGGTTTCTCTGTTGTTGCCAGTGAAGTTCGCAACTTAGCACAGCGCAGTGCAGAAGCGGCGAAAGAGATCAAAGAGCTTATTGAATCGACAATATTACGTGTTAGACAAGGTAATGATCTCGTCGAACAAGTTAGTTTATCAATGGGGGAGATTGTTACATCTGTTAATCATGTTTCAGGTTCGATGAAGGAAATTTTATCTGCATCAGAAGAGCAAACGCGTGGTATTGCACAAATCAGCCTTGCTGTTAATGAGATGGATAAAGCAACTCAGCAAAATGCGGCGATGGTTGAACAATCAACGGCTGCTTCTGCCACATTAAGTGAACAAGCGAGTATGTTGGATACGATTGTGAATACGTTTAAAGTGGAACACGAAAAAGTCGCACCCGCTAAAGCTAAATTGCCCGCATTTTCAGCTAAATCGCAAGACACTGAAACACTTAAAACCCCCACAATCAAAACCAATAATCACGAAACAGACGATAATTGGGAAAGCTTTTAATTATCTTTCTCACCCAACATCGAGAGAGATAGCGGTGTAAAAAATAGTCCAGAACATATAACAAAACCTCACCCTCCCCTACTCCCAGTCATTTTTCTGGGAGTATTTCTGATCTCACCGCACATAAACACAAAAAAACAGTTCGTTTTTCATACGAAATAAAAGCATTTTTTAAGAAATATTAAGAGTATTTATGAAAGCGATAATTTTATTGTGCTTATCATAAGACAAAAAGATAAATAAAAATAAAATACTGCTTATTATCATTTTAATGCTTAATAAATCATTATTAATATTTATATTTTAACAATTAACACAAAAAATAAGTAAGTTAATATACTTATAGTTTTTTCTATTAATCATTAGAAAATTTTAGCCATTAGCTGACAATTAAAGCTAAAAAAAGAAATATAAGTCGTTTTTACTATCAAACAGAGTAGAAAAGGTAAAGTTTTTAAACATTGAGCCGAATAAGTTTAATTGATAAATAGTTATCGCTCCTTGCTGTGTGTCCTACAAACCAATTAAATAGGTAAGGCTATGCTGAAACGAATAAAAATATCTAATGGTTTAATGTTTATCTTAATACTGTTTTGCGCCATTCAACTTTTTTCTGGTGCAATGAGTATCCGTGACGCGAGTTTAACAAATAAGCGGATCTCACAATTAGCAAATGGCTTTGAACAGATAAAAACGATGGATTATGGTTATGCTGAGTTAAATAAATTACGTGAAGATATGCTAAATGTTATGTTTGACGCTCATCTCACACCCGATATTGCAGAAAATAAGATCTCTGACTTTCTTTCCTCTTATCCAAAAAGAAAACAAGAAGTTATACGTATTATTACCGAGTACTTCACTGCTACTGAAGAAGCTAATTTTGATCCCGAAAAAATAGAGGGTATGAAAAAGCTCTTTAATCGTGTGCTTTACGATCTTGACCAACTTGCATCATGTCTAGAGATACGCGATTACTACGGTTTTCAATCTCTTTATGCACATAATACCAATGAACGCTTCACTCAATCCCTTTATGAAGCAACAGATTACCTCAGTGATAACGTTGTTACTCACGCAATAAAAGCAGCTCAAGGTAATTATGAACGTACCTTGGTGTTAGCTTTTGTCTTTATGTTTGTTTTTATTCTTTTCACTGTCCTTGTTGTACTTTGGATACGTCGAAATATTGTTTTACGTATCAATCAAATTGTCGATTATATGTCGGAAATTTCACAAGGAAATTTATTAGAAAATAAAGATGTCACAGCAAAAGGAAATAATGAAATCGACCAATTAATTACAGGTATTCAATATATGCGTACCGAACTGTCATTAATTGTGAATGCGATCCGAGGAACAAGTCATCATATTTATACTGGTGTTCAAGAGTTATCCGCAGGGAATACCGATCTTTCTTGTCGTACCGAAGAGCAAGCGAGCGCATTAGAAGAAACAGCATCAAGTATGGAACAACTCACAGCAACAGTGAGAAATAATACAGAAAGTGCTCGTGAAGTTTCACACCTTATCAGCCAAACTTCCAATATTGCCAGTAAAGGGGGCGATGTCACCAATAGAATGGTGAAAACGATGACTGACATTGCTGATAGCTCACAAAAAATTGGTGAAATCACTGCTGTTATCAATAGCATCGCTTTTCAAACCAATATTTTATCATTAAATGCTGCGGTTGAAGCCGCCAGAGCAGGTGAACAAGGTCGAGGTTTCTCGGTAGTGGCAACAGAAGTAAGAGAATTGGCACAACGTAGTGCCGAAGCTGCAAAGGAAATTAAAGAGTTAATTGATGCCTCTATTAGCCGTGTTCGCCATGGTAATGATCTTGTTGAGCAAGTCAGTATTTCTATGTGCGAAATACTGACATCCGTAAAACATGTTGAAGATTCAATGACTGAAATTTTATCTGCATCAGAAGAACAAACTCGAGGCATTACTCAAGTCTCTCTTGCAGTCACTGAAATGGATAAGGCAACACAGCAAAATGCGGCGATGGTTGAGCAATCTTCCTCTGTTGCCAGCTTATTGACTGAAGAAGCAGGTAATCTTGAACAAATTGTTGAACAGTTTAAAACGGCTGAAAGTGAACAGTTCAATAAAAAGGCACAACACAAAGTCATAGAAAAACCGTTCTCATCTGAAACATCACTACATACAAAAAATGAGAAGATAAAAAATACAGTCAAAGATGAAGTGAAAGAGAAAAAATCGGCAAAAGGAACCGCAACTGTAAATAACGATGAAGATGATGATTGGACAAGCTTTTAATCCATTGATTTGATCATGATAAAAACGTGATTTAGATAAACACAAAGACACCTATTTTTAGTAGGTGTCTTTTTCTTTTACTTCTTAAATAATGACAAATTAATGGAATACATTGATTGCACTAACTAAGTAGTTAGTTTGTACTTTCATTTCACCTGAAATCATTGAAGCTTTCGAAACATAATTCGCATTTTCATGCGTTATCGATTCCAATTTTTCAACAGCGCGACCAAGCTCTTTTAAACCTGCACTTTGCTCTGTGGATGCGAGACTGATTTCACCAATTAAATCGGTCACATTTTTAACATGTACCACAATATCTTCCATTGTTCCGACAGTTTCATTGACCTGCTTTGAACCAACTTTGATATTGCTACTTGAGGCATTGATCAATGCTTTGATCTCTTTCGCTGCTTCGGCACTACGCTGTGCCAATTCTCTTACTTCTGTTGCCACTACCGAGAAACCTCGACCTTGCTCACCCGCTCTTGCCGCTTCTACAGATGCATTAAGTGCAAGGATATTCGTTTGGAAGGCAATGCTATCAATAACACCAATGATATTACTAATACGATCAGAGCTTTTCGCAATATCATTCATTGTAGTAACGATATTATCCATTGCACTACCTCCTTTTATCGCTGCCTCACAAGTGATATTAGAAAGATTGTTTGCCTGCCCTGCCGTTTCACTATTACTGCTTACCGCCGTGGTTAATTCATTCATTGTTGAAGCGGTTGCTTCAACATTGCTGGCGGTTTGCTCTGTTCTCACATACAGATCGCGATTACCTGCGGCTAATTGATCACAAGAGATATCGACTTGATGAATTTGATGACTCACATCACTAACCAGCCAACGGAACATACGTCCTAATTGATTAACTGAACGCTGTGTCATGCCGACTTCATCGATGCGATTTATATATGTAACATTATGTTCATCGCCAGTTGCAACTCGATTCGCTTGCTCATTAAGTAGTCTAATTGGCTTAACAATTTGAAAATAGAGAACGCGTTCATTAACCATCAGTAATATCAGCAAAATCGCGATATGAATAAAAAGCGCATTACCTGATAAGCCTGCAAACCATGCACTTAACAACATAAAAGGTAAGGGTAAGAGGATAAAAAGACGGAGTCGTTTTTTTAATGAAATTGTTTGATTCCATGAGCGCCAACGTTGCCATCCTTTATAAACAAAAGCGCCTTTTAAAAACGTGTGTGAAGGATATTTACCTTGATTAAATGCGGCATAAAGTGCTGAGGCTTGTGCTATTTCCTCTTTTTTTGCCGCCGTCCTTACTGACATAAAACTTTGAATTTTACCCTGACGTATAATGGGAGTGACGTTTGCCCTTACCCAATAGTGATCCCCATTTTTACGCCGATTTTTAACGATCCCAGTCCAAACCTCGCCTTGCTTTAAAGTTCTCCACATATCCTTAAAGACTTCTGAAGGTATATCTGGATGCCGGACAATATTATGGGGTTTCCCCACCAACTCTTCGACTGAAAACCCACTGGCTTCGACGAAATCCTCGTTGGCATAAATAATATTGCCATCAAGATCTGTCGTCGACATCAGTGTTGCGTTTTCAGATACCGGGTATTCTCGCTGTGTCACCGGTTGATTGTTACGCATTAGTTACTCTCCTCGACATTGAAATTAAAATATCTCAACAAAAAAAGACTGCCTAAATAACTATCGTTTCGGCCGTTAGGAGAATAACTTTAGTAATAAGTGTAAATACCTACATTTAAATATTAGTTTTTTGAATCAGTTCAAAATTTTTAATTATCAAGGCTATTAATTAATGCCTGTGAACTTAGCACTAATGTCTTCGCACACTCATCACGTTTCTTTAATAACGCCATAAAAATAAGGTCAGTGATCGTATTTTGTGCTGTACGTGAAGAGATTGAAGCGCTTCGCCACTCACCTTCATCCGCAATTGTTTCTAATATATAATCAGAAATTCTTCCTAATGGAGAGTGTTTTTCTCCTGTAATAGCAATGATTTTTGCTCCCTGTTTTTTAGCCACAGAGGCCGCAACTAACATATCTTTTCTTTTGCCACTATAAGAAATAACTATCTGTAAATCCTTTGAACTTAACATTTGAGCAACAGATATCTGAACATGATGATCTGTTTCAATCAGAGTGGTTATTCCTATTTTCTGTAATTTATAACTTAAGTCTCTTGCGACTAACCCTGAACCACCAATACCAATAATCTGAACGCGCTGAGCTTCATCAATAAGCTGGATCACCTTTTCAAAATGAAGGTAATTAATTTGGCGAGTGGTATCACTGATAGAATTATTCTTCTCTTGAGCAAGTTTTTGAGCTATTACAACTAAGCTATCTTCAGAGCCAATCTGATTATGTAATATGCTAGGATCCTGCCCAGTATTTGCATTTTTTCGCCCAAGATCTTCGCTAATTGCAAGCTTCAAAGAAGGAAAACCTTTGAATCCAATTTTTTGGCTAAATTTAACAATAGCTGATTGACTCACACCCATTGTTTCAGCAAGTTGCTGTGATGAAAGAGTGACCGTTTTTTCTGGGTTCTCTAAAATATAATCCGCTATTTTACGTTGATTTGTCGCCATACCAGGCTTGATCCACGCAATTTTCGTTAATGTTGGCATAATGACAATATCCACTTCGAGTACAATATAGTTATATATGGAATAATTTTGATAAAACGTTTAATACCTAAAGTAATTAAGTTTTTAGAATAAAATCAATTAGAAACAAAATATGAGATACAATAAATCATAAAAAAAGTAATATTATTATCGAAATACTTGTTCTTATAATAACGTTATATTGACTCTTTTTATTCAATCTCTCACGCATTAACCTCTATATTTTATAATACTTAATTTAATTTTTTCCAATTTTAAATAATAATTTATTCTTCTTAGTCAACAACACGATATAAACTGAATATACTTATATTCAGCAAAATTGCGTTTTTAAACATAATAATTAACTAAATGACAATATAAAACACATTTTAAAAACATTAACACAATAAAAAACCTTTAATTACAAACAGTAATAAGGAATAAATAATTCCTTCATAGCGGAATTATTTTTATTTTTAATGATATAAAAATAGGTTAAACAACATATTTAAATAAAAAGACGGATATTAAAAAGAGTAAAACCCCAAAACCAATAAGCCTTTTATATGATTGACACTGTAACATACATAATAAAGATGGCAGATGATCGCAGCTCTCTCTTTTGATAGATTAATGCTCTTTTTTTGATACACATTCAGAAAGATCATTTCAACCAAACTTAAAAAAACATCACTTTAATCAAGAAAGTTAATTTATCTATTGATTTATAAATATTTTTTAATTTACCCTATCCAAATCAAAGGTACACAAAGTGCCGTTAATAATCCCATCGAGATATTAAAAATAAACCAAGACTGTCTGCTTTGTAAAAATAGACTAATTAATGTTCCGCCTAATATCCAAACAATACCGGCAACGAAATTAACAATAACCATAACAATACTAATAGCAATAACAGAGCTAAAATAAGCATCGCCCGATAAACTGAAGCTTCCTACTGCACCTAATCCCATCATCCACGCTTTTGGATTTAGAAATTGCAATAATCCGCCTTGAAACCAGCTTACTGCTTGGGGCGTTTTTGCTGGAATATCTAAACGCTGATAAGATGATGTTGCTGTTTTCCAAGCAAGCCAAAGCAGATACGCACTCCCGACTACCTTCAATCCAATATGCAGTGCAGGATAAATTATCAATAATGTGGCAACACCAAATGCAGAACTCAGCAAAACACATTGCATACCTAGCATAATGCCAGCCATCAGCTTTAATGAGCTTTTAAAACCTACATTAGCACCTGATGAAGTAAGCAATAAGTTGTTGGGTCCAGGCGTGATAGCAGCAATAAATAGGAAAATAGCTAACGATGAAATCAGACTAATTGTCATTATAAGTGCTCAAAGATGTGACAGATGTTTTATTTTCACCGAAAATAGCAGTATGTTATTTAGCAAACAAGTGTTAATTCATTTTGATAGACGGAAAATATGTCTCAATACTTTAATCCAATGCGTTGGGCTAAAAATCCACATTTACAAACGCTCTTACCAAGAATTGTACGTAGGACGCCACAACTTACGCCACATTGGCAACGACTCAATCTCCCAGACAACGATTTTGTCGATTTAGCGTGGAGTGAAGATCCGACAACGGCACTCAATAAACCGCGCTTAGTCATTTTTCATGGCTTAGAAGGTGGATTTAGTAGCCCTTATGCTCACGGCATGTTGGCCGCAGCAAAAGAGAGAGGCTGGCTAAGCGTTGTGATGCACTTTAGAGGATGTAGTGGTGAACCCAATAGACAAAAGCGCATTTATCACTCAGGTGAAACGGAAGATGCTCGCTACTTCTTAAATTGGTTGAAAAAGGAATTTGGTGAGCAACCAACAGCCGCCGTTGGCTACTCTCTTGGTGGAAATATGCTTGCCTATTATCTCGCAGAAAGCGGTGAAAATGCGGTTGTAGATGCTGCCGTTATTGTCTCTGCACCATTGATGCTAGAACCATGCTCAACAAAAATTGAACATGGCTTTTCTCGTTTTTATCAATGGTATCTGTTAAAAGAGCTGAAAAATAACGCGACACGCAAGCTTATTCGCTATCCTGAATCATTACCAATCAGCTTATTGACGATAAAATCCATTAAAAAACTACGTCAATTTGACGATCTTATCACGTCTAAAATTCACGGGTTTAAAGATGCGTTGGATTATTATCGCCAATGCAGTGCATTACCTTTATTAAATAAAATAAAGAAAACAACACTGATTATTCACGCGAAAGATGATCCTTTTATGTCTGCGGATGTTATTCCTGATATCACGACCTTACCAAATAACATTGAATATCAACTCACCGAGTTTGGTGGGCATGTCGGTTTTGTAAGTGGAAAACTGTCTAAACCCGTGATGTGGCTTGAAAGCCGAATACCTGACTGGTTATCCGCTTATTTGGAGAAAACCAAATGATAATTCCTTGGAATGAGCTTTCTACAGAGACACTTGATAATCTTATTGAAAGTTTTGTTTTACGAGAAGGCACTGATTATGGTATCCAAGAGAAAACGCTTGAACAAAAAGTCGCCGACGTAAAAAAACAACTTAAATCCGGTGAAGCCGTATTGGTTTGGTCAGAACTTCATGAGAGCGTCAATATTATGCCGGCATCGCAGTTTCGCTCTGGTTAGTTATTCAAAGCAAGCGATGTATCGCCGTCAATAAGGGCCAACCTTATTTAGCAAAAGGATAACCTATGTCAATCAAGCATCCTATCATCGCAGTGACTGGCTCAAGTGGTGCAGGAACTACCACAACAAGCCAAGCTTTTCGTAAGATATTCCAACAACTCAATACAAATGCTGCATTGATTGATGGAGATAGTTTCCATCGCTATACCCGTCCTGAAATGGATATGGCGATAAGAAAAGCCAGAGAACAAGGTAGACATATCAGTTATTTTGGCCCTGAAGCAAATGATTTTAGCTTACTGAGTAAGACCTTAAGTCAGTATAGTGATACAGGACAAGGCCAATCTCGCAAGTATCTACACTCTTATGATGAAGCCACTCCCTACAACCAATTACCGGGTACATTTACACCTTGGGAGCCTTTGCCAAATAATACCGATGTTCTCTTTTATGAAGGGTTACACGGGGGCGTTGTCACCAATGAGCACAATGTCGCACAACATGTTGATTTACTAGTGGGTGTTGTCCCTATCGTAAACCTAGAGTGGATACAAAAGCTTATTCGAGACACCACAGAAAGAGGACACTCACAAGAGGCGGTAAGAGATTCGGTTGTACGTTCAATGGATGATTATATTAGCTATATTATTCCTCAATTCTCACGCACTCACATTAACTTCCAACGAGTTCCAACGGTTGATACTTCAAACCCTTTTTCTGCCAAAGCAATCCCCACTCTCGATGAAAGCTTTATTGTTATTCGTTTTCGAGGCTTAACCGATATTGATTTTCCCTATTTGCTTGCGATGTTGCATGGCTCATTTATGTCAACAATAAATACTATTGTTGTACCGGGCGGGAAATTAGGATTAGCGATGGAATTAATTATGGCGCCATTAGTCAAAAAATTATTAAATGGCGAAAAGATAAGTTAACCAAAATAAAATTTATCTCTATAAAAATAATATCCCATTAATTAAGGGATATTATTTTTCGAATTAAACTTTATTTTAAAATATCAAAATTAGTCAGCATCTTTTATTTCAAATGAATGCGTAATATTGGCTGCTTTTCCTAGCATTAAAGAAACAGAACAATATTTTTCTGCGGATAATTGAACAGCTCGTTCTACGATTTTATCCGTTAATTCTTTACCTGAAACAATAAAATGTAAATTAATATCAGTAAATAGACGAGGGGCTTCTTCGCGTCTTTCTGATGTTAATTTCACTTCACAATCAGTCACTTGGTGACGACCTTTACGTAAAATGCTCACAACATCAATAGCGCTACACCCACCCGCAGCAATTAATACCATTTCCATTGGGCTTGGTGCTTTATCACCTGAATTTCCATCCATCATGATTTGATGGCCAGAAGAAGACTCACCGACAAAAGATAAATCTTCTACCCACTTAACTCTCGCTTCCATTTATTTTCCCCTAAAGATGACAGAAACTAAAAGAGTACATTCTCATAATTCAACTAGCAATTAGCAAATAGGTTTATTATGCTGACTGCGTAAAACGAGACTTAATGCACTAATTGTGTTAAAAACAATATCTGCTTGATGATAGTGGTTAAGATCAATGCATTATTTTCTCATTTATTATAATCTACTCCATATTAACTTACCGTGTTCTCAGGAAGTTAATAGGTAAAGATAGGATTTTTAAGCACGCTGTATCAAAAGGGAACCTATCCGTTTTGAAAGGCTGCATTTAACGTACAGAGGATAACGCGAATGGTTCTCGGCAAGCCGCAAACAGACCCGACTCTTGAATGGTTTTTGTCACACTGCCATATTCACAAATATCCATCCAAGAGCACGCTGATCCACCAAGGTGAGAAAGCGGAAACACTTTATTATATTGTTAAAGGTTCCGTGGCTGTTCTTATTAAAGATGAAGAAGGAAAAGAAATGATCCTCTCCTACCTAAATCAGGGGGATTTCATCGGTGAACTTGGATTATTTGAAGAAGATCAAGAACGTAGTGCATGGGTTAGAGCAAAAACAGCCTGTGAAGTAGCAGAAATTTCCTATAAAAAATTCCGTCAATTAATTCAGGTTAACCCTGATATTCTGATGCGCCTTTCTGCTCAAATGGCGAACAGATTACAAACAACATCAGAAAAAGTAGGTAACCTTGCTTTCCTTGATGTTACAGGCCGTATTGCACAAACCTTACTAAACTTAGCAAAACAACCCGATGCCATGACGCATCCTGATGGCATGCAAATTAAAATTACACGTCAGGAAATTGGTCAAATCGTTGGTTGTTCACGCGAAACTGTAGGCCGTATTCTCAAAATGCTAGAAGATCAAAACCTGATCTCAGCACACGGTAAAACTATCGTCGTTTACGGGACTCGCTAAGTTTCCCTATCCCGAACAAACAATAGCCCAATAAAAGGGCTATTGATGATACAATCTGTATAAACCCCATCCTTATAGATGGGGTTTATAGTCCGCACTACCCTTTTACAAATTCCGCAATAGCCGCTTTTAATGCCACCATTCCTTCTTGTAATTCTTCTTGGGTAATAATTAACGATGGTGTAAAACGCATCACATCTGCTCCTGCGTTTAACATCATTAAGCCATGTTTGGCAGCAAGACCGAGTAACTCTTTGGCTTTACCTTTATATTGTGGTGCCAATTGCGCACCGATCAATAAACCTTGTCCACGGATTTGCGAAAAGACATCGTACGTTTGATTAATTGCCACCAGTTCATCCACAATCCATTGATAGCGCTTTTCTACACCCTCAAGTACCTCAGGTGTATTAATTAAATCAAATGCGACATTACCCACTGCACAAGCTAATGGATTGCCACCATAAGTTGTACCATGAGTCCCTACGCCCATTACAGAAGCTATTTCATGTGTTGTTAACATCGCACTGAGTGGAAAACCACCTCCTAGCGCTTTTGCAGTGGTAATAATGTCTGGTGTCACATCATAGTTCATATAGGCGAAAAGCTTGCCTGTACGTCCCATACCTGTTTGTACTTCATCAAAGACAAGCAGAGCTTGATGCTTATCGCACAATTCACGTAACCCTCTCATAAACTCAGGTGTTGCTGCCGTGACACCACCTTCACCTTGCACAGGTTCCAATACGACAGCACAAGTATGGTCGTCAATAACCGCTTTAACCGCCTCTAAATCATTGAAAGGAATATGCACGATATCTGCTGGCTTAGGGCCAAAACCATCTGCATATTTAGGTTGCCCACCAACAGATACTGTAAACAGTGTTCTGCCGTGGAATGCATGGTGAAAAGCAATAATTTTAGTTTTATAAGGACTATGGCGAGTGATGGCATAATGGCGAGCCAACTTAAATGCTGCCTCATTCGCTTCTGCGCCTGAATTGGCAAAAAAGACACGTTCTGCAAATGTGTTATCTATTAATTTTTGTGCTAAACGCAATGCTGGTTCATTAGTAAAAATATTACTAACATGCCAAAGTTGTTCGCTTTGTTCTTTCAAGGCTTGATTAAGAGCAGGATGAGCATGCCCCAGTGCTAAAACAGCAATACCACCAGCAAAATCAATATACGATTTTCCCTGCTGATCCCAAACACGGCTACCCATCCCTTTGACAGGAATAAATTCTGCGGGTGAATAAATTGGCAACATTACTTGATCGTAAGTTGCCCGGTTGATGCTTTGCTTTGTCATTACCCCACCTGATCGTTATTCATATTCAATATGAAAATATAATCACTAAATATGAATAAAAAATCAAATGTGGTTTTGTATAAAAAGGCTTTATTTCGCTATTTAAATGCTATCCATTTAATATTTAAGGAAATTATTTAATAGCTCATGTCCTTGTTCACTTAAAATACTTTCTGGGTGAAATTGAACCCCTTCAATTGGCAGAGTACGATGGCGAATTCCCATAATTTCATCAACATTTCCATCATGTTGGCTCCATGCCGTCACTTCAAAGGGAACCGGTAATGTCGTCGCATCAATCACTAAAGAGTGGTAACGCGTCACATTTAAAGGCCGATTAAGTCCCTTAAAAACACCTTGTTGATTATGATGTATTAATGAATTTTTACCATGCATCACTTCTCGTGCTCTGATAACTGATGCACCAAAAGCTTGTCCTATCGCTTGATGTCCAAGACAAACGCCAAGAATAGGAATTTCACCGGCAAACCGCTGTATAGCCTCAAGAGAGATCCCAGCTTCATCAGGAGTACAAGGTCCTGGCGAGATAACAAGATGTGCTGGCATCATCTTTTCTATCTCTTTAAGTCCGATCTCATCGTTACGCTTAACAACAACCTCAGCACCCAATTCACAGAAATACTGATAGAGGTTGTAGGTAAACGAGTCGTAATTATCAATAAGTAACAGCATATTAGCCTATCCGACTGATTTTCTTATCATTATCTATTTTATTACTATTTTAAAGCGAGTGTAGATTTGCCAAAATAGCTCGTTGTTTAACCGACTTGGGTACAACAAAGCCGATTATCATAGCACAGGTGTAAAATATGAATAGTAAGCAAGAAAACCTGCTGATTTATTGCGCAATAACAAGAATGACGGTAATTGATGATGAATAGAGTGATTAATAGCGTAGTGAATACTTATTGCAGGAGATCACACGAAAAAAGGAAGGATAAAAAAGATTTTTTTGTACTAAAAATCCCCGGAATGAAAATATTCATTCCGGTTTATATGCATTTTATCTTATTAGAATAAGTAAATATCCTATCCTAATAATGCGTTTATTGTTTTACGACTTCCGCAGATAAAATAGTGACCGTTTTTACTGGCACATTTTGGTAAGGTCCAATATTACGAGTTGGAGCTTGTGAAATTTTATCAACTACATCCATTCCTTTCACAACTTTACCAAATACGGCATAGCCAAAATCACGTTGACCGTGATCTAAAAATGCATTGTCAGCCACATTAATAAAGAATTGGCTGGTTGCGCTGTCTTTATCTGATGTGCGAGCCATGGCAATAGAACCTTTTACATTGCGTAATCCATTGTCGGCTTCATTTTTAATTGGCGCTCTGGTTTGTTTTTGCTGTAAATCAGCAGTAAAACCACCGCCTTGAACCATAAAGCCAGGAATAACACGATGAAAAGTGGTGCCGTTATAGTACCCATCTTCGACATACTGAATAAAATTTTTCGTTGTAATTGGGGCTTTTTTATTATCCAGTGATATTTCAATATTGCCTTCAGAGGTGACTAATTTAACGAAGGTTTCTCCCGTTGCCATTGCAAAAGTCGCTGTTGTTAAAGTGCAAGCGGTAACGAAGGTGACAAGAAAACGTTTTAACATGCAGGGATCCTTTACTTTAATAGTCTACAACTTACTTAATATGCAGCGATTCTAATTCGCTGAGGTAAATAGTGCCAATCATTTACCTTTATTTACGCTCAATAAGTCTAATTACGTTATAACAGGGTAAATTTTAATTTTTAAGCACTGTTATAAGTCATTAAATTGCGCCAAAATAGAGCAAATAAATATTTTAGATATTCATTTTCATGCAAAATTGAAATGAGTATGCATGAAAAGCCGCATTATTTCAGAGAGGTTTATACCATAATGACCCAATTTAATTACCAAAAAGCACATTTCATCATCAGTGCACCTGATATCCGTCATTTACCACCAGATACAGGAATTGAAATTGCCTTTGCGGGTCGCTCTAATGCCGGTAAATCCAGTGCTTTAAATGCGTTAACCCAACAAAATGGATTAGCCAGAACCAGTAAAACTCCAGGCCGTACGCAATTAATCAACCTTTTTCAAATTGAAGAAGGCTTACGCTTAGTCGATTTACCAGGCTACGGCTATGCCCAAGTTCCTGAAGAAATGAAGCGTAAATGGCAACGCTCTTTAGGTGAATACCTACAAAAAAGAGAGTGCTTAAAAGGTGTGGTTATTTTAATGGATATTCGTCATCCATTAAAAGATCTCGATATGCAAATGATTGACTGGGCTGTGGGCTCAGAGCTTCCTACTCTCGTTTTACTGACTAAAGCGGATAAACTCGCATCAGGCGCGCGTAAAAAGCAGTTAATGAGCGTACGTGAAGAGCTGGCAAATAAAGTAGGCGATATCCGCGTAGAATACTTTTCATCATTGAAAAAAATTGGCATTGATAAGCTACGTAACACACTTAATGAATGGTTTTCAGGCTCAGAAGAACAGCCTACAAATGATGACAACGCTTAATTATCTTCTTTTTTCTCAACGATAGCGTTCTGATCTTCTATTGATAAAAGGGAAATCACTTTTCCCTTTCACTTCTCGCACAAACCACTTCAGTGAATTTTAGATAAAAAAATGCCCCAGTCGAAATAAAGTCGACTGGGGCAGCTAATATTCAGCTAAATCCGATTACGTGAAGTAAAAGGTCTGAAAGATAGAACATCTTACCTCTGTACCCTACGAGAGATAATGTACTCTATTTTATTGGTTAATAAAAGCCCTTTTGTAATTTTTTTTCACGTGCAGACACGATTCAGCTATGTGTTTATGTATTCAAACCATAAATAAATGTAGTTTAATTACATAATTATGAGACTTTAATCACTTACGTGAATATGATTAAAAATAGAACAAATCACACAAAAGGTGCGGTTTATCCTTAATGATTTTGTGATACGCTTATTGCGAGACCGTAGTAAATATGTAATTAGCGATAAAATGAGGTATCCATGGCTGTATTAACGCTCCTGCGTTTTCCAGATGAGCGTCTGCGCAGAGTCGCAGTACCAGTGGAAAAAGTAGATGACGAAATACGCACATTAATCGATGACATGATTGAAACCATGTACGCAGAACGAGGTATTGGCTTAGCAGCACCTCAGGTTAATGTATCTAAACGCATTGTTGTAATTGATGTTTCTGAAAACCGAGATCAACCGATTGCACTTATCAATCCTGAAATTATCAGCACTGAAGATGAAGTGATGGATATGATGGATGGGTGTCTATCTATTCCAGATTCTTTTGCCCCAACAGAGCGTTACCGCTTCTTAAAGGTTAAGGCATTGGATAGAAATGGTGATGAAATTGAATTTGAAGCCGCTGATTTGTTTGCAGGCTGCATTCAGCATGAGTTAGACCATCTTGATGGCAAACTTTTTATTGACCATTTATCTCCGTTAAAACGCCAACGGATTGAGAAAAAACAGAAGAAATTAAGCAAGCTGATAGACTCGCAAGTTGCTTAATTATTCACTTATCTCTTTTTCACATATTGATAAGTTTTGACATAAAAAATAAAGGGCACAATGTATTTCATTGTGCCCTTTTAATATTTAAAAACGATACTTAAAAACTAGTGTGCTTCATCCCAGTTATTACCAATACCTACTTCCACTTTCAACGGAATAGCTAATTCCATACTGCTTTCCATCAATTTATGGATCATGATATTTGCGTTCTCTAGGTAAGACTCTCGCACTTCAAACACTAATTCATCGTGTACTTGCATAATCATATGCACATCAGCAGGACATTCATTGCAAATCCAATTATCCACAGCAATCATAGCTTTTTTGATAATATCCGCAGCGGTACCCTGCATTGGCGCATTAATCGCCTCACGCTCTGAAGCTTTACGACGAATTGCATTCTTTGAATTAATTTCTGGTAAATAGAGGCGACGACCATCTAACGTTTCAACATAGCCTTGTTCAGAAGCTTGTTTACGTGTGCGCTCCATATAGTCCAAGACACCTGGATAACGTTCAAAATAGAGATCCATATAACGCTGAGCTTCTCTTCTCTCAACACCAATCTGTTGCGATAAGCCAAATGCGCTCATGCCATAAATAAGACCAAAGTTGATCGCTTTCGCACTACGACGTTGCTCAGAGGTGACGTCTTCTAAAGGTATACCAAACACTTCAGATGCAGTTGCACGGTGAATATCTTTACCTTGAGCAAAGGCATCTAACAAACCTTTATCTTGCGATAAATGTGCCATGATCCGTAATTCAATTTGTGAATAGTCGGCAGCAACAATTTTAAAACCTTCACGCGCAATAAATGCTTGGCGAATTCGACGCCCTTCTTCATTTCTCACTGGAATATTTTGAAGATTCGGATCACGAGAAGATAAACGCCCCGTTGCCGTCACTGCTTGATGATATGAAGTATGTACACGCTTCGTCTTACTATTTACCATCAATGGTAATTTATCAGTATAGGTAGATTTCAGTTTCGCAAGACCACGATGCTCTAAGATTAAGCGAGGCAATTCATGGCTATGTGCTAATTCTTCTAATACTTCTTCATTGGTAGATGGCGCCCCTTTCGGGGTTTTCTTGATAACTGGCAATTGCAATTTATCAAATAAAATTTCTTGTAACTGCTTAGGTGAAGAGAGATTAAACTCTTGTCCAGCTAACGCAAACGTCTCTTTTTCAATTTCAGCCAAACGTTGTGTAATTTCTTGAGATTGAACAGCTAACACTTGAGCATCAATTAATACTCCCTTGCGTTCCATTCTAGAAAGCACAGGAACTAATGGCATTTCGATATCGCGGTAAACATGCTTAAGAGGCTCAATAGCGTCTATTTGAGGATATAGCGCTTGATGGAGTAATAAAGTGATATCGGCATCTTCAGCCGCATATAACGTCGCTTGCTCAACCTCAATTTGGTTAAAGGTAAGTTGACCTTTACCTTTACCCGCGATCTCTTCAAATGTCGTGGTTTTATGGTTTAAATGTTTTTCAGCCAAAGTATCCATATCATGTCGATTACTCACGCTATTTAATACGTAAGACTCCAACATCGTATCAAAATGAATACCGTTTAATTCGATACCTTCATTTTCCATAATGCCACGATCAAACTTCAAGTTTTGCCCAATTTTTAAAATATTTTTATCTTCTAAAATGGGTTTTAATGCCGCTAGCACTTCATTAACAGGAAGTTGGTCTGGCGCATCTAAATACTCATGACGTAGTGGAATATAAGCGGCTTTACCCGGCTCAATAGCAAATGATAATCCCACTAAACGAGCATCAATATTATTTAAACTATCCGTTTCTGTATCGAATGCAAATGCAGGTGCTTTTTTGAGAAGCTCAACCCATCGCGCCAGACTTTCATGCGTTAAGACAGCTTCATAATTCTCTTGTGTAATAACAGGAAAATTAGCTGATACAGGTGCTTCTTTGGGTTTAACAGCTTCTGAGGTGTAAGGCACTGCAACTTTGTGTGTACTGCGTTGTGCTAACCAGCCACCATTTTGAAGATCACTTATCCAGCGTTTAAATTCATAACGCGTGAACATCTCTAATAATTGATCTAAATTTGGCTCATTAACCACTAAATCATCAAACGTTTTATCGAGTTCAACATCAGTTTTAATCGTTGCCAGCTTATAAGAAAGTTTTGCCACTTTCTCATGCTCGGCCATTTTAGCGCCAAGTGTTTTAGCGCCACGGAAACTCAATGTTGCAATATTATCAAGCTGTTGATAGATATCATCTAAACTACCAAGCCCTTGTAGAAGACCTAGTGCGGTTTTTTCACCAACACCGGGGACACCAGGGATGTTATCCGATGAATCGCCCATCAATGCGAGGAAATCAATAATCAGTTCAGGAGGAACGCCATATTTTTCTTTAACTTCATCAGGACCCAAAATAACGTTGGTCATGGTGTTAATCAGCGTGATCTTTGGCGTCACTAATTGCGCCATATCTTTATCACCAGTGCTTATTAGGACATCACGCCCATCAGCCGCCGCTTTTAGTGCCAATGTTCCAATAACATCATCCGCTTCCACACCTGAAATAGATAACAAGGGTAAACCCATTGCTTGCACCATCTCATGTAAAGGCGCTATTTGTTCACGCAGATCATCTGGCATTGGAGGACGATTAGATTTGTATTCCTCATACAACTCATCACGGAATGTTTTACCTTTAGCGTCAAACACAACCGCAACATGGCTTGGCTTATACTGTATTATCAAGCTACGCAGCATGTTCAACACACCATACATCGCACCCGTTGGCTCACCTTGGCTATTGGTTAGCGGTGGAAAGGCATGATAGGCACGATAAAGGTATGAAGAGCCATCTACAAGGATAAAGGGGTTTTCTGCTATCTGGACCATAATCTGTTCATCATTGTTCTGAGGTTCGTTGATATGACTAGAATGCCACATCACAGCCCAATAGACGAATTTTACCTGTTCTTAAATGCAGAAATTCGGCTTAAATACTCAATTATTTATTATTAACCGAACTTAACAGAAAGAATAAGTATGAATGATAACTTAATATTAATTAAAGTACTTTTTTATCAGAAGCCATATCCATTAATCTGATTTCAATTAAAAACAAAGAATAAAAAGTAAACTTACTGTGTAAATTAGAAAGTATTTAAGATAGAGCTATTTATTCATCATAAATATTAACGTTCATATTAGTATCATCTTTTTTATTAAGGATTTATTTTTTAGACAACACCAGAACAACCTGTGGATAACTCTGTGAGTAGTTTTGTAACTCTCTCTATATTAATAAGTTAGCTTCCTTTTAAATTTATTAACACAATTAAAAAATCAATCACTTAGCGAAATCATTAAGATATTATAAATTAATCTCAATATTTTTTATTAATGTGGATAGTTATATTATGACAAAAATATGAAAGTAAAAAAAATAGCACTCCTATGTCTTGAGTGCTATTTTTCATATAAGAATCTATATACTTTTACTTAGTCTATATAGGAAAAAATTAAGCCTATATTATTTTTTCAGCAATAATTGATTCACAATATCAGAATATGTTTTTGCATACTCTTCTGGTGATTTTGCGCTGATACCATCATTTTTCATTTTATATTTACCACCAATGATCATGGCAGGAACACCATTGATTTGGAAATCAGCGACAGCATTTTGTTGTTGGCTAACTAAAGAATTCACCACAAAGCTATTCATTGCAGCATCATAATCTTCGCCTTTAACGCCAGCCTTAATAAAGGCATTACGGATATCGTCAACAGAGCGAATAGATTGCGTTTCTTGAATACCTTTAAATAAAACTGGAGAAACTTGATCTTCAACACCTAAGGCCATTGCTACAGCCCAAGAACGTGTTAAGTCTTTACCTAAAGGTCCTAAGAAATCAACGTGGTAGCGGACAATATTAGTATTTTCTGGTACATTCTTTTCAACAGTACTATTGACTTTATACACTTCAGAAAATTGATAACAATGTGGGCAATAAAAAGAGAAAAACTCAACAACATCAGGCGCTGATGCAACAGGTTTAGAAAGGTTCGTATACTGTTTTCCTTCAGAAAAATCAGCAGCAGAAACACTGAATGCTAACACCATACTTGCTAACGCCAGCCAAATCTTTTTCATTTCTCATCGTCTCCTAAGAATTAATACATTGGACTAAGTTGTAAAGGAGGCTCATTTAACTGCTCCACTTGTCCCTTGAATAAGGCTAATTGCTTAAACCAAAAATCTTGCTCTTGAAACCAAATAAAAGCACGAGGGAAAGCAGGATCATTCCAGCGTTTTAATACCCACGCGAGATAATGCACCATTCTCATTGCTCTTAGTGGTTCAATTAATGACAATTCACGTAAATCAAAATCTTGGTATTCATAATAAGACTCAAGGATCGTATCTAACTGTATAACCTGCTCTTGCCGTGAGCCATTCAATAACATCCAAAAGTCTTGTACCGCAGATCCCATTCGGGAATCATCAAAGTCAACCATTACAACTTCATCACGCCACAATATATTACCGGGATGGCAATCACCATGTAGCCGTAATATTTGCCATGCAGAGTCCTCTATTCTAGGACGCACATCATGAATAAGTTTATCTATAACCTCTATAAATTGAGGTTTGAGGTTATTAGGAATTAACGCACTACTTTCAAATTCTAATTTTGGCGCTATCAGATATTCTGCAATAGAAACTGTCGGTCGGTACTCATAACTCTTTTTTCTGCCTATTTGATGAATGCGCCCTAATGTGCGTCCTACTTCTTCTAGCTGAAATAAATTATCAGTTTCATATGCTCTTCCCCCTATGCTAGGGAATATTGCAAAATAAAAGCCATTATCAGAAAAATGAACTGTCTCACTATTAATCATTAAAGGGGCAGCAACGGATACCTCTGCCTCCTTTAATGCTAAAACGAATTCATGTTCTTCTTTTATTTGTTCATACGACCAGCGTTGAGGGCGATAAAATTTCACCACATAACGTTGTCGATGCTCATCCATAAATTGAAAAACACGATTTTCATAGCTATTTAATTCCGTTAACCCTGACTCAGGATAAAAACCGATTTTAACTAACGCGTCCCAAATGTTATCAGGTGAAAGTCCCTGAAAATTAAATGAGGCAGACATTTCCATTTTCTATCCTGAATTTAATCTTTAATCACGCCACGAGCACGTAAAATGGCGGTTTTAAAATCTTCTTCGTAATCTTTTTTCAGTCCTGGTATCACATCTGTTGGCGCTGAACCGCGCATTTTCAGATGGTAAATCAAAATATCATCAGTCAGATCAGATAATTGACCTTTAAAACCCGCTTCATCAGCCAGTTTCTGCAATAATTGAATTAAGTTTAAATCAGAATTTTCTTCCCAAACTGGGTGCAATAATTCCATAACTTCATTAAGACGGTGACATTTCATACAAAAAATCCTTATTATTAATTACAACAACAAAGTACCAATTATTATCCGATAGAAAAAGGAAACCTCTGTCAATATGCGTAAAGATTACGCTTTTTTGATAAAAATTGCTGTCGCTTTACATGAAATCTCATTAAGTCGATATTTTTTATTAGTATATCGTCTTTCCTTGATAAAAATCGTTCGGAAAATTTAGCCAATTTATTCACAAATATTGAATATGAAAATGAAGAATATTACAGGCGGTATACTTGCGGGTGGCCAAGCAACACGAATGGGAGGGGCTGATAAAGGGCTTCAAATTCTACATGGACAGCCTTTATACCGCCATATTGCCCAAAAACTAGCACCTCAAGTTGATAGCATACTGATTAGTGCTAACCGAAATTTAGAACAATATCGCCAAAGCCAATATCCTGTTATTACAGATGAAATAGAAGGATTTTCAGGGCCTTTAGCTGGCATGCTCACGTTATTAAAGCAAGCTTCAACACCTTGGGTTGCTTTTGTACCTTGCGATGTCCCCTATTTCCCTCTTAATTTAGTTGAAAAACTCTATGAGCAAAGAGGCGATGCATTAGCCGTTTATGTTGATGATGGTGAAAGAGAACATCCTACCTTAGCACTGCTAAATCGTCGTATTATTCCTATGCTAGAAACTTATTTAGCACAAGGTGATCGAAAATTAATGTTGTTTATGAAACAGATAAATGCGCATTCTGTTTTATTTGCGGATCAAGCAAGTGCTTTTATTAATTTAAATACCCCTGACGATATTGAAAAAGCCAACAAATTAAAAAAATAGGAATGAAAAATATGGCACAAGTAGATTTACCCCTTTTAGGGATCACGGCGTGGAGTGGAACGGGTAAAACGACACTACTAAAACAACTTATTCCAGAATTACGCAAAAGAGAAATTCGTGTAGGCATGATCAAGCACACTCATCATGATATGGATGTGGATAAGCCCGGAAAAGACAGTTACGAACTCAGAAAAGCAGGAGCAGATCAGACATTAGTCGCAAGCCAACAACGTTGGGCATTAATGACAGAGACGCCAGAACTACCAGAATTAGATTTGTATTACCTCGCATCTCGTTTTGATACGAGTAAGCTAGATTTAATCTTAGTCGAAGGCTTTAAAGGCGAAGCTATTCCTAAAATTGCGCTCTATCGCCATATCAACGAACGTAATTTTAATGACTTACTTGATGAGCACGTTATTGCCGTCGCCAGTGATTGTGATTTAAACGTAGATTTCCCACTACTAGATATCAATGCACCCGAGGCTATTGCAGAATTTATTGCAGATTGGCTGAAGCTGACGAAATAAAAATTGCAAAGACTAAAGCGCCTTATAAAGGCGCTTTAGCTTCAATTAAATAGAAAAAATTAAACAAAAATAATTGCTTGATAAGGTTGAAGAATAAGACCACCTTGTGCATCTTCCACTATTGGGCTGTTATGCAAATAAATATCTTTAGCTTTAATGGTAAGTGCTTTTTCTTCACCACTAAAATTACAGTAAATATTGACTGAGTTACCATCATAAGTACGCTTAAAAGCAATCACGTTTTCTGGTGAAACCAATGGCGAGAATTCACCATAGACCAAAATATCACTGATCTTTGAATGTCGTCTTAATGCAATTAATTGTTGATAATAAGCGAAAAGAGAATGTTTATCTTGTGTCTCTTGCTCTGCATTAATATCCACATAATTAGGGTTAACTTTTAGCCATGGCTTTCCAGTACTAAAACCACCATTTATTTCACGATCCCATTGAAAAGGTGTTCTTGAATTATCACGGCTACGGTCATTAAAGTATTCAATTATTTGCTCGTCGCTATAACCTAATTTTTTACCCCATTCATATAATTTAAAAACATGCAAATCATCATGTTCTTCTAATGTCATTGGGCAATTAGTCATGCCAATTTCTTGCCCTTGATAAATAAAAGGAGTTCCTCGTTGAGTTAATAAAAATGTCGCTAACATTTTGGCACTAGTTACATTAATCGCCCCTTTAGGAAGAAATTTATTTAATGAACGAGGCTGATCATGATTTTCTAAATAAGGTGCTCCCCAACCTACGCGTTGAGTATCTAGCTGACTTTTAATAAATACAGGTTTTAATCTTTCACCTGTGATTGGATTAATGGTAAATGGTTTCTCATTACGAATATCTAAATCAGCGATACTAAAATCAAATACCATGGAAAAATAACCATTCTCGCCAACATAAGCGCGTAAATCTTTTTCAGGTACATCAATTTCTGCAACCGTCATACTATTTGCAGGCTTAAAAGTATTCTCGACTAATTCAGTTAAAAACTTATCAATACCAGGTTGATTTAATACCCAAGGCACTAAAGACGCTGAACCATCATCTTTATCAGGTTCAAATTGATATTCAGATAAGGCTTCAGGTGATTTTTTTAAATTACCAATCGCATCAATACGAAATCCTGCAACACCTTTTTTGATCCAGACATTTATCATGTTGATAATATCTTTACGTAATTGTGGGTTTTCCCAGTTTAAATCCGGTTGTTCAGGGCCAAAGGAATTGAAATACCAACGATTAGTTTCTCCAACGCGACTCCAAACGGAACAATCAAAATAAGTGCGTAAATTATTAGGAGGAGTCGGCTTATCCCATTGTTTAAAAATATAATAATCGCTATATGGGCTATTAGGATCTTCAATTGCCGCTTTAAACCAAGGATGCTCATCAGAAGAGTGATTTAATACTAAATCTAATAGAATTTTAATATCATGTTTTTTAGCTTCGCTAATAAGTTTATCTAACGCGTTATTATCGCCAAAGATAGGATCGACAACAGAATAATCAGCAATATCATAACCATTGTCTTTCATTGGTGATTTAAAAATCGGACATAACCAAATAACGTTTGTACCAAGTGACTGAATATAATCTAATTTCTCCGTGATCCCAGCTAAATCACCGACTCCATCCCCGTTACTATCATAATAACTCTTGGGATAAATTTGATAGACCACGGCATCTTTCCACCAAGTATTAGACATATTCACCTCACTAAGGTAATTAGCACATATGGAACTGTTCCATGATTAATATAAGATACTATAGGCACTAAAAGAGAGGGTAAGGTAATTAACATACTAAAATGTGAAATAGCTCATACTAAAAAAACACAATTACCTCAATAAAGATGGGTTTGTCATAATCATATTAAGATATATTAGGTCATCAACTAATTGAAAGGAGCAACAGCATATTCAATGGCCGGGATCCGTGATGTCGCAAAAAAAGCCAATGTCGCAGCAAGCACTGTTTCCAGAGCATTAAATAACAGTGGCTATGTGTCTCAAGCTGCACGAGAAAAAATAAAAAAAGCGGTTGAGGAATTAGATTATATTCCAGATACTTGGCTAAGAAATTTATATCAACAAAAGAGTGCTGTTGTTGGTGTCATTATTAATAGCCTTGAATACCCTTATTTTGCGACAGTGACACGTTTTATTGAAAATAAGCTCGCTGAAAATGGCTATAGCATGATGTTATGTGCAACACAAAATAGCAAAGTACGTGAACGTATATTTTTTGATATGCTTAAACGCGGTCAGATCGACGGTATTATTGCAGAATATCTGTTATTGGATGATAGTGAATATCAGCATATTCAAAGACCGGTGGTAACGCTAGATCGTCATCTTCGTGATATTCCACTAGTGTGTTCCGATCACCATACTGGTGGTCGATTAGCAGCAGAACACCTTATTCAAAAAGGTTGCCAAAAAATCCTCTATATTGAAGATAATTCAAGTTATTTATCATCAACCCCTTCATATCAAAGCTGTTTAGCTTTTAAAGAAACGCTTATTCAGGCAGGTATTAAACCTATTCCTTGTAAAGTAAATTGGAAAGAAGAAGAGAAAGACTATTTTCACTCTTTTGCAACAAAAATACTTTCTTTGCATTCAGAGATCGATGCTATTTTTGCTGCTGATATTCCCGCCATGGCATTATTTAATGAAGCAACAAGACGAAATATTGCCATTCCAGAACAATTAAAAATAGTTGCTTACGATGGCAGTCCTTGGTTAAACCAAACACTGCGCCAATTAACCTGTATTGAACAACCCTTTGAAAAACTGGCTGAAAAAAGCGTAGAAGTGATTAGCGCATTAATTGAAAATAAAGAAACAACAGATAACATCTCTGTTATTCCAGTGAAGTTTATTCAAGGTGAAAGTAGCTAATTATTGATTCAATTCTTATGACAGTTTTGTGTTGAGATATCGCCATAACATGTCGATACCATAAACATGTCTCGCTATTATGTTTATAAAAACGCATTTTATCGACATATCGCCATAATATGTCGATACTATAAAAAAACGCCAAAGAAAGTTACCCTTCTCTAGCGTTTTATTTGATTATGTTTTACTTCAAAATTGAGTAAAAGCTATCGTTCTTATTTTGCAGGACGAACTGCGATAACTTCAATTTCTACACGCCATGCTGGATTAGCCAGTTTTGCGATTTGGAAAGTTGAACGAGCTGGCAGTTGGTCAGTTTTAGAAGCATCAAAGTACTTAGAATAACCGTTCATAAAGCCTTTAAAGTCCATCTCGCCTTTAGTTTCTTCGCCACCAACTAGGAAGACTTGCATTTTCACAACGTCTTTCATGTCTAGGCCAAGTTCATTTAAGTGAGTTTTAATTTGTTCTAATACACTAATAGTTTGTTCTTCAGTATTACCATAAGACGCTAATACGCCTTCTGGTGCATCTGCTGATTTCTTAGCTGGTACTTTACCGCTTAAGAAAACAAGGTTGTTACCTGCACTTACTTCAACAGACTCAGAAATAGGCATACCGTTTAGTTTATGGTGTACAACACCTTCCGCATTCGCGCTTGCTACACCAAAAATAAAAGGCAGAGCAACAAGTAAACTTTTATAACGCATGAAAACTCCTTAACATGTTTAATTTACAGTAAAACAAGGGGTTATTTACTTCTTAAAGCGATCCATACTAAATGGTGTTGGATCAATAACAGGTTTCTTACCTGTAACGATATCAGCAGTCACTTCACCAGCAGCAGGGCCTTCGGTCATACCCCATACGGTTGCAGTATTGATAACTAGGCCTGGGTATTCTTTGACTTCAGAAATAATAGGTAATTCATCAAATGTTGGACTAACTACTGCGCCCCAACGTTCAACAACTTGTGATTTTTCAAATACTGGGAATTCAGCTTTCATTCTTTGGAATACAGCATCCAAGTGCTCAGTATTTTGCGTTGCTGTTGCAACACGATATTGTTCAAACGGTGTTTTTTCATCTAATTTCCAAGATGTTGCCATCTTGAATGAGTTAAATAAATCTTCACCGATAGAGAATTCTAATGGCAGCTCACCACCACCTAATAGGTGCATGAACTTAGGCCCTAACAAGAAGCTATCTTTCACGATAGAGCTTGTGAAAATACGAGGTGCGACAGCATAAGTACCATCGGCTTGCTCACGGAAATGGATACCGTTTGGTAAATGCACGTTACCACGAGGTGCACCCGGAACACCTGATACACGTTGCTGTGATAAGTAAACATTCAGCGTTGGAATATCAATGCCCATGTTACCCATAAATAAACGTGACCAAATACCACCAGCAAGAACAACGTGAGATGTTCTAATTGCACCTTTTTCTGTTACAACATCAGAAATTTTACCACCAGCAGTTTCGATGCCTCTTACCGCGCAGTTGGTATAGATTTTTACGCCAATTTGTTTAGCGTAGCGTGCTAATGCAGGTGTGCCTGTTTCTGGATCAACTGAGCCTGAGTCTTCTTCAAAAGCGGCCACAGTCCATGGTGTTTGAGCACCAACAAGACGGTTTGATAACTCTTCACCTTTAATAATGCGCGTATTTAATGGTGTATCAAATCCAGCCGTTTCTTTTGCTGTTTTGATCCACGCTTGCGCTTTATCAAATGCTTTTTCATCTGCAAGGGCTTCTACTCGACCTTGTGTACGATAACTGGTATCAGCACCAATCTTTTCGTTCATTCCACGCCATAAGATTTTCCCGTAATGGTGTAATGGGAAAATTTCTGGTGATGTTTGATAACTAATAATTTGGCTGTATGCTCGGCCTGATTGTTCACCGCCAATCTCGCCTTTTTCTAAAATAGTGACACTCATGCCACGTTCTGCAAGGTTGATAGCCGTCATGATACCTTGGATACCACCACCAATAATCACTGCATCAGACTCTTTAGGCAGCGCACCCTCTGTACCTTCAACAAATGATGCTCTAGATTTAGCTTCAACGAATTTGCCATCACGGCGAACCATTGGAACTAACGCAGCACCACCGGCTAAAACACCCGCAGCACCAACACCTAAAAGCAGCTTTCTCCTTGAAATTTTCATCTTCTACCTCAGTAATGGATTTACTATTTATATTTATAATGTTGTTCATTTATTTCTTTAAAACTGAATAATACCATAGTTCATTATATTGTTAATAATTATAATTATTTGTTAACCATTTCTTAGAACAACAATATCCATAGATACAATATGGTTACTTTAACCATTTTTTTTCATAGAAAATCATCATTTAATGAGCTAGAGATGAAAACCTTGCGTTTATTATCAATTGATAAATAATAAGATATTTAGAATGGGATAAATTTTTAATAGAAAAAGCAATTGTTTAAATAATTAACATTTTGATACAAATGACGAGGAGGGCTGTAAAATATTGTTTACAAAACAAGCAAAATCTATCGCACAATTGCATAAAATAAAAAGATGATCTGACTATCTAATAGCCTTATTTTTACAAAATAAGTAACTTTACCTAGTAACTGGTTTATGGGTCAGTTAGTAGACGAATATACTTTTTGGAAAATACGTAGAAAAGAGGATATTCGAGTTCGAAATAAAACTGGGGTAAGTACAAATTCTCAATAAAAAAAGCCAGAGGGTTAACTCTAGCTTTTTACATAATAATAAAAATACGCTTAAGCGATAAAATGAAAATAGCTTATCTCATCGTAACAAATTCTTCTGCTGCAGTTGGGTGGATTGCCACAGTATCATCAAAGTCTTTTTTCGTTGCGCCCATTTTCAGAGCCACAGCAAAACCTTGTAGCATTTCATCCATACCAAACCCAATACCATGAATACCAACAATTTTTTCGTCTGCACCAACACAAACTAACTTCATACGACACGGTTGGCGATGACGAGTCACAGCACTATACATTGCTGTGAAAGACGATTTGTACACTTTAACTTGATCAGCACCGTACTGCTCAACCGCTTGAGGCTCTGTTAAACCAACAGTACCAATAGCTGGATGACTAAATACCACTGTTGGGATATTTGAATAGTCTAAATGTTCGTTAGGTTTGTTGTTAAATAAACGCTCTGACAAACGACGCCCTGCGGCAACAGCAACAGGCGTTAATTCAACTGCACCTGTATTATCGCCAACAGCATAAATTCCTTTTACATTGGTATTTTGGAATTTATCGACTTTGATATAGCCTTTTTCATTTAACTCGACACCCGTTACCGCCAGATTCAGGTTATCCGTTGCTGGCTCACGACCAATTGCCCAGATTAATGTATCAACTGTCTGCTCTGTGCCGTTTTCCAGTTGTAACGTTAAACTTCCATCCGCATTCTTAATTACAGCTTTAGGAATAGCGTGTGTATGTAATTTAGGCCCTTCGGTTTCCATCACTTCTAACAGTGTTTCAACGATTAATGGGTCAAAATTACGCAGTGGCGCATGTTTACGCACAAATAGGTGCGTTTCACTACCTAAAGCATTTAACACACCGGCAAGTTCAACAGCGATATAACCAGCACCAACAACAGCAACACGTTTTGGTAAGGCTTTTAATTCAAAAAAGCCATCAGAATTAATACCATACTCAGCACCTGGAATATTAGGTTGAACAGGACGACCGCCTGTTGCAATCAGAATATTATCAGCCGTGATCTTTTCGCCATTAACTTCAATCGTATTGGCATCAACAAAACGAGCAAACCCTTGGATAACATCAACTTTGTTATTACCTAAGACACGGTCATAAGATTGATGAATACGGTCAATATAAGCAGAACGGCTACTAATTAGCGTATCCCAATCAAAACGGTTCACTGTGGTATCAAAACCATAATCAGGACCGTATTGATGAATAGCTTCAGCAATTTGCGCTGCATGCCACATCACTTTTTTAGGTACACAACCCACGTTAACACAAGTGCCACCTAACGCTTTCGCTTCAATTAATGCACATTTTTGGCCATACATTGCCGCTCTATTAATTGATGCAATACCGCCACTACCGCCACCGATGGCGATGTAATCGTAATGTTTGCTCGTCATTTCTCTGATCCATTTATCTGTAGAAAAATAGGTAACTCACAGGCTAAGTCTTTCATATCATGATGTCTATTATGACAAAATTTAAAACATAGCACGTCAGATTTTAGCTTTTACAGTAATAGGCAAAAACAATAATAAAGATGCTTATTCTGGTACAACCCACTCAACTAATGTATGTCCAATACCCTCAGGAACTAAGGTTTTATGTAACCAAGGGAGTATTGATTTCATTTGTGATTCTAATTTCCAAGGTGGATTAATCACAATCATGCCTGATGCAGTCATCCCTAGTTGATCACTATCGGGTTTTACTGCTAATTCAATTTGTAAAATCTTACGGATCCCTGTTGCTTCAAGCTCTTTTAACATGCGTTTGATTTGCTGACGGTGAACAACGGGATACCAAATCGCATAAGTTCCTGTCGCAAAGCGCTTATGGCCTTCAACAACACCTTTAACAACAGCAGAATAGTCTTGTTTGAGTTCATAAGGTGGATCAATTAATGCGAATCCACGACGACTTGGCGGAGGTAACTTAGATTTTAATTGGCCAAAACCATCTTCACGAGAAACTCTAACTCGCTCGTCACGAGAGAATTCGGTACGTAATAAAGGAAAATCCGTTGGATGTAATTCTGTTAGCGCTAAGGAATCTTGTTCTCTTAGTAATTTGCTCGCTAATAGAGGTGATCCCGGATAATAACGCAGTTCCCCACTTGCGTTTAATTCTCCAACCGCTTCAAGGTAAGGCAAAATAAGCTCAGGCACTTCTTCTTGCTGCCATAAGCGTGCGATCCCTTCTAAATATTCGCCAGTGCGAGTCGCATGAGCATTGGTTAATTGATAACGTCCAGCGCCAGCATGAGTATCAAGATAAAGAAAAGGTTTCTCTTTCTCTTTTAAAGACTCAATGATGAGTGTTTGAACAATATGTTTTAAAACATCGGCGTGGTTGCCAGCATGGAAACTATGGCGATAGCTCAGCATTCTTTATCTTCCGTTAGAAATAAGTATAGCTTAGTAATTAATTTACTCAGAAATAGTGATTAAACTCAGTGTATCAGAAAAAGCCGAACTTCTTCATTGAAAGCGAAAGAAACGTTGTGTCTTAGTATTCAGCCGTTATGATAAGCCCATATTTCACTTAAGTTTAAATAGGATAGAAAGATGAAAAAATTACTTTTTACTGCCATAACCTTAAGCTTACTCGCAAGTAATGCTTATGCCGATAGATCAACCAATGGTTGTGAAATAAAAAAACAGAATATCCAAAAGCAGATGGAATATGCAAAAGCACATGGTAATCAATATCGTATCCAAGGCTTGGAGCGAGCATTACAAAATGTTGAACGCTATTGCACACCTGAAAAAGTGGTTGAAAACACACGCCTTGAATTACGTGAAAAACAACTTGACGTTAAAGAGCGTGAGCTCGAATTAAAAGAAGCACAACTTAAAGGTGATGCAGATAAAATTGCTAAACAAGAAAGAAAGCTAGCTGAAGAAAAAGCTGATTTAAAAGCAATTGAAGAAGAATTAAATCTACTGACAAAGTAGTTATCATCAATAATTAATGCCTACTCCTTATTTGACTGTGAAATACAGACTAAAACAATAAGTGAGTAGCCATTCTCTTATTAAACTAAACTTAATTTCAGAATTGCTGTATTGGTTTTTTATCCTTTATTAAGTACAAGATTATCTACACCTTTTAATAGAGCATCATCTACACTTAAGCCAGAACAAACAAATACATCTCCTAAATCAGTGGCTAATTACAATAAGCATAAGGTGTGTAATAGAAATTAAGCTATGATATTTTTGAGTGAAAACTATAGTAGTAACATTAATTTATTGAAAATGGACTGATCTAATTAAAGAGGATATATGTCAGAAGAGCAGCAACAAAAAACAGTAAGTGAAAAAACTCAACTGACTCAGCCACTAAAAAAAGGGCTGGAAAAAGGGCTTCATGGTGGGAAAAAAGCCATTGGAATTGGGATAAAAATCAGTAACTTCATCACCAATATCCCTTTTATTGCACACCTTATTCGTGCAGCAGAACGTTTCACTGACAGAATGGGAAATCAGTTCGGCGCAGCTATTACTTACTTTTCATTTTTATCATTAATCCCAGTATTAATGCTTTCTTTTGCCTGTGCGGGTTTTGTTTTGGCCTCAAATCCAGATTTACTCGCTAAATTAATTACAGGTGTCGCAAATAGCATTGACGATCCAACGCTTGCATCCACAGTTCAACAAAGTATTGATACCGCAGTTCGCCAGCGTACAACCGTTGGTTTAACTGGTTTAGCAATTGCACTTTATTCTGGTGTTAATTGGGTGGGTAATTTACGCCAAGCCATTTTGGCTCAATCACGCCCCGTTTGGGAAAGAAATAAAGAAGAGCAAGAGAAAATCTATTTCCGCTACTTTCGCGACTTTTTAGCGCTAATTGGCTTACTTTTTGCGTTAATTGTCACTATTACGCTAACTTCTGTGGCAGGTTCAGCCCAAAGAATGATTGTTCACACATTGGGATTAGACGGTATTGAATGGCTAACGCCAGCATGGACAACCATCGGCTTAACTATTTCCATTACTGCAAACTATTTACTATTTTTATGGATATTGTGGATCTTACCTCGCCATCAACCAAAACGAATTTCGCTTATTAAAGGCACACTTATCGCTGCCATTGGTTTTGAAATATTGAAATCCGTTATGACATGGATGCTACCCAAAATCGCAAGCTCACCTTCAGGTGCCGCATTTGGTTCAGTGATAGGTTTAATGGCTTTCTTCTACTTTTTTGCCCGATTAACACTCTTTTGTGCCGCGTGGATCGCCACTGATGGCCCAAATATGCGCAAAGAACAGTTGTCTGAAACGCAATCAACATCTTAACTTTATGATAAAACTATATGGTTAATTCCCTGCATTAACCGCCTATAAATAACGTAATAAGGAAAAACAATGCCATACGTTAATATTAAAATTACACGCGAAGGTGCAACCGCAGAGCAAAAAGAGCAGCTCATTGCGGGAGCAACACAACTTTTGGTTGATGTATTAGGCAAAAATCCAGCAACCACGGTTGTGGTAATTGATGAAGTTGAAACAGATAACTGGGGAATAGGTGGTAAAACAGTAACAGAATTACGAGCAGCAACAAAAAGTAAATAAAAAATTTCTGCAATATAATAAAGGGTGCAAAGTACACCCTTTTTGCTGATTTATTTTCCTGACAGATAAGGAAGTAACTATGGTTCAATCAATGACTGATGCTTTTCATGCCTTACCTTCAGCAAGTGCTATCTATATTACAGGTGCAGGCATTCAGTACCCTTTTGGTATGGCGCACGGATTTGCCGATGAAAGTACCCAGAAAAAATTAACTGTAGATACACCTTTTCGAATCGCTAGTAATACAAAAACCTTTCTCGCAGCCGCTTTTTTACGTTTATGGGAACAAGATGCTCTATCCCTTGATGATGATATAACTAAATATTTAAGTGCTCATTATCAACAGACATTATTAGAGCTAGGGTATGATCTTAAAGCCATTACACTACGCCATTTATTAAGCCATAGCAGTGGTTTATTCGATCATGCAAATGAAGCTTATCTTGAAGATGTGATTAAAGATCCCTCTCATAAATGGACACGAGAAGAACAAATAGCGCGCTATGCTCAACAAGGCTTTCCCATTATTCCAGCTGGAAAACGCTTCATTTATTCAGATACAGGATACATCTTGTTAGGTGATATCCTCTCTCAGTTTATGAGAAAAAATATGGCCACCAGCGTTCGTGAATTATTGCATTTCCAAGACTTAGATTTACCACAAACGTGGTGGGAAGATTTAGAACTACAACCTAAGCATCCTAAAGCGCGTGCTAGACAGTTTACAGGTGAGCACGAAGGTACTCATATTGATGCTTCAATGGATGCTTTTGGCGGTGGCGGGCTTGTGATGACAACCCTTGAGTTAGCTAAATTTACAGCTGACCTCTTCGAAGATAGAGTTTACTTGCATCCATCAACCTTAAAAGAGATGAAATGGCAAGGATCACATACAGGTGCTGCAAATTATCGTTTAGGTTTAATGGCCGAAGAAACTGACCTAGGCACACTTTACTATCATCTTGGTTATTGGGGGTCAGTAGCTTATTACTTACCTGAAAAACAAATTGCTATTGCCGGTTTTACAACCCAAAAAAATAACCGTGAAGATCTGATAACCATTGTTAAAGAAGCATTTAAACGCCTTTAAAATCAAAAATCAAAAATCAAAAAGCCAAAAATGTATCAATAACACTTTTGGCTTTTTGTTTATTTTACGGCTGATAAATTTCTAATATCAGCCTATCTCTGTTTTATTACGGTTTCTTCGTCGGTGTTGTGGCTACCGCTGGAGTTGTTACAGCCGGAGTTTCAATTGCTTTATTTGGTGTAGTATTAGTTGCAACAGGCGCAGGTGTATTTGCCGTTTCTGGATGAACTTGCTTTTCAAATTGAATACGCAATTCACCTAAATTCACCGTTGGTGTTTCACCACTTTGCGTTAATACAAAAGTAATATCTTCAGATAAAACTCTTGAAAGCTCCTGATTTAATGTCTCTTTTGTTAAACCAGCTAAAAATGCTTGGCGTAAACGCTGATATTGTTCAGGTGGAATATCAATAATATTGCTTTGTTGTGATAACAGACGCTGATTAATTAAAATTGCCGTACTGGTTTTTGCATAACGGGCAAACAACTGAGTTAATTGAAGTTGTTTTTCTTGTTGAAGCTCTTGGTATAGTTCATCACTAATACCTTGATTACGTAAACGACCTAACTCTTCTCCCACCCATGATGCTAATGCAGGAATATGAGCCGTTGCGGTATCAATATTTAAAGAACAACTTGCACGCTGATATTGTACCCGGCAATCAATGTTAATTTGAGTACTGTCGTTTTCCTTACGTTGTTCAAGGCTACGACCCAAATGCACAAAAATGACTTCACGAGCTAAATCACTTAACCAATATTTATTTAATGTGTCAGAGTCTTTTACTGGCGACCAGTCTAAATCCCAAATTAAAGCAATTTGGTCTTTTGCACGCATAGGCTCTTGCACATATAACGTTTCAGGTTTCATATCGGCAAGAACAGGCACTGGAACAGGTGTTACACGCTTTCCTGATAGAGTTGAAAATGCCTGATTAATACTTTCAGTCAATACTCGATTATCAACATTACCTGCAACATAAAGTGTCATCATATCTGGGGTATACCAACGTTGTTGGTAATCTGACAGCTCTTTAGTATTTACAGATTGATTAACCGGTTTTCCTGGATTGTGGCCTTTTAGATTTGAGCCTTCAAGGCGTGAGCGCCAAATAGGATCTTCAATATTGAGAGGAAATGTTGCAATAGGAAGCGGTGATTGAACCGCATTACGAACCGCATCTTCGGTATATTCAGCAGGTTTAGCAATACCTGCTAATAATGCAAAAGCATCCTTTAATAGCTCAGGCTGGTTGTTCGGTAAACTTAGATTATAAACAGTAAAATCGTATGAAACGATCATTGGAGGTAACGGATAGTCAGGATCTAACGCATTTTTCCATAGATTATCGCGTTTCTCTGGCGTTAAGCCTGTATTTTCCAAAACGTTGAGTTTGGACACTAAGGATGAAAAACCCGTTTCACTACTTTTTTCTGATAAAGAACCTGTATTGACTAATAAACGGATCTGTATTCTATCATTTGGGCGTTGCGGTGTTTGTAAGATTTGCCACTGAAAACCATTTGCTAGTCGCCCTTCTTGCCAAGCCGGATCAGGCTGCAAAGCTTCCGCTTGAACTTGGCAAATAACAGCGCCGAACATAACGCTTCCCAATAAAATTCGTGTCATTACACCCTGCATGTGAACCTCTGTTGTATTAATCCTTGGTATTAAACCACTTATGAGGTTTAACAATAAGTGCCAAAAGACATGTTAGATGTTGGATGTCTATTTTTTGTATTATCATCTTTATCACCACAGAAACATGAAATGAAATCACTATAGTGATTAGACTCATTATGGCGTAAGAAGGTTCAGACCTTCGGCAATTTTTGATCAGATTTTTGATGATTATATCCTTTAACCAGCAAACCAATCTCATCATCACAATGTGATTTTGGACAAGATAACGCTGAAACTTGGCTATCTTTATTGAGGGTGACGGCGATTTGGCGTAAAGGTTTTACAACAATACGATTAATACACCAGCTAATAGCAACCGTCAGAATAAGCCCCATCAACAGATATGTTGTTAGCATCAAGGCAACAGTATTACTGGCAAAACGATAAAAACGATTTGTGTCAGCCTGTAAAATGAGATGACCACTATAGGACTTATCATCTGTTGAAGTAATACCTAATGGCTGTAAAGGAATAACAGCTTCAACGGGAATACCAAAAAGCCAACTTGAGAATTCAGAGACTTCTTTCTTAGGTGCGAAATCTAAACTCATCACTTGTACATTTTCGGGTTGCATGACAATCGCTTTACCTAAAATACCCGTCGCTTTTAGTGTAACAATCTGTTGTTTAGCATCGTTCAAATCTGATCGTAACAATGCATCAGCGAGTGGTTGCTGGATACTTACACCAGCATTAAAAAGCTGATTTTGATAATCTTCACGGCGTTGATCTATCAAATAAACAAGTTGAATACTGATAAAAATAGCAATAGTCACCAACGTAACGCCCGCAACAGCGGCCATCTGTTTTATTGTTAATGAATGTTTAAGATGAGGTTTCATCGTTGCTATTTCCAATATACATGTCTGATCAGAGCGATTATACTGTATTTTTGTGATTATGTATCACTCTCAATAAAGAAAATAGCGTTATAAAAAGCGCTTATCCATTAAAATGAAAGTAGATAAATATATAACTATTATTATTTGAGTATAGTTATAAGATAAAAATAGTAAAATAAAAATTAAATATTATTTTTTCTTGGTTATCTACAATAAATCTACTTTATTTTAATAAAAAGATACAATTCACTAAAAAATATAAAATTAAATGCCATTAAAACCTTAACTTCAAGTTAAAGTGCAATGCTAACCGCAGTATATTTCTTAGTAAAAAATATTATTTTCCTTTAATATCATTGAAGTTTATATTTTAAAAAACTCATATAAATATAATATTTGATATCTATAAAATCATTATTAGATTATTTAGTTAAGATTAATTAAATATTATTAATAAAAAAAATAAGAACAATATAAATCAGTATATTGTTCTTATTTTATGAGATAAATTTATTTTATTTAAACTATCGCGTTATCTTGCTCCACCGCAAAACAAGCAATAAGCTGACCATTATACTCTTTTAATGTTGGCTGTAATTGACTACATGGCCCAAATGCACGACGGCAACGAGCAGCGAAAGCACAACCCGGTGGCGGATTTAATGGGCTCGGTAATTCTCCCGTTAATTTAATACGCTCTCGTCTTAATTCAGGTGTCAATCTTGGTGTGGCTGATAATAATGCCTGTGTATAAGGATGTTGTGGATTTTCAAAAATTTGAGCTTTTGTTCCTTTTTCTACACAACGCCCTAAATACATTACAATAACTTCATCTGCAATATGCTCAACAACCGAGAGATCATGAGAAATAAAAACATAAGAGAGCCCCATATCTTGTTGTAGATCCATCATCAAATTCAGTACTTGGGCACGAACGGATACATCCAGCGCAGAAACAGGCTCATCGGCTACCACAATGTCTGGATCAAGCATCAAGCCTCGTGCAATAGCAATACGCTGACGTTGACCACCAGAAAACATATGAGGATATCGGCTATAGTGCTCTGTTTTTAACCCCACTTTTGCCATCATTGATAATACTTTTTCTTTACGCTCAGAGGCATTCAGTGTTGTATTAATCAATAAAGGCTCTTCTAAAATTTGCCCTACTTTTTTACGCGGATTCAATGATCCATAAGGATTTTGAAACACAATTTGGATCTTTTGGCGACGTAGCTTCTCAGCCGATTTATCTTTAATTAACAGATTTTGCCCACGATAAGCAAGCTCGCCTGAAGTAGGAACCTCAATCATCGTGAGTAATCGACCTAATGTGGATTTACCGCATCCTGACTCACCAACAACAGCCAAAGTTTTACCACGTTCTAACTCAAAAGAGACACCATCAAGGGCTTTAACTGTTCTCTCTTTTGAAAAAAACCCGCCTTTTACGCTGTAATACTTCGCTAAATTAACCGCTTTTAATAAAGGAGTTGATACATTTGGATTAACTTCAGCCATGGGTAGGTTCCCCTGCATTATCTAACGGTGTATGACACTTCACACGATGCGTTCCTAGTTCTCTTAATTCAGGCTCAACCTTATAACATTCATCATGAGCATATGGGCAACGAGGATTGAGTAAGCAACCTGTTGGTCGATCATAGCGCCCTGGTACAATGCCCGGTAGCGATGCTAGTCGCGCTTTATTACTCGCGAACTCAGGGAGTGCTCTTAATAATGCTTGAGTATAAGGATGACGAGGCGCTTTAAAAATTTCTGATGATTTTCCAGATTCCACCACTTGCCCCGCATACATCACAATAATGGTGTCTGCGGCTTCTGCCACTAATGCAAGATCATGGGTAATCAACACTAGCGCCATATTTTCTTGTTTTTGTAAATCGAGCAAAAGCTCTATGATTTGAGCCTGAATAGTCACATCCAGTGCTGTGGTAGGTTCATCTGCAATCAATAATTTAGGGCGACAAGCGATCGCCATTGCGATCATCACACGCTGGCTCATTCCCCCTGAAAGCTGGTGTGGATAGACATCTAAACGAGAAGCGGGATCAGGAATACCCACCAGCGTCAAGAGATCGATAGCACGTTGTTTACGTGTTTTACGACTTCCTCCCTGATGGACTTTTAATGCTTCCATAATTTGATAGCCAACCGTAAAACAAGGATTCAAGCTTGTCATCGGATCTTGGAAAATCATTGCAACCTCTGCACCCACCAAATTTCGTCGCTCTGATTCAGAGATTTTCATCAGATCTCTGCCATCAAAATAAAGCTCTTGTGCTGTCACTCGTCCTGGAAAATCAATAAGTCCCATAATTGCCAATGAACTGACTGATTTACCAGAGCCAGACTCACCGACAATACCCACAACTTGCCCTTCTTCAACCTGATAGCTTATTCGGTCTACCGCTTTAAACGGAGTATCTTCATCACCAAAGTGAACAGATAATTGATTAATATTTAGTAATGCCATGTTCTTACTCCGTTACTGCTTTAATTTCGGATCAAGTGCATCTCGTAAACCATCACCCATTAAGTTAAAGGCTAATACGGTAAACAAAATAGCAAGACCAGGAAACGTCACAACCCACCACGCACTCTGTGTAAACTGCAATACATCAGATAACATGGTTCCCCATTCAGGTGTCGGTGGCTGCGCGCCCATTCCTAAAAAGCCTAATGCTGCCATATCTAAGATGGCATTAGAAAAACCTAAAGAGGCTTGAACAATTAAAGGGGCAAGACAGTTAGGTAAGATATTGATAAACATTTGACGCATTGAGCCCGCCCCCGCAACACGAGAAGCAATAACGTAATCGCGGTTAACTTCAATTAAAACAGCGGCTCGCGTTAATCGAACATAGTGAGGTAAAGCAACAAAGGTCAGTGCGATAGAAGCATTAACAATAGAAGGACCAAAAATAGCCACCAACACTAATGCCAATAATAAACTTGGTAATGCCAACATGATATCGACGACACGCATAATGCCGATATCCACAAGACCACCGAAATAACCCGCGGCCAATCCTAGAATAATTCCTAAGATAAGTGATAGCACGACAACAATACAGCCCACCAATAATGAAAGTCGAGCACCAAACATTAAGCGAGAAAGAATATCGCGACCAACATCATCAGTACCGAGAATAAATTGCCAGCTTCCCCCTTCTTGCCAAACAGGAGGCACTAATAAGAAATCACGAAATTGCTCATTAGGGGCATGAGGTGCAAGAAAGCCCGCTAGTAATGCAATAAGCAACATAATTACAATATAGATTAACCCAACAACAGCACCTTTATTTTGTTTAAAGTAGTGCCAAAATTCTTGGAAGGGCGTCATGGGAGCCGGTGCACTGATGACCGGTGTTACTTTATTTTCAGTCATTATGCATTCCTTATTTTTTATGGCGAATACGAGGATTCACAATGCCATAAAGAACATCAACCAACAGATTGACAAAGATAATCATCGTTGCAATTAAAAGCACACCACCTTGAACAACTGGGTAATCGCGTCGCTGTAAGGCATCAATCAACCAGCGTCCTAATCCCGGCCATGAGAAAATAGTTTCTGTTAAAATTGCACCAGCCAGCATTGTTCCAACTTGTAATCCAATAACGGTGACAACAGGCAACATCGCATTGCGTAATGCGTGGATAAGAATGACGCGAACACGGCTCAAACCTTTTGCTCTAGCAGTACGAATATAATCTTCGCCTAATACTTCAAGCATCGAAGAACGCGTCATACGCACGATAACAGCTAAAGGAATGGTTCCTAATACAATAGCAGGTAAAATGATGTGGTGAACTGCATCTAAGAAATCCCCTTCCTCCCCCCAAATAAAGGTATCAATCAGCATAAATCCAGTGAGTGGGTTGCTGTCATCTAAAAAGACACTATCAGCCAAGCGCCCAGAGACTGGGGTTAGGTCTAATTTTACAGACACTAGCATGATTAACATGATCCCCCACCAGAAAATTGGCATGGAGTAACCTGCTAATGACACACTAATCGCGGTATGATCAAAAATAGAACCACGTTTTACCGCAGCCAAAACACCAACAGGGATCCCAACTGAAACCGCAAAAATCATGGCGCAAACGCCAAGTTCTAAAGTAGCTTTAAAGCGAGGTAAAAATTCATCCCATACAGGAATGCGGCTTTTTAATGAGATACCTAAATCACCGTGGAGAATACCATTTAGATAATTGAGATATTGTTGCCATAAAGGCTTATCCAGTCCCAATTCAGCCATTAAATAAGCATGTCGTTCTGGAGAAAGTCCACGCTCACCCGCCATAATCATTACCGGATCACCGGGAATAAGATGAACGAAAATAAACGTCAGTAATGTAATTCCGATAAACGTAGGGATCACAAGTCCCAAACGTTGAAGGATAAATTGCAGCATATCCTAATTCTCTTTTCAAACATCAGCTAAAAGATAGCGCTGATAAATCAGGGGAAAGTCCCCTGCGCCCACAGTGTACTGAATGTATTCGTTATTATTGAATAGCGGTGCCTTTCATAAAGAAAGACACCGTACTTAAGACAACCCAACGATTAGGTATTGCTATTATTTAAGAGAGACATTCTCGAAGTGATGTTTACCTAATGGGTCAACCACGTAGTTTTCTACTTTTTTACTCACAGGCTCATAAACAGTCGAGTGAGCAATAATCAGAGCAGGCGCTTGATCATGCATAACAACTTGAGCTTGTTTGTAGAGTTCAACACGTTTTTCGTGATCAGCGGCTACTCGTGCAGGCTGGATCAGATCTTCAAATGGCTTATAGCACCATTTTGAATAGTTCGATCCTTGCTCTTTTGCCGCACAACTAAATAGCGTAGCGAAGAAGTTATCAGGGTCCCCGTTATCACCAGTCCAACCCATCATGACTGCTTGGTGTTCGCCAGATTTAGCGCGCTTGAGATATTCGCCCCACTCGTAACTTACAATTTTGGTTTTAACGCCAATTTTTTCCCAATCCGCTTGTACCATTTCAGCCATACGGCGGGCATTTGGGTTATAAGGACGCTGTACTGGCATTGCCCATAAATCGATAGTAAAACCATCTGCAAGACCAGCTTCTTTTAGCAATGCTTTCGCTTTTTCAGGGTTATATTCGTAATCAACGATGTCATCGTTATAACCCCACATTGTAGGAGGGATGAGGTTTTTCGCCTTCTGACCTGCACCTTGATAAACCGCTTCAATAATGGCGTCTTTATTCACCGCCATACTTAATGCTTGGCGAACTTTTTGGTTATCCAATGGTTTTTTCTCAACGTTAAAAGAGATATAACCCACGTTTAAGCCTGGTTGTTCTAATAGATTGATATCGCTATTTTGTTTCATCTTCGCAATATCAGCAGGATTTGGGAAAGGCATTGCCTGACACTCACCTTTTTGCAGTTTTGCATATCGTACAGAGGCATCAGGTGTGATAGAGAAGACTAAACGGTCAATATCTGGTTTTTTACCCCAATATTGGTCATTGGCTTTATAAAGAATACGAGAATCTTTTTGATATTGCTGTAATTGAAAAGGCCCTGTACCGATAGGATCTAGATCTACTTTCTCAGGTGTACCTGCTTTCATCATATTATCCGCATATTCAGCAGATAATATGGATGCAAAGTCCATTGCCATATCAGCAATAAAAGGTGCTTCTGAACGAGTTAAAACAAAACGAACGGTATGATCATCAACTTTCTCGATTTTCTCGATCATGTTGTTCATATCCATGCCGGAGAAGTATTCATAACTTCCGCCAGAGACTTTATGGTAAGGATGTTTTGGATCCATTTGACGCATAAACGTGTACATCACGTCATCCGCATTAAATTCACGCGTTGGCTTAAAGGTTTTACTACTATGCCAATTCACGCCTTTACGTAAATGAAAGGTATACACTTTGCCATCATCGCTTACATCCCAGCTTTCAGCTAAGCCCGGAATAATTTCTGTTGTACCCAGTTTAAATTCAACTAAACGGTCATAGATAGGCACTGAACTTGCGTCGTAGGTTGTTCCAGAGGTAAATAACTGAGGGTTAAATCCTTCAGGCGAACCTTCAGAGCAATACACCAATGTTTTGGCCTGCACACCCGCAGAAACAGCTAATGCGAGCAATCCAATTGTAGCGGTCAAAATTCCTGTCTGTTTTTTGGAGCTTTTCATCATTACTCTCCGAAATTGTTCTGTTGTGTTTTGGTTTCCTGTTTAAAAACGGAATACCTTTTTATTTTGTCATTGTTCAATTAACCAACTGTATTCCCTTACGTCAATAAGGTGTTAGAAGGTAAAAAGAACCTGTTATAAACACAAATGAAACAAATATCGAACAAACTCAGAATAAAAAAATAAGTCTCTGACTAATATCTAGTCAATAAAACCACACATTAAGAAATCCTTAAGTGAAATGACTATTTTAAAAAAAGCCATAATTTGTGATTAACCGCTTAAATATTGAACGAATATTTTGAAATGAAACAAAGAACTTGGTGCTTTATTCTGTTATGGAAGAAAAATAATCACCTTGCTAGACGATCCTGATTTTAGTTTTAATCAGGCAAATAGAGTGAAAAGTATCAATTTTTGGCTCTTAACAAACCACTTAACTAGATAAGCCGATTAGATTCAGTCTGTTATTAATGATTTTCATGCTTTTATAGTGAAAAATTTATGTTCGTTCAACATTCTCAGACGTTCCATCCTCAATAAAAAGAGAGTTGAACGAAAAACTGAGAGGTTTCTTTAGATTATTAATAGGGTTTTTATAAAATCATTTAAGGATAAAACAACTTTATTGAGCTGGATAAATCCAAAGCTATTTCTAGCCAATATTTCTCTTAATTTGGAAAATATTTCCACGGTTCTCTGCTTCTGAGCAGAATGCGTGTTTGGAATGCAAGATAGAGATGAGATAGAAGTGAGATGATCGAGAGAAAACACCATTTATGGCGAAATCAAAAATAAGAGCAAGGTATTTTGGTAAGACTAAAACGACAAAACCCCGCTTTAAAAGCGGGGTTTCTTAATATGGTCGGCGAGAGAGGATTCGAACCTCCGACCCACTGGTCCCAAACCAGTTGCGCTACCAGGCTGCGCTACTCGCCGAAAACGAGGTGCATCTTACTGCCAGAAACCCACTCCGTCAATACTTTTTTAGTATCTCCTGACTGTTCGTATGGTTTTCAACCAAAACGGTTGATTTTTAACTTTTTTATCATAAAAACGAGGTGAGTTTTAGCTTTATTGTAACAAGCTCACCTTTCTTTCCTCGTTTTACTATGGCTTTCTTTACGTTGTCCATAAAACATGAAAAAAAATAACAAATTTATTCTTAATTATTGTCGTCTAATTAGTGTGCTTTTTATATAATTACCTTATGTCAAATAAGGTAGGTAGTTTAGAGAATGAAACAATGTTGGTGGGGTGTCGCACTACTTTTATTGTCAACCACACTTCCAGCTCAAGCATCTACAGCTCATGCTTGCCGAGTGTACTTTAAAGAAGCGGATAAATTTATTCAGTACATTTCTCAAAGAGAAGATCTAAAACATAATATACCGGAGATTAAGGCTAACTTCGAGCAAAGCAAAAAGCAGATAATGACAGCGCCTTTGGCAAACCAAAAAGTAATATGTGACAAGGAAATGCAAGAGCTTAATAGTTTGAATAAGATGTTTGGCCCTAAAGAAGAAACAGTGCTAAATAAATAATTAAATAAACAGATAATGACTAAATATAACTACTTATTTATTATTTAGTCATTAACTTGATATTAATTCTTATTTTCATGACGATTATTCACAGTTGTGCTTTCCAATCTTTTTATGCGCTCTTTAGGTGAATTATCACTTTTATCATCACCCTGAGTATAATAATCATAAGGTAATAATAAAGTATCTAATACGGCACTAAAAGGGAGATCGAGAATAACCAATGGTTTCATTGCCCATCCAGTTTCATCATCTTTTAGCATTGTCATGTTATTTTTTGTCCCTGAATAAAGTTCTTTATTCGGGCCTGCATGAGTCATAACACTTGAGCAACCTGTCAGTAATGTCGTCAAAAATGTGACTAATGTTAAATTTTTACTTGTCATTCTGAATATCATAGGGCACCTATAAAACGAGATTTGTAGTCAACGCTTTTTATCATATAGTTAAACCTGTTTTCTCTTATAGGACAAGAGAAAGATGATATAAAAAAGCTTAATTTTTCAGTCATTAAATAAATAATTCTAGTATAAGAAAGTTTCACTTTATCCAATAAAAAAAAGCATAATAATATTATTAATTATTATGTTTCGATGATATTAAAATTCAACCTTCATTATTTTAAATAAATACTTTCACTCTATATTTATCTTTCTTGTTTTTTTGATCTCTATATATGTTGAATCTGTGCGATAAGACACAGCGACTTTCATCGTTTTTTGCCAAAATAGGTTTATCGTTTTAGCTCAAATTTTCTCATTTTTGTTTTTGGGTACAGGATCTTTTTTATGAGTGATATTGCATTAACAATGGTGATGTTGTCATTAGCAGGCGCTCTAGGTCTTTGGATTGGCAATATCAAAATTTATCGGGTCAGCCTAGGGATAGGTGGTGTTCTTTTCGGTGGAATTATTATTGGCCACTTTGCTCAACACTATAACTTATCTCTTAATGCACAGACCCTTCATTTTATTCAAGAATTTGGGCTTATTCTTTTCGTTTATACTATTGGTATCCAAGTCGGCCCTGGTTTTTTTTCCTCACTACGTGTTTCGGGCTTAAAACTAAACGCCTTTGCCATATTAATTATTCTTCTTGGCTCAATCATAACCGCGTCTATTTATCGTCTATTTGAGGTTCCTTTGCCTATTATTTTGGGTATTTTCTCGGGCGCTGTTACCAACACCCCTTCTTTAGGTGCAGGACAACAAATACTGACAGATCTACATGTTGACCCAACATCTGTGGGGCAAATGGGGATGGGCTATGCTATGGCTTATCCTATGGGGATCTGTGGCATTCTGCTAGTAATGTGGCTTATTCGTGTGTTCTTTAAAATCAACATTGATGAAGAAGCAAAAGCTTTTAGCAACCAACAACACAGCACTAAAGATGCACTACATACCATTAATATTGCGATTAAAAACCCCAATTTAGATGGCTTATTAATGCAAGATATTCCTCTGCTCAATGAGGACGCCATCGTCTGCTCCCGTTTAAAGCGTGGAGATAACATTATGGTACCTATGCCATCAACGATTATTCAGTTGGGAGATTTACTGCATATTGTGGGTTCAAAAGAAGATCTCAATAAAGTACGCCTAGTACTTGGTGAAGAGGTCGATGCTTCACTTTCAACATCAACAAATTTACTGCAATCAGTGCGGGTCGTTGTAACGAATGATTCTGTACTCAGTAAGCGTTTAAAAGATCTGGATCTGAAAAGAAAATACGATGTTGTAGTGACTCGATTGAACCGCGCAGGTATCGAACTTATTCCAAGCAATAATAGTATGTTGCAATTCGGGGATATTCTTAATGTCGTTGGACGTCCTGAATCTATTGAAGCTATTACAGTCCTGTTAGGTAACGCTCGTCAGAAATTAGAACAAGTTCAAATGCTCCCTGTCTTTATTGGTATCGGCTTAGGGGTTTTACTTGGCTCTATTCCTATTTTTATTCCCGGCATTCCTGTGGCACTTAAACTGGGATTAGCCGGTGGTCCCCTTGTTGTTGCCTTAATTTTAGGGCGTATTGGTACATTTGGTAAGCTCTATTGGTTTATGCCTCCAAGTGCAAACTTGGCATTGCGAGAACTGGGTATTGTCATGTTTCTTGCGGTGGTAGGGCTAAACTCTGGCGGTGAATTTGTTGAAACGTTAATTAATGGTCAAGGCTTGAGTTGGATTGGCTACGGTATTTTGATTACATTATTACCGTTATTAATTGTTGGTGTGCTCGCCAGAGTCTTCTTTAAGCTTAATTATTTAAGTCTCTGCGGAATGTTAGCAGGCTCAATGACCGATCCCCCTGCATTAGCCTTCGCAAACTCAATTCATAGCTCAAGTGGAGCTGCCGCGCTTTCCTATGCCACAGTTTACCCTTTAGCCATGTTTTTACGCATCATAACACCACAATTGATGGCACTTATCATATGGACTTTGTAGTAAAAATAATAAATATATTAAATAGTTGAGCCAAGTTTGTTATCAAAATCCACATTTAGCTTAGCAGAGGGATAATTAAGGCAATGAATGGCTCTTATTTAAGCCATAGATTTTATAAATATCTGTTTTAATAATTCTCGTGCTAAGAAATTTAGATTGAGACGGATTGCTAAATTTTTAGTAATCAATTTCTTTCCGTCAAACTTATGCTCAAAAGTCCTCGTTATTGTCTTTGCCCCTTCTTCTCGCTGAAGGGGCATTTTTATTAGATATTCACTGGCTGATAGATATTCTCGATTTCTTCAGCCAGAATTTTTATTCCTTCCTCAATCAATTCAGGCTCAGGTACGTAATTCATTCGCATACATTGATGAGCGTGATCCCATGAATCTTCTAATCCTGGAAAGAAGTAATGTCCCGGCACCATTAATACGCCACGTTTTTTCAAACGACGATAAAGCTCTTCACAAGAAACGGGTAAGTCTTTAAACCAAAGCCATAAAAAGATTGCACCTTCAGGCTTATGAATAAGACAACGTTCTTCAGGTAAATAGCGGCGAATAATATGAATAGTTTCAAGTACTCGTTGATGATAGAAAGGCCCTATCACGTCTTGGGATAACCGCATTAAATCATCGCGTTTTAGCATTTCTAATGCCATTGCAGGCCCAATTCCACCGGGTGCGAGGCTAATAATGCCGTTAACATTTGTAATGGCTGAAATCAGCTCTTCACTGGCAATAATAATGCCACAACGCGCTCCTGGTAAGCCTAACTTAGATAGACTCATGCAAAGGATAGTGTTGTCATTCCAACGAGGTGTTGCTTGAGTAAAAATAATACCTGGAAAAGGAACACCATAAGCATTATCTATAATCAGAGGGATATTGTGCCGTTTAGCTAAAGCCTCTAGCTTTTCAACTTCGTCATCTGTAATAACATTACCCGTTGGGTTTGTTGGTCTCGAAACACAAATAGCCGCAATATCATCACTGATTTCAAGATGAGCAAAATCAACATGATATTTAAATTGCCCATTCGGCAACATTTCTATTGTTGGCTTATTCGCAACAAACAGATCTTCTTCTAATCCAGAATCAGTATAACCAATGTATTCAGGGGCGATTGGGAAAAGAATTTTACGTTTTTTCCCATCCTTGGTTGTGCCACCTAATAAATTAAACAGATAGAAAAAAGCACTTTGGCTGCCATTAGTTAGTGCAATATTTTTCGCCGAAATATTCCAGCCTAGCTTCTCTTTTAAACATGCCGCCAGCGCTTGTAACATGGCATCTTTACCTTGCGGGCCATCATAGTTACAAACCGCATCACTTAATGAGCCATTTTCTGTCATCTCTTTAAGTAATTGACGAAAATAATTATCCATTTCAGGAATATGAGCAGGATTTCCCCCCCCGAGCATCACTGCGCCAGGTGTGCGAATACCTTCATTTAAGTCTTGCATCAAGCGAGCAATGCCTGAATGCTGGGCAAACTTTTGCCCAAATTGTGATAGTTGAGTCATCTTTGCAGGTATCTTCTATGTTGTTTTCTCGTTAAGAAACACCATACCGCGAGCTTTAATCTGCATCAATAGTTATAATCAAAATCATAAAACAACAATATTAATACAGATGAAAATATTGAAATATAAATCCAATTACATCTCAAATTAAAGATAACTCAACTCATATTTTACTTTTTATTGGTGTTTTTATTCTCTTCTTGGCGACAAAAACAAGAGAGAATATGGTCATTTACCATACCAACGGCTTGCATAAAAGCGTAGCAAGTTGTTGTGCCAACAAATTTGAAGCCTTTTTTCTTTAAGGCTTTAGCCATTTTATCTGAGATGTCAGTTGATGCGGGTACCTGAGAAATATCGTTCCACTGATTAATAATGGGTTTATTATCAATAAATTGCCAAATAAACTGACTAAAGTCTTCACCTTGTTCTTCCATTGCCATAAAAATACGTGCGTTATTAATAATGGCGTTAATTTTTCCTTGATGACGAATAATTGCGGGATTTTGTAATAAGGTCTCAACATCCTTATCTGTCATTTTGGCAATTTTTTCAGGCGAAAAATCAAAAAAACAACGACGAAAACCTTCTCTTTTCTTAAGCACGGTATACCAAGATAGCCCTGCTTGTTGACCTTCAAGGCAGATCATTTCAAAAAGCTTGTACTTATCTCGTTCAGGTTTACCCCATTCTTCGTCATGATATGCCAAATATTCAGGATCACTGGTTACCCAATCGCAACGCCGCTTATTCATTTTTTCATTCCTTGTTACCAATAACTTTTAATAGTACCATTTTATATACTGTATAAATATACATGTAAATAGGTGAAAAAAAATTCAATCTAATTCTTTGAGCATAGTCATAAACTCAATTAAGGGATTATTTTTTTGATCGAGGGAAAATTGCCCGCATTCCTTGCTGTATATCTTTCGTCTAGAAGGTATACTGAAACCTTTCTTTTTATTCTATGTATCGCCATGCGGATATAACATGCAAAAGTTTGATACCAAAACCTTTCAAGGTCTTATCCTGACACTGCAGGATTACTGGGCTCGCCAGGGCTGTACCATTGTCCAACCATTAGATATGGAAGTGGGCGCAGGCACATCGCACCCAATGACTTGTTTACGAGCATTAGGTCCAGAGCCTATCGCTGCGGCTTATGTACAGCCTTCTCGTCGTCCAACAGATGGACGTTACGGTGAAAACCCTAACCGCTTACAGCACTATTACCAATTCCAAGTTATCATTAAGCCATCACCTGATAATATTCAGGAACTTTATCTTGGCTCATTAAGAGAATTAGGTTTAGACCCAACAATTCATGATATTCGTTTTGTTGAAGATAACTGGGAAAACCCAACTTTAGGTGCTTGGGGCTTAGGCTGGGAAGTTTGGCTCAACGGCATGGAAGTGACGCAGTTTACCTATTTCCAACAAGTTGGTGGATTAGAGTGCAAACCTGTTACGGGTGAAATCACTTACGGTTTAGAACGTCTTGCCATGTATATTCAAGGTGTTGATAGCGTTTATGACTTAGTTTGGTGTGATGGCCCATTAGGTAAAACCACCTATGGTGATATCTATCATCAAAACGAAGTTGAGCAATCAACCTATAACTTTGAATACGCAGACGTAGACTTCCTGTTCTCTTGCTTTGAGCAATATGAAAAAGAAGCTCGTGAGTTGTTAGAGTTAGAAAAACCTCTGCCTTTACCTGCCTATGAACGTATTTTAAAAGCAGGACACACCTTTAACCTATTGGATGCACGTAAAGCTATCTCTGTGACAGAGCGCCAGCGTTATATTTTACGTATCCGTACTTTAACCAAAGCAGTTGCTGAAGCATATTATGCTTCTCGTGAAGCGCTTGGTTTCCCTATGTGTAAAAAGTAAGAGGCTATCATGACAACTGAGACTTTCCTCGTGGAAATCGGCACAGAAGAATTACCGCCGAAAGCGCTTCGTTCTTTAGCCGAATCTTTTGCTGCTAATTTTACTGCTGAACTGGATAACGCAAATATCACTCATGGTGATGTATCTTGGTTTGCAGCTCCTCGCCGTTTAGCCATTAAAGTGGCCAATATGGCAAAATCACAAGCAGATAGAACCATTGAAAAACGTGGTCCTGCGATTGCTCAAGCATTTGATGCTGATGGTAAACCAACAAAAGCAGCTGAAGGTTGGGCAAGAGGTAATGGCATTACTGTTGATCAAGCAGAGCGCTTATCAACAGATAAAGGCGAATGGTTATTTTATCGTGCAGAAGTAAAAGGTGAAGCAGTTAACCAATTACTGATTGGCATGGTAAGCAATGCGTTATCAAAATTACCAATTCCAAAATTAATGCGCTGGGGCGATAAAGAAACTCACTTTGTACGCCCTGTTCATACTGTCACCTTATTATTAGGTGATACTGTTATTGATGGTGAAATTTTAGGTATCCAAAGCGATCGCGTTATTCGTGGTCACCGCTTTATGGGTGAAGCTGAATTCACTATTGATAATGCGGATCAATATCCTGAAATTCTGTATGAGCGCGGAAAAGTGATTGCTGATTACGAAACGCGTAAATCAATTATTCTTCATGATGCTCGCCTTGCGGCTGAAAAACTTGGCGGTATTGCAGATTTAAGCGATAGCTTAGTCGAAGAAGTCACTTCATTGGTTGAATGGCCGGTTGTGTTAACAGCAAAATTTGAGGAAAAATTCCTTGAAGTTCCTGCTGAAGCACTGGTTTATACCATGAAAGGTGACCAAAAATACTTCCCTGTTTATGACAAACAAGGTGGATTATTACCAAACTTTATTTTCGTCACTAATATTGAATCTTCTGATCCACAGCAGATCATTAGCGGTAACGAAAAAGTGGTACGTCCTCGCTTAGCTGATGCCGAGTTCTTCTTTAAAACTGACCGTAAACAACGTTTAGAAGATAACTTACCACGCCTTGAAACCGTATTATTCCAAAAAGATTTAGGCACACTGCGTGATAAAACTGACCGTATTCAAGCATTAGCTGGCTTTATTGCGGGCAAAATGGGTGCTGATGTTAATAAAGCAACCCGTGCAGGTTTACTGTCAAAATGTGACTTAATGACCAATATGGTGTTCGAATTCACAGATACCCAAGGTGTTATGGGTATGCATTATGCGCGTCATGATGGTGAAGCCGAAGAAGTCGCAGTTGCATTGAAAGAACAATATCAGCCTCGTTTCGCGGGTGATGAATTACCTTCTAATCCTGTTGCTAGCGCCCTCGCTATTGCAGAGAAGATGGATACACTTGCGGGTATTTTCGGTATTGGTCAACATCCTAAAGGGGATAAAGACCCATTTGCTCTACGTCGTGCATCACTGGGTGTTTTACGTATTATCGTTGAGCAAGATTTACCGTTAGATATTGAAGCGCTGACTCAAGAAGCGGTTCGCCTTTACGGTGACAAACTGACTAATAAAAATGTGGTCAGTGATGTGGTCGAATTTATGTTAGGTCGTTTCCGTTCTTGGTATCAAGAACTGGGTTACAGCATTGACACTATTCAAGCTGTATTGGCACGTCGTCCAACACAGCCAGCTGACTTCAATGCTCGCGTTAAAGCAGTAACTTATTTCCGCACATTAGAGGAAGCCTCTGCATTAGCAGAAGCCAATAAACGTGTTTCCAATATCTTAGCTAAATCAGCTGATGTAAAACTAAATGACACCGTTTTAGCTTCCGTCTTAAAAGCACCAGAAGAAGTTCAATTAGCGGCTAATCTTTCTGTATTACAAGATAAATTGGCACCTTTATTTGCAGAACGCCAATATCAAGAAGCATTAGTTGAACTGGCCTCATTACGTGATGTGGTCAATAACTTCTTTGATAAAGTCATGGTAATGGATGAAGACGAGGCTGTTCGTATCAACCGTTTAACCATGTTAAGTCAATTGCGTGAACTGTTCTTAAAAGTCGCAGATATTTCTGTTTTACAATAAGTTGTAAAGCTCAGAAAGTGTAAACCGGCATTGTGAAAACAATGCCGTTTTTTTTGTTCATTTCTAATAGAAGTAGTATAAAAAATATTCATTTACACAGAAGAATATAGTGGTAATATTTACCATAGTAAAAACTACCACAGAGGAAGTGATGGTTATCTATAAAACAAAGATGTTTAAAAATAGCTTCAAAAAAATGCCTATAAATGATGCTGATTTAATAGATATCGCCAACGAGGTACACGCAGGGTATTTTGAAGCTGATTTAGGTGGTGGAATTATCAAAAAACGGATCTGTATCCAAGGAAAAGGAAAGAGTAGTGGAATTAGAACAATTATATTTTATAAACAAGGAAATAATTTATTTTTTGCCGATGGATGGAAAAAATCTAACCTAAGCTCTAAAAAAGCGAAAGAAATTACAGATGATGAGTTAGAATCCTATAAAGATCTGGCAAAAGATCTCTTCAGTGCAACTAAAAATAAAATAGATAAGATGATTGCACTTGGCCTTTTAACGGAGGTTAAACATGACTGATAAAATGAAAGAAATGCTGAAATTTGCACAAGAATTGGAAGTTGCGGGAATAACTGATGGAGGATCAGCGAAACGAATTGCTGCAAGAATAAAAGCCAAAGAATTAAAAGAAAAATATGCTCATCTGACTCCAATGAATGGTGAAGATATAAAAAGAATTCGTGAACAAAATAATATTTCACAATCTTCTCTTGCTTTAATACTAAATATGACAAAAGAGAGTGTATCAAAATGGGAGCGAAATGAAATTAAACCCAACGGGGCTGCTCTGAGACTCTTGAATTTAATAGACAATAAAGCAATTTCAATCTGAAGTTATTTCTACTACTATTTATTAATTGATAAACCGGCATTGTGAAAACAATGCCGGTTTTTTTATCAAATATCATTATTTTTACTTGAGTTATCTTTGAGCGGATGATGAACAAGCTCCATAATTCTTATCGATTCTCTATCAATGATATTCACAATAATATGTAATAAATCATCGATATCTTCCGCATGAAAAGATTCCATTTCAGTTTCTATTTCAATAGGAAAACCATTAATTTTACTAAAACTATAACCAAATAGTATAAATCCAGACTCATCACTTACATTTACTTTATCGATATAAATAAGCCTTTCACTATTAATAAATTTAGGGCAATAATGATGATTATCTTTAAATAATATTTTAATTTTATTATTAGTGATCATTTCTAGTTTTTCGATAACTATGCTTATTTTATTTTCTATTTGTTTTTTTATATCAATGATAGATGATGCCCTATCCAATGAAGCCTTTATCTTTTCAAAAAAATTATTTTCATCGTTCATGTGAAATCCTACAAAATATTGGATAATGATCAAACTTTTTAAAGAAAATATCATCAAGGCAGTGATTGTCATCATTGAGTATCCGATAAAAATCAATCTGCTCGAGATCTAACTTAAAACAATCTTCTTTTCCATATAAAAATGATGAAGAGAAGATCATTTGATCAAAAACATACCATCGACTCATTGAAGCTGAATTATAATAATACGTACCTAAATTATTTGTTTTCTTATCAGACAAAAGATACCAAAATGGATTAAATAATAACTCTCTTTTCTTTTTTATTATGTGGTAATCTCTCGTTGCATATAATGTATTAATCATCGAATCAGAATAAGGCTCTGTATTATAATCTCCCATACAAATAATTTGAGCATCTTTTCCTTGGTTTTCAAATAGCTTATCAATACTATTCCTCAACTCTTGGGCGGCTATACGCCTGATTTTATCATCAGCACTAAGTACTGATGGCCAGTGAGATAAAAAGAATGTGATTATTTTTTGATTTTCAATCTCTTTAAATACAACACTTACACCTACTCTTATTGTTCTATTATCAGGTTGAAGCTTAGTTAAAAATTTACTTGAGATAAACTCTAATTTACTCATCTTATACATTATAGATATATCAATAAATATACGCCCTATTCTTCCTGATAAATCAATGTATTCCATATTTAATTCACAAGCTAATTGTTTAAAATCTAGGTTTTCTTTTTTAGAAATCTCACAAAGTGCAACTATATCCAGTGCTCTTTTTTTTATCATTTTTCCAAGGTATTGTTTTGCTAATCCAATATCTTCTATATTTATTTTCTTACTTGATCTTATTGGTGGAGATAATCCCATATTCCACCAGCATAAATTCAATTCCATTTTATATATCATTCCATTAATAATAAATTACTTTTAAATATTACTAGTTATTATCTCACTAAAGTTTATTAACTTAGCACAACAAATAAAAATAGGAAAAACAATAAAATAAATCAAAACAAATAAATATTTTAATTCATGTTTAAATTATTAGTTTTTTATTAAATACGAAGGTATCTTATTATTTAAGATACCTTCTCAATATATTGTAAAGTTTTACAACCCAGTCTCTACTGTAAATATCTGACGATAACCATCAACATCACGCATAAATGCAATATATTGGTCATTTGGAGAGAATACGACAGCATCACTACTCGGTGCTTGTGCTGTTTTTTCTGTTAATCGAGTTAACTCACCCGTTTTCGCATTACATAGCATCACGCTATTATCACAAATAAAAGTGAGATATTGTCCGTTACTATTCCACGTAAAGGCAGACTGAATATCCCATGGTTGTGAGGTGATTTGTTTCACTTCCTTGGTACTTGGCGAAACAGTATATAACTGCACAATACCGTTATCATCTTTCATTAAAAAAGCAATCGCATCGCCTTGTGGCGAGCTTCTTAACCAGTGACGAGGCTGATTTAAAACACCTGCATATTTTCTATTTGCGGTATTTGTTAGGCGAACTTGGTAAATATCTTTAGCCACTGCTGGCATTGTTGTGTCGGTTCCTGCTAGTGGTTTATCACCTTCAATACTAAAAGCATGATTATCATCGGGTAAATCCACTAAGAAAATATCAGAAACTTTATCACCATTTTCACTCACGGTATCGCCGATAAATGCAATAGCCCAACGTTGTTGTGAACCATCCGCTTTTGTATAACCTTGAGTACCAATCCAACACTCTTCATAAGCTTTATTAATTTCGTCGCTTCCCTTTTGTGGATGCGCCACGGTTTGGCTTATCACTGTACAGAAGTATTCACCATCATATTCACGAGGGTGTTTCTTAATGACGTTAACCGCTTTGAGAGGCACAGCGACAGCTACATTACGTTGATCATATTCACTACCAAGTTCGTGCATAATATGATCATTGTAAGTAAAGCTTAAACGAGTGCCATCAGGGCTAAAAACATGAACATGCGTACCGCCACGCAATGCACCCGCTTGATAAGGTGAAGTCAATGAACACGCATCAATATTAAATGCACGATTATTTTCTGACTCATCAACAATCACACCACGACGATGATGGAAGTCATAATGCCATTCATTATCTGGATTTTCTGGCCCATGAATAAAGGCATAACGTACGGGCTCTGTTGGGCTTACTGTCGCAACCCCTGCATGTGCCCCTTGTGTTGCTGTGTAAATGATCTGTTGCTGTTTTGTTTTCGCATGAATTTTTTCTATGGTTAGACCTGTAAAAGATCCCCCATTGGGACGTACATCATAGACTAACCACTGGCTATCTGGCGTCCAAACATTTATATTAGTTAGCTGATGGTGACGGCTATCAAACGTAATCTGGTGTTCCTGAAAAGACATATTTATCCTTATCGGGAAATAAATTTCCACATTATAAAAACTAATTAATTTTACCTGGCACTAAAAAAATTCAGTCGAGACTTTTTCGCAAGGTAATTATTCTATCCTCACTAAATAGTCAGAAAATTAGAAAATCATGTTACTTAGTGTTCTCTATATTATTGGTATTACAGCAGAAGCCATGACGGGTGCACTCGCTGCTGGTCGTCGTAAAATGGATGTTTTTGGCGTAATTATTATCGCCTCTGCAACAGCCATTGGTGGTGGATCTGTCAGAGACATTCTACTCGGCCATTACCCGCTGGGTTGGGTAAAACACCCCGAATATATCGTCACTGTTGCATGTGCTGCTGTTATCACCATGTGGGTTGCACCTATGATGAAACACTTACAGCGACTCTTTCTTATCTTAGATGCCATTGGCCTAATGGTTTTCTCTATTATCGGCGCACAAATCGCACTCGATATGGACTATGGCCCAATTATTGCTGCTATTGCTGCGGTGATTACGGGTGCTTTTGGTGGTGTATTAAGAGATATGCTTTGTAATACCATTCCTCTGGTTTTCCAAAAAGAGATTTATGCCGGTATCGCTTTTGGTGCTGCGTGGCTTTATATGGGATTACTGTTTTATACACCGTTACCAAGAGACGTCATTATCATCATTACCCTAATTGCTGGGTTAACAGCTCGACTTCTCGCTATTCGTTATAAATTGGGCTTACCTGTCTTTAATTACGAGAATCAAGATTAACGAATCGCTGTTTTAACGACAGCGGTTCTTTTTGATTCTGTGGGGTATCTCAAAATATAATCTCTTTTCGCTATTGTGATAAAAGGTAATTCCTATCACTGAGCCTTTAATTGTATGTTAATATTGACATAGTTTAATTTTTCTCTTGTTTCTATATTAAGAAAATAGAATGTAATAAGAAAAAAATGGCTCTGTATTAAACATGGGCACTGTATGTCATTCATTGTATGTGTATACTATATGGGGGATTTGCTCCCTAAACATATATTTATACTTAATTCTCCAGTCAAATTCAGAAAGTCATCATGATCCAAGGAACACTTTATATTGTTTCCGCTCCAAGCGGTGCGGGTAAATCAAGTCTTATTCAAGCGCTGTTAAAAACACAGCCTTTATATGACACGCAGGTTTCTGTCTCTCATACAACCCGCCCAATGCGACCGGGAGAGAGCCATGGTGAACATTACTTCTTTGTTACTGAAGAAGAATTTAAAAGCATGATAGACAGCGGGGATTTCCTCGAACATGCTTGTGTTTTTGGTAATTATTACGGAACTTCCGGCAAAGTTATCAAAGAAATCTTAGCCAGTGGTGTCGATGTCTTTTTAGATATTGACTGGCAAGGCGCACAGCAAGTGCGTAAAGCGATGCCTGAAGCTCGCAGTATTTTTATTCTGCCACCGTCAAAAGAAGAGCTTTACCGCCGACTTCGTGGACGTGGGCAAGATAGCGAAGAAGTGATTACAAAACGTATGTCACAAGCTGTATCGGAAATGGAACATTTTAATGAGTATGATTATTTGCTGATTAATGATGATTTCAATACCGCGCTTGCTGATTTACAATCAATTATTCGTTCAGAAAAATTACGCCTTGATCGTCAAACGCTACGACATGGTGATTTAATCAGCAAATTATTGGCAGACTGAGTTAACTTTCAGTATTATGCCCAGTCATTTCGTTAATGGTGGAGTAACACAAATATGGCACGCGTAACCGTTCAAGACGCTGTAGAGAAAATTGGTAACCGTTTTGACCTCGTTCTGGTCGCAGCACGTCGTGCGCGTCAGTTACAAGTTGGCGCTAAAGATCCTTTAGTTCCAGAAGAAAATGATAAAATGACTGTTGTCGCGCTACGTGAAATCGAAGAAGGCCTGATTAACGGTAAAATTCTTGATGCTCGTGAACGTCAAGAGCAGCAAGAGCAAGAAGCAGCAGAATTACAAGCTGTTTCAGCGATTGCGGAAGGTCGTCGTTAATCGTTTTATAAAATAGGGGTAGGTCTGCCTTGTACCTGTTTGAAAGCCTGAATCAAATCGTTCAAAAATACTTGCCATCGGAGCAAGTCGAACAACTTAAAAAAGCCTTTATCGTCGCCCGAAATGCCCACGAGGGGCAAACTCGTTCAAGTGGTGAGCCTTATATTACTCACCCTGTTGCGGTTGCGTGTATTCTTGCAGATATGCGATTAGACCACCAAACGCTGATGGCGGCGCTGTTGCATGATGTTATCGAAGATACACCTGCAACCTTCCAAGATATCGAAAGCCTCTTTGGTAGTACGGTCGCCGATCTTGTTGAAGGAGTCTCTAAACTTGATAAATTGAAGTTTAGAGATAAAAAAGAGGCTCAGGCTGAAAACTTCCGTAAGATGATTATGGCGATGGTAAAAGATATCCGCGTCATTTTGATCAAGCTGGCAGACCGAACTCACAATATGCGCACACTGGGATCATTACGCCCAGATAAACGTCGCCGTATTGCTCGAGAAACACTCGAAATTTACAGTCCTCTTGCACACCGTTTAGGTATACACCATATCAAAACAGAGCTTGAAGAGCTGGGTTTCGAGGCGCTACATCCTAATCGCTACCGTGTAATCAAAGAAGTCGTTAAAGCAGCTCGAGGCAACCGTAAAGAGATGATTAATAAAATCCTCTCTGAAATTGAAGGTCGCCTGACAGAAGCGCATATCGAATGCAAAGTTAACGGTCGCGAAAAACACCTTTACTCTATCTATCGGAAAATGTTGTTAAAAGAGCAACGTTTTCACTCGATCATGGATATTTACGCCTTTCGCGTTATCGTGAAAGAAGTCGATACCTGTTATCGCGTTTTAGGTCAAATGCACAGTCTTTATAAGCCTCGTCCCGGTCGAGTTAAAGACTATATTGCAATCCCAAAAGCCAACGGCTATCAATCTCTTCATACCTCACTAATTGGCCCTCATGGAGTGCCAGTTGAAGTACAAATTCGTACTGAAGATATGGATCAAATGGCAGAAATGGGGGTTGCAGCACATTGGGCTTATAAAGAGCAAGGTGAACAACCGGGTACAACTGCACAAGTTAGAGCCCAACGCTGGATGCAAAGTTTACTTGAATTGCAACAAAGCGCAGGTAGCTCATTTGAATTTATTGAGAACGTAAAATCAGATCTCTTTCCTGATGAAATCTACGTTTTCACGCCAGAAGGTCGCATTGTTGAATTACCAACAAGTGCAACCCCTGTCGATTTTGCTTATGCCGTACACACAGATATCGGTCATGCCTGTGTGGGTGCTAGGGTTGATAGACAACCTTATCCACTTTCACAATCGCTACGTACTGGACAAACGGTTGAAATTATTACTGCTCCGGGTGCAAGACCGAATGCAGCTTGGCTAAACTTTGTCGTCAGTTCAAGAGCTCGCTCTAAAATCCGACAACTTCTAAAAAACCTAAAACGTGAAGACTCTATTAATTTAGGTCGTCGTTTACTCAATCACGCATTAGGTGAGCACAAGCTTGCTGATATTTCAGCTGAAAATATTGAGCGCGAGTTGAAGCGTATGAAGCTTCATTCAATCGACGACTTAATGGCTGAAATTGGTTTAGGTAATACTATGAGCGTTGTTGTTGCGCGTAATTTATTGATTGATAGTCAAAATCAAGATGAGAACGCACCAACAGAAACATCTAATGATGAAACACCTAAACTCCCAATTAAAGGTGCTGATGGTGTATTGATCTCCTTCGCTAAATGTTGTCGCCCTATTCCGGGTGATCCTATCATTGCACATATTAGCCCAGGTAAAGGTTTGGTTATTCACCATGAATCTTGTCGTAATATTCGTGGTTACCAAAAAGAGCCTGAAAAATTCATGCCTGTCGAGTGGGATAAAGAGATCAACAGTGATTTCATCACTGAAATTAAAGTTGATATGATTAACCACCAAGGCGCTTTAGCAAACTTAACCGCAGCTATTAATGATGCAAACTCGAGTATTCAAAGTATGAATACCGAAGAGAAAGATGGTCGCGTGTATTGTGCTTTTATTCGCTTAACCGCGAAAGACAGAATTCAATTAGCCAATATCATGCGTAAACTTCGCATCATGCCAGACGTTCTGCGCGTTAGCCGTAATAAAAACTAGTCATGAATTCAATTCGATATGCCCGCATCTGCCAAATGATGGCGATGCGGCAGCCTGATCTTACCGTTTGCCTTGAAGAAGTGCATAAATCCCATAATGTTGCTGCTGTTATAAGAACAGCTGATGCTGTGGGTATTCCTAAAATTCATGCTATTTGGCCTGAAGAAAAAATGCGGATGTTAGTTTCACCTGCGGCTGGGAGTAACAGTTGGGTCAATGTAGAAACTCATCTTACGATTACAGATGCAGTTAGCGCCTTTCGCACCCAAGGTATGCAAGTTCTTGCGACTCATCTCTCAGATAAAGCGGTTGATTTCCGTGAGATTGATTACACACGCCCGACTTGTATTATTATGGGGCAAGAAAAAACGGGTATCTCACAAGATGCTATCGCGCTTGCAGATCAAGATATTATTGTGCCGATGATGGGAATGGTACAATCCCTAAATGTTTCTGTCGCCAGTGCACTAATTTTATATGAAGCACAACGCCAACGTCAGGCTGCGGGTATGTATAATCGAACAGAAAGCACCTTAACGGAAGAAGAACAACAAATTCTTCTCTTTGAAGGCGGATACCCAGTATTGGCAGAAGTTTCTCGTCGAAAAGGACTGCCTCGCCCTTATATTAATGGTAACGGTGAGATTGAAGCACCTGAGTCATGGTGGGCAGAAATGCAAATGACGCAAAAACAACTTAGGAAATTAAAAAAGACGGAGTATTGATCCCATGAAAGGAAAACTGCTTGATGCAATCCCCTTAACCACTCTTCACGGCGTAGGTGCAAGTCAGGCAGACAAGCTGGCAAAAATAGGGCTTGTGACTATTGAGGATTTGTTACTCCACCTTCCTTTGCGTTATGAAGATCAAACACACCTCTATGCTATCAGCGATCTGCTTCCCGGCATTCCGGCCACTGTTTCAGGTGAAATACTAAGAACCGAAGTCACTTTTGGTCGACGAAAAATGATGACCTGCCAAATTTCTGATGGCTCTGGCATTTTAACCCTTCGCTTTTTTAACTTTACTGCCGCAATGAAAAATAACCTTGCTCAAGGTAAACAAGTCACTGCTTATGGCGAAGTTAAACGGGGAAGCCGTGGACCAGAAATTATTCACCCTGAATACAAAATCAAAGTTGCAGGTTCGGAAGTTAAACTGCAAGAAACGCTCACGCCCATCTATTCAACAACAGAAGGCTTACGCCAAACATCACTACGCAAATTAATAGAGCAAGCCTTAGAATTACTCGATACCTGTGCTATTAACGAATTATTGCCCGAACAATTTATTCATGGTTTACCTCCGTTAGCCACGGCATTACGCACTCTGCATAATCCTCCACCTGATATCGCTTTTGCGGAGCTTGAGAAAGGACAGCACCCTGCGCAAAAAAGGCTAATTATTGAAGAATTACTCGCCCACAATCTAGGTATGCTCAATGCAAGAGCTGGCGCACAATCTTATCGTGCAGAGCCATTGTTTATGCCAAGTACCTCTACGTTACGCCAACAATTTCTATCGTCACTCCCCTTTACCCCTACGAATGCACAACAACGTGTCGTCCATGAAATAGAAACAGATTTAGAAAAAGACTATCCGATGATGCGGTTGATCCAAGGGGATGTAGGTTCAGGTAAGACTTTAGTTGCAGCACTAAGTGCATTGCGTGCTGTTGCTAATGGCAAACAAGTGGCTTTAATGGCACCAACAGAATTGTTGGCAGAGCAACACGCATTAACCTTTAAAAAATGGTTTGAGCCTTTTGGTATTCAAGTGGGTTGGTTAGCAGGAAAACAGAAAGGAAAAGCGCGTGAAACACAGCAAAATGCCATTGCTAATGGTGACGTTTCCATCATTATTGGAACGCATGCTATATTCCAAGAACAAGTTAAGTTTCACGCTCTAGCCTTAGTGATTATTGATGAGCAACACCGCTTTGGCGTACATCAACGTCTCGCGTTGTGGAAAAAAGGCGAAGAGCAAGGCTTTCATCCCCATCAATTAGTGATGACAGCAACGCCGATCCCTCGAACATTAGCGATGACAGCCTACGCTGATATGGACACGTCTATCATCGACGAATTACCGCCAGGGCGCACACCTGTTACTACTGTCGCTATCCCTGATACTCGCCGTAATGACATTATTGAACGCATCAGGCTGTCTTGCACAGAAGAAAAGCGACAAGCCTATTGGGTATGTACCTTAATTGAAGATTCTGATGTTCTTGAAGCGCAAGCAGCCCAAGTTATCTATGATGAGCTTACAATCGCACTCCCTGAAATCAAAGTGGGATTGGTACACGGGCGAATGAAACCCGCAGAGAAACAAGCTGTAATGGCCGCATTTAAAGAAAATGAGCTTCAACTTTTAGTCGCGACAACAGTGATTGAAGTCGGTGTTGACGTACCTAATGCAAGTTTAATGATCATTGATAACCCAGAACGACTGGGACTCGCACAGTTACACCAATTACGTGGACGTGTAGGCCGAGGCGCTATCGCCTCTCATTGTGTCTTGTTATATAAAACACCACTCACTCAAACAGCACGTTTGCGATTGCAGGTATTAAGAGATAGCAATGATGGTTTTGTGATTGCACAAAAAGATCTCGAAATTCGTGGTCCTGGTGAGCTTTTAGGCACTAAGCAAACGGGTAATGCACAATTTAAAGTCGCTGACTTGTTACGCGACCAAGGACTTGTTCCTGAAGTTCAACGTATCGCTCGTTACCTGCATCAACACTACCCTAAGCATTCTCAAGCCTTAATCGAACGCTGGCTGCCTGCCAAGACACAATATAGCCAAGCTTAAGGTTACTTTTTTGCATGGCTTAGCGTGCGTTTCATCTCGCTTTGGGTCGATCTTGAAATATTCGTAAGTTAAATACACATAGAAAAACACCTCAATGTCGATATTCAACATTGAGGTGCTCTTTAACGTTTTTGAAACTCTTTTAATTTATAGCAACCAAACTACCCTGCAACTATAGGCGTAAAAAACGGTAGCATCAGATACAGTTTAATCACTATTGCATTCACAATATCAATAAAGAATGCACCGACCATAGGTACGACCAAGAACGCAAGATGAGACGGTCCAAAACGGTCTGTTACAGCTTGCATATTTGCAATCGCCGTTGGTGTAGCACCTAAACCAAAGCCACAGTGACCTGCTGCTAAAATCGCGGCATCGTAGTTTTTTCCCATGACACGGAAAGTTACAAAAATGGCATACAGTGCCATTACACCTGCTTGAACACCAAGGATAACCAGCATTGGTATCGCCAGTGACGCAAGCTCCCATAATTTCAAGCTCATTAATGCCATCGCTAAGAATAACGATAAACTCACGTTACCTAAGACTGATACCGCTCTATCAAAAACACGGTAGAACCCAAGCATTGAAAGGCTATTGCTTAAAATAACACCAATAAACAGAACGCACACAAAGGTCGGTAATGAGAATGCTGTACCTTCTAACAGTTGAGAAAGGAACGTACCTGCCATTAAACAGATAGAGATCATCGCAATAGTTTCTAATAAAACCATTGAAGTGATCATTCGGCCTGTTGTCGGCTTCTCAAACGCTGTTGGCATTTCATGGTCGTCAGCACCTAATCCTGGCGTTGGGATATTTTTGATTAAGTAGCGTGCAACTGGGCCACCAATCAATCCACCTAACACTAAACCAAAAGTAGCACAAGCCATCGCCACTTCAGACGCGCTCATAAAACCATAATTTTCAACAAAGGTTTTACCCCAAGCAGCCCCTGTACCATGACCACCCGATAATGTAATCGAGCCAGCAAGTAATCCCATTAATGGATCAAGACCTAACATTTCTGCTAATGCAATACCGACTGTGTTTTGTACTAACAACAGTCCAACAACAACAAAGATGAAAATAAAAAGCGCTTTTCCTCCCGCTTTTAAGCTTGCGAGGTTTGCGTTTAAACCAATTGTTGCAAAGAATGCCAGCATTAATGGATCTTTTAATGAGAGGTCAAAACTCACTTCCCAGTCCATAAAAGATTTGAATGCTAATAGAAGAACAGCAACAAGTAGCCCACCTGCAACGGGTTCTGGGATCGTATACCGTTCTAAAAAAGGAACAGATTTCACTAACTTACGTCCGATCAAGAGAACCAAAGTGGCCGCAACCAGCGTGCCATAAACATCAAGATGATACATTTATGTACCCCGTCTTATTTGTTAATTTTATATAAAAATACTACGACGCTAAGTTCATCCATAAACAACGCCAAAAGCAGGTATCCCCGATTAGAAAAAAAAACGGAGACAAACACAAGTTAAAACATATAAAAATGTGAGCACCTCTTATGCATTTTGATAACATCATTTTTACGCAAACGATTGCTTTTGTGGCGCAGATCATTAAAATACCGTTTTTGTCGAATAAGAAATTCACACCATGGTTACTTCAGAAAATCAAAATTTGCCTAAAAATAGTGACGTTTCAGTTAAAAAAAATAGCGAACTTCTTTTTGCTTTAGAAGAGAAACCGCCATTACCACAAACACTTTTTGCTGCTTGCCAACATCTCTTAGCCATGTTTGTTGCGGTTATCACACCTGCGATCCTCATTTGCCAAGCATTAGGATTACCTGCACATGATACTCAACGCATTATCAGCATGTCTTTATTTGCATCAGGCATTGCCTCTCTTATTCAAATTCGGGCATGGGGACCGATAGGTTCAGGATTGTTATCAATTCAAGGTACTAGCTTTAATTTTGTCGCACCTTTGATTATGGGCGGATTAGCGCTAAAAAATGGAGGGGCGGATATTCCAACAATGATGGCGGCACTTTTTGGTACATTAATGGTTGCCTCATTAACCGAAATCGTCCTTTCTCGCGTCCTTCATTTAGCAAGACGCATCATTACACCGTTAGTTTCAGGTGTCGTAGTGATGATAATCGGTCTCTCTTTAATTCAAGTTGGATTAACCTCTATTGGTGGTGGTTATGCAGCCATTGAAAATAATACCTTCGGTTCACCACAAAACCTGTTATTAGCAGGCTCTGTACTTATTGTTATTATTTTACTTAATCGACAAAAAAATCCTTATTTACGCGTTGCTTCTTTGGTCATTGCAATGGCTGTGGGTTATGTTCTTGCTTGGGCTTTAGATATGTTGCCCACACCAGCAGAACATCAAGAAACACCTTTCATGACTATTCCTGAACCCTTTTATTATGGGTTGTCATTTGATTGGCATTTGCTTATTCCTTTAATGCTGGTGTTTATGATCACATCACTAGAAACCATTGGGGATATTACAGCAACTTCAGATGTTTCAGAGCAACCCGTTAGTGGTCCTTTGTATATGAAACGTATTAAAGGGGGCGTATTGGCTAATGGAATTAACTCTATGGTTTCGGCATTTTTCAATACCTTCCCAAATTCTTGTTTTGGTCAAAATAATGGCGTTATTCAATTAACAGGCGTTGCAAGTCGCTATGTAGGTTATGTTGTTGCCGCAATGCTCGTTATCTTAGGCTTATTTCCATTCGTTGCAGAATTTGTGCAAAGAATTCCTGAACCCGTATTAGGTGGAGCCACATTAGTTATGTTCGGTACGATAGCTGCATCTGGTGTACGTATTGTTTCCAAAGAAGCACTAAACCGCCGAGCCATCATGATCCTTGCGATTTCACTTGCAGTAGGATTGGGCGTTTCACAGCAGCCTCAAATCTTGCAGTTTGCACCTGATTGGCTAAAAACATTGCTGTCCTCAGGTATTGCTGCTGGTGGTTTAACTGCCATTATTTTAAATCTTATTTTTCCACCAGAAAAATAATCATTAATTAGCAACATAATAATAAAGCGCTATCTTCATAATAAAAAATAGCGCTTTATTTATTACTTTTAGGCTAATGGCATTTTTATAAAAGCCTTTTCCTTTTAATTACAGTAATTAATATTCATCTTCTTACTAAAATTCAAAGGAAAATAAGATGCCAATACCTCTTACCCCAATGACAAACACTGCACTTGAATACTTAAAAAATCACCCATCTACTAAAGATTTTCATATACAAACTATTGGGCAATTTTTTACTTATCTCAAAGATTCCATTCTTTCATTGTTTAATAGTGACCATAAATTTGCTTATTTAGGAAATAAGTCTGTTGCTGAATTTAACTTAAAGCATATCAACATAGATTTACACACGTTTTTAATAAATCCATGCCTGAATAATCCTGCCAATAAAGACAAAGCAGATGCCCTTCAATATTCATTTAATTACTTACAAAATCAATCCAGTACTACACCTAATCTCTACGATGTTTATCGCTCCGGAAATATCGAGCCTAATGAGTTAATATCTCAACTTATTAATTACGGTAATAAGTTACATCAAAGAAAATTAACCGTCGAAGAAACCCAGTACTCTCAATCCGTTATAGAAATACTTAAAGAAGTGAATAAGTGTTTAGAAAAATTACCTAAGCCGTCACCACATACACAAAGCTTGATCACGAGGATATCCGAGATAACTAATGAGTAGGCAAAATCTCTTTGATTTATCCGATGATGACTTGAGCATCGCTCAGTTTTCAGGCATAACTGTATACTGTTTTGATGGAGTATAAAACAGGAGAAAGGTTATGCGCTGGCTGATGAAAAGTTTGGTATCTCTGATACTTATCGTTATTTTATTTATTATTATAATTTACGCTTTTATTCAGACTCAGTGGGGCGCGCAAAAAACCAGTGAATGGCTGACACAATACACTGACTATGATATTCGTTTCTCCGGTATTGAACATGATCTTATGCAACCCGAACAAGTCATTGTTCATGACCTCCTCGTTAATCCTAAACAAGATAAAGCCACAGTATCGGCAAAATCAGCGCAAATTAGATTGAATTGGCAATTTTTTACCACACCATCTCATCTACAAAAAATCACCTTAGAAAACGGTTCAATTAAGCTCACTGGTAAATCGCCAGCCATGCCACTAAGTGCTGATATTTTGCAATTTAAAAATATGGCATTGAGCAACAATACTGTGGATATCACGTTTAATGCTGACAAAATAACAGGTGGTATTACACCTTGGAAACCAACATTAAATGATGTTATTGGTGCGGGTCATTTCCAATTTTCGATTGCAGAAGGCTCAATAAACAACAATCATTTTAGTAACTTTATTATTTCCGGTGAATACCAACCCGATAATATTCAAATAGAGAAACTAGGCACCCGCTTACTCAGTGGTTCACTTTCATTAAGTGGTCAATATCAAGATAATCAATGGAAATTTGATGAAGTTTATATGAATGGCTTGCGCTGGCAATCCTCGCAAACCTTTAACGAATTAATTCAGTCTCTCTCTGAATATCCCCGTATTAGCATAAGAGCACTCAATATTGTTGATTTTACTGCTGAAGGAAAACAGTGGGCAATCAGTGGTTTTGATGGGCAATTTTCTCAGTTTAGTTGGGATAACGCTCTTTCATTTACAACTGGTGAACTCAATACAAATGACGTTGTTTTTCAAGATGAACACTTCACTGATCTTATCGCAAAACTCAACCAGCAAAACAATCAACTTAATCTAGATAACCTCAGTCTACGCTATGAAAAAGGCTTAATTAAGCTTGCTGGTCATTGGAATAAAGACAATAAAACCATCACTATCCAAGACGCCACACTATCAGGCATTTTATATACGCTACCTGAAAATTGGCTCAACTTTTTAGCTAAACCAATAGATAACAAGAGTAATATTCAAAATATCACTATCGAACAGTTATCTATCAATCAATCTATCTTGATTGATATCACACCAGAATTTCCATTCCAATTCACCAACTTAACAGGAAAACTGCGAAATTTAGTGGTTGCAAAAGAAGGTGAATGGGGATTATGGCAAGGTTCAGCCATATTAAATGCCGATAGTGGTACGTTAAATCGCATTGAATTACGTCGCCCTGATTTAAAAATTGTCACTCAACAAGATAACGCTATTGTTGAGCAATATTCAGCATTTATTGGTAATGGCATTGTTCGAGGTTCAGCAGGTTTAGTGCAATCTAACCAACAGCGCCAATTTTCACTTATTGCTAATGGTCTAAATGTACCTTTATCAACGCCTTATACATTAGGTTTAAAAACAACCTACTCTGATGAAATAGGCCAGTTCACACTAAAATTGAAAGGTGATTTACGTTCAAACCCAGTGGCATCAACACTTAATGGCACATTAACGGGAAGTAAAGATGAACAACAAATACTCAACTCAGTGATACAAAATGGCGAGATAATTAATCACCTATAATATTGATCTTTCGCAGGAGCACGGATTGCTCCCTTTATAAAAAGCGTTACAATGCGCTAATGCCCTTTTCTTTATTGTGGAGTTTTCATGTCTGACGAAGATTTTTCCCCTGAAAAAATATCTTTAAATATGTTTCAACAATCTCCTTTAACTGCACTTGAAGACAACAGCACACTGCTTGTGTGTGATGACAATAAAACTCCGTTGTTCTATTGCCTTTCTAAAGAAGACTATGATGTATTAATTGAGCGAGTTATGGATGCAGAGCTTGCAGCGATCGTACTTGAACGTCGCCAAAATAAATTAAATGAGCTTAATTTAGACTAATTTTATCGATGCAATAATTTGTCTTAAATAGAACAAACAAAAAACACCCTTTCAGGTGTTTTTTTTTATCGCATTTTCACAGATAAAATTAACGTTTTTTCTTTTTACGACCAGGCTGAACAAAACGCTTACGGGAATTATTTTCCGTTTCTTTGGTTTTTGTTTGAGGAATATGAATACCCAATGCTTTCGCATTACTACTAATTTGTTTTTTCGGCTTATTTTGCTTTGGTTTTGGTGGCGCTTCAGAAGTCGATTTTTCAATCGCTTCAAATAAGGTAATGAGTTCATCATCGGTCAGATCACGCCATTCGCCAACAGGTAATCCCGATAAGCTTACATTCATAATGCGAATGCGTTCAAGCTTAGTGACTTCATAACCAAAATATTCACACATACGGCGAATTTGGCGATTTAATCCTTGAACTAAGGTAATACGAAACACCATCGGCGCTTCTTTCTTGACCTTACATTTCTTGGTTTTTTGTCCCATGATAGGAACACCCGCACCCATTCCATGAATAAATTCATCTGTGATCGGCTTATTCACTGTCACAAGGTACTCTTTTTCGTGATCATTACCTGCACGTAGGATTTTATTGACTAAATCACCGTGGTTGGTCAGAAAAATCAATCCTTGTGAATCTTTATCTAAACGCCCAATTGGGAAAATACGGGTACTGTGGTTAACATAGTCAACAATATTATCTTTTTCGCCATCATCTGTGGTACTCACAATACCCACAGGCTTATTCAGCGCAATCAAAACCAGCTCAGAGTTATCCTGTGCTTCAATCAATCGACCATTGACTTTGACTTCATCGCCAGCAAATACTTGATCGCCAATACCAGCGCGTTTGCCATTAATAAGGACAAGTCCTTGCTCAATATAACGGTCAGCCTCACGACGTGAGCAGATCCCGCTTTCACTGATATATTTATTAAGACGAGTAGATAAATTGGTGTCCATGCTTCCCTCCGTAAACTGCGAAATATACATCAATTGGATAGCGATAGAAACTCTATAACACCAGCATTCAAGAATAGATTTTTTATACTCTGTTTTTTTAATAAAAAACGCAGAAAATAGAAAAGGTAACCCAAAAGAAAATAGTGATTTCCCTTTAAGTTACTCTAAAGATAGATAGCTGAATTAGCACTGCTTATTTTGTGAAGGTAAAACAATATAAGTGCCGCTAAAAACAGCACCAACACCTTCATCACCACAAATATCGACGTCCAACTTAATACGTGCCTTGCTTCCCTTCGCTAGTCGCCCTAAATCCCCACTTAAATTTTCCATATCAGCAACGGCAGCAGGACGCCCTGATACAGGTTTGCGGTAACGAATATGTGCATCCACCAGCACAATATCACCTTGCAATTTATGTTCTTGCATTAATAGCCAAATCAATCCCCAACCTGTTAATGTTGCGAGTGAAAATTGGCTACCTGCAAAAATAGTGTGATGAGGATTTTGATTTCCTGCTTCAGGGATAGTGGTATAAAAACGGGTTCCTGTGTATTGAGTAATACGTAATCCCATTTTTTCACTTAAAGGAATATGTTGATGCCATTGTTTTTGTAATTCTGCACACCAATCTGGTCGATGAAGAATATCATCCAAAGACTCAATACTTTTTTTCATAAAAAAGTGCTTAATGGGTGTCGTTTGAGGACCTGTCACTAAACCACAATTTTCATAACCTAACTTTTCAAAGAAGCTTACAGACTCTTCTCGTGCACTACACACGATCCGTTTTATACCTTCTTGGCGAGCAAGCGACTCTAGCGCCATAGCCACTAATGTGCCTAAACCTTTACCTTGTGCATCTGTACGCACCGCCATAAAGCGAATAGCACCTTCATTGTCGGCATTAATATAGAGTCGCCCAATCGCAACGGGTTGTCCTGTTTCATCAACAACCATTTGATGATGAGCAAGAGTGTCATAACCGTCTTTTTCAGAGCCTTCAGGTTGATGTAGAGGTTTACGAAGCATTTCCCAGCGAAAAGCATAATAGGCATCAAATTCTGCCTCTGTCTTTGGGGTTCGTAAATGGTACATATCTGAGCTCCTTTTAACACGACTGTACGTTTGACGTTATACTTGCAGCCAAAAGGTGACTGGGCCGTCATTCGTCAGTGTGATTTGCATATCAGCAGCAAATTGACCTGTTTGCGTTTCTAAGCCTTGTTGCTGACATTGTTCAATAAAGTAGTGATAGAGATTTTTCGCTAATTCTGGGGGTGCACCGTTCGAAAACCCTGGACGCATTCCTTTTTGTGTTTCCGCGGCAAGTGTGAATTGAGATACAACTAATAGACTACCACCTGCTTGTTGCACATTTAGGTTCATTTTGTCGTTTTCATCACTAAATATACGATAGCCGCATACTTTCTCACATAATCTTTTGGCTTTCTGTTCGTTGTCGTCTTTCTCTACACCTAATAAAACCAATAAACCTTGATTAATAGCGCCGACAGTTTCACCTGCAATATCCACTTTTGCCTGTGTCACTCGTTGAATTAACGCGATCATGCTCTCTCCAAAATAAATCAATAAAAAAGGATAACAAATTCAATCTATTGTTATCCTTACAATAGCATTATTCTTCTACTGGGAGAGAAAAATCATAATCTTTGAAGTAGTCAATGATGGTCTGTTTATCAATGACATGTACACCCTTTATACCCACAGCAATAGCAGCATCAACATTGGCTTTTACATCATCAAAGAAAACGGCATCTTGTGCTTCAACATCTTCAGATTCTAAAACATACTTAAAGAGTTCAGGATCGGGTTTTCTCATGCCAAGATCTTGCGACAAGTAGAGAAAATCAGCAGAAGCCGCGATTTCAGGATAGTGTTCTGGCCAGTAATCTTGGTGTAAACGATTAGTATTTGATAACACCACAACCCGATGTCCTTGTTCTCTTAATTTGTTCATTATATCAATGACTTCAGGTCTTACTGCGATAAAAATAGCCTGCCATCCTTCAGCGAATTGCTCAAAGCTTAAGCTCATGCCAAGTTCTGAGTTAATTTCTTCAGCAAATTCGATATCTGTAATATTACCGCGCTCATGTAATTTAAAAACTTCACCGGCGGTGAAATCCTTTTTTATGCTTGCTAATGGAACACCACTCAGCTTACTCCATACTGCGAATACTCGGTTAAAATCGATATCAATAATCACATTACCCATATCAAAGATATAAAGCATAAATCCTCTCCATAATAGAAAACTCATTTTACTTTAATCATAAATCGCTTTACTGAACAGGCTTAAACACCAAAAAAGTACAATAATCACACTTAATTTTTTTGTAAAACAGAAAACCAGAAGAGGGAGAACGGAAAAATGAGACTAGAAGCATCATTATCTAGAATGGAATTATGAGGTGATGATAAAACGTTCTCTCCTCGTTTATGTTTATACAATTTTAAAATCATCATGCAACTGCGCCCAATGTAATGATAATTTTTCTTTATGCTCATCAAGCATTGGAAGCTGTTGTAATAATGAAGGCCATTGCGTTCTTGCTGTTATAACAACATCAAGTAAATGAGGCTTAATAGCGACCCAAGGTAAATCGGCTTTTTCAGCCCAACGCTCAAAATGCCCCATTGATATATCAAACCAGTGCTTTGTTCCGGCCATATTCAAAGCTAGTTTATCCTCTTTGATATAGGGTTCTGTAAATACAACATCATATAAAGGTGATAACTGAGGTGAAATGCGATTGTGATAGATTAATGTCCAGTTTTTTAAATGAGCATCACCATTACCCAATAAAATATTAATGAGTAATCTTCTAGCCATTTGCTGAATATCTTTTAAACGTTCCGAGCTTGTTTCATAAATAACTTTGCCTATTTGCTCATAATTAATTTTTTGATATTTATCTGACGGAAATAACCCGAATACTTGAGCAAAATCTTCTGTATGAATACGCCCTTCTCCACTACGGTCAAAACGTTTAATGCCATAGGCATATGGCTCATTTGGTAATTGAATATCAGGTAAGTTTTTTAACTGATTTAATTCAATAAGCCTTATTTCAGGGATATCAGCACCGACACTTTCCGCTAATTTCATACAAGTATATTCATTAACAGGAACACCTTTATGAATGGTAGGCGGTGTTTTTATAATTCACATATCTTGTAAAGTATCTTCATCAATATGGTATCGACCTTTAATGAAAGATGAAGAGAATTTAACCTGTACTCCCGCTAATGAAAATTTTTTATCAACATGTTTAATATCGATTTGTAGAGGTTCTGTCGATAAACGATGCTCAAGTGCCCAATCAGGCACACCACCTGCTTTTATAGGAGTTACTAAAATGGCTCCTGGTAAATTTGCACCTAAATAAGCAAGAATAGCAAACTCATTATCAACGTGGCATTTTAATGCATTCGCGGTGTATTCCCTTAATACACCTTCAGGTAACAAATTAGATAGTACAGGCGAGATTTTCTGTGTTCGAATTTGAGGCTTATTTAAATAATCAGGATCAGATAGCTGCCTTAATGTGAAAGTCGGTCGAGTTTCTTTTGGCATCCTGACAAAATGGGGATTAAATGTCAGTATATTTTTACATAATGAGCAATAACCGCAACATCAATTCCATACAGCTGAATCTTAAGACCTTCCACTTTCTCTATCTGCTTATTCATACCTTATTCCTTTGTTTTAAACCAAAAGTCGAGATCATCCCCATCATCTTTCAAATCAATTTCGCTTTTATTCGCTATTGCAGTACTTGCAATCATAGGGTTTACATGAGAATTTTTAGTTCTGATTGATAACTCTAAATCTAGTCCTTCTAATACTCTTAGTAAGGTTGATAGTTTTAAATCACTTCCTGATTCTATACGTTGGTATTGCTGCTGTTTCATACCGATACGTAAATACATATCTTTTTGTTCAATACCTAATTTTTTACGTTGCTCTGTAATTAAATTAGCAATTTCATTAATAGTTTTCATGATTAGCTCTAAACCATTTTAGTGATTACATTGGCAATGTATACAACACTCTAGTTGTATGACAACCAAAAAACAACTCATAAATTGTATGTAGCAACAAAAACAACTTTAAAGTTGTATTTAAGGCAATAAACAATACTTAAGTTGTAAATAAAAAGAGTGGGATACAAAGGGGAAATAAAGGCGTGATTAAGAGAAAACTTATGCGGTGGCAAATTTCCCACCGCATTCGTCTGATAGTACAACTAGTACCACATACTCTAAATAATTTAAGTTACAGATAGGCGACTAGTTGAACGCAGTCAACCCTGTAACTTAAAGTATGACGAGTATAAACTCAGGGCGCTAAACGCGCCCTAAGAATTATGTTATCAGAATAAATAACGAATTAGTCTTTGCTACGGTAAGCACGACGACGATCGTTTTCTGACAGATAACGCTTACGCAGACGAATAGACTGCGGAGTTACTTCAACTAACTCATCGTCATCAATAAATTCTAATGCTTGTTCTAATGTTTGTTTCAGGTGTGGAGTCAGCGTTGTCGCCTCATCTGTACCAGAAGCACGCATGTTAGTCAGCTTTTTACCCGTTAAACAGTTTACTGTTAAGTCATTAGAGCGAGTATGAATACCAATCACTTGGCCTTCGTAAACTTCTGCACCATGAGTCACAAATAATTTACCGCGGTCTTGTAAGCTATACAGTGCGTAAGCAACGGCTTTACCTTGGCCATTAGAGATCATAACACCGTTATTACGGCGACCGATTTCACCTGGACGAACATCATCATAGTGACTGAATGTTGCATACAGTAAACCAGTACCTGATGTCATGGTCATAAATTCAGTACGGAAACCAATCAGACCACGGCTAGGGATAATGTAGTCTAAACGTACACGTCCTTTACCATCTGGTTGCATATCACGCATTTCGCCTTTACGTTCACCCATCGCTTGCATCACATCACCTTGGTGCTGTTCTTCAATATCGATAGTGACTTGTTCGAAAGGCTCTTGTTTACGGCCGTCAATATCACGGAAGATAACTTTAGGACGAGATACACCTAATTCGTAACCTTCACGACGCATATTTTCGATCAGAACTGACAGGTGAAGCTCACCACGACCTGATACACGGAATGCATCTGGATCTTCAGTTTCTTCTACACGTAATGCTACGTTATGGACTAACTCTTTTTTCAGACGATCTAAAATCTGACGAGAAGTCACAAACTTACCTTCACGACCACAGAAAGGTGAAGTATTAACACAGAAATACATGCTAACAGTTGGTTCATCAACGGCTAATGCAGGTAATGCTTCAACAGCACCTGTTTCGCAGATCGTATCAGAAATATTCAGTTCGCCTAAACCTGTGATTGCGATGATATCGCCAGCTTCTGCGACTTCAACTTCAATACGTTCTAAGCCTAAGTGACCTAACACTTTACCGACTTTACCGTTACGAGTTTTACCTTCACTATCGATGATAGTCACTTGCTGGTTAGGTTTAACCTTACCACGCTTAATACGACCGATACCGATAACACCTAGGTAGTTGTTGTAGTCCAACTGAGAAATTTGCATCTGGAATGTGCCGTCCAGATCAACTTTTGGTGGCTCTACATATTTGACAATAGCTTCATATAACGGAGTCATATCTTCAGCCATGTCATTGTAATCTGTTCCCGCAATACCGTTTAATGCAGATGCATAGATAATTGGGAAATCAAGTTGTTCGTCAGTTGCGCCTAAGTTTACGAACAGGTCAAATACCTGATCAACAACCCAGTCTGGACGCGCACCAGGGCGGTCAACTTTATTGATAACAACAATTGGTTTTAAGTTGTTAGCAAACGCTTTTTGTGTCACAAAACGAGTTTGTGGCATTGGGCCATCCATCGCGTCAACCAGCAATAGAACACTGTCTACCATAGACATAACGCGTTCTACCTCACCACCGAAGTCGGCGTGTCCTGGGGTATCTACGATATTGATACGATAGTCATTCCATTTAATCGCTGTATTTTTCGCAAGAATAGTAATTCCGCGCTCTCTTTCGAGATCATTTGAGTCCATCACGCGCTCAGCAACGGTTTCACGTTCGCCGAACGTACCAGATTGCTGTAGTAATTTATCGACGATAGTTGTTTTACCATGGTCAACGTGGGCGATGATGGCGATATTACGCAAGTTTTCGATCACAAAATTTGCCTCAGGCATTGTAGAAATAAGCGCAGTATTGTACACGCTTTAGACGAGAGACTAAACAAGATCACAATAATGATTGCTTAACAATATGCAATTAATTGAATTGTGATCCTTTTCACGCCTCAGAATTTAGTAGTATCCGTTCGCTTGCACCAAAACAGTGCAATTAATTAGGCTTAATTTGCACCAACTTTGTGCAATAATTAAAAAATCACAGGAGATATTCTACACTAAACTTCATCAATACAGTATATATCCCTTTTTAGATAAGTTGGCATGCTTTTCGCAATAGAATTTAGGTGAGCAAAAAATTCACCGAAAAAATGTGTAAGGCCACTGCACTCAATAAAACCATTCGCCAGGAGAGTTCCTATGTCCCTTGAACATGTATTATCCATGATTGAAGAACATAAAGTTAGATATATTGACTTACGTTTCACTGATACCCGCGGTAAAGAACAACATCTTACTATTCCGGCTCATCAGGTTAACGATGATTTCTTTGAAGAAGGAAAAATGTTCGATGGCTCTTCTATTGGTGGCTGGAAAGGCATTAACGAATCAGATATGGTGCTGATGCCAGATGCAACAACCGCAATGCTTGATCCATTTTTCCAAGATCCAACCCTGATTATTCGTTGTGACGTTTTAGAACCAGGCACAATGCAAGGTTATGATCGCGACCCACGCTCTATCTCAAAACGTGCTGAAGACTATTTAAAATCAAGTGGTATCGCAGACACAGTACTGTTTGGACCTGAGCCAGAGTTCTTCCTATTTGATGATATTCGTTTCAAAAACGATATTTCTGGCGCATCTTACGCTATCAACGATATTGAAGCGGCATGGAACACCAATACCAAATATGAAGACGGCAACAAAGGTCACCGCCCGATGGTTAAAGGTGGTTACTTCCCATTGCCACCCGTCGATTCATCACAAGATATTCGTTCTACTATGTGTAACATCATGGAAGAAATGGGCTTAGTCGTTGAAGCTCATCACCATGAAGTCGCAACTGCGGGTCAAAATGAAGTGGCTACTCGCTTTAATACCATGACCAAAAAAGCAGATGAAACCCAAATTTATAAATACGTGGTACAAAACGTAGCTCACGTATTTGGCAAAACAGCGACCTTTATGCCAAAACCATTAGTGGGTGATAACGGCTCAGGTATGCACTGCCATATGTCACTGTCTAAAAACGGTGTAAACCTATTTGCAGGTGACAAATACGGCGGATTATCTGAAATGGCGCTGTATTACATCGGCGGTATTATCAAACACGCTCGTGCGCTAAATGCATTTACTAACCCAACGACTAACTCTTACAAACGTTTAGTCCCAGGTTTTGAAGCACCTGTAATGCTTGCTTACTCTGCACGTAACCGCTCAGCGTCAATTCGTATTCCTGTGGTTGCCAGCATGAAAGCGCGCCGTATAGAAGTCCGTTTCCCAGATCCTTTAGCAAACCCTTATTTAGCGTTTGCGGCTCAGTTAATGGCTGGTCTTGATGGCATTATCAATAAAATTCACCCAGGTGATGCTATGGATAAAAACCTCTATGACTTACCGCCAGAAGAAGCAAAAGAGATCCCAACTGTCGCAGGTTCATTAGAAGAAGCATTAAATACATTAAATGCAGATCGTGAATTCTTAACCCGCGGTGGTGTATTTACTGATGATGCTATTGATGCTTATTTAGAATTATTACGTGCTGATGTTCAACGTGTACGTATGGCTCCGCATCCTCTTGAATTTGAAATGTATTACAGCGCTTAAGACCTTTTATTGATAAAAACTTAAGCCTAGATGTAAAACTGTTTTTTTGCCGTGAAGCTATTTTGCCCATCTTCGGATGGGCACTTTTCTCCCCTTTAAGGAGTCAGTCTTTTCACTTACGCATTGGTTCATTAATGTAATAAAGGTAAGATGCACTAAAATGGTGCAACGGGGTATTGAATATGGAAACGGCAGACTTACCTGACAACACATTAATTTTAGACTCATTGATACACTCTGTATTGGTTATCAACAAAGAGTTTATTATTTGCTACGCAAATCATTCTGCGTTACAGGTTTTAGCACAAAGCCGTCGAAAATTATTTGAAACGCCTTTCACTGCCCTTTTCAGCTATTACTCTTTTGATGCTGATTTAATGCGTGAAACATTAGCGAATGGACAAAGCTTTACCGACAATGAAGTGATATTGGTTGTAAATAACCAATCACACACAATGTCGCTCAGTGCCCAACCTATTTCCGAGCAACACATTTTGCTGGAGCTGGCGCCTATGGATAGTCAACGCCGGTTAAGCCAAGAGCAGATACAACAAGCACAGCAAATGGCAGCGAGGGAATTGGTTAGGGGGCTGGCACATGAAATTAAAAATCCGTTGGGAGGATTACGGGGCGCGGCTCAATTGCTAGCAAAATCCTTACCTGATCCAGCTTTAACGGAATATACACAAGTCATTATTGAACAAGCTGATCGCCTACGTGTGCTGGTAGACAGATTACTCGGTCCCCAACATCCAGGGACAAAAATACATCAGAGTATTCACCATGTTGTTGAGCGTGTTGCTCAGCTTATTTCGCTCGAATGCCCTGAAAATGTCACCTTACTAAAAGACTACGATCCCAGCTTACCTGAGTTATCACATTACCCAGATCAAATAGAACAAGTACTCCTAAATATTACACGCAACGCCTTACAAGCCGTCGAAAAAACAGGGGGAACGATTATTTTGCGTACCCGTACGGCTTTTCAAATCACACTTCATGGCGAACGTCACCGCCTTGCTGCGCGTATAGATGTGATTGATACCGGTGATGGCATTCCTCCTCATCTACAAGATACGCTTTTTTACCCCATGGTTAGTGGTAGAGAAGGTGGTAATGGATTAGGGCTCTCTATTGCGCGTAATTTAGTGGATCAACATGCAGGTAAAATTGAATTTACCAGTTGGCCCGGAAATACTGAATTTTCTATTTATTTACCAATTAAGTAGGAGATAACCAATGCAAAAAGGAAATGTATGGGTTGTTGATGATGACAGCTCCATTCGCTGGGTACTTGAACGTGCCATTTCTCGTGAAGGTATGTCTTGTAAAGCCTTTGAACATGCGAATGATGTGCTTAATGCACTCAATACAGAACAACCTGATGTATTGTTATCAGACATTCGTATGCCTGATATCGACGGTTTATCTCTTTTAAAAATAATTAAAGAACAATATCCAACTCTGCCCGTTATTATTATGACGGCACATTCTGATCTCGACGCTGCCGTTAATGCCTATCAACAAGGGGCATTTGATTACTTACCAAAACCGTTCGATATCGACGAAACATTGGCATTAATTGACCGCGCCATTACTCATTATCGCGAACAAAAACAACCGAATACCGATGAAACATTGCTACAATCAGTTACAGATATGATTGGTGAAGCACCTGCAATGCAAGAGGTTTACCGTATTATTGGTCGGCTTTCTCGCTCCTCAATTAGTGTACTTATTAATGGAGAATCGGGTACAGGCAAAGAGTTAGTGGCACATGCATTACATCGCCACAGTCCAAGAGCGTCCTCTCCTTTTATCGCGCTAAATATGGCGGCAATTCCTAAAGACTTGATTGAATCAGAGCTTTTTGGTCACGAAAAAGGGGCATTTACAGGCGCCTCTCAAGTACGCCAAGGTCGATTTGAACAAGCAAATGGCGGTTCACTGTTTCTTGATGAAATTGGTGATATGCCTCTTGATATTCAAACACGTTTACTGCGAGTCCTTGCTGAAGGGCAATTTTATCGAGTAGGCGGTTATGCCCCAGTAAAAGTCGATGTACGTATTATTGCCGCAACTCATCAAGACTTAGAAAGGCGAGTTCAAGCCGGTGATTTTCGTGAAGATCTCTATCATCGCCTCAATGTCATACGCATTCAGTTACCACCATTACGCGATAGAACCGAAGATATTCCTAGCTTAGCACGCTATTTTCTGCAAAAAACAGCAAAAGAATTGGGTGTCGAAGCCAAAGTTCTTCATCAGCAAAGTTTACAAATAATGATGGAATACAACTGGTCAGGTAACGTCAGGCAATTAGAAAATGTGTGTCGCTGGTTAACGGTAATGACGGCAAGCCAAGAGATTATGCCTCAAGATTTACCACAAGAAATTCGCCAACCTGATGAGAAAGCAAAAAATATCAGTCGAATTGCTGCTTCTCAACATTGGTCACAGCATCTTTCATTATGGGCAGATGAAGCATTAGGAGAAGGGAAAGAAAACATCTTAACAGATGCATTACCTCAATTTGAACGTACTCTTTTACTAAGCGCCTTAGCATATACGCAAGGGCATAAACAAGATGCAGCACGATTATTAGGTTGGGGCAGAAATACATTAACCCGTAAATTAAAAGAGTTAGGGATAGAGGAATATTGATCCCCTAACCCTTCATCAATTAAATTACACGCGAGAATTGACGTTGGCGCATTTGATTTCGTAAATACGTATCGAAACACATACAAATATTACGAATAAGCAGGCGCCCTCTTGGTGTTACTTGAATACCATCTTTTGTTATTTCAACTAAACCGTCATTCTTCATTGGCACAAGTAATTCTAAATCTTCTTTAAAATAGTCATGGAAGACAATATTGTGCATTTTTTCAATATCAGAAAAACGCAGACTAAAATTACAAATTAAGGTTTTAATCACATCGCGGCGAATACAATCATCATTAGTCAGAGATAAACCTCGCCATAGTGCATTTCCTTCACTATTAACGCGCGCATAATACTCTTTCAATACTTTTTCATTTTGCGCATAGTTATCACCTAACATACTTATTGCAGAAACTCCCATGCCTAATAAATCACACTCTTCATGAGTGGTATAGCCTTGGAAATTACGGTGTAAAATACCTTTACGCTGAGCAACCGCTAATTCATCATCCGGTTTAGCAAAGTGATCCATACCAATAAACTGATAGCCGTTTGTTGTCAGCGTAGAAATTGTCTCTTGTAATATTTCTAACTTCTCTTCTGCTAAAGGGAGATCTTCATCTTTAATTTTACGCTGAGCCGCGAATAAATTAGGTAAGTGCGCATAATTGAAAACACTCAATCTATCTGGTGATAGTTCAATAACGCGTTTTAATGTAAAGGCAAAACTCTCTTTGGTTTGCTTAGGTAAGCCGTAAATTAAGTCAATGCTGGTGGAGTGAAAACCCACTTCACGCGCACGCTCTACCAATGCAAAAATAAATGCTTCGTCTTGCTCACGATTTACTTTTTGTTGCACTTCTTTATTGAAATCTTGCACCCCCATACTCAGGCGATTAAATCCTTCATAACGTAGATGGTCGATAACATCTAGCTCAATTTCACGAGGATCAATCTCAATAGAGAGTTCTGCATTATCAACAAAATGAAAATGGTGACGTAATAGCGAAACCAATCGACTAATCTGTTGCTTATCCAGAAAAGTAGGTGTACCCCCGCCCCAATGCATTTGAGTCACTTTTCTGTCTTTAAAATAGCGTGCTCTGTTAATAATTTCTTTTTCTAAAACATCAAGATATTCATCTGCTTTATGTTTATGGCGCGTAATAATTTTATTACAGCCGCAGAAATAGCACAGCTTATGGCAGAAAGGAATATGAACATAAAGCGATAAAGGGCGCTCATGATAGCGTTGAGTCGCTTTGATAAAATCATCATCGCCATATTGCTGATTAAACTCTAATGCTGTTGGGTATGATGTATAGCGAGGACCTGAATAGTTATACTTATGGATCAGGTCAAGATCCCAAATAATTGTTTGTTCTGACATGCCTCTACCTTCCAAAAGTGAACCGCTGATATCTCATACCAGCAAACAGACATTATGAATATCTGAAAGAATAGTGTAACCAATAAATCGGGAACTGAATATGATCGAAAGAGGTATCGAATAAATCCCTATCTTCTTATTGATAGGCAATAACACTCAAATATATGACGTGATGCAAATCACATTATGTAAAAATAGTCTTATCCATTAAAGATATTCATAAATAAATTAAGTTTATTCAATATGTTAGTGGTTTTAATTCATCGTGAAATATCAGAGGAGAACTTTTACGCCGAGTTTAAAACGATATATTACTCAAAATACGATTTAAATTAATTAAATATCTCGTTATATTAGTTTTATTATTCTTTTATTCCCTCTTAATTCGATGATTATAATAATAGTAACAATTATATCTTTACCTAAATTATAATATTACATATCCTAGAGACAAACATTGATTAATATCCAACTAGGTCGTGTTTTGATTTAAATTTGAGGACTATTTAAAGAATAAAGGTCGCTATATTACAAGGAAAGATAGCATCCCCCATACCTTATCTTATTCTCTTTGACGTTTCTCTTATTTAATCAGTCTCTTTTATATACCCGAATTATGGATTATTAACCACGGAAGGAAACGGACTGGCAACCAAGGATGGTTTATCCTTTCAATGACAACTCCTCTTTTTTATTTACTCTCTATTTCATACTTATTCTGTGATAAATATAGGTAGTATTACCCAACATCAAATAAGAATAATTATTATTTCGCAAATAAAATAAGGCTCTGCTTATTTTAAATTAATTAAACAGAGCCTTTTCATTCTTATGCTTATTTTATTGCATTTGCTTATTCTGCTTCTTTACCATAACTAGGAGAGCGAGGACCATATAGAATACCGTTCGCATTTCCTGCTGAAAGTAAACGTACACTTGTTATACCTGCAATTTGGTAGCTTTTGTCTGATACTGTATTCACAATTTGATTCACAACAGCTGAGACCAACATCCCTACTAAACTACCTGATGAACCGTCTGTTTCCGTACTTGATGCCGTTGCAGAACTACTCCACAACACACCACCATTACGAAGGTCAACAAGCTTAGCAGTAACGGTAACTCGCGTATCACTAGAAATAATTTGATATGTCGTTCCGAACTCTGTGATATCTAAGTATAAAACAGCATCAGCACCAAAGATTTCACGTAGTTTATTAGGACTTACTGCATGAATATCCCCAGCCATGGATAAACCATTTTGCTTAAATGTCTCTTCAACGACAGCAACAGGGAAAACATAATATCCCGCTTCTGCCAAAGGATATGTTACTTGAGATAAGAAACTGTGCCCCGCTCCAACTTCCGTTGTATGGTTTTGAGGTACTAATACAAGAATACTTTTTGGCTTACTCTGTTTAAAGGCAGTGTAATCTGTTTTGATAGGTTGGGCGCAACCCGTTAATACCAACGCAAAAGCCAAGCATATTAAAGCGAATAAGCGACTCATTTTTGCATTCCTTTGTTTTTCATCAGACGATCCATAAATTCCGCTGATTCAGGGTAAAGTACTTTTTCTTCATTAAATTCGGCCATTGCTAAATCTAATGCACCCGTCGCACCATATAACATCCCTAAATGTGCATGTAATCCTGGCGGAATACCCAATGATTTAGCACGAGAAAGCTCAATACTTTTCTTCAATGCATCAATTTGCGCTTGAGGATCACTTTCACTTTGTTGGTAGTGCTGATATACCACTTGTTGATAACTGTCCCAGTTATAAAGTGGTTTAGGGCCACTTGCACAGCCCGTCAGTAATAAAGCCCCAAAAATAAGGCCTATTAATGATTTAGACATCGTTATATCCTTATAAAAGCGTATTATTTTGAAGGCTGCCAAGCATTGCTCTCAATACCTGCAACTAAGTTATTAACTGCTTCACGAATAGCTAAATCAAGCACTTTACCGTTCAGTGTTGAGTCATAGCTTGCTGTTCCACCAAACCCAATGATTTCACGGTTAGAAAGCTCGTATTCACCCGCACCTTGAGATGAGAACACGACTTCTGATGTATTCACATTCACAACGTTTAAATTCACTTTTGCGTAAGCAACCTGTGTTTTACCGCGACCTAAAATACCGAATAATTGACGATCACCGACTTCTTTACGACCAAATTCTGTCACATCGCCAGTGATCACATAAGTAGCGCCTTTCAATTGTTGGCTTTGCCCTTTAATGCCGGCTTCTTCTTTTAATTCAGATAAATTGGCTCGGTCTAATACATTAAAACGCCCTGTTTGTTGTAAGTGCGTCATTAAAATAGTTTTGGATTGATTTCCTAATCTATCAACTCCATCAGAGAAGATCCCATTCATATAACTAGAACGGTTATCAAACTTACCGATAGAAATCGCGCTTTTTGCACCTGTGTAAGTCGTGTTATAGGTTGCTACTTTAGCCACTTCTAAAGAGCGTGAAGATTCTGATGTACACCCTGCTAGTAATGAAGCAGAAATCATGATCAAACCAAACGATAATTTATTTAAATTCATATTAATAACCCAATAAAGGTGAAATAAACCCATAGATATTCATTCTATTAATTGAAGTGGAGTTGATATAAACGGAAATAATACTTTTCAGTTTTAGCTCAAGGAGTCACCCTTAAAAACCTCAGTAATAATAAGGTTAAAAGGTTATCAACCCTTATTTGATAATATAAAGGCAATCAGCGATGGGGAGAATAGAAGATGGATGATAAAAATAATAACAAATAAATATAGAGATAAAACAGAGAATGCTTTATCTATTATTTTTTCAATATCCCTTAAGTCAGTTTAAAATTAAACCTATAAAAAAATGGAAGAGAATTTATATTACTTTGCTATTTAATTAGTTCTTATAAATATTTTCATCTAAAGAAAACATCTAAATCATATGTAATAAAAAACGCGATATAACCAATATTGATTATATCACGCTCATTATTTTCGTTCTTTTTACTCACTAATGCGATAGCAATAAATGCACTATTAGCGATTAGCGTTTTTTCCCAAAAGCTGCTGCTAAAGCATCACCCATTGCGCTATTTCCTGCATTATTACCATTATTCATTGGCTGACGGTTATTACGAGCTGGTTTTTGCCCTTTGTTATTTCTAACAGAATTCGTGGTATTTGATGATGATGGTTTTTTATCACTATCACCCGCGACTTCATCTAAACGCATAGTCAGTGCGATGCGCTTACGAGCTAAATCAACCTCAAGAACTTTAACTTTAACAATATCTCCAGTTTTCACCACAGTATGTGGATCTTCAATAAATCGATCTGCTAAAGAAGAGATATGAACCAAGCCATCTTGGTGTACACCGATATCAACGAATGCACCGAAATTAGTCACGTTGGTCACAGTCCCTTCAAGGATCATGCCACTAACTAAGTCATTCATCGTTTCGACACCTTCAGCGAAAGTCGCCGTTTTAAACTCTGGACGTGGGTCGCGCCCTGGTTTTGCTAACTCTTTTAAAATATCATTAATCGTTGGCAGACCAAACTGCTCTGTAATAAATGCTCTTGCATCTATTTGTGAAATTAAAGCGCTATTACCCATTAAATCATCAATTTTCTGATGGGTAGATTGCAGAATATTTTCAACAATAGGATACGCTTCAGGGTGAACCGTTGAAGCATCAAGCGGGTTTTTACCATCTCGAATACGTAGGAAACCGGCACATTGTTCAAAGGCTTTCGGCCCTAAACGTGCCACTTTGAGTAACTGTTTTCTATCAACAAAACGACCGTTTTCATCGCGCCAGCTAATAATATTTTGAGCAATAGATTGGCTAAGCCCTGCAACACGCGTTAGTAACGGTACTGATGCTGTATTTAAGTCAACACCAACACCATTCACACAGTCTTCAACGACAGTATCAAGTTTTCTCGCTAATAATGTTTGGCTAACATCATGCTGATATTGACCCACACCAATTGACTTAGGATCAATTTTTACAAGTTCAGCCAGAGGATCTTGTAAGCGACGCGCGATAGAAACCGCACCACGGATAGAAACATCTAAATCAGGGAATTCATTAGCAGCAAGCTCTGACGCTGAATATACCGATGCGCCCGCTTCACTAACAATCACTTTTTGCGCTTTCACTTCTGGATAGCGTTTTACTGTTTCAGCAAAAAATCGCTCTGTTTCACGAGACGCCGTACCATTACCAATCGCCACTAATTCAACATTATGCTTAATACATAACGCAGCTACACTTGCCGCCGCTTTATCCGCTTGTCCTGTATGTGGATAAATTGTATCTGTAGCAATTAATTTGCCGGTGCTATCAACAACTGCAACTTTAACACCTGTACGTAAACCTGGATCAAGCCCCATTGTGGCACGCATGCCAGCAGGCGCTGCCATCAACAAATCATTAAGATTACGTGCAAAAACATTAATTGCTTCTTCTTCCGCTTTTTCGCGTAGTTGGCTCATTAATTCGGTTTCAATATGCATTAAAACTTTTATACGCCAAGTCCAGCTTACGACAGCTTTACGCCAACTATCCGCAGGTTGATTATTTAAACGTAACCCTAAATGCTCTGTAACCAGTTGTTCACCGTAGCTCTCTTTGGGTGCTTCTTCAAATTGCGGATCTGGATTAAGTGATAATTGAAGAATACCTTCGTTACGACCACGAAACATAGCTAATGCGCGGTGAGAGGGAACATTAGCGATAGGCTCATGGTGATCAAAATAATCACTAAACTTCGCCCCTTCAGCTTCTTTACCCTCAATCACTTTGGCAACAAGATGCGCATTTTTCCATAAATATTGGCGAACTTTTGCTAATAATCCCGCATCTTCTGAAAAACGTTCCATCAAAATATAACGTGCGCCATCTAAAGCGGCTTTGGTGTCATCAATACCTTTTTCTGCGTTGATATAAGCGGTTGCCGCTTCTTCTGGATTATTTTGTGGTTCATTCCACAGTAAATCCGCTAAGGGTTCTAATCCATTTTCAATCGCTATCTGACCACGAGTACGGCGCTTAGGCTTATAAGGAAGATAGAGATCTTCCAGTTCTGTTTTACTTTGAGTTTCATTAATTGAAGAGCGCAGTTCTGGTGTCAGTTTTCCTTGTTCTTCAATTGATTTTAAAATTGTTTGGCGGCGATCGTTGAGTTCCCGTAAGTAACTGAGGCGAGTTTCTAATTGACGTAATTGCGTATCATCTAATCCGCCTGTGACCTCTTTACGATAACGGGCAACAAATGGCACCGTATTCCCTTCATCCAGTAACGTTATAGCCGAAAGGACTTGCTGGGGCTTAACAGAGAGCTCATCTGCAATAATTCGGCTTAATGATTCATTCATAAAATATTTACCTACCGAGAGGAATAGTTAAAAAAGATGGCTATTATACACGCAGAGCATTAAAAAAATTTGGCAAATTTCCTATCTAGCTCGACAATTATGAGGAAATTAACAGATTATTTTAACATTCACGCTATAGTACCTTTATGAAATTCAATGTTGATGATAGTTTTTATTCGTAATGGCAAAAAGTAACTATATTACTCGTGATGGCTGGTATGCCTTAGATAAAGAGCTAAAATATCTTTGGAAAGAAGAGCGCCCGCGTGTCACACAATCGGTTTCAGAAGCAGCGGCACAAGGTGACCGTTCAGAAAATGCTGAATATATTTATGGAAAGAAGCGATTACGTGAAATTGATAGGCGTGTTCGTTTTTTATCAAAGCGTCTTGATGAACTAAAAATTGTTGACCCAGATCCTCGCCAAGAAGGAAAAGTCTATTTCGGTGCTTGGGTCACGCTTGAAGATAATGACGAAAATATCAAAACCTTTAGGCTTGTGGGCCCCGATGAATTTGATCCAGCAAAACAGTGGATTTCTATTGATTCCCCTGTTGCCAGAGCGCTTATTGGTAAGCAAGTTGATGATGAAATTAGCGTGCAGACACCAGGTGGTGAAGTTAATTACTGCGTATTATCTATCAAATATCATTCAGAATAAGATAAATAAATAGTTTTATCCCCTTTACTAGAGCTAATGAACAAGTTTTATCTATAAATTATTAACATTTATTCTTTGGTTTTGGTTTAATATTCTTATCAATGATAGAATTCGCTAATAAAAGCATTTGCACTTCGGGAGCTTAAAAAATGCAAGAAAGTTATAAAGTGCTAATCGTGGATGATGATTTACGTCTGCGTTCACTCTTAGAGCGCTATTTGACAGAGCAGGGTTTTCAAATCCGTACTGCTGCAAACGCCGATCAGATGGATCGTCTGCTCACTCGCGAATCTATCCATCTTATTGTGCTCGATTTAATGCTTCCTGGTGAAGATGGCCTATCTATTTGCCGCCGCTTAAGAAGCCAAAACAACCCTATTCCTATTATTATGGTTACTGCGAAAGGGGAAGAGGTTGATAGAATTGTTGGACTTGAAATCGGTGCTGATGATTACATCTCAAAACCCTTTAATCCAAGAGAACTACTAGCACGTATTCGCGCAGTTCTTCGTCGTCAAGCAAATGAATTGCCTGGCGCACCTTCACAAGATAACACCATTATCTCTTTTGGTAAGTTCAAGCTAAACCTTGGTACGCGTGAAATGTTCCACGAAGAAGAGCATATGCCTCTGACAAGTGGTGAATTCGCCGTATTGAAAGTACTGGTATCTCACCCTCGTGAACCACTTTCTCGTGATAAATTAATGAGCCTTGCGCGTGGTCGTGAATACAGTGCGATGGAGCGTTCAATCGATGTCCAAATTTCACGTTTACGTCGCATGATTGAAGAGGACCCAACACATCCTCGCTATATTCAAACAGTTTGGGGACTCGGCTACGTCTTCGTTCCTGATGGAACCAGCGTTCAATGAGAAGGCTGAGGCTTTCACCCCACAATAAACTGACACGCTCGTTATTTCTGGTTATCTCGCTACTTTTTTTTAGCTTGATAGCCAGTTATATCGTTGTGCAACACCTTATTGTTGGGCCAAGCCTTCAGCAATTTAATAAAGTTTTAGCGTATGAAATACGCACTTTAATGCCTGAAGAACTGATCCTAGTAGACGGCACCCCGCTAAAAATCTCCCCTGCTTTACGCAATAAAATCTATACCGAACTCGGTATCTCTTTTTTTGATAAAGAAGCCGCGCTTGAGGAAGGACTCTATTGGGCCAAAATCAATGATGAATTAAGTGAACAGATGTCTGAATATCTGGGAGGAAAAACAGAGATCTGGGTTGAAAACACGCTAGAATACCCTGTGCTATGGGTTAATACGCATATGTCCCCCTCACTTTGGATCCGTGTTCCACTCACTGAATTAGGGCAAAACTTCTTACTGCCTGTTTACCGACAAGCGATTATTTTCATTATTATCGTTGTCGCTTTTTTCTGGCTTTATAATCGTTTTCAAAATCGCCCACTTAATGAAGTAGAGTACGCTGCGCGTCGTATCGGAAAAGGCGTTATTCCTCCTCCTATTCCTGAATCTGGCTCTTCTGAAATGCGCTCAATTATTCGTGCTTTTAACCAGATGTCATCAGGTATTCGCTCGCTGGATAATGATAGAACGCTTGTTATGGCAGGTGTTAGCCATGACTTACGTACACCACTGACTCGAATTCGTCTAGCAACTGAAATGATGAGTCCCGAAGATAGTTACCTCGCAGACTCTATCAATAAAGATATCGAAGATTGTGATGCCATTATTGGGCAATTCTTAGACTATATGCGCACAGGTAAAGAGATGTCTTTAGAACTGTGTGATATGAATAATCTATTACAAGAAGTCATTTCAGCTGAATCTAATTTAGGAAAAATCAGTGAAGAACATCTTCATCCTGAACCCATTAATATCACCGCCAACCCTATTGCAGTAAAACGCGCCCTTGCCAATATGATTGTCAATGCCAATCGCTATGGTAATGGTTGGGTCAGTGTTTCGAGTGGGAAAAATGAAGAATATGCATGGTTTCAAGTAGAAGATGATGGCCCAGGTATTCCACAAGAAGATAGACAACGTCTTTTCCAACCTTTTGTTCAGGGCGAACAAGCTCGAAGCTCAACGGGTGCGGGTTTAGGATTATCCATTATTCGCCGTATCATGGATGCCCACGGTGGCTATGTTGAACTTGATGATAGCGTTAAAGGCGGATTATTAATTCGAGCTAACTTCCCATTAAAAGAACGTGAAGACGAGAATGATTAGCCCACTCTATTTCAAATATTGAAGTGCATTTTATTACACCATTTCTATTCTCATTTCTCTCCTCCTATAAATATTTCATCATTTTTTCGCTTTGTCATAAAACTGTCACAATTAAGACATTTAATTGTCATCAAACTGACCTATTGTCTGTGCGTACCGTAACCGAAGTTGATAGATGTCGAAAATTATTCTACCTATCCCACAGGAGGGATTATGAAACTGATGCGTACCACCCTGACTAGTGTCATTGCCGCTGCGTTTTCAATGACCGCTCTTTCTGCACAGGCAACGACCTCACTGACTGGTGCTGGCGCAACGTTCCCTGCCCCAGTTTATGCTAAATGGGCAGATTCCTATCAGAAAGAAACGGGTAACAAAATTAACTACCAAGGCATTGGCTCCTCTGGTGGTGTTAAACAAATCATTGCAAATACTGTTGATTTTGGTGCTTCTGATGCGCCATTAGCAGACGACAAATTACAAGCTGACGGTTTATTCCAATTCCCTACCGTGATTGGTGGCGTTGTTATGGCAGTCAATATTCCTGGTATCAAATCAGGTGAACTGACCTTAGATGGCGACACTATCGGTAATATCTATCTAGGCAAGATCCAGAAATGGAATGACCCTGCCATTACAAAACTCAATCCAGGCGTAAAATTACCAGACCAAAATATCGCGGTTATTCGCCGTGCTGATGGTTCAGGTACATCATTCGTTTTCACTAGCTACTTATCAAAAGTAAATAGTGCATGGAAAGATGAAGTCGGCGCAGGCTCTACCGTAAAATGGCCGACAGGCTTAGGTGGAAAAGGGAATGATGGTATCGCGGCATTCGTTCAACGTGTACCAGGTTCAATTGGTTATGTTGAATATGCTTACGCGAAACAAAACAATCTTGCTTATACTAAATTAGTCACAGCTGATGGCGAGGCAATCGCACCAACAGCTGACAGTTTTAGTGCCGCAGCAAGAAAAATTGATTGGAGCAAAAGCTTTGCACAAGACCTGACTAACCAGAAAGGTGAAAACGCATGGCCGATTACTTCAACCACCTTTATCTTAGTGCATCAAACACAAAAAGATGCCGTAAAAGGTAAAGAAGTACTGAATTTCTTCAACTGGGCTTACGACAAAGGTAATCAGGAAGCGAAAAACCTAGATTACGCAGTATTGCCAACCGAAGTTGTAGAGCAAATTCGTGCAGCATGGAAAACAAGTATCAAAGACAGTAATGGTAAACCGATTTACTAATAAAACGGCAACCATTAAGAGATAAGTTAACGTTCACCCCCTGACAAACAGGGGGTAATAAATTAAAAGAGGCTTTATGGCCGAGCACACAACGGTAATAAAGGCCCCTAGTAAACGAGGGGACGTTATTTTCAGCGCACTAGTTCGCCTAGCTGCGTTGATTACGCTTTTGCTTTTAACAGGTATCATTGTTTCACTGATTTTCGCCTCATGGCCAAGTATTCAACAATTCGGCCTTTCATTCTTATGGTCGAAAGAGTGGGATCCTCCTGCACAGGAATTTGGTGCATTAGTGCCTATTTACGGCACCATTGTGACCTCGATAATCGCATTGGTTATTGCGGTGCCTGTCAGTTTTGGTATCGCCCTTTTCTTAACCGAATTAGCGCCTAACTGGTTAAAACGCCCATTAGGTATTGCTATCGAGTTACTCGCCGCTATTCCTAGTATTGTTTATGGTATGTGGGGGCTGTTTGTCTTCGCACCACTCTTTGCAACCTATTTCCAAGAGCCTGTAGGTAATGTGATGTCCTCCATTCCTATCGTTGGCGAGCTTTTCTCTGGCCCTGCTTTTGGTATTGGTATCTTAGCTGCGGGTGTTATCCTCGCTATCATGATCATTCCTTATATTGCTTCTGTGATGCGTGATGTGTTTGAACAGACTCCCGTTATGATGAAAGAATCTGCCTACGGCATTGGCTGTACAACATGGGAAGTGATTTGGAATATCGTTCTGCCTTATACCCGTAATGGGGTGATTGGTGGTGTTATGTTGGGATTAGGTCGCGCCTTAGGTGAAACCATGGCGGTAACCTTTATCATCGGTAATACCTACCAATTAGATTCAGCCTCACTGTTTATGCCAGGTAACAGTATTACCTCTGCATTAGCCAACGAATTTGCGGAAGCCGAAACGGGGTTACATACTGCGGCATTGATGGAATTAGGGCTTATCTTGTTTGTCATTACCTTTATCGTCCTTGCGATTTCTAAGTTTATGACATTACGTTTATCTAAGAATGAAGGAGCGCGTTAATATGTCCAAAACATCCTCTTCTTCATTACAAGTTCAAACAGAAAGTGAATTGCGTGTACGCCATAAACGCCAACTTTGGCGCCGTCAAAAAAACCGTATCGCGCTGTTTTTATCAGTCTCTACCATGGCATTTGGTCTTTTTTGGTTAACGTGGATTTTATTCTCTACGTTCACAAAAGGCTTTGATGGCATGTCGTTAGCCCTTTTTACTGAAATGACGCCTCCGCCAAATACTGATGGTGGTGGATTGGCGAACGCCATTGTCGGTAGTGGATTACTGATTTTATGGGCGACAGTTATTGGAACACCGTTAGGTATTCTTGCAGGGATTTATCTTGCTGAATATGGTCGTCGTTCATGGCTTGCTGAAACTACCCGTTTTATTAACGATATTTTGCTGTCAGCACCATCAATCGTTGTCGGACTCTTTGTCTACACCATTGTTGTTGCACAGATGCAGCACTTTTCAGGATGGGCTGGAATTATCGCATTAGCGTTACTGCAAATTCCTATTGTTATTCGTACCACTGAAAATATGTTGAAGTTAGTGCCAGATAGCTTGCGTGAAGCCGCTTACGCATTAGGCACACCAAAGTGGAAGATGATCTCTAAAATCACCTTAAAAGCCTCGGTATCAGGCATTATCACAGGTGTGTTATTAGCGATTGCACGTATTGCAGGTGAAACTGCCCCACTGTTATTTACTTCACTATCAAATCAATTCTGGAGCACAGACTTAAACGAACCGATAGCTAACTTACCTGTGACTATCTTTAAGTTCGCCATGAGTCCTTTTGCACAATGGCAAGAGCTTGCTTGGGCTGGCGTATTACTTATCACCCTCTGTGTTCTATTTATCAATATTATTGCGCGCGTGCTGTTTGCTAAACGCAAGCACGGTTAACGCAGAAAGTTAAGCAAGAGAGACGTTGAATGATTATGGCTAATGATAACGCAGGAAATAAAATTCAAGTTCGTGATTTGAACTTCTACTACGGTAAATTCCATGCGCTGAAAAATATCTCTTTAGATATTGCCAAAAATAAGGTGACGGCATTTATCGGCCCTTCTGGCTGTGGTAAATCGACCTTACTGCGTACTTTTAATAAAATGTATGAGCTTTATGGTGAACAACGTGCTGAAGGTGAAATTCTGTTAGATGGCAACAATATCCTGACAGATAAGCAAGATATCGCACTATTACGCGCCAAAGTTGGGATGGTATTCCAAAAGCCAACACCATTCCCAATGTCGATTTATGACAATATTGCCTTTGGTGTCCGCTTATTTGAAAAGCTCTCTCGTGCTGATATGGATGAGCGCGTTCAATGGGCGTTGACCAAAGCCGCATTGTGGAACGAAACCAAAGATAAATTACATCAGAGTGGATATAGTCTCTCTGGTGGTCAGCAACAGCGTTTATGCATCGCTCGTGGTATCGCAATCCGTCCTGAAGTTTTATTACTGGATGAACCTTGTTCTGCTCTCGACCCTATCTCTACTGGTCGTATAGAGGAGCTGATTAGTGAACTCAAATCAGAATATACCGTGGTTATCGTGACACATAACATGCAACAAGCCGCACGTTGTTCTGATTACACTGCATTTATGTATTTAGGCGAATTAATCGAGTTTAGCGATACGGATACGTTATTTACGCGTCCTGCGAAAAAACAAACTGAAGATTACATCACTGGGCGTTATGGCTGATAACGAGGCAATTAATGGATAATTTAAATCACAATAAGCATATTTCTGGTCAATTTAATGCTGAGTTAGAGCATATCCGCACTGAGCTTATGGTTATGGGAGGGCTTGTTGAAGAGCAACTGAAAAAAGCCATTATGGCAATGCATAACCAAGACCAAGCCTTGGCAAATGAAGTGATCCAAGGTGACCATAACGTTAATATGATGGAAGTCGCCATTGATGATGCGTGTATGCGAATTATTGCTAAGCGTCAACCAACAGCGAGTGACTTACGTTTAATTATGGCAATATCAAAAACGATCGCTGAATTAGAACGTATTGGTGATGTTGCTGAAAAAATCTGTAAAACTGCGCTTGAAAAGTTTTCACACCAGCATCAACCTCTGCTTGTGAGCTTAGAATCGTTAGGTCAACACGCCATACAAATGCTGCACGATGTTCTTGATGCTTTTGCCCGTATGGATGTCGATGAAGCAGTGCGTATCTATCGTGAAGATGAAAAAATTGATAATGAGTATGAAGGTATCGTCCGCCAGTTAATGACTTATATGATGGAAGATCCTCGCACCATTCCAAGTGTGCTAACCGCTTTATTTTGTGCTCGTTCTATTGAACGTATTGGCGATCGTTGCCAGAACATTTGTGAATTTATTTTCTATTACGTGAAAGGTCATGATTTCCGCCATCTTGGTGGTGATCAAGTAGAAAGAATGCTGACAAAAAACGACGACAACAACACCTCTAAATAAATTTCTCTCTCTTTTTCTTCTCTTCAAAACAGCGACGTTTATGTCGCTGTTTTTTTATTCTCTCATAAATTAATACCGTTCTAGCTCAACGCTTTTTCTCACCTTATTCCTTAAAAGCATATCGATATCAATTTTTATTATTTTATGAACTTAGATCAACTTGATAGCGTGATATCCAACATAACGATGATAATTCTTTTTCTTTGGGGTGAATATGAAATTACGTGTTTTGGCAACTGCATTAATTGCAGGCTCTGTGCTTTTCTCTGGTATTGCAAAAGCAGATAAACTCGATGATATAAAAAAAGCAGGTGTAGTACGTATCGCGATTTTTGATAGCAATCCTCCTTTTGGCTTTATTGATCCTCAAACCAAAAAACTCGCAGGTTATGATGCGGATATCGCCAACGAGATCGCCAAAGATTTAGGTGTAAAACTGGAACTACGTCCAACTAATCCAGCAAACCGTATTCCACTGTTAAGCTCAAAAAAAGTCGATTTGATCGCGGCTAACTTCACCATCACGGATGAACGCGCTAAACAAGTCGATTTCTCTGTACCTTACTTTGCAACAGGGCAAAAATTCATTGCACGCAAAGGTGTTTTAACCAAACCTGAACAAATCCACTCACTGCGTATTGGTGCTGATAAAGGTACCGTACAAGAAATCACTTTACGTGAACGCTATCCTGACACCAAAGTTATCTCTTATGACGATACACCACTCGCTTTCGCTGCATTACGCAATGGTAACGTACAAGCTATCACGCAAGATGATGCAAAACTCGTGGGTTTATTAGCAAATTTACCTGATGCTGTAAAAACTGACTTTGAAATCTCACCGTTTAGCATTACGCGTGAATACCAAGCGGTAGCCGCCGCTAAAGGCGAAGATCGCTTAATCAACGAAATCAACAACACGCTATTAAGATTAGAAAAAGAAGGCAAAGCAGGCGAAATCTACAATCGTTGGTTTGGCCCTGAAACAAAATCAGCGCAACCTCGTGGCGATTTCAAATTTGCTCCATTATCAGAGCAAACACCACAATCTTGATCCTTAAAGCGTAATAACTTTCTTCTCTCATTAAAAACAAAGTTATTCCTTTATTAAAACACCTACCCCGCTTCTGCGGGGTTTGGTGTCTGCAATAGGTTTATTATATGTTTGAGCAATTTCTTTCACATTACCTTCTTGAGCCACACTATTTAAGCTGGCTTTGGAACGGTTTTCTAATCACCTTGCTTATCTCTTTTTGGACTATTGTCATTGCAACATTAATGAGCTTTGCCCTCAGTGCTGCAAGAGATAGCGCTTTTGTACCATTACGCTGGTTGGCCACTGCTTATACTTCACTGTTCCGTAATACACCACTGTTAGTGCAGTTGTTCTTCTGGTATTTCGCATCAGGAGAAATTCTGCCGCAAAGTGCCATGATGTGGCTAAATACGCCTCATGAAATTTCCTTTCTAGGATTAACGCTTGCTTGGCCTTCTTTTGAGTTTTTAGCTGGCATTGTAGGTCTGACATTTTACTCAACCCCATTTATTGCCGAAGAGCTAAGAGCCGGTATTCAAGGTGTTAAACAAGGGCAAAAATATGCCTCTTTAGCACTAGGGTTAACACAGTGGCAATCTATGCGTTATGTGATTTTACCTCAAGCCTTTCGTATTGCTCTGCCTCCTTTGCTGGGTCAATACATGAATGTGATAAAAAACTCATCACTGACTATGGCTATTGGTGTTGCGGAGCTTTCTTACGCATCAAGACAAGTTGAAACCGAATCATTACGTACCTTTGAAGCCTTTGGTGTCGCAACCATTCTTTATATTGCAGCAATAGCCTTGATGGAAGCGTGGGGACAATGGCATCAGCAACGTAAATTAGCACAAGGGTATTAAATATGGACTTTACTGTTATTGCTGATAACTGGCAGTACCTACTCTTCGGCGCTTATCCTGACGGGCCTTTAGAAGGCGCAGCGCTGACCGTCTTTATCAGTATCATTGCGGGTATTGCATCTATTATTTTGGGTACATTGGGTGGTATTGCACTGGCTATGCTCAGAGGTGTATGGGTTAACCTTTTTGCGGCTTTTTTAGGCTTTTTCCGTGCTATTCCTGTGATTATGTTGATATTTTGGGTCTATTTTCTATTGCCCGTTGTATTGGGAATGGAAATTCCTGAAATCACGACCGTGATTTGTGCTCTCACGTTGATTACATCGTCTTATATTGCGCACGGTGTCAAAGCGGGTATTTTGGCAATAGGGAAAGGGCAATGGCAGGCAGGATTATCTTTAGGATTTAATCGTTGGCAAGTCCTATGGCATATCGTATTACCGCAAGCATTGCGAATGATGGTGCCTTCATTTATAAATCAGTGGATAGCCTTAATTAAAGATACTTCATTAGCCTATGTGGTGGGTGTAGGTGAACTTTCTTTCTTAGCAACACAAGTTAATAATCGCAGCATGGTTTATCCAATGGAAGTCTTTCTATTTGTGGCCTTCATCTATTTTGTTCTCTGTTTCTCATTAGAAATTATTGCCAACAAAATAGCCAAATTATTTTCAACACAAAAAGAGAAACGTCCTTTTTGGCAAATAATCTTTCCTGTTAAAAAACAGAAATTCATTGAGAAACGTTTAGGTTAATCACTCAAAAGCACTCATTTTCTAGATTTCATCCCTTACAGACGCAATCGATTACTTTTTTAGGTGCGGTTCTGGTTTTATTTGTGTAGGATAAAGCGAAAAACATTTTTTTTGGGATCTTTTGTCTATGAGCATGTCATCACCAAATTCTGGTTCACAGGGTTTGCTCCAACGTGTGTTTAAGCTACAAGAACACGGTACAAACGCTCGCACTGAACTAATTGCGGGTATCACGACTTTCTTAACGATGGTTTATATTATCTTCGTTAACCCTCAAATCCTCGCTGCTGCGAATATGGATATCAAAGCCGTCTTCGTGACGACCTGCTTAATTGCAGCTTTCGGCAGTATTTTAATGGGACTCGTTGCAAATTTACCTATTGCGGTTGCCCCTGCAATGGGTCTAAACGCCTTCTTTGCCTTTGTCGTCGTTGGCGCAATGGGCTATTCATGGGAAGTCGCGATGGGTGCGATTTTCTGGGGTGCAGTAGGACTATTTTTACTGACCCTCTTTCGTATTCGTTATTGGATAATTGCCCATATCCCATTGAGTTTACGTGTTGGTATTACGAGCGGTATCGGGCTGTTTATCGCCATGATGGGGCTAAAAAACTCGGGTATTATTATTCCGAATAATGACACCATCGTCACTATTGGTAACTTTGCCTCTCATAACGTGTTATTAGGTGCCTTAGGCTTTTTTATTATCGCCATTCTTGCCGCACGTAATATTCACGCCGCAATTCTTATCTCAATTGTTATCACCACTGTTATTGGTCTTCTCTTAGGGGATGTTCAATATCAAGGCATCTTTGCTATGCCGCCTTCTATCACCACTGTTGTTGGCAAAGTGGATATTGTCGGTGCTTTAGATATTGGTCTTTCTGGTGTTATTTTTGCCTTTATGTTGGTTAACTTATTTGACTCATCAGGCACATTAATTGGTGTAACAGATAAAGCGGGTCTAACCGATGACAAAGGCAAATTTCCACGCATGAAACAAGCGTTATACGTCGATAGCTTAAGTTCTGTTGCAGGCTCTGCAATGGGTACATCTTCTGTCACTGCCTTTATCGAAAGCACTTCAGGGGTTTCTGTTGGTGGCCGTACAGGCTTAACCGCGGTTGTTGTTGGTATTCTTTTCCTACTCGCTATCTTCCTATCACCACTTGCAGGCATGGTGCCAAGCTACGCAACGGCTGGCGCATTGATTTATGTGGGTGTGTTAATGACATCAAGTTTAACGCGCGTGAAATGGGATGATTTAACAGAATCTGTTCCTGCCTTTATCACTGCGGTAATGATGCCATTTAGCTTCTCAATCACCGAAGGTATTGCGCTTGGTTTTATTGCCTATTGTGTGATGAAAATAGGGACTTTCCGCTGGAAAGAAATTAACCTGTGTGTTGTGATTGTTTCACTACTGTTTATTTTAAAAATATTACTGATTGATACTCATTTTATTGATTTGAATAATTTATTCTAATACTCAATAAATTAAGATCATTATGATACAGACAAAACGGCACCAATAACGTGCCATTTTTTATAAGAAAAGAGGTGATTATGCACGTGCTTCTACAAGTAGATTTCCCGTATCATGGCCCTTTCGGTGATGAAATGACACAAGCCATGGATACATTATCTGCATCAATCAACCAAGAGCCTGGCTTTATTTGGAAAATTTGGACTGAAAATAAAGAAACACAAAAAGCGGGAGGTATTTATCTTTTTGATTCAAAAGAAAACGCTCAAGCTTATTTAGATAAACACAGTGCTCGATTAAAATCTTTTGGTATTCCAGAAGTACGTGGTGATATTTTTTCAGTAAATCAGGCGTTAAGCTTAAAAAATCAAGCCTCTTTTTTGGCTAAGTAGCGACAAGCACAAGTGTTATATCTCACTTGTGCCTTTCTATTTTCTGCAATTACTCTACTTTGGGGGGCAATAACAACCCAAAAATAGCAGAATCAGACACTTCATCACCCACAATCCAACGCTGTTTAAGATACCCTTCTTGTTCAAAACCTAATTTCGCTAACAACGCAGCTGATGCTTTATTATCTGGGTGGATATCCGCTTCTAAACGGCGAACAGATAGATGTGTATGGAGATACTCAATAAACGCCACCATAGCTTCTTTCATCATGCCTTTTCCTTGATAAATTGTATCAAGGCAATACCCTATTTCACCACGTCGTGAATTAGGATAATGGTTAAAGAAAACACACATTCCCATTAATGTATGTGTTGCCTTATCAATTACCGCTAAGCGCAGATACTCTTTTCTTTCCATATGAGTGATATCTTGAATAATATCTTCCTGCGCTTCTTGCAGTGATTGCCAAGGGAGATGGCTCCAGTAGCGCGTCACTTCAGGTGAACTCATGATCTTAAACCAATCTTCAGCATCCCCCATTTCAAAGGGACGCAATATCAATCTTTCTGTTTCGACCCGAATATCAGCGTAACGCATCTCTACTTTTCCTTATGTGTTTTTGGAGCCACAAAAGCAATACAAACAGGCTCAGTAATGGCATCTGGTTCAGCACGGAACATTATCTCTTGAGTATCGGCTATTTTTAAACTCGGCCAGTGCTTTAATCCTTCATCAAAATGTGCTTTTTCACAGTAATAACCAACTTCACTCACCAATACGACACCTTTTTCTTCTAATTGTTGAAGTGTAATATGTCGATTATAAATATTAGGAGGTTGCACATTCTCTTCTAACACCCAAGGCTGTGAAGATAATGGTCTATCTTTACCATAAAAAGTCACCCATTCATGCATATACTCACCGCCCACATACGCAAGTGGCGTGTGATAATGTTGATGCCAAGCTTGTTCAACATCTTGCACAAAGTTTTTTACGCCAATAAATTTTTGTCCTGCATTACGCACATTAGCGGCTTGAACGACTGTATAACCAGAAACAACCAACATACCAAAAACACCTAAACCATACAGTGCGCCACGTAATGAACGTTTAGGCATTACACTAATTGAGCCCACAAAAAGTGCAGTCGCAATCGACATAAAGGGTTGTAACCACTCGCTGATACGCCCCCCTTCATGAAAACTAAACCAGATAAAAATAATCGTTAATGGAAACAGAAAAATAAAATTGAGTAATTGGCTATCTTTAGAAGCAGACCAACTTACACGTCCACCATAAAAACGTAAAATTCCCCACATTAAAACCACAGGGTAAAAAACGGTCAGCGCAGCACGCGTTGTACGTAAATTAAAACGATTTTCAATTTGTGAGTCGACCCACTTAAACGCTGCAAAGTCGGTTTGCCATAACCAAATAAAATTGGGAATAACAAAAGCAAACCAAATAGCTAATGCTAAATAGAAATAAGGAGAACAATAGCTTGCTCGAACTTTAGGCACAAAAAGGCTTGATAAAAACACAGAACCGATAAAAGCTAATGATGAATACTTCCCCATTGTGGCAATGCCCATAGCGATAGCGAAGCCAATCCAATACTTTTGATTATCATTAATCGCACAAAGGAAAAAATAGAACGCCCATGCCCAACAACCAACTAGAATATAGTTATCGTTATAAGGGATAATATCAAAGTTGATAACACCAGATAAATTAAGCGCCAACATAGCAAACCAAGCTAAGTTCGTATTTTGTGTCAACTTGTAGGCTAAGTTCCAAACGCCTAGTAGCCCAACAGCAATGACAATAAAGTGGATAAAATACCAATAAAAGCTAAAATCGATACCGCCGTAAATAGCGGGTGTCATTATAAAACCCACAAACCAAGGATTTTTGGGGGAGCCCCACCCTCCGTTAGTGCCCCAATTGACAGCCTCAACGGCATCATAAGGCACGGTAGGGTCAAAGAGATAACTCACTAAGATCCAAAGAGTCGCATAACCAATAACCCACCAATATACTGGTTTACGTAATTGTGCAGATGATAATGTCATAATAAATAGAAATTTAAGTTAATTAATTTAATTTAGTCGTTAATTGACGTCACAACACAGTAAAGTATAGTGAAATGAACCGCACATTGTACGTGAGCAAAAATTAAATTGTCTTAAATTTGCGCTTTTATTGAAATTTTGTTTCTGATAGATTGCGCAACCAAGAAGATCACTATCGAGTTACCATTATGAATATGATTAAAAGAAAGCCCGCAGCTAAAGCACGTAAGAAATCGCGTGAAGAGCTGAACGCGGAAGGACGTGAACGTAAACGTCAAAAGAAACACCGTGGCAATCCTGCCGGTAACCGTCAGCAGGAAGCGGAAAATAAACAGCAAGCGAACAATACAGCGCCGAAAGATCCACGTATTGGTAGCAAAAAACCGATCCCTCTGATTGTGGGCGATGCACCAAAAGTTGCGAAGAAAAAACCTGCGCCAGTTAAAGCAGAGCCCGTTCGTTTAACGCCTGAGCAAGAGTTAGACCTATTAGAAAACGATGCACGCTTAGATGAATTACTGTCTCGTCTTGAAAACGGTGAAAAACTCAACGCAGAAGAGCAGGCTTATACTGAGAAAACCCTTGATCGCATTGATGAATTAATGGTTGAGCTAGGTATTGAGTTTGAAGATGATGACGATGAAGAAAAAACTGAAGACATCATGCAATTATTGAAAGGTAAATAATCAAAAGGCTAATCATTTGCCTTGATTAGCTTACATCTAACGGATATCAATAACTTATTGATATCCGTTATTTTTTTATAGCTCGCTCTCTCTTTTACTTTTCATTAATACTCATTATTAACAATAGATTAAATAACCCTCTCAAGCTCAGATAACTCCATCTATTCCTCTCTTGTTATCCCTGATATCCTATTTTTCTATCTTTAATATACGAGTGATAAAAAATATGGATAACAGACAGCAGTACTTAGATATCGCAGCTGGGCAAGGAGAAAAAGTGCCCTCTCGTATAGTGGCCTTCCCTGCACAGCCACTAAACTATGCGCTTATTGAACAACGCTTAGAAGAACAGACCGATTACACTGATGGTGAGATAAATTATCTAAGTGAAAATATTGACGATGGTTTTTTCTATCGCTGCCAACATGGTGATGACGAGTTACATTTTTTTGTCTGTCTTTACCCTCGTGATAAAGATTACGAAATACGTCCAATGTATTCGACTGATGAACTTACACCACAACTACTCGCGCATGCAAATTCGACAACTCAAGATTTATTATTAGAAACACTTTTTACTGAAACTTTGCATCCTTTAGCAAGCTATCGCCATCAACTGAATTTTCTTAATATCATCGCACCTGAAATGGTCTTAGCATTAGATGAATCAGCGGCAGGTAAGGCATTAACACCTGAGTGGATACGCTTCCAATTAGAAACGCCCGATCTCTATCCTGAAGTAGAAAGCTTATATGTTATTCATGCTGTCTATGACACAGAAAATGATCCACCAACGATGTTCTGGTTTCATACGCATGGATTAGCGCGCTGCGGTTTAACCGAAGTCGATTTAGTTATTCCAAGTATGCTTGAATCTTACTATGGTATTCCTGAGCTCTTCCGCTGCTTTGTTAACAACAGTATTAATCATCGTCAAATTGAATTTGGTGAACCAATGCTTTGTGGTCAAACATCATCAGGTTTGGAGTATCTTGTTGCATTACCTTTTGAAGAAGGTATTCGCCATATTAATCAATCAACACCTCTCGAAAATCTTAGACCTTTAGAAGAGATGCGTTATGACACAGAAGGCGCACCAAATGGTGTTTTCTTGGGTGATTTAGCCGATCGTGATGAATATCATCAACATCCTTCCTCTATGCTATTTAGAACCAATGAAGAAAATCCGGTTTTAGAAACCTTCTTTAAAGGTTATGAAGAGCAGCAAGCGATGATGCTACTGCGTAGCAATGAAGAAACCTATGAGATGTCTGAAAAAGCCAAGCGACGCTGGGAATACTTCGTTTCTATGTTTGATAACTACAATCAACCACCTGTTGAGAAAAAAAGTGGTTTTCTCTCCAAATTATTAGGAAAAGACAAACCCGAAGAGACTGAAAACCCGTGGCAGTTTATGATCAAATTCGGTATTCCTTATGGTGAAGAGGAAGAGCTAGAGCATATGTGGTTTGTGCCACAGTCTCGTGATGGAGACACCGTTTATGCAAAATTACTCAACGTGCCATTTTATGTTGAGGATATGCAAGAAGGTGAAATCTATCCTATCAACACCGCATTAATAACTGATTGGGTCGTTTCATACGAAGACAATAGTTATACCCCGAACAATATTTACCAACTTTTTAGCCACCAGCAAACTCACTAATTAGCGGGTATTCACAATAACAACGCGAGCTTTTCATTTAAAAAACGATGAAGAGCTCGCCATGCTAATCGCCTTAAAATCTGCTGTCATATTGTGACCCGTTAATATTATCAATTGATTGTTATATTGTTGCTACATTGACATTTCAAATCTTCACATTCTGTTTTTGTCTAGTAACAGATAAGGTAAACAGTCTATTTTCATCTCAATATCTTTTCTCTGGTTGATTTAAATCAAGTGCAGATATGCATAGACTAGGCTAAATTATACCCAATAAGGATAATTATAATTCTCATTAGCATTAAAAATATTTATTATAATTAACCTTAATATTATTATGTGAATTCTCATACACGTTAATAATTATCAGTATCATTATTCTTTGTATCAATATTCGTGGAAGGACAATCATGTCTCTGATCCCAAATCACAGTTATAAAATCTTGAGCTACTCACCTCAGATTAGCCCAGCATACAGACAGAAATTATTATCTTTAGGTATGTTACCTGGCGCTGTGTTTAACGTTATTCGTATCGCACCACTGGGTGATCCTATTCAAATAGAAACGCACCGAGTATCCCTAATTTTGAGAAAAAAAGATCTCGCACTCATTAATCTTAGCGAAGTGGTTCATAACGAAAAATAATCGTTATTTCTCATTCAACCAGGCAAGACAACTATTGGCATCACTATTATGACTCCTCTCACTATAGGCCTTATCGGTAATCCCAATGCTGGTAAAACAACACTCTTTAATCAGTTAACAGGCTCTCGCCAGCGTGTAGGTAACTGGGCGGGTGTAACGGTCGAACGCAAAGTTGGTCGTTTCACAACTGCAAATCATAAAATTGAGCTCGTCGATTTACCCGGAACTTACTCTTTAACGACAATCTCAGAACAGACATCGCTTGATGAGCAAATTGCCTGCCATTTCATTTTAAGTAATGAAGCAGACATGCTGATTAACGTGGTTGATGCATCAAATCTTGAGCGTAACCTCTATTTGACATTGCAACTACTTGAGCTTGGTATTCCGTGTATCGTGGCATTAAATATGCTCGACATTGCAGAACACCAAGATATGCAAATTGATATCAAGGCACTTTCAGAGCAACTGGGTTGCCCTGTTATTCCAATGGTTTCAACCAAAGCATCAGGTATTGATAAACTCAAAGAAGCCATTGATACCTTCCCTGCTGAAAAGAAAAAACCACAAGAATTACTGACGTCTTATCCGATATGGTTACTTAATGAAGTCGAGGCACTTGCTGAAAAAATTAATCACGATGAGTTTAATTTACAGCAACGTCGTTGGATGGCATTACAGTGTTTAGAGGGTGATATCTATACTCACCAACGTGCTCAAGTCACTAGTGAAGATATCAAAACCATTCGCCAACGAATTCAAGACGAACATAACAATGAACCCGAATTAGTCATTGCAGATGCCCGTTATCAAAATATTGAGCGTATCTGCCATACCGTGATTAATATGGAAGCCATTAAGCCGAATATTCTGACGCAAAATATCGATAAAGTGATATTAAACCGTTGGTTAGGTGTTCCTATCTTCCTGTTTGTTATGTACTTAATGTTTGTGCTCGCAATTAACATTGGTGGTGCTTTACAGCCTGCTTTTGAAGGTGGCTCTGAAGCTATCTTTATCCATGGTATTCAATGGATTGGTGCAACCTTTAACTTCCCTGAATGGCTAACGATTTTCCTTGCTCAAGGTGTCGGTGGTGGTATCAATACCGTTCTGCCATTAGTGCCACAAATCGGGATGATGTACCTGTTCTTATCTATTCTTGAAGATTCAGGTTATATGGCGCGAGCTGCCTTTGTGATGGATAGATTGATGCAGGCTCTGGGTTTACCAGGTAAATCATTTGTACCACTTATTGTCGGTTTTGGCTGTAACGTACCTTCCATTATGGGTGCGCGTACACTGGATGCACCAAGAGAACGTCTGATCACTGTATTAATGGCACCGTTTATGTCCTGTGGTGCTCGCTTAGCAATCTTTGCGGTTTTTGCCGCTGCATTCTTTGGCAAAAATGGCGCGAGTGTTGTTTTCTCGCTCTACCTTCTCGGTATTGTCGTCGCCATTCTCACTGGTTTACTGTTAAAACACACCATTATGCGTGGTGAAGCCTCACCTTTCGTAATGGAACTGCCGGTTTATCACGTTCCTCACCTAAAAACGTTACTGATGCAAACATGGCAACGTCTAAAAGGCTTCGTGGTACGTGCAGGTAAAGTCATTATTATCGCCAGTATGTTTATTGGTGCGTTAAACAGCTTTACCTTCTCAGGTAAACCTGCGGATAACATCAATGATTCTGCATTAGCGTCTGTCAGTAAAGTGATCACACCATTACTTCAACCTATTGGTGTTCACAGTGATAACTGGCAAGCAACGGTTGGTTTAGTCACTGGTGCAATGGCGAAAGAAGTGGTAGTAGGAACATTAAATACCCTCTATACCGCAGAAAGTATTGTTAATGAGCCTTTTGATCCTGAAGAATTCGACCTGTGGGGCGAAATTGGTGACGCCTTTGGTGAAACATGGGATAGCTTAAAAGAAACCTTCACGCTAGCTGCGCTTTCTAACCCAATTGAAGCCAGTAAAGGTGATGGCGAAATGGATACCGGTACAATGGGCACCATGGGCGCTAAATTTGGTTCAGGCATTGCGGCATACAGCTACTTAATCTTTGTTTTACTGTATGTACCTTGCGTTTCAGTCATGGGTGCTATTGCCCGTGAAACAAGCCGTGGATGGATGACTTTCTCTATTCTTTGGGGATTAAATATTGCTTACTCATTGGCAGCCCTGTTCTATCAAGTGGCAACCTTCAGTGAACATCCACAAAGCAGTGGCATAACGATTGCTGCTGTGGTTATCTTCAACTTAATTTTATTTATCTTGTTGCGTAATGCGCGTAGTCGCCTAACAATTAACTTAAGCAATAAGCCTTCATTGTCTAAACAATGTTGTTCAAAAGGTAGTTGTCACTAAGTGACAAAGGAAAAGTAAGATGGCAAGTCTGATAGAAGTACGTGATTGTATCGCCCTTAATGGTCGAGCCGATGCCCGTCTTATCAGCCATCAACTCAATATGCCTGAACCTTTGGTGCAAGCAATGTTAGAGCGGCTCACATTGATGGGTAAGCTTGAAGAGGTGGATGTAGAAGATTGTCTCACAGGCAGTTGTAAAAGTTGCCCTGAAGCCACCGCATGCCAAACAAAGCTTTATCAATTACGCTGATACGTTATAAAAAAACTAAACCCCTATTTATTGTAGGGGTTTAGTTTTTCTCCAAGAAAAACAATATTCGGGTTCTATCTTGACGGATCTGAAATCATTTTTTACATGCGTTAATAAGTACATCACTAAATTCATCAGGGTGCGAAATAAACGGAGCATGTGCAGCATTACGGAAAATAACAGAAGGCGATTGAGGATAAATAGCATCTAATAATCCAGCCACTTTTCGAGGCACTAACCCATCTAAATAACCATAGAAACGAATAAAAGGGCAACGCAAAGCTTTCAACTCTTCTCGTAAATCTTCAGTACGCAAAATTTCTAGCCCCCCATTAAGAACCTCAACAGAAGGCAGTGGTTGATCTAATACCACGGATTTTAACGCTTTCATATCCTCACGCGCACTCTGGGTGCCTAACGTTTGTAGCGCTAAAAAGCGCTCAACGGTGCGATGAAAATTCTCATTTAATTGCTGCTCAAAGCCTTTTAAAACCTCAGGTTTGATACCTGGCCAATCATCATGGGCGCCAAAGCAAGGCGAAGATGCCACCGTAACCAAGGCTTGCACATGATTGGGATTATCTAAAACCACACGGCTCGCCACTAATCCACCTAAAGACCAACCTAACCAAATTGCATTTTCAGGGGCGTTGGCAAAAACAATCTCTGCCATCTCTTTTAATGTAAGAGCAGGAAAACCTTGGCTACGACCATATCCAGGGAGATCAACGAGATGCAGTGTAAAATGCGAGCTTAATCGCGGTATTAATGATTGCCAAACCTGTGCATTCAATCCCCATCCGTGTAATAGCACAAGATGCGTTTTTCCTTCACCTATTGTCTGCCAATACAATTTATTCATTGTTATGCTCTCTTTTCTTTTACAAGGATGTTCATTATGTGGATAACAATAGCAGGATATTGTTGGTTATGTCGTCAACCCTTACATTATGATACTAAAGGTATTTGCTCGAGTTGTATTCGTTATTTACCTAAACAGCATAATCGTTGCCCATGCTGTTTATATCCCTCATCCCACTCTATGATGCTATGTGGACGCTGCTTACAATCGCCTCCACCATGGAAACAGATGTTGACAGTCACTGACTATCAACCGCCATTAAATAAATTATTACACCTTTATAAATACCAACCTCGCCCTCAAATAGCGTTATGTCTTGCACGACTTTTTCTATTGCGATGGCTTTCACATCGGCGAGAAAATTTGGTGCAGAAACCCGATAGAATTATTAGCGTTCCTTCACATCGTCATCGCCGTTGGTCTAGGGGCTTTGAGCAAGTAGAAGCTATCGCTAAGCCTTTGGCAAGGTGGCTAAATTGTGCTTATCAACCGGATACCCTGATAAGAACTCGTGCTACACTGGTGCAAACGCATCTTAATGCCAAGCAAAGGCAACAAAATTTAAAGAATGCATTTGTATTAAATAACACAGTGTCGGTATCAGGGAAAAATCTGGCACTAATTGATGATGTTATCACTACAGGTGCGACATTAAAGAGCATTATACCTTTGTTATTTCGTGCGGGAGCACGCTCTGTTGAGGTATGGGCGATTTGTCGAACCTTGTAGTTAACCGCCAATTGGGCGTATGATAACCAACCAGAACAGTCAACTATTGAGCAAGACGATATGATTATTATTACTGATGCCGCACAGGCGCATTTTGCCAAACTACTGGCTAACCAAGAACCCAACACCCAAATTCGTGTATTCGTTATCAATCCAGGCACACCTAATGCTGAATGTGGCGTTTCATATTGCCCACCTGATGCCGTAGAGCCAAACGACACTGAAATTAAATTCGAAAAACTTTCTGCGTATGTTGATAACATCAGCGCACCTTTCTTAGAAGATGCGGAAATTGACTTTGTCACTGACCAACTGGGCTCACAATTAACCCTAAAAGCACCTAACGCAAAAATGCGTAAAGTCGATGCTGATGCACCGTTAATTGAACGCGTAGAATACGTACTACAATCACAAATTAACCCGCAATTAGCGGGTCATGGTGGTCGTGTTAGTCTGATGGAAATCACTGAAGACGGTTATGCTATCTTACAATTCGGTGGTGGTTGTAACGGTTGTTCCATGATTGATGTCACCTTAAAAGATGGTATCGAAAAAGAACTGTTAAACCTGTTCCCAGAAGAGTTAAAAGGTGTGAAAGATTTAACTGAACACCAACGCGGTGAACACTCCTACTACTGATATCCCTCAGTATCACATCCCCTATGGTACTCACCTGCACTGATATCATGGGGGATTTGTTTATTAAAATAATCATTTACAAAGTGTAACGTCATCTTTACCGATTTGACGTTATGATAAATGTATCGTTCTCTCGCTCAGAACAAATAAATCAATTAACAATATAATAAATAAGACAATTATGGATAAGTTTCAATTTCTCAGCATTGAACAAGCCTATCAATTCTGGACATCTCAATCGGCGATATTAGTTGATGTAAGAGATCCCCAGAGTTATCGCATAGGTCATGCTACCGGCGCATTTCATCTCACTAATGATACGCTAAACCAATTTTTACAAGATGCTGATTTTGATGTGCCTGTTATGGTGATGTGTTATCACGGTCATAGCAGCCAAGGTGCAGCTCAATATCTGGTCAATATGGGCTTTGAAACCGTTTATAGTATTAATGGTGGTTTTGAAGCATGGCTAAGAGAGTTTCCACAAGCGATAACTTCTCTGCAATAACTACAGATGAGTTTTATTAATGATCCACATTATTACGCTTTCTAACCCTCAAGCGGCTGATTTATTTGTCAATTATATGGCAACGAAAGGTGTGCGAATTCACGCAAAAAATGAAAATCAGCAAATCTCACTTTGGTTAGAAGACCAACATCAGTTGGATATGGTTGAAAAAGAACTAAACACTTTTCTACGTGAGCCTTTTCACCCACGTTATCAAGCTGCAAGTTGGCAAACTGGTGATCCGCAAAAAACAGGCATAAAATATCGTCCTGCATTTTCGATAAAAAATATGGTGCAACGATCAGGCCCTTTAACGGTACTGGTGATTATTTTATGTATCCTCGTTTTTATCTGGCAACAAGTGGTGGGTGACTATAATGTTATGCTCCACCTCGCATGGCCTTATGAAGAGAGTCTAGACTTTGAAGTCTGGCGCTATATCACACCAGCTTTTGTTCATTTTTCATTGATGCATATCGCCTTTAATCTCGCCATGTGGTGGTATCTCGCCAGCCAAACAGAACAGCAACTCGGCACCAGTAAATTATTTGTGATTATGCTCGTTTCTGCGCTATTTAGTAATTGGGCACAATCACTGTTTACAGACTCCAACTTCGGTGGACTTTCTGGTGTTGTGTACGCATTAATCGGCTATGTAGGCTTAACGGGCATACGTAATCCAGAAAAAGGTATTGGTGCGCCAACAGGCTTAATCGTCTTTTCGATTTTGTGGATTGTAGCGGGTTATATGGGCGTTTTAGGTGACTCTATCGGAAATGCCGCACATTTTGCAGGCTTCCTTATCGGCTTATTGATGGCTTTGTGGGATAATCGACATCAATTATCTCGTGGATCATAATAAAATTAACATGATATTTTTAACATTAGGGGACACCTGTGAAGCAAACGCAACGACATGATGCCATCATTGAACTGGTACGCCTACAGGGCTATGTCAGCACTGAAGAATTGGTGGAGCATTTTGAAGTCAGCCCACAGACAATCCGACGTGATTTAAATGAATTAGCGGAAAAGAACAAAATCCAACGTCATCACGGTGGTGCAGCATTACCTTCAAGCTCCGTGAATACGGCTTATCATGATCGTAAAATTATGTGGTCTGATGAAAAATCACGTATCGCACAACGAGTAGCAAGCTTAATTCCAGATGGTGCAACACTGTTTATTGATATCGGCACAACACCTGAAGCTGTCGCACATGCATTAATTAACCACAAAAACCTACGTATCGTGACCAACAACCTCAATGTGGCAACGTTACTGATGGGCAAAGAAGACTTTCGCTTAATTCTTGCGGGTGGTGAAGTGCGTACACGAGATGGTGGTATTGTCGGTGAAGCTACGCTTGATTTTATCTCTCAATTCCGTCTTGATTACGGTATTTTGGGGATAAGCGGTATTGATATGGATGGTTCTCTACTTGAGTTTGATTACCATGAAGTTCGCACTAAACGCGCAATTATCGAAAACTCACGCTGTGTAATGTTGGTGACTGACCATTCTAAGTTTGGTCGTAATGCAATGGTTAATTTAGGTAATATGAATCTGATCGATTACTTATTTACCGATCAAGAACCACCAGCGGGGATCCAAAAAATTGTTGAGCAGCACAACGTTCAACTCGAATTATGTTAATTTAGCAATTCTCCTAAAAAGTACCTCTCGAGGTACTTTTTTTTCGTCTATTCTCAATAAAAACCTGATTAACTTATTCTATTTTCTCTCTTTTTTGTTAACACATTAACAATGTTGTTTATTTCTAATAAACACACAGTTTATGTGGATATGATAATAAATTGTTATCCATATCACGCGGTTATGTTTTTTATCAGTTATATAGTTGGCATTTTCATCAAACTTCATTACAATTATGAGCGAAAACGAACATTAAAGAATTGTTTCGCGCATTCGTAGGAGGATGTTATGAAAACTCAAGACTTGATTGTCATCGGCGGCGGAATAAACGGCGCTGGAATTGCGGCGGATGCAGCTGGCCGAGGCCTTTCAGTACTTATGCTGGAAGCTCAAGACTTAGCAAGTGCGACATCTTCCGCAAGCTCTAAACTTATTCATGGTGGTTTACGTTATCTCGAACACTACGAGTTTCGCTTAGTGAGCGAAGCACTGGCAGAGCGTGAAGTATTATTACGCTTAGCGCCACATATCGCATTTCCAATGCGCTTTCGTCTGCCACACCAACCCCATTTACGTCCAGCTTGGATGATCCGCATTGGTTTATTCCTTTATGATCATTTAGGAAAACGCGTGAGCTTACCAAGCAGTAAAGGCATTAAATTCGGCGCAAACTCTGTTTTAAAACCTGAATTAACACGCGGTTTTGAATATTCAGACTGTTGGGTTGATGATGCACGTTTAGTGGTACTCAACGCACAAGAAATCGTTCGTCGTGGCGGTGAAGTACGCACACGAACTAAAGTCACTCGTGCTTGGCGTGAAAATAATTTATGGATGGTAGAAGCACAGGATTTACGCACTGGTGAAACATCGCTCTATCAAGCAAAAGCACTTGTCAATGCCGCTGGCCCTTGGGTTAAAACACTGTTTGATGAAGGCTTAAAACTGAAATCACCTTATGGTATCCGTTTAATTAAAGGTAGCCATATTGTTATTCCTCGTGCACATAACGAACCACAAGCGTACATCTTACAAAATGAAGATAATCGTATTGTCTTCGTTATTCCTTGGATGGATGAGTTCTCCATCATCGGTACTACGGATGTTGAATATAAAGGCGATCCTAAAGACGTAGCGATTGATGACAATGAAGTTCAGTACTTACTGAAAGTCTACAATGATCACTTCAAGAAACAACTGACCAAAGAAGACGTTGTTTGGGATTACTCTGGTGTGCGTCCATTATGTGATGATGAATCTGATTCACCACAAGCGATCACGCGTGACTATACCTTAGATGTTCACGATGATAATGGCCAAACTCCTCTGCTATCGGTATTTGGCGGTAAATTAACCACTTATCGTAAATTGGGTGAACACGCCGTTGATAAACTCATTGCTTATTTCCCTAATATGGGTAAAGCATGGACTAAAAATGGTCAATTACCGGGCGGTAATTTAGAAGGCTGTGATCGTGATGGTTATTCACGTTTAATTCGCCAACGTCACCCTTGGTTACCAGAAGCACTGGCACTGCGTTTTGCACGTACTTATGGTAGCAATACCGAATTACTGCTCGAAGGCATTACTGATTTAGCGGGTATGGGCGAAAACTTCGGTCATAACCTGTATGAAGCAGAATTACGTTATTTAGTGAAACATGAGTGGGTTATCGAAGTTGATGATGCAATTTGGCGTCGTACTAAACTCGGCATGTGGCTAAATGACGAACAAAAACAACGTATTGCCCAATGGTTAGCAGCAAATACTCAAAATTCATAAGAGTAGTCATACTATTCTCTGACTCTGTTCGATGTTTTTATTAGCAATTTTTGTGGCGCCTAATACCGCGCCACTTTTTTTGCTTTTTTCATATCAAAATCATCGAAATACCCTAAATTAACCACTATTTAAGCTGTTTTTCTAGAAAGGCTTTTAACACGGTAGCATTGTTTTGTTGCTCATCTTTTCCTGAATAAAGTAATACCAAAGGCTTCTCTTTTGCTATCGCAACAAGCGATTGCCAATGTTCTGGTGCCGCCATTAATTCTTGGAGATAACGTTGTGTGAATTCAGCAAAATCACCGCCGCCTCCATGAAACCATTTTCGTAATTCGGTCGAAGGCGCAACGCCTTTATTCCACTCGTCATAATGAAAATCGGTCTTTTTCACACCTCTCGGCCACAGCCTATCGACTAATACGCGATAACCTTCATGCATTCCGTCTTTATCACCATAAACACGTTTACAAGTGATCATTTCGCCTCCCATCAATCAGTTAGTTCGTTTTATTGTAGAAGAAAAATCACCCAACTTATCAGGTGATACACTCACTTTTCTCACAAATACGTCTTACAACATGAATTTTTCTCTTATTGTGACTGAATTATCCTCATCAAAAATAGGGTGAATAGTTGTTGACTAAATAACCTAATTAAGAGAATCTACATCTAGACGTCTAAATGGTTAGATGGGCAAATAAGTAGTGATACTTAATAAAAATAACAACACAGTGACACGATTGATGAGGTACAGGTATGAGCTTTTATCACGCAAGCCAACATGAAGCGCTAAACCAAAATCTTGCTGAACTTGATGGCCAGATCCAAGTTTCCTTTGAATTTTTTCCACCTCAAACTGAGGAGATGGAAAACACCCTTTGGCAATCTCTTGCGCGCTTAAATACCTTAAAACCGAGCTTTGTCTCTGTCACTTATGGCGCAAATTCAGGTGAACGTGATAGAACACACTCCATTATTAAAGGCATTAAAGAACGTACAGGACTAGAAGCGGCTCCTCATTTGACCTGTATTGATGCCAGCCGTGAAGAGTTACAGCATATCGCACAAGATTATTGGCAAAGTGGTATTCGCCACATTGTGGCATTACGGGGCGATTTACCTGATAACACTCAAAAACCTGATATGTACGCCACCGATTTAGTGCATTTACTTAAAGGGGTGGGCGATTTTGATATTTCTGTGGCGGCTTATCCTGAAGTGCACCCTGAAGCCAAAAGTGCGCAAGCAGATTTAATCAATTTAAAAAGAAAAGTCGATGCCGGAGCCAACCGTGCGATCACCCAATTTTTCTTTGATGTCGAAAGCTATTTACGTTTTCGTGACCGCTGCGTTTCAACAGGTATTGATGTTGAAATTGTGCCAGGAATTTTACCTGTCACTAATTTTAAACAGCTAAAACGCTTTGCTGGTTTAACCAATGTAAAAATTCCGGGTTGGATGCATAAAATGTTTGATGGGTTAGATAACGATCCTGAAACCCGTAGTCTAGTAGGCGCTTCTATTGCCATTGATATGGTGAAGATTTTAAGCCGTGAAGGAGTCAAAGATTTTCACTTTTATACACTTAATCGTTCAGAATTAACGTATGCTATTTGCCATACGCTGGGTGTTCGCCCTGAACTTATCAAAGCATGATCCTATAACACAATTACCCCGCCAATTAAGCGGGGTGACATTTTGATGAATTATTCACCAAAGTGATAAGGCTTTTCTACGGGTAATAGGCTGTATGCGGTGTCTAAATCACCATTAGCAATACAAGTATCTATTTTACGTACCTTATCGGTAATATCTGTAATATTCACAATCCACTCTTTGCAATATTTTTCAACGGCTTGATTACGCAAGCCAATTTGAATGGTGCGATAGCTGAGTCGATTAAGATAAATATCACGTTCAGGATCCCACTGAATGCGGATATTACTGGTTTCTGATGCCTCTTTCCACGCGTCTGCACTGGCGTAACGGTCTGGATCAAAATGACTCACAACACCTTGTGTCAGCATCTCTTGAAAACCTTCATGCGTAATATCAACCGCAAGAATAGATGCCTGATTAGCATCTTTGCGTCCCCAGCCAGAACGGTACATCATCCAAAGAAAGGAAGGTTTTACCCACGTCATGCGGGTCATACTAAAAGGGGGCGAAACAAAAGTTCCGTTTGCGACTGCGCTCTGAGCAATAGTATTAGAATAGGCTTGGTAAACACGAACAAAATCATCCGTATAATATGCCCTTAATTCGCACTCAGGACATCGGTCAACATCATCGTTCATCTTTCTTTAATATCCTTTTATATTAATAAAATGGAACTATACGCTTAAATTATGAGCCTCTGATCACAGATAATCAAGAGCCCCTATTTTTGTTAAGACTCTATAAATAGAGTAACGCGCGTTCACAAAAATAAAAAAAAGAATAACAGTAAAACAAACAGACTCATGTCGCGATTGTGGTTTAATAATAACAAACCTAGTCTTGCAAAATATATCTCACACTCCGTCCACCAGCACCGCTATCCGCTAAAAAGCCGTGTTCAACCAGAAATGCTAAATGCCTTGTCGCACTGGCTCGGCTGACTTTTGCTACACTTTTATATTGGCTATTATTAATTCCATCAACAAAATCCCCACCAAGCATTCTATTAATCACTTTTGATTGCTCTGATGATAACAACGCTTGATCGTGAGTTTGCCAATATTTTGTTGCCCTTACTGTATTATCAATTTCATGGGTCGCATCCAAAATCGATAATTGAAGCATTTGTAAAAACCATTGAAGCCATAATGTAATATCGCCATCACCTTTTTGCATATTTTCGATGACGTCATAATATTCTTGGCGATGCTCATTAATCGTTTTTGACATTGCATATAGCCTTACTGTTTTATTCTCAGCTTGAGCCAATGCTAAATCCATAATTAATCTGCCTATCCGACCATTTCCATCTTCAAATGGATGAATAGTTAAAAACCAAAGATGTGCAATAGCCGCTCGAATAATTAAATCAGGTTCATAATGAGTTCTCGTTTCATTAAACCAGTCTAAAAATAAAGCCATTTCTGTTTCTATTGATTTTGGTGGTGGTGCTTCAAAATGAACAATGGGCTTATCAATTCTTTTACCCGAAACAACCTGCACAATACCTGTTCGATATTGCCCTGAAGTAATCGGATTTAAAATAGAGTGTCCCTGAGGAAATAAGAGGTTATGCCACTGAAATAACCGCTCATGCGTTAATGGCTCATCTAAATTATTAATCGCATCTAATGCCGCTTGAACAAAACCTTCTGATTTTTCATCAGTAGGATATGTTTTTTCCTCTACAATGCCTAATCGAGTTGCTAATGAAGAGCGAACAGAAAAAGCATTTAACTTTTCACCTTCAATATCACTCGAATAAATAATATTCGCCAAAATAGAATCTAATGCTGAAGTGCTATTTTCAGGCAACATTTGGCTTTGCCCATAAAGCATCCCTTGAATAAAACGGGTATCAATAAGCAAAGGTATGATTGTATTGCTTTTAAATCTGAAATGAGTCCAGTTTGAATGTTGCCAAATCCACATAAATCACCCCATGAGTCAAATACAAACTCTATTCTACTCACAAAGTGAGGCGAATAGAAAGCTTAATCTACTCACAAAGTGAGGCGAATAAGTTTGCTAATTGACTCATTAGGCTGGAATGAGACGTTCAATAAGCTGTGTTTTGATAAGTGCAGGCGCTTTCACAACAGTGCCTGAAATTTTTGCCGTCATGATTTCAAAGGCTTTTTCTACCAATAACGCTTCGTCCTGCTTCATGGACCACACATTATTCGGTAAAAAGCTGAGCATCACATGATCATCGAATGTACCAATATGAAGATGAGCAGGGATACTCCCTTCACGTTGACGGATAACACTCAATAAACCTTCAAGAATAGGCAACGATGAAGCAATAAAATGAGAAGGTATTTGCTGATGTTGTTCCAAATACTGTTTCATCATCCGCTCACCATCTTTGGTCGTATTATGTTCAGCATAAGAGACAGTGACGCGGTTATCATCACCATAATGCCCTTTTATGGCTTGCACATAACCGCGCAAACGAGCGGCAATAGTTGGTAATAATGCATCACCCGCAAAAAAGTGGATTGGCGCATCTTGCTTTATCATCGCTCTTGTCAGCTGAGCACCACTGTCACAGTTATCTGAAGCGACACAAATAGCTTCACTAACAGAGAAATCTCTATCTAAAAAAACCAATGGTTTTTGACGATGCTTAACATGATGTAGCTGATTTTTGCGGCTAGACGAAACAATAAAAATGCCATCAACATTGCGCTCGTCCATTGATTTAACGAGCTTATTTTCATTTTTGATATCACCATAAGTACAGCTAATCGTTAGCTGACAACCAATTTGGTGACAATGCATCTCTAATTTTTCGGCTAAAGCGGCAAAGAATGGGTTAGAAAGACGAGGAATAACCAATCCGTAGGTATCTGTTTTATTGAGCTTTAAGCTTCTAGCCGCATGATTGACGGTATAACCAAACACCTCAACATAGTCTGCTATCTTCTTTTGCGTTTTTGCACTGATCCGGTATTGATCACCTTTGCCATTTAATACCAATCTGACTGTGGTAATAGACAAATTCAGGTCATTTGCAATCTGTTCAACTGTTTTTGCCATTAATATTCCATCATTGATATAGCCCTCATCTTAATGATGAGGGCTGATTAACCTTTATTGAGCAGGCTTAGCTCGGTATTTCTTCCACATCGCTTTTAACGAAGGTCCAATAATGGGTAGGATCAACGTCAGTATCGCAATACCTAAGAATGTCGCTGTAATTGGGCGTGTATACAGGATAGATAAATCACCCTGAGACATCATTAAAGCACGGCGTAAGTTTGATTCTGCCATCGGCCCTAAGATAATCCCGATAACCACAGGAGACATGGAGAAATCAAGCTTAATCATAATGTAAGCGAGTAACCCTGCCCCCATCATCACAAACACATCGATGATGCTATGGTTCACAGAATAAGCACCTACACTACATAATACAAAGATAATTGGTACTAATACGCGACGCGGAACATCCATCACTCGAACGAAGAGTTTCATACATAAGAAACCTAAGATACCGAGGAAAATATTCGCCATCATCAAACCAATAAAGATACTGTTAACTTCAACTGGATTGTCAGTAAAGAGCTGAGGCCCTAATGCCAATCCTTGAACCATAAATGCACCCATGATAATAGCAGTTGCACCATCACCTGGAATACCTAAGGTCATTAAAGGCACCATGGTTCCGCCTGTCACTGAGTTTGCACCGGCTTCTGGTGCAGACACACCTTCTGGTGAACCATGACCAAACTCTTCAGGGTGTTTAGACCAACGTTTTGCTTCGTTATAAGAGATAAATGATGAGATATCTCCACCCGTACCCGGAATAGCTCCAATCGTTGTACCAATAGCAGAAGAGCGTAAATATGTTGGTAATACGCGTTTAAAATCTGCCCACGTTGGTAATACACGGTGAATACGTGCATTAATTTTTTCGTTTTTCTTCTGCTTACGCTCACGGTACTCTTCTTCGAAGCTAATAAGTCCTTGAGAGAAAGCAAACAGGCCAACCAGGATAGGAATAAATGAAACACCACCCATTAAATACACAGTATCAAAGGTAAAACGAGGTCCTGATGTCATCGGATCAAGTCCAATGGTTGCGATTGCTAAACCAATTGCCCCGCCCATTAATCCTTTCACAATCGATTGCGATGATACACTGGTAATAATACTTATGCCAAATACAGCGAGTGCAAAATACTCAGCAGCAGAGAAACCCGTCGCTACTTTTGCCAATTGAGGCGCAATAACAATCAGGGCAATCGTACTAAAGATCCCCCCAAACATAGAGCCCATCGTAGATAAACCCAGTGCTCTTCCTGCTTCACCTTTTTTCGCCATTGGATAACCATCCAATACCGTAGCAGCAGAAGCGGGTGTTCCTGGTGTACTTATTAGTATTGCGGTAATTGAGCCACCATATACGGCACCACAATACATCCCCAATAATAATAAGATCCCTGTCATTCCTTGGAAGGAGTAAGTTAATGGGAGAAGCAATGCAATCCCCATATTCACTGTTAGGCCTGGTAATGCGCCGATAATAATACCCGCGAATACCCCCAACAGGATCATCGTTATCGTTTCCAGACTGAAAACGACCATTAAAGCGTCTAGTATTTCCATCTCAAAGCTCCTTTACCGCTTACTCAAAAAAGACGGAGGTTGGCAGAGGTGAATTAAAGATAATGTCAAAGAAGACATAAACGGCGGCAACCATTACGACTGGAATAATAACCAGCGCAATAGGCTTTCTTTCATTCATCAACCACATAATGATTGGGATAAGAAGCAATGACGGAATAATAAAACCAAAAAAATACAAGCCAGTTGCATATAGCAGCATAAAAATGCCTAAGCCATAAGCACGCTTAACCGCAGTCGAACTTAAGTCAACAGATTGGTGAACGTGTTTTACTTTTTGCACAATCACACCTATCCATTGAAAAATCCCCAGTAAAACAAATAAGATGGCTAAACCATAAGGCCAGAAGCGCTCTCCTGGTACACCATATTCATCAAACATACTCATATCACGGGAGAGATAGATAATAAGTAGCCCAAAAGCTACTGAAATCGCACCGATGATTGTATTGATTTTAGTCATGTCGGGATCTCCCCGACCCTATCCAGCTTGCGGATAGGGTGGTTTATCATAGAAAGGTTATTTTTTCAGAGTTGCTGAAATTAACTCAGCATACATTTCGTGGTCTTCTTTCATCATTTGGTAAGCATCGTCACCTGTGATGTAAACAGGCATAATACCTTGTTTTTTCAGTGCTTCTTGATATTCAGGTTTTTGAACCACTTCAGAGAATGCACCGACTAACTCTTTCTTCACGTTATCAGGGACATTAGCTGTTGTTGCTAATACAGCCCAAGCACGCATTTTCACGTTAGTGTCTAATTTCAATGCTTCTTTGAAAGTAGGTACGGCTGGGAATAATGGGAAGCGACGCTCATCCATTACACCAAGAACACGTAGAATACCAGCATCAACTTGAGATTTAACTGCACCCGGCGTTGTTAATACGCCATCAAGGTGGTTACCCACTAAAGCAGCGATTGAAGGGCCTGTACCTTCGTTATAAGGGATATGGTTAAATTTAGCCCCCGTGGTACGTTCGATATTAACACCCGCTAAGTGATAAATAGCACCCATCCCTGAGTTACCCACTTTCAGTTTACCTGGGTTCGCTTTCGCGCCATCGATAAACTCTTGTAACGTGGTGTAAGGTGATTCTGCATTAACAACTAGCACCACTGGATCAGCGATAGTTGTTGCGATTGGGGTGAAGTCTTTATAAGTAACTGGTGATTTTCCTTGGTGTGGGAACATCGCAAGTTCAACGGTTGTCATTACTAATTTCGTGCCATCTGGACGCGCATTAGCAACTTCAATCAGACCCGTTAAACCATTACCCGCAGGCTTATTCACAGGAACGAAAATACGTCCAGCCGGCATCACATCTTTTGCAAATTCAATGATAGTACGTGCAGAAGTATCAGTACCACCGCCTGGATTTTTCGGGATGACAACATCAATATTTTTTGTAGGATACGTTAACTGTTGGGCAACTGCGTTCCCCATGCCCAGTGTCATCGTAATCGCCAACGCTGCGAGTAGACTCTTTTTCATAAAACCCTTTCTCCACATTTTTATTGAGTAGCCATTAACTGCTGATAAACAATGTTTTTTCGGTTCCAAGTAAAGGTCACGTGTAGGGTATTGTTTTCAGCAATAATAGCCGGATATGAAAATTCGCCTTCCCCATCGAGTAAATCGAATGGTTCAGACCAAGTACTGCCATTATCGGATGAAAGACTGACAGAGATGGGATAACGACGGCTCCAGTTGCCTGAATTCGGGTTATACACCAATGCCAGTTGACCATCTGCGAAGGAGACGACATCAATGCCGCTATTATTATTTGGTAATATTGTTGCATAAGCTGGGCACCAACTGCGCCCATAATCCGTTGAATCGCTACGATAAATTGTACCGCGCGTACTCCGCATCATGGCATGCACATGCCCAGGCCGGGATTCCCATAGTGTTGGCTGTATCACGCCATCCCATTGAAAAACGCGTTGTAGATCAGTCTCCCATAAGGCATCGTCCTTTAAACCCTGCCAGATTTCATGTTCCGCCTGTTCACCTTTATGGTGTTCAATTGGAATATCCACTCGCAACCAGTGTTGACCGTTGTCACTCGATATATCGACAAACGCATCCCAGAATTGGTCATCCTCAACCGATCCTGGTGCCAACCACTCGCCATTCGACATCACTAACACTTTATTTTTCACAGGACCTCTAGGTGCTACATCACCAGAAACCAATTCACTCGGTAAACTCCAGCTATTTCCGCCATCCTTCGAGATAACGTATTGGGTCGTCCAACTATGTACGTCGGGACCCGTTTTATAAAACAGCCAGATATTACCTGTTGATGGGTCAACATGTAAAACTGGATTCCAGTGCGCAACACCCGGATTTTTAACAACAGGTTGAGCGTGTTGCCAATGATCACCCTCTTTCATCACTAGCCAGATAGCGGTATTACCGCTACCTTCTTTATCACCAGCGAAAAAAGCGGTTAACAAACGCTCAGAATTAGGCACACGCACAATCGTTGAAGCATGGCAGTGATTAAAAAGTGAATGCGCATTATCAAGCACAAACTGAGTTTCCTTCATCACGAAAGGCATATTCCTACTCCTGTGTCCTAAATTAATCTAACGAAAGCCACTTTTTCATATTCTCACCCAATGCAGTCATGCTATTGACGGCAGAAGGGAAAAATGAGTTTTCAAACTGACTGCTGTTACGGGAACGGCAGACCAGTGTGCTGAAATTACCAATCAGGCGCTGATGATATTTAGCGCATGCTGGATAATCCAGTGTTTCGGTCATCGCTGCTGTTGATAAATAATCTGCTAACACCGCAGCCTGCTCTGGTTTATCTTTCCAATTCTCATAAAGCCAAACATAAAGCTCTGGATGGAAATTTGCCATAACACCGCTATATGCCTGACATCCTGCTTGGAATGACGCTAATAGCGTTTGGCTATTCGCATTAGCTAAGTGCAAACGAGTTCCTTTTGATAATGCCAAACGACGTTCTATCATCGGAAGAGAACAGCACGTATCTTTGATAAAGGTAAAGCGATTACTTTGTGCGCACCACTCTACAATCTCTTCAGATAACAAGCGTTTGTAAGGATAAGGGCATTCATAAATACCCAAATCAATCTCTTTTGGTACCACATTGGTTAAGACTTGCAGTGTTTCCAGCGCTTTATCATCCGGCTCCCCGACTAGAGCCAAGCGATTACTGATCATAATGACGCCATCGACGCCTGTACCCGACATTGCCTGCAATTGTTCTTGTTGCTGACTTAATGCGGTTGCAGTATGACCAGAAGCAACTACAGGTACTCTTCCATCTGCTTTTTCAACGATAAAACGGGTAAGTGCTTGCGTTTCTTCATCACTTAAATAAAACATTTCGCTTGATTGACAGGCGGCAAATAGCCCATGTACACCAGAATCGATATACCAATCTACAAGACGCTCTAATGACGCCCAATCAATCTCCCCTTTGGCATCAAAAGGGGTTAGCATAACAGGCCAAATACCGACGTATTTTTGCTGACTCATCATCAATTCCTTACAGTAAGTTAATGGCATCACCTGCCACTTTCACTTGGATACCTTGAGTCAATGCTTGGGCAACGAATGCTTTTAGCACAAACGCCAATTTATCTTCATCAACATAAGCCACAGTAATGTGGTTACTTTGATGTCCCGCCATAAGGTCATCACGAGTTACGCCATCTAACGTACAGTTTAATAATGGCCATTCGTAGTTAGTTGCTCTACGGCGACGTTCAAATTCTGCTTCAGGTAATTCTACCGCCACACCCGTACCGATATGCATAATCACATCAGTGCCTTCATAGTGTGCACGGCCCCATAACAAGCGCCCTGCCTTGCCTTGACCTGCGATAGTTGAACCTCCTTTAGGGAAGAACATCGGAGGCTGGCGATAACCTGTTGCACCTTTTAGCCCACCTTTGAGGTGTTCAAAAGGAACAGAGCCTGAAATTTCCATATCCCAGTAGAATGTTCCTTCATACTCACTACCCCAACGAATATCATGCAGTGTGGTTTCAGCAGGTAATCCTAATGATGTTAATAAACGCCATAACATCGTTTGAGGAATAGCCGTACCCATATCCACTTCGTTGATACAAGGAATTGGCGTGTTAGGGCAGATTATCTCGCCGTTTTCATCTGGCAGAGGGAAGCGCGCGGTTGAACCAATCGCCCCTTCAGCAAAATCAGACGCAGGGCAACAATCTTTTAAGCCCTGCTGATATTGCACACCCACCGCAGTTAAACCAAAACGTTTTACGAAACGCGCCATTGCAATCATCATGGCGCACTGCTCCATCACTTGTTCACGAGTGAGTTCAGTTTTGTCATCTTGACCAAACATAAACGTCATCCCGTTATCTTCGTACCACTGTAAACATGCCTCTCTTAATTCTGTTGGTACTTTCGCCATTTCGACCAGTAACGCAGATTGAGAAAGGGATTCAATTGGCATACCAATATTGATCATGGCCTGTTGTGGGAAGACCCCGTTAATCATTCCCATACAGAATGTATCGAACAAACCTATTATTTCTTTATTTTTAATTATGTATTCGCCGACTTTACGACCCACTTCGCCGGCTTCTGTCGCCATTACCCTGTGTGTTGGCGCAATATCTGTAAGATAGTTAAGCTTATGATTTACACAACCATATTTTAACCAAGTAGCTAAACCATCTACAAAGAATTCATCATCAAACGCTTCTGACCATAAACGTGAATAATTTTTACCTAAACTGGTCATCGTACCCGCTAAACACAACATGCCCACCAGACCCGGCCATGTACCATCAAAGTTAGCCAGCAGTAAAATAGGGCCACGATGGTGTGCTAAAGAAGAGGCAATATGGTGTGAATATTGCCATGCGGTTAATAACACAATCACTGGCGCATCAGGATCGATTGCGGCAAACATATCGCAACCTTCGCGCTGACTGCTGATAAAACCATGACCTCGAGCTTCATTAATCTCATGAGCGCGCTTCATTTTGTAACCTAGAGCTTCTAATGCTACAGCCAGTTTATCCTCAAATTTTTTCTGTACAGGCCAGCATGTTACGTTTGCAGGCTCTCGTAAGTCTGCGTTGGTAACCATCAGGATCTCTTTTTGACCTGCGGTGATGGTTGTCGGTAATTTTGGTAGATTTAAGTTCAACATAAGATATCCCTGGTAAGGTAAACTCGGTTCATAATCGGAAAAATTAGTAGTCAGCAATCTGACATCATTTCGTTATAACGTTGCTGATCTTGATACATCTGCAAATAAACTTGATATTTAGCCTGATGGAAGGCAAACGTGCTGCTATCTGGCGTGATAATGCCACCTTCTCGCACCATTGCGCTGGCAGCGCTAGAGAAATCATCAAAGGCTTTACATGCTACGGCACCTAATAATGCAGCCCCTAAATTCACCGCATCTTCTTCTTGCGCTAAATGGATTTCACGACCTGTCGCATTGGCGTATTCGCGTAGCCACAATGGATTTTTCGTTGCACCACCACACATCACAATACGATTGATTTGATGTCCCGCATCTTCAAGTGTGTCGATAATATGGCGTGTGCCATAAGCAATAGATTGCAGTGTCGCAAGGTAATAACGCGCTAAGGCAACACGGCCACTTTCCAGCGTTAATCCGCTTACCATGCCTTTGGCTGCGGGATTGGCGCGCGGAGAGCGATTACCATGGTGATCAGCTAACACATGAAACTGTGCGGTTGGATATTGTTCTGTTTCTTCCAATTCAGCGACAGCTTCATTTAATAAGGCGTAGTAATTCACCCCTTTTTCATTCGCTTCTTGTTCTAATTCAGCCCATGATTCATGACGACGAATAGACCACTCGACTAACGCACCCGCAGCACTTTGACCGCCTTCATTTAGCCATAATTCCGGTAACATCGCGCCAAAGTAAGGTCCCCAAACACCCGGCACCATAATGGGATATTGACTTACGATCATATGGCAGTTAGACGTACCACTGATAATTGCCAAACTGCCTTCAGGTTGTGATGCCGTTAATGCCAAGCCACCCGCATGTGCGTCAATAATGCCAGAAGCAACAATGACACCCGTGTGCAAGCCAAACGCGTTGGCAACCGACTCATCTAAGCAACCGGCTTGTTCACCTAACGCAAGGATGGTTTGTGGTACTTTTTCTAATAATTCATCCAAACCGACATCGGCTAACAAACTCTCACTAAATTGTCCCTGATGTGCTAAATAGTTCCATTTACAGGTTAATGTACAGGTACTTGCTACATCTCCTGATGTTGCTTTCCAAACTAAAAAATCAGCTAAATCAAAGAATCGCCATACGTTTTGATAACGCTCCGGATAATGATTTTTTAGCCATAGAATTTTTGGCAACTCCATTTCAATACTCACTTCACCACCGACATATCGCAGTGAAGGATCATTGGTCAGATTGATAGTGACTGTTTCTTGTACAGCACGGTGATCCATCCACATGATGATATCTTGCTCCGCTTTACCGCTTGGTGAAACAGAAAGCCCTTTACCGTCTTTACCCACTGCAACTAAAGAACAAGTGGCATCAAAACCAATAGATTTCACATGGATAGGATCAATAGCAGATAACGCCACCGACTCTTTTACAGTAGTGCAAACTTGCTGCCAAATATCGGTAGATGATTGCTCAACGAAATCCGTTTTTGGACGAAATTGAGCAATAGGGCGGACAGAAAAGCCCAAACGCTTTCCATTGCTATCAAATACCGCTGCACGGACACTGGCTGAGCCAACATCAACGCCAATAAAATATTGTTGTTCCATGCGAACCCTCATCATTTGCTAACGCTATGCTAATTTTTGCTACTTCGAGTTAGCAAGTTAATTCGAGCATGACGAAAAAACAATCACAATAAGATTGGTTTGTGATGCAGATCTATATAGATAACTTAATATTATGATTTTATTGATAATTTATTTATTTGGCTTTATGCGTTATTGAGACGATGTACTGAATCGATTATGTTCGTTATTAAACTAACGAACATTTAATTAATAAAATAAGTAAAAGCACTTATAAAAATAGGATTATTTCGACAATAAATACCCTTTGATAAAAAGATATCTCGCTAATAATGAAAAAAATAATTAAATAAAGAAAAACAATAATATTCCTATTGCTATAACGCTCTATTACTTTATTTTTAATAAGTTAATTTAAATTTATATATTCTTTTTTGGAGCATTTAATTATGTTGAAAAATATTACGGTTAGTCTTTCCCTACTTCTTATTTCCTCTTGTGCCTTTTCAGCAACATTAGCTGAAAAAGAATTACAACAAAAATTTGAAGATAATATTCAATCTCGTGTTGTCGATTTAAATAAAAGCTGTGATGCCAATATAAAAGTGGCTTTTGATTGGTCGGCATTTACTGCTGATGATTTAAAAACAACAGGTATTGATAGTTATTGTAGCGAAGGATTAAAAGGCGTAATTAATACTTGTGAGAGCTCAAAAATAGCACAAGAAACGGTAAAAGAAAAAATACAGAATATTACCTGCTCTAAAGCAACACCACGTAGTATTGATCTCAAAGAAGGCACGCTGAATTTTGGTATTGATTTCAATGCTGCAAACGATGCAAAAGCGGTTCAAGAACATTTAATGAATAATCTTTAATTTTTGCCAATAAAAGACAGCAGTATTTTACTGCTGTCTTTTATTACTATTTATTGATTAAATAACGGATTGAATTAATTTTTTTGAATAATCCTGCGTGACTTTACCTAGGTTATTTATCTCACACAATTCAATATTTTTACCTTGTAAAAAGAACATCACTTTATCGCAGAAATAAGCCACTGTTTGAATATCATGACTAATAAAAAGATAAGAGAGTGTAAATTCTTCTTTTAACTGTTTTAATAAATCTAATATTTGAACTTGAGTGGGAATATCTAAAGAGCTAAGCGCTTCATCTAATACAATAAGTTTTGGATAAGATGCTAATGCACGACATAAACATACCCGTTGAGCCTGCCCTCCAGAAAGTTCAAATATATAACGTGTATAGCAGCTTTTAGATAATTCTACTTTATCTAAAAAAGCAAAAATAAGTGTTTTCAGTGCTTGATTGCTAATACTTGGATTAATGATTTTAATCGGCTCAGCAATAATTTCGCCTACCGTTAATGTTGGATTAACAGACGTCATATAATCTTGAAAAACGATACTAATTATACCTTGGCGATGAAGTCGTTTTGTAACGGGCTTATTATTTAAAAAGATGGCACCACTATCAGGTAACTCTAATCCACAAATTAAACGCGCTAACGTACTTTTACCACTGCCACTTTCACCCACTAAACCAAAAGCTTCACTCGAATTAATATTAAAAGAGAGTGAGTCGATAACCTTCACTTTTTCACCAAATAGTGTGTTATTTTTTTGAGTATAGTACTTACTAATATTCTCAACGCTTAATAACATAAACCCTCTTTTATTTGGATAATATTAATCTATTTTTTATTAATCAATTGTTCGAAACGTAATGAAAGCTGTCGGCGTGCATTAATTAAATAACGCGTATATTCTTGTGTTGGATGCGATAAAACGGTTATTTTCTCACCACATTCAACCATTTTTCCTTTTTGCATCACTAATATATCGTCAGCAATTTCATTGACTATCCCTAAGTCATGAGAAATAAAAATCAGTGTTGAATGATAAGTTGTGACGACATGCTGGAGTAGTTTTAAAATATCTTGGCGAAGAGGTGCATCAAGCGCCGTTGTCGGTTCATCTGCAATTAATAACTTTGGTGATAAGGCAAGTGCAATCGCAATCATCACACGTTGTAATTGTCCACCACTTAATTGATGAGGAAATGCTTGCATAATAGATTGAAATTGATGAGGAAATACATGAGATAATGCCAACTCAGTTTCTTCTACGGCTTGCTTTTTAGAATAGGAAAAATGGTAGATTAAAGTTTGGCAAAATTGCTTTCCTATTCTCATTAGAGGATCAAAGGCACTCATGCCATTTTGCACAATCACACCTAAAGATGTCCCCAATAAAGCTCGACGTTGAGAAAGCGCCTCATGACTGATTTTCTTTCCATTCAAGAAAATCTCCCCTGACATGACTAATTGTTCAGGTAGTAATCCCATAATGGCTTTACTAATCAAACTCTTGCCACTACCACTTTCGCCTACAATCGCTAATGTACGCCCTTGCTTTATCGAGAAAGAGATATCATCAATCAGTTTTTTTCCGCTTTCTTGATGAGTAATAGAAACGTGCTCAAGCGTCAGTAAGTTGTTCATGCTGTTCTCCTACTGACTGACGATTATCCGGATCAAACACATCACGTAAGAAATCACCCCAAAAATTAAATGCAGTAACAACAAGGGTAATTGCAATGCCTGCGGGTAACATTTGCTCTGGGTGTAATACCATGACATTTTTTGCTTCACTCAACATATTTCCCCATTCTGGCGTTGGTGGTTGTACACCTAACCCTAAAAAGGAGAGCGCCGAGATCATTAAAACAACACTACCAATATCCGTTGATGCTAAGACAATAGTTTCAGCAAATGTTACTGGCAATAAATGACGTCGTAAAATATGACTAGAAGGTGCACCAATCACCTGTGCATATGCAATGTAATTACGATGGGAATATTGGCGAACAACCCCTCTGATCATTCTGGCATACCATGCCCATTTCACTAAAATAACGGCAATTAAGATATTACCAATACCCGGCCCCATTATTCCCACTAACGCTAAGATCATAATTTCTGCAGGGAATGACAAAACCACATCACATAATCGCATAATTAATGTGTCTGTCTTACCATGAAAAAATCCGGCTAACATTCCCATTAACCAACCAATCATTAATGTCACACTCATGGCTAATAAGGCATAAAATACCGTCGTTCTTACACCAAACAATAACCTTGAAAAGATACAGCGCCCTAAATTATCCGTACCCAGCGGGTAATCAAAGCTTATAGGCTTAAATTTCAAACGTATTGAGGTTAATGTGGGATCATGCGGAGCTAACCAAGGGGCGAATATTCCTGCAATAACCACAATCATAATCACCAATAAACACAGTTGCGCACTTTTATCTTTTCCGAGTCGTTGCCAAAAAATCCGCCACATCATTATCTCCTTAGCCGTGGATCTGCCATCATTTGAATGACGTCCATCAGAAAATTAAAAAAGAGAAATAACAGTGACATCAATAAAATATAAGCTTGTATCATCGGATAATCACGACCAAATATAGCGCTGATACATAGTCGCCCTATTCCCGGCCAAGCAAAAATATTCTCAATCACCACCGTACCAGCAATAAGCTTTGGAATACTCATCCCTAAAGCCGTTAAACTGGAATACAGCGAATTACGTAAAATATGGCGACGCAAAATAAGATTATCAGGTAATCCACGCGCTTTGGCATAAAAGACATAAGGCTGATGCCATTGATTTAACATCGCACCGCGTAATAACCGTAAATAAGTGCCGATATACCCTAAAGAGAGCGCCAGAGCAGGCAAAATAACAGACTGAGGCGATAGCATCCCGCTGACAGGCAACCAATCCAAATAAACAGCGACTCCCCAAATTAATAGCAATCCTAACCAATAATTAGGAATAGCCGTTAAAATAAACACAATGAAACGGATGCATTTATCCGTAAAACTTTGAGGTTTAGCCACACACCATAATGCTAAAGGGAGTGTCAGAATAATCGTAAAGAATAGCGCGGTTGAAGCTAGCCAAAGTGTTGGAGGTAACGCCCTTAACATCTCTTGAATAACAGGGGTTCTTGTAAGAAAAGAGGTACCAAAATCGAGTTGCAAACCCGCCATTAACCACAAAAAGTAACGCGTAAAAAAAGGCTTATCTAACCCTAATTCATGGCGCATGCCTTCAATGGCTTCGGGTGTGGGGACTATTTCATTGACGCGTAGCGCGACTTCCGCAGGATCAGACGGAGCTAATTCCAACAGAATAAAGGCAATAAATGAAATGATCAGTGCCAGTGGGAAGATAGCCAGCACTCTCCAGAATATATAACGTAGCATAAGATTTGATCAGTGAAGCACGTTGATATTACGTGCCTCACTTATTTTGGTTAATCTCATTGATGCATTAATTAAGGCTTAAAGCGCATCTTTTCAAACGGTATTTCATATTGAGATGGATTAAAGCCCACATTTTCTAATTCACTACGATGGATAGCCTTAGTACGTGAATAGGTTAACGGAATATAGATCGCTTGCTCGGCTAATGACGTAAACAAGTTTTTATAGAGTTCCTGACGGCGCGCTTCATTAGGTGTAATTAATAACTCGCCAATCATTGCATCCAATTGGACTTTATTTGCCAACCCTTTTTGCCCTTGATAATCTGCGTGAGCTGGTATTCTAAATGATGAAACAAAAGATGCGGGATCGTAAGGCGTTCCCCATGACAGTGAATATTGTAAATCAAAATCACCATTTTTTTGTCTATCTAAATAGGCTTGTTTCTCTTCACCTAAAATCGTTAAACCGACACCAATCTTTTTAAAATCATCTTGAATAAGTTCAGCTATCTCTTTCTCAACGGCATTATTCACATTATAAGAGAGCAACAGCTGTAATTTCTCACCTTGTTTCTCACGAATAGCTTTACCTTTTGGTAATACCCAGCCTTCGGCTTCTAATAGTTCAATCGCTTTTGTTGGTTGATAAGCATAAGTTGGAGAATCAAAATCACAGTAAGGCACACTGCGCGCCATTAAAGTATCAGCGATTTTTTCGCTACCCGCTAAAATACCTTGTGCAATCCCTTCTTTATCAACCGCATATTGTAATGCTTGGCGGACTTTTTGGCTGGATGTCATTGCACGACTACTATTGAGCACAATTGCGCGAGAAGCGATCGGTGCGCTCATTTCAGTTTTGAATTTATCTGACGCCATAAGAGCTTCAAATGAATCCATATCTAACATGTCGCCATCTGCACCAAAAATAAGCTGAATATCCCCTTTTTGTAGAGAAAGTAACATGGTTTGTCTATCGGGGATCACTCGCCACATCACGCCATTTAATACCGGCTTCTCTCCCCAATAATTTGGGTTAACTTTAAACTCAGCATATTGGTCTTTTTTATGCTCAGTTAATACCCAAGGCCCTGTACCAATATAGTTCGCAACACCCGTTTTTGTTTTGCCATTAATAAAAGAATTTGGCGAAATAAAGCGGAATGGGCGAGTTAAACCTAATTCGGTTAATGTTGGGTAGTAAGGGTTTTTTAGATTTAATTTAACCGTGAATTCATCAACAATTTCAACACTATCAATCTGACGAACTAACTCTAACCACGCATGTCGTTCATAGTTGTCTAGCACAGCTTCAATATTTAATTTTACTGCTTTAGCATTAAAAGGTTCACCATCGCTAAAAGTCACATCATGACGTAAAAAGAAGGTGTAGCTCTTTCCATCAGGAGAAATGTCCCAACGCTCCGCTAAATAAGGTGCAACACCTTTTTCGGTATTTAATACAAGGGATTCAAATACCATGTTTTGAGCCGCCATCTCACCAGAGTAGAGATGCGGGTTAATATCACGAATGTCTTTTGTGCTGGCATAATCCAACATATTATTACTTTTATCTGCTAACGCAGGAAAAGCACATGCAAGTGTTAATAATAGTGTTGGGAACACTGAAAATAAGGGCTTCACGTTGTTCTCCTTTAATTACCTATTCTTTGTTTTTGTGCGTGGATCATAAACATCGGTGTGGAGCCATAATTAATCTTTTCTTCTTCGTTCCACACAAAATCACCAATGCGAGTATCTATCATATATCGACTAAAACCGACTTCTAACAGGGTATTAATATCCCATTGAGGGCGTTTAATTTGACTTAACGGTAATTGGCGAGCAATTCGTTCCATCTCTTTGGTATCTGTATTGACGTAGTGATCTTCAACTTGCTTTTCAATTGAACGCTCTCTATCTGCCACAAAACCTTGCCAGTAATTTTCATCAAAAAGATGTAAATACCAATTAGCATCAAAATTAATCAAACTACCACCTGGTTTTAATACACGAAACCACTCTGAATACGCTTTTTGAGGCGCTTTTAAATTCCATGTCACGTTGCGACTCACCACTAAATCGAATTGTTCACTGGCAAAAGGCAGTTGGTGTACATCACCGCGAATAAATTGAATATTTGCCTGATGCGTTTGCGCATTTTGTTTGGCTTCCAGCAACATGCCCTCAGTTGCATCAATTGCCGTGACATCATGGCCTGATAACGCTAATAAAATGGCAAAAAAACCAGGCCCCGTACCAATATCAAGCACTTTTAAGGTTTCACCTTCTTTGATATGCCCCAATAACAGATGACGCCATTTCTGTTGTTTCTCGCTCAGCAATTCCTGTTGATTAGACTCACTATAACTTTCAGCTCTGATATTCCAGTAGCGAGTTACATCATTAAGTAATTGGTTATTATTTATTTTATTTGTCATCAGAAACCTGCTGTTATATCAACGTAAAAAGAGGAATGAATTCCCCTAAAAGCGAATGATTTGGCTATTTTTTAGTGTGGGTAACATACCTTGTAACGCCTTGATGCTCTATGTGCTATATCAATATTCACCAGTACTCAATAAGAGAGATCGGCCAATTTGCGATCTTTATCTTTAACATAAATGCGCATCCTAATGGGAGTGAAGATAAATAAGCAAATGAATTATTTCCCCTGTTAAAATAGAGAAATAAATTGAGCGGATTTAGAAATAAAATTTAATTTTGTCTTATATTAAAAAAGTGAACGCTTTAATTTCACCTTTTTTATAAAACCGTTATAGTCAATAATATTGCTATCTTAATTTGCTTTCTTTAACCGAATATAGCCGTCACATAAGGCTCTCTAAAATATGAATCGAATCTCACGATTAACGGCTGATATTACCCGCGCCGATTTTGCCTTAACGCACCAACAGCAATTACTTCAATTGCTAACTCAACACTTTCCGACTAAGTATCGTTCTCTATTTGCGACGCCAGAGAAAAAGTCGGATGACGTGATTGAGTGGTATTCTCCTGTTTCTGGTAATCCTATCGCCTTAACGTCGTTACAAGGACAAGAGCAGCAAGAAATAAGACGTATTTTAGATGAACGCCTTAACGATATTAAAACGCAAACGGCGCTATTAGCATCGCAAAATAGAATTACGGATGAAGAGCGCCATCTTTTAGATACAGCATCGACGCTACCTGATAGCGAAAGTGTCTATATTATTAATGGGCAACCCGTTATTACATGGTGGCCACGCACAACACCATTACCGCCACCTATTGCACAAGTCACCGCAGGCGCAAGTGCCGCAGCTGCGGGTGCCGCGCTTGCCGATGTACCCGCCAAAACACGTAATCGCTGGTTACGTTGGCTATTACTCTTCTTATTCTTGCTGTTTTTAATTTTATTGGCGTCTTGGTTAAAAGGCTGTTTTGATCCGAAAGCGGTTCCTCCTGTGGTTGAAGAGAAACCTGCCGTTGTCATACCGCCAAAACCAGAGCCTGTTCCTGAGCCAGAGCCAATCCCTGAACCCGTTCCAGAACCTGTACCGGAGCCTATTCCTGAGCCTGTACCAGAACCTGTACCAGAACCTGTACCAGAACCTGCACCAGTGCCCAAGCCTGTGCCAGTGAAAAAACTCACTCCATTAGAAGCTTGTGTACAAGATGAATTGAAAAAAGCGGGTGTGACAGAGAAAGCCGCAAATACAACCTGTGAAAATCGCTTAGCCAGTAAAATTAAACAAATGTGCCCCGCAGATCGCCCAGCGGAACTTGCACCTCAAGTGATCCTTATCTTTGATGCCTCTGGTTCTATGGCGCTGAGCATGAATTTAACGGAGAGTGATTTAGACTATATCGCTTCAACTGGACAACTTTTCCCAGGTTATGATGCCGAACCTCGACGGATCACAACCGCAAGAAACGCAGCAATAAAAATCATTAATAACATTCCGTCAGATATGAAAATTACCACCGTTGTGGCATCTGACTGTGGTGTTGTTAAATCAAGCCCTGCTTATGGTGGTAATGAGAGATCAAAATTACTCAGTTACATTAAACGTATTGAGCCCGATAGTGGCACACCATTAGCCGAGTCTATCAAGCGTGCAGGTAATTTAATTAAAGGCAATAATCGTGACACCATTATTGTATTGTTATCAGACGGTTTAGAGTCTTGCGATCAAGACCCTTGTGCCGCAGCCAGAACCTTAAAGCGCGCTCACCCTCGCGCCGTCATTAATGTGGTGGATATTTTAGGTACTGGTGCAGGTAACTGTGTGGCAAATGCCACTGGCGGTAAAGTCTTCACGGCGCGTAATGCGAATGAAGTCAGTTTAATGACTCGAAAAGCGATTGAAGATTATATTCCAAAGAACTGTAAATAATGATTGATTACTGTTTCTAATATTTAACTCACCCTCTTTGGTTTCACATTGAGGGTGAATTTTTTTCACGTATTACGTGTATTTTATTATTATATTGAAGTTCACAAGCTCTATATCTTATCTATTTAAGAGCATTCCTTAATTAGGTATTTTTTTCCTTTTTTATTTCCTCATTATTCAGAATAAACCTATTTTGTGATTATTATCACAACAGTTAGATGATCATTAATAGTTTATTCTTTTATATTTTGTCTTTTTTTTCTTCTATTTCATTATTTTTTAATGTAAAACTCAATATCTCGGTGATTTAATCCATATATTTAAGAAAATATAGCGCAACCTGTAACATCATTATTTAATTATCATAATCGTTACCTTAATATTCCCTCTTTCACTCAAGAAAAATAAAAAAACCTTTAATAATAATCAGTTAATCAACCCTAAATAATCCGCTAGATAGACACCCAATTTCTGATAATATAAAATGTATATCAATTTTATATCTTTATTTTTAGCCTTAAAGCCTATTTACGGATAAGCCAACTTACCCATAGATAATCTTGCCTAGCGGAATGATCGTCGTGAATAAAGCATTCTTACGAAGTGGTAAATTAGAAAATTACCTCCCTATGGGAGAAAATGGACAGGCTGTTTATATCTCGGCACTGCAACTACGTGAAACTCTACGTTTAAGAGGAAAGGCACATATTTCTCAATGCCTTGCTATTCCTCAGCCCAATGAAACAGGCGAGCGTATTGACTGGTATTCACCGATTGACGGCTCTGTTATTCCTTGGTCTGCGGCTTCAGAAGAAGAGCGCACTGCCGCTTATGCTCTACTGAAAAAGAATCAAGATGATTTAATCGCCTTTAGTGAACAAGAACAGCAAAGAGCTGGAAATAAAGAAAGCCAGCTTTTTGGCGCCCTGCTCAGTAAAACTATCCAATTTCCTGACGAAAACCATATTTTTATTGTTGATGGACAACCGATTATTACCTTTTGGGGGTTTGTCAGCGCCAATCAGCAACTTAGAGTTGATCCTGTTGCTTGCTTAAAGCCAGCGGTTGCGCCAATCGCACCAACATCACCAGCGGTTCCACCAGCCCAAGAAAATATCATCATTACTGACACTAAGCGTCCTTGGTGGCGTTTTTTATGGTGGCTGTTACCTTTATTATTACTTCTACTCGCTATTTTCTTCTTAAGAGGCTGTTTTTCAACGCCAGCGTTACCTACGGTCGATATTAAAACGCCAGATATTGAAGCGCCTAAATTGCCAGAACCTACGCTTGAAAAACCGAAAATCCCCACAGTGGTAACTAACGGTCACACCGTCGGTGTGCCAACAGGCACTGTTCACACTGGAACATTAGGCACTGTAGATACGAATGGAAATGTGATTAATGGCACTGACGGTAACGGTGCAGTGGTTGATCCTAATACGGGTTTACCTGTGGTTGATCCTCAAACAGACAATAACCAAGGTGCCTTACCTGAAGGAACATTGCCCGAAGATGCACAACAACCGAATGTACCACCCGTTGATCCTGCGGCACAAAATGAGCAACCGAAAACAGATAACAACCCAAATACAGGAAATGAGAGCAACACGCCTAACCCTCCTGTTGATCCCAATGCTCCACCCGATGTTACACCGCCTACGACAGTTGATAACACAACACCACTGACCATTCCTGCGAATGCATTAGCGAATGGCTCAACCCAATTCCTAAATGGCCAATGGAAAGCAGGGGCGGGGATCCAAGATCAAAAAACAGGTAAGCCACTGAGCCTAAATTACCAACTCGATAATGGCAAAGGACAAGTCGTAATGACTCGCAGTGATGGCGTGACCTGCAAAGCACCTGTCAACGCAGCCGTTAATCAAGGCGGATTAAATATTAATAACCAAGGTCAGGCTCTGTGTAGTGATGGCTCAAACTATTTGATGCCAAACATTATTTGCCAGCCAGGAAGCCAAAATATTGCTGATTGCCAAGGAAAATATGAGAACAGTCAGCCATTCCCATTATCAATGAAGCGGGAGAATAACTAATTCATGTTAGCGCCACTGACCGATTATAAAGATAAAATTACCCTTATCCGAGACAGTAATATTCAGTTTCTGGATTTCGGTTTTAAGCTACCACAGCGCAAAGAGTACGGTGAGTTTGTTAAAAAAGGCGAAAACGGCCCGTTAATGCGACTCATCTATAATGAACGAGATGATAACTATCTTTATCCTGCACCTAAAAATCAGCCTCAAACACCGAGAGAAGCTGAATTTAGTTTCTCCCTTGAAGAGTCATTAACACTATTAAATGACACATGGCTACCAGTGCCATTTTTCCGTTTTAATCCACCACGCGCATTCTCTCAAGGCCCTGATAACTGGGTAAGAATGATGTTCCATCAACTGCCAGAGCCCGATGAAGATGGACATACACACCGTGTTGTTGTGGCATTTGATACCCGTATTGAGCCTAATCGCGCCAATACTGCTTATCTTGCACCAAACGAAGAAGATGTTCGCTCTGGTGTTGCTTTTGCGCTGGCCTATTTAGGTTATGAAGTTGAGAACTTCCTTGAAACACCGTGGATTGATGGTTGGTTAAAGGAAGTCTTTAGCGAAAGAGCGCTGGCTGTCACCAAAATGTACCATGATGAACTTGAAGAGGCGCTCAAAGAGTTTCAACATCAAGCACATTACCTCAATTTACTCAATATATTAGGTGAGAAACTACACTTACCTGAAATCAAAATTAACGAAACTAAACCACAAGAGCCTGCGATTGAAGTTGATCTTATTCTTGATGTGGGTAACTCACGCACTTGTGGGATCTTAATTGAAGATCATATCAATGATAACAAAGGGTTAACGCAACTCTATGAAATGACACTGCGTGATCTAAGCCATCCTTATCAAATCTATAATGAGCCATTTGAAAGCCGTGTTGAATTTGCGCAAGCTGAATTTGGTAAACAAGATTTTTCAGTTAATAGCGGTCGCAACAATGCCTTTATGTGGCCCACCATTGGTCGCGTTGGCCCAGAAGCCAATCGCATGGCAGCGCAACGCTTAGGAACTGAAGGTTCAACAGGTATTTCAAGCCCTAAACGCTATTTATGGGACGACTCGCCTTATTCGCCGGGTTGGCGCTTTAGTCGTTCTTTTGGTCAAACAGACAGAGAGCCACTGGCGACTGCTGTGCCGATGACTTATCTTCTAAACGATCACGGTGAACCGTTATTCCGTTTAGAGCCTGATGATCGCATGCCAGTATTTACGCCAAACTATACTCGCAGTTCATTAATGACCATGATGTTAACCGAAGTGTTAGCGCAGGCATTAACACAAATGAACAGCCCAGCTCAACGCCTTAAAATGAGTCACGCAAGTGCGCCTCGTCAATTGCGCAATATCATTTTGACTATTCCACCTGCAATGCCAAAACCAGAGCGCGCTATTTTTGAGACGTGCATGGAAAACGCATTAGGGCTAATTTGGAAAGCCATGAATTGGGACCCGACTGACGAAAAATTGCGTTTTGACGGTAAAGATGAACAATGTCGTATACCGATGCCAAACATCCATGTGAAATGGGATGAAGCCACTTGTGGCCAGTTAGTTTATCTCTACAACGAAACTCAAATTAAATTTGGTGAGCGTACTGAAGCCTTTTTTGCCAGCCAAGTGCGTGAAGATAACCGCACATTAACGGGTGATAGTACATTAAAGATTGCCTCAATTGATATTGGCGGCGGAACAACCGATCTCGTTATCACACGCTATAAATTGGATACGGGTACAGGTAGCAACGTCAAAATTATTCCAACACAGTTATTCCGTGAAGGATTCAAAATTGCAGGTGATGATATTTTATTAGATATCATCCAAATTTGTGTGTTGCCTGCATTACGCACAGCATTAACGGATGCGGGTATTTCTGATGCTGATGCTCTGATGTCTTCTCTTTTTGGCAGTGAAGGTTTAGATGCAGGGCAACAAGTGTTGCGCCAACAGCTTACCCTACAAATCTTTAATCCGATTGGGTTAAAGATTTTAAGCCAATACGAAAACTACGATCCCTTAGTTCCTCATGAAGGCATTAACAGTACTTTTGGTGAATTACTTAACGTTCTACCGACAGAACATGTACGTCGTTATATTGATGACGCAACCAATAAAGAGCTTGGTGGTGGCGACAGTTTCTCCATTTTAAATGTGCCTGTACAAATTAACTTTGCGCAATTGCACGCTGAATTTATTTCAGGTGAACGTATTAATATCACACGTAGTTTAAAAGCACTGTGTGAAGTACTTTATTACTACTCCTGTGATGTTTTACTGCTGACAGGTCGCCCTTCTCGTTTACCGGGAATTCAAGCGCTATTAAAAGTATTACAGCCTGTACCGCCTTCTCGTATTCTGCCATTACACGGCTACAAAACAGGGGGTTGGTATCCATTCAACAAAAAAGGCCGTATTGACGATCCAAAATCAACAGCGGCAGTCGGTGCAATGTTGTGTTTAATGGCTGAAAATGCACGTTTACTCAACTTCTACTTCTCGACAGGTAACTTTAAAACTTACTCAACAGTACGTTATTTAGGGATGTTGGATAACAACAACACTATTTCCGATAATGACGTTTACTACCGTGATATTCAGGATAAATTTGAGCCTGATCCTGATACCTATTTTGAAGTCAGAGGCGGAATACGCTTAGGTTTCCGTCAATTGGATAATGCCCGTTGGCCTGCGTCTCCACTTTATACCTTACGCATTAAAAATCCGAAATTGGCACAGCAACTTAGCCAAGAAGACAGCGTATTGCATATCAAGTTGGGAGAAGAAAGAGGTGCCTCCGGCCATAATGATGACAATAAATCTGAAAAATTACGTATTGAAGAAATGGAGCTTATTAATGGCAAAGGTGGCGTTAATAAGAACGGTTTAAGCTTCAAACTCAATACGTTAGCAGATAGTGGTATTGGTGAAACATCCTATTGGCTGGATAGCGGGAGTGTATTAGGTAAATGAATATGATGGATGAAAAACAGTTAACAGCCAAATGGGATGCCATTTATCAAGGCGCAGGTAAAGCCATTGATTGGGTAACGGCCGTAAGAGGTAATGCACCTCGTTTAAATACCGAAGCCGATAGCCTTATCTATCGTCTGCGCCGTAGCCGTAATATGGCGAAAAATCTCAGTTTAGCGACACAACGACCAATGTCTGTGGGCTTTTTTGGTCTGTCTCAGGCAGGAAAATCGTACCTGATTTCAGCACTTGCCGCAGGACAAGAAGGCCGATTAAGAACGAGCATGTCAGGTAAAACCCTTGATTTTATCGACCACATCAACCCACCGGGTGGCGGTAAAGAAGCCACTGGCTTAGTGACTCGCTTTAGTCGCAATGCCACAAAAGGTACGCAAGAGTTTCCTGTCGAGCTACATCTTTTCAGCGAAATTGAGATTGTTAAAATTCTCGCCAATGCTTATCTGTATGACTTTAATCAGGAAAAAATTGAATTTGAATTAGATGATGAGAAAATTTCTCGTTTAATCAATTCATTAAGCACACAACGCAGTGCGACACCTGTTGCGGGTATTACTCATGATGATGTTGTTTCATTATGGGATTATCTGCAACGCCATGCGGAAAAAAGCCAGAAAAAACTGGCGACAACCTATTGGCCTAAAGCGATTGAATTAGCGCCTTATCTCAGCATTGCGCAACGCGCTAAACTCTTTTCTGTGTTATGGGGCGATATTGCAGAGCTGACATCCGCTTATCAACGTTTTAGCACCACACTGGCTTCTTTAGGTAATGCATCTCTTGTTTTGGCTCCGCTCTCTTCTTTAGTCAAAGAACAAGACGGCGTGTTAGTACAAGCAGACAGTATTATGAATGTGGATATGTTAGAGCGTCTCAATACTGCCAATGATAGCCAGATCAGCATTTGTCCTGTTCATGGCGATCGTATTGATGCCCCTATCACATTGTCATTAGCCGAATTAACTGCACTGACGGTTGAATTAGTCGTCCCATTATTAGATGCACCGAGTAAGGCTCTATTTGAACACGTTGAACTGCTTGATTTTCCGGGCTATCGCGGTCGTTTAGGCGTTGAAACCATGGCGGATGTACGTCGTCAGGTCAACGATGACAGCGCTAATCCTCTGGCACAGCTTATTCTTCGGGGTAAAGTTGCCTATCTGTTTGAACGTTATACTGATAACCAAGAGATGAATGTACTTGTAGTATGTACCGCATCAAACAAGCAATCAGACGTAAAAGAAGTCGGTGCAGTTCTCACAGAGTGGATCAATAACACGCAAGGTAAAGATGCATTAACACGCGCTAAACGCCCTTCTGGTTTAATTTGGGCAATGACCATGTTTGATATGCGTATTACCAACTCATTAACCCTGAATGAAGCGTTATTGCGTCAATCATGGGGTAAAGGTGGCATGATCAAAATGGCCATGTTAGAGCGCTTTGGTCAATATGAATGGATGTCATCAGATTGGATCAATGGTGAAGCCTTCAATAACACCTTCTTAGTGCGTAAACCAGGTGTACCTACCCCATTTATTCAAATCAGTAATGGCAAAGAGACTGTCTTAAACGAGGACAGTGTTTCACAATTACATCTGATGAAAAAAACCTTTGCTGAAGACGAAACTGTCCAACGCTATATTCGTGAGCCAGACCAAGCATGGGATGCTATGTTGTCGCTTAACGATGGCGGTATGCAACGCCTTGCCGACTACCTTGAAACCGTTGCGTTAAAATCACTGAAACTTGAACGTATTAGTGAGCAATTGCAAGAAATTCAACGTGATTTAATCGGTCATCATCTTGAAAAATGGTATCAATCAGGCGGTGAAGAAGAGCTACAAGTCAAACGCCGTAACGCAGCCACTATTTTACGCTTTATGCAAAGTCGCCCTTATTTGCAAGGTGCTTTACTGGATTACCTGTTGCCTTCTCGCAAATCACTCTACGATCTATATATGCAAGAAAAAGAGGTTATCGATACGCTTTCAGATAACAAAAAAGCAACTCAAGCGCCAGTTTCTGCCTTTGCAGCTATAGAGCAACCGACTTTTGATCTCTTTAGCGATGCCCCGATTTCTCTAGAGCCTGAAGAAGATGAAGCCCCTAAAGGTCACGGCAATGAGGTTACCTATCCTAAAAAAGTGATGGCATTATGGATAAATCATCTGCGTAGCCTGCCTGATAACAGTACCTTGTTAACCTATTTAGGCATTGACCAAGAAATTATGGTGCTGTTAGTTGATGAGCTTATCACGGCTATTAATCGCCTAGGTGTTGAACAACGCATGTTGAAAACCCTTGCAGGGACAGAAGCCATTGCCCGTCGTGATGACTTAGCCGAACAGCAGTCATCTCGTGTTTATAATGTGCTGGGTGATTTTATTACTTGGTTTAATTTCAAAGATAACGGTGTTGAGAAGCCAGATAGCAAAATCAATGTCGGTCATAAAATCTTTGAAAAACCCGATAACACTAGCGTGCAATGGGGTGAGGATGAGCGCTTAGTTCGCTTACCTACCAACCCTGTTAACTACACCCTTTTATTTGTAATTGATTGGCTTATCGCTTTATCAGCGATTATTACTGAGAATGCGGGGCATTCTGCGGGAAGAGAGATCAGTGCTGAACAAAACGCACTATTAGGCCAAATAATTCAAACCATGAAATCATCCGTCGTGGAGTCATAATTCGTGTTTAATCCAGAATTAAAACCCGTACAACCTGCTCGTCCTGGCTTTGCGGTATTAAGTATTCGTAATTGGGAAGGTGACGCTTCCCCTGTTTATTTAAGCATTCAGCGTAACCAAGATCGCTATTTCTTAAATGATAAAGGGGAATGGGTAGGCAATGCCTTTTTCCACCAGCTTTCACTTGAAGATGCTGATGACGGTTATCAAATCGTTCTTGATAAAACGTTGGTTGATCCCCTCGTTAGCAACTTACAAATGGCGTATCAATTTACGTTGAAAGACGATAATGAAACACAAGATATCGGGCGATTACGTATTCGTGATGGCGTATTAGCCTCACAAGCGCAAGGTCAAAGTGAAGCATTAAAATCAACGGCAACATTAGATAATCAGCCTGTTCCACCGGCTCCTATTGTTGAAGAAGCGCCACAGGAGCCAGAGCCAGAACCTATCAAAATTGGATCTGAAGAACCAGAGCCAATTATCCCTGAAATCAAAGTAGATGAACCGCCACAGCGCCCAATACCACCCACGCCGAAAAAATCAAAAATTGGCTTAATTTTAGCCATTATCTTGATTTTAATTTTAGCAGGTGTCTTAACATGGTTCTTCTTACTAAGAGGTAATCCTGCTGGCGAACCTGCGCCACAGCCGACACCAGAACCCACAACCCCAAGTGTGTGTAGTGTTGAAAATATGAAATCTGGTACTGCATTAGCCTTTGTACAAAGCTGCATACAGAGCCAACCAGATAGCAAAACTATCCTTGCAACGATTGAACAAGCAAAACAGAACAATCAATGTGATGTTGCTCAACGTTTATATGCTTATAAAGCACAATCAGGTGATGTTGATATCGCACTGAATTACGCTCGTGAATACGATCCAGAAACCGCATCAGCACAAGGTTGCTTTAGTGCAGACAAAGAAACAGCTATTTATTGGTACGAAGCGGTTCTAAATCATGACTCACAAAACAGTGACGCAAAAGCGCGTCTTGAAGCTTTGAAAAAATAGGAAAGTCGCATGAAAAAGGCGCATTGGCTTACTCTTATTCTCAGCGGTTTAATTCTAACAGCACCAACAAGTGCTGAAGAGAAAAAGCCGCTATTACAAGAGGGTAAAAAAACCCTCTATCAACGTGTATTAACTTATCCAGGTTGCCAAGTTGCTGACAAGATTGGCGCAACAGGAAAAGAGCAACCTGCATTTAGCCGTTTTTATGTTTATCAGCGTCAAAGACAAGGCGCCAATGAGTGGCTACAAGTTGGCCCTGATAGCTTAGGTCATATTAGCGGTTGGATGAATGCAAGTTGTACATCAGAGTGGAAAATGCAGTTAACTCTCGCATTTACTAACCCTGCGGGTCGTAACCCAATGCTGTTTTTCAAAGATAAGCAAACGGTTGAAAGCTTACTTGAAAGTCCAACCCCTGAAAAACAGTACAAGCCCTTTTTAGCAGATATCAAAAACCAAAAAGTGAATCCGGCTGTTTTAGCAAAAGAGCCTGATTATATGATTGATCAGAAAAGTAATTTCTATCTACTGCCTGTATTAGGCTCAGATGAAGTCTTTACTGATGCTGGCTATAAAGTGCGAGTGCTCAATGTGGCTTCTGTCTCTTCACAAACCAAAGACAGCAAAGACGCACAGAATGCGAATGCTACTGCAAACAGTGCAAAACCAACAACACCTAACAGCAAAGATGCTGACAATATGATGCAAGGTTTTTCTGCCGCAGTAGTGTTTGTTATCGACTCAACAATATCAATGGATCCTTACATTGATAGAACCAAAGAAGCGATTCAAAAGGTTTACGCACAAGTCGAAAAAGACAACATGTTGGATAAGGTCAAATTTGGTTTAGTGGCATTTCGCTCTAATATCAAAGCCGTTCCTGCATTGGAATACGACAGCAAAATGTTTGTTAATCCCAATGATGTCAAAGATGGCCCTGACTTCCTCAATAAAGTCAAAGAATTACGCCAAGCGAAAGTCTCAAGTAGCCGTTTTGATGAAGATGCTTATGCGGGTGTAATGCAAGCCCTTGATGATGTTGATTGGACACGCTTTGGTGCGCGTTACGTTATTTTAATCACCGATGCAGGCGCATTAACGGGAGATGATCCTCTTTCATCAACTAAGCTCGATGCTGAACAAATTCGCCAAGAAGCCGCTTATCGCGGTGTTGCACTTTATACACTGCATTTAAAAACACCATCAGGTGCAAAAAATCACGCTTCTGCACAAGCACAATATGAGGCGCTAACGCTCAATCCTTTCTTACACAAATCGCTTTACTACCCGATTAATTCAGGGGATATCAATAGCTTTGGTCGGATGGTCGATAGCCTAGCAACCGCTGTAACCACTCAAATTCAAACGGCTTATCGTGGTGAAGCGGCTGTGGGTAGCGCACTAAATGCTGATCCTGCTTATAGCAAAGACAAAGAAACAAACACCTTACTTAACGATGCGCACGATTTAGGGTATGCCATGCGTTTAGCCTATTTAGGTGAAAAACAAGGCACTAAAGCACCACCTGTGTTTAAAGCATGGATAAGCGACCGTGATTTATTGCAGCAAAATATCCCAACCACAGAAGTACAGGTCTTATTGACTAAAAGTGAGTTGAGTGATTTAAGCGATGTCATGAAAAAAATCGTTAATGCTGCTAATGAAGGTTTGATCTCTCCAGACAATATGTTTGCGGATTTGCGTTCGATTGCCGCCACAATGGGTAACGATCCAAACCAAATCAAACAAGGTTCAGCAACCAAATTAGGCGAAATGGGCTTACTCGGTGAATACGTCGAAAACCTCCCTTACTTAAGTGAGGTGCTTGGTTTAGATGAAGAAACGTGGAAAAGCTGGGATGGCCTTGAGCAAGAGAAATTTATCCGCCGACTCAATACGAAGTTGCAATATTATCAACGCTATAACGAAGATGTTGATCGTTGGATATCCCTTGCACCACAAAGCGATCCTCGCGATCACGTTTATCCTGTTCCACTGGAAAACCTGCCTTAATGATCCAGATTGAAGGCATGGCAATTACGCGTGGTGATGCGCAACACGGCTTTCGTGTTGCGCTTCCTTCATTGACCCTTGAGAAAGGGGAAATCGGCGCACTAACTGGCTTAAGCGGTTGCGGTAAAAGCACCTTATTGGAAATGTTCGGGCTGATTTTACGTCCCGATGAATTAACCCATTTTCAACTCGGTGATGATTTAATTATCACGCAAGCGGTGTTGAATAATGAACAAGCGCAACTCTCATCATTACGTGCTGAGAAATTGGGTTTTATGCTCCAAAGTGGCGGGTTACTTCCCTTTTTAACCGTCATGCAAAATATCCAATTACCTCGTAAAATGTTGGGATTAACACTGCACTCTTCTTGGCTTGATCACGCTATTGATCATCTGCAATTACGCCCCTTGCTTAATCGCCTTCCTCGCCAGCTCTCCATTGGTGAACGTCAACGCGCTGCGTTTATTCGCGCAATCGCCCATGAGCCAGCTTTATTACTTGCCGATGAGCCAACGGCCGCTCTCGATCCCCATAATGCACAAGCGCTATATGCATTGATTGTGGAGATGGTAAAACAACTCGATATCTCTGCGCTGGTTGTTAGTCACGATTGGTCTTTAGTCGAGCGTTTTGGCTTCAGCCACTATCACGCACAACTAGAAGGAGGCGGTAGTGTCTTTATCAAACAATAGCGCCAATCCTAATCGCCTTGGCTTACTCAGTTCACTCGCTTGGCGAGACTTAATTTATGATCGCAAAGTCGCTCTCTGTATTGTGTTCTCTTTAGTCTCAGTTATTGCACCACTGTTACTGCTATTTGGACTAAAAAACGGCATTGTGACGCAGCTTCACAACCAACTGCTAAATGATCCTCGTAACCTTGAAATACGTATGTTAGGCAATGGTAATTATCCACAAAGTTGGTTTAATGAGATTGCACACAAAGAAGAGGTTCGTTTTGTTATCCCATTAACTCGTAGCTTAAACACACAAGCCGATATTGTGATTGATGGGCAACATTTTATTGATAATGCGGAAATTATTCCGACAGCAGAAAACGATCCGTTATTAGAAGGTGTGGCTATTCCCAAAAATGCAGACACCTTAGTACTTTCGTCCAATGCCGCTCAAAAACTACAAGCAAATGTCGGCGATAGTGTGCGCTTATTTATCAGCCGTAAACTTAATGGCGTTAATGAGCGCGCCAAACGCACCTTTACTGTTGGCGCCATTATCAGCGATAGCAAATTTCCAAGAGCGGCCGCTTTTGTTTCTCTTGATGTTTTAGTGGCAATGGAAGATTACCGAGATGGTTATCAAACGCCGCTTTTTGGCATAACACAAGGCACTGAAGCGAAACCAAGAACTCAATTTGCTAAAGCTCGCCTTTATGCAAAAAATTTAGATGCCATTGCACCACTAGATGATTGGTTTAGACAACAACACATTGATGTGATGACACAAAAAAGCCAAATAGAGTCTGTAAAAGCCATCAGCTACGTTCTTAACGTTATTTTTTCCGTGATTGCTTGGGTATCACTATTAGGCTGTATTGCCTCATTAATTGGCGCCTTCCTTGCCAATATTGATCGCAAACGTAAAGACATGGCAGTACTACGCCTATTGGGTTTTCGTCAATTTGCAGTTTCTTTATATATTGTGTTGCAAGCGCTGTTATTAACGAGTGTTGCCTTTATTTTAGCCCTTGGGCTTTATGGTATCGGTAGCACCTTATTTACCACATTATTAGGCACACATTTACCTGAACAATCCTTTGTCTGTCAGTTAACATTCTGGGATTTATTGATTGCCATGTGCAGTGCCTTACTTGTGGCTTTAGTGGTGGCAAGTATTGGTGCATTACGTGCCGTTTCGATTGAACCTGCGGAGAGCTTACGTGAAATTTAATTTATCACTTCTAACTTTATCATTCGCGCTGTTATCTAGCAGTTTTACCGCATCTGCCAAATGGGATGATAAATTCGTTAACCCAAAAGCTTTGCCTGATGATGTGATCTTGCCTTTTCCTTGTGAAGGTTCAATGGTCTTTCGCCAAGTCACTATTCCATTAAGCCAACCACTACAAGACTACAGTGTGACATTAGGGCAAGAAGGCGATGAATGGGGTTATTTGGAACAATCACGAGCAGAACATATTGCGGGTAGCTTTCCATTAAAAGGTAAAGAGAAAGGCCGTTACTACCTTATGGCAAAATACCCCGTTACCGATCTGCAATATAACGCCATGCAGAGCGTGATTAACGGTAAAGAGTGCCCTGTTGCGTCAAATAAATTACGTTTACCAAAAGTGAATATCAGTTGGTATGAAGCAATGCAATTTGCAGACCAATATAACCAATGGTTAAGAAGCAAACATCCCGAAGCACTACCTGTTGAAGATGGCGCAAAAGGTTTTGCAAGATTGCCGACAGAAACGGAGTGGGAATTTGCGGCGCGTGGTGGCTTAAAAGTGTCTGCCTCAGAATTTCGTGATATGCGCTTCCCGATGCCAGAAGGCACCAAAAACTATATTTGGTCTGCGGGCAGTCAATCTGCGAATGGCTCTTTACAGTTAACCGGTTTGTTATCGCCTAATCCACTAGGCTTACATGACATGCTCGGTAATGTCGCTGAAATGATGTTTGAACCCTTTAGATTAAACAAACTCGACCGCTTACATGGGCAAGCTGGTGGCTTTATTGTGCGTGGTGGTAGTTATCTCACCCCAGAAAGCGATATGCGCAGTTCATGGCGTCAAGAAGAGCCTTATTACACCAATACCGGTGCAAATAAAAACAAATACACAGGCTTTCGTTTAGCGATTGTCGCGCCAGCATTGACATCGAGAGACAAAATCAAAGAGATCGAAAAAGAGTGGCAACAACTGGGCAATGAGAAGCCCGCTAACGATAAATCAAAAACCAATAGCGATAACTCGATTAATAGCCTAAATACACTCTCAACCCAGGTGCAAGATGAAGCACTGAAAAAGCAGTTAGCTGAATTGAAAAATACATTACGCGCAAATGCCCAACTGCGTGATGAGCAACGAGATCAAGCTATCCGCACATCACTGCAATTGGGTGCATTTTTATGTACCAAATTAAAAGATGATGGCGAGTTCTACGACAGATTAATTGCATTACATGAAAAAAATTGTCCTGCGGGCACAAAAGATGCCACTTGCGAACGACGCCAAGAGCAAGTTAACGAACATAAGAAAACCCTCGACTTTGTCGTGAGTTATTACGCAGACACATTAGTGGATATGGCAACAACTTATGATGCCTCTTTGGTGAAACCACAAATTGACGTTGTACGCCAATTGATGGAAGCCAGAGGAAAATCAAATTTAAATACGTACCTTTCAACGTATATGCAGGGACTCCAAGGATATTGGGCTAACGGTAAAGTTTCACGGAACGAATGGCTTGAAGCGTGCAAAAAACAATAACAGAGACTTGGGATAATAGGTGTGGTATGAACAAACAACTTATGGCAGTACTTGGCATTAGTGCTGTGCTTGCCCTATCAGGATGTCAAAGTAATAGCGGTACTGACCCTCGTTTGAAAAATAACAGTGATATGGAGTTTTTCAGCAAATCAGGCATTACGGCTTGTGCGGGTGGTGCAGCGATTGGTGCATTAGGCTGTTTAGTCTCAAACTCCAGCAATAAAGGCGCATGTATGCTTATTGCTGCAGTTGCGGGTTGTGGTGTCGGTATTGGTGCAAATGCCTATTTAGACAATAAACGCCAAAACTATGCGACAAAAGAAGAGATGCTCAATTCAATGATTGCTGATATTCGAAATGAAAATCAGCGTTTACAGAGTGCCTCTAACACAGCGAAAGCGGTTATTGCTGATGATAAAAAAGCCATTGCAAAAATTCAGCAAGAAATGAAACAACAACGTTTAAATAAAGAAGCTGCAGAGAAACAACTGAAAGGTATTGATGCCAATATTGCAGCACTGCGTTCTCGTTTAGCAGATATGAAAAAACGTGAAGGTGAGTGGCGAGATATTGCAGCGCAGAGTCGTCAAGATGGCTTAAAAACAGCGCAACTTGATAAACAAATCGATGGGATGAAGAAGCAAGTGACCTCTTTACAAGAAGAACTTGATAGTCTTTATACTCAACGGACAGCAATAAAGCTTAGTTAACGTTAAAAAGGATGATAATGAAATTTTTACCTCTTTCCCTTGTTGGCATGACCTTACTATTAAGCGGTTGTGTCACCAATCCCGCTGATTGTGATCCAACAACGGGTGATGTCAGTATAATTACTAAGTTTAACTGTAATTATTCAGGGACTTACGACAATCGTGTCGAGCAAAAAAAAGCTATTCTCGCTAATGAGAAAGCATTAAATACAGAGTTTAAAGCCGTTCTTGCTGCCATTGAGAAAGAAAAGCAACAAACCAATGCCTCTCTCAAAAGTCAGCAAGCTAGCCAACAAGCATTAAACCAATCAATGAATAATCTGTTAAATCAAATTCGCCAAAAAACGAAAGGGCAAAATGATATTCAAAAACAGATCAATGAAATTGACAAACAAATGAAAGCGGCACAAAACAATCCATCAAAATCAGTGATGGAAAAACAACTTGAATTAGAGAACTTACAAAATCAAGTCATTAACCTACAAAGTGATTTAGGTCTTAAATAAGCCTAAAAAGGCTCTCTATTATTATTTAGAGAGCCTTTTTATTTAATTCCATTCTTATTTTTTATTTATTTTCATAGTGATTTATATTATCAAAATATTATTTATATAATCTTAATAACAACTAATAGACCTCTTTAATAAAACAACCGCATTTAAGCTAACGTGTTATTTTTTATTCCATTTGAAATGGACTCATCATTATAATTCCATCGCTTAATAATACATTCTTATTATTTAAATTATGGGATATAACTAATGAAAACAAAATTACTATCAACTTTATTTATTACTGGTTTATTGGCTACATCTTCGGCTTATGCTCAAAATGAGATTAAATTAGATAAAACAACACTTTCAGCGGGTTACGCACAACTTAAAATGGAAGGACAAAACCCTATGCATGGTGGTTCTCTCTCTTTACGCCAAGAGCTGAATCAGCAGGTTGGTATTTTAGCCACCGCAACTTATGCACAAAATGAATATGACTTAGATAAGCCAGTTAAAAAAGTACTGCGTGATATTAATGCCCGCTATTATTCTGTTATGGCTGGCCCTACATTACGTTTAAATGATTTTTTCAGTGTCTATGGTGTTGCAGGTATTAGCCAAATACAATTTAAGAATATCGCTGATAAAGATATCGCACAAAACAAAATCAAGAAGAATGCCTTTAGTTGGGGTGCGGGTATCATTATTAATCCTACTGAAATGCTATCTATGTCTGTGGGTTATGAGAATAGCCGCTATAAAATGAATGAATTAAGCAGTAACCGTTTAGTCATGGATGGTTTTATTGCCAATATTGGTTATCGCTTTTAATTAAATTATTATGACTTAATAAAAACACTTAAAAACAAAAAGCCTCTGCTTTATAAAAACAGAGGCAAATTAACGCAAAAAAGACCCACACTAGGGAATAACACAGACACCGATTGTCTAAACAACTTTCTAAATCATTTTATTAAATCTTGATAAGTGCCTAGCTGATAACCTCGTTCCTCAATCGCTTGTTTTAACGTGATATCTGTTAATACTTCAAGCTCCGTTAAGCGCTGAAAGCAATAACCACTTGCACGTAACGAATTATCAATAAAAGCAGGATGTGTCATCACTTCAAGAGAGTGCTCACGACGTGCTTTTGATTCATCAAGCACCTTTAAAAATAAAGCCTGTGTGATTTCATCACCATAAAACTGGCTATCGAAACCCTCACTACTGATCACACCTTGAGTATCAATGCCCTCTTTTTGCGCTAAAGGTCTATCAACGCGCATTGGTAACGATTTTTCTTTGGCAAATTCCGCCACAATAGGAAAAATTTGCTTGAACATATGCACATGATGATGGCTATCAATATGGTCTGGTTCACAACCAAAGATCTCAATAAAACGCTGATATTGAGCGCTAAGCTCAACACGTATTTCATCAAGTGGCAAATTGCCCTCTTCTGCCATTTGCCAGACCCATTTCCCTAGCACACCTTCACGCGTTAAAGAAGATAAAGGAGACAGCGGTTTACCCATCGTCAACGTAAAATGAAGCCCAACACCTAATCCAGGCAACTCATGACGCAATTGTGCTGCATGTTTAATTCCTTCAGCATTGACAAGTGCCGTTGTTGAGCTAACCACGCCATGACGAAAACACTCTGCAATACCGTAGTTTTGACCTTTACTTAGCCCGAAATCATCCGCATTCACAATTAATAAACCAGCCATTCTGTCTCCTTATTACTTATTTTTATCTACTGACAATTAATGAGAGGCTTTTTCTAACTCAGCAATTGCTTTGGCAAAATTAGGTAGATGTGCTTTATGTGCTAATAACATTTCACGCGTAAGTACTTCTGCATCTTTATCTGAAAGTACTAACGGTGTTAAGTTCATCGCTAATAAAGCATCATTTAATTCGCCACTAATAGCCGCTTTGCTGGCCGCGATTTCAAAGGCTTTGATGGTATGAATTAATCCCATCACTTTTTCATCAAAATGTGTTAAACGAGGATGAGGTTTAGCGCCATCACGCCCTAAAATAGCAGTCACTTCAATTGACCAATCTGCTGGAATATTATCGATATGACCATGATGTGGAATATTCACATAATGCTCAGCTTGTTTATCATTATAAATAGCATTAATCACTTCACAGGCTGCATCAGAATAATAAGCACCACCACGTAATTCCAACTCTTTCGGTTTGATATTTAAATCAGGATCTTTATACAATTCAAACAATTGTTTTTCGACTTTTTGTACTACTTTAGCGCGAGCACCGCCTTTATAGTATTCACCCATTTCAATAGCTAACATCTCTTTTTGCTTGAAGTAATACAGCAAATAAGAGCACGGCAGCATATTAAGAGAGCGGATCAAGCCTTCACTAAATGGTAGATCAAAAATATTTTTCACAGAGCCCGCGGTTAATGTTCCTGAAGCCACGCCATCTAATAATTCAGGGAAGCGAGACTGACCATTTACAATAACGTCTTTAATAAACACCATATGATTTAAGCCAAATAAATCAATGGAGAGTTCATCTTTATTCGTCAGGTTAAGAACATCTGTAATAAACATCTTCATACCGATTGGAATATTACAAACCCCAATAAACTTCTTAAAATTGGTATGGCGATAAACGGCTTCTGTCACCATGCCAGCTGGATTCGTAAAGTTGATGATCCACGCATTAGGGCAAATCTCTTCAACATCCTTAATAATATCGAAAATAACAGGGATAGTGCGTAAACCTTTAAATAGCCCACCAGCACCATTGGTTTCTTGCCCTAAATAACCATGACTTAAAGGAATTGATTCATCAAGCTCTCTTGCTTTCAATTGACCAACACGCAATTGTGTTGTGACAAAATCAGCGTCTTTTAATGCTTCACGGCGATTAAGTGTTTTATAAATGGTTAAAGGAATATCCGCCTTTTTTACCATGCGTTGGCAAAGCTCAAAAATAATATCAAGCTTCTCTTGCCCTTCTTCAACATCCACTAACCATAATTCAGTGATGGGTAGTTCATGATAACGCTTAATAAAACCTTCTAGTAATTCAGGCGTATAACTGCTTCCACCACCAATGGTAACTACTTTTAATTTATGACTCATAAAATACTCCCATACAGCGTAATAGTGCTGTTATTTGTGTATTAATGGCGAAATTAAGGCGTAAAGAGCCATGAAGAAAATAAGCTTATTTTCTTCTTTCTCTCTATTTTCGATAAAATTAATCTTTATTGTTGATTAATTTCTTACGCTTAATAATGAATTAGTTTGTTTCTTTAATACTGTATAAATTTTTTCGATAACTATTTGGAGTCAGCGAAGTTATTTTCTTAAATGTCTTAATAAATAAACTTGGGCTGCTGTAACCTGCATCAAAAGCAATATCTGTTATCGAATAGTTTGTAATTTCCAATTGTTTTTTCGCAAAATTAATTCGAATATCATGAATAATTTGCATGGGTGTTTTATCGTAATAACGCCGAGTTGCTCGGGTTAAATATTCTTGTGATTTCCCTGATAACATCACCATATTCGCCAATGCATTTTCACCAAATTTTTGTTTGTCATGCATCTCGCTTACCGTGTCTTTCAGCCATAAGGGAATATCGTCTTGTGTTCTATTTTCTCGATGGTGTCGTAATCTATTCACCACATTAAAGGTGATAATTTCAATAAACTCATTAAATTCGGTATGGCGGAAATTCAGTGATCCAACAACCGATTCAATATAGGAAAGAAACTCATTTTTTAATTCATAAACTTGTGAGGCAACAAAATAAGAAGGCAGTAATGAGAGATAATGTTTATCAAAAAAGGCTTTGCTAATACCCACATTGAGAATACGAGTTGCACCAAATTCATAAAAACTTTGATGATGAGAACCAATGGGAATAAAAACAAAATCACCACGTTCGAGTAAAATCTTTTTACCATTTATCTCTTGATAATAGCGCCCTGTTAATACAATGGTGAATTCATAATAGTCATGCTGATGCAATCCACTAACACTTTCTGTTTTATTATAAATAAAGACATGAAAGTTTTTGCCATTAAATAGCTGATCTTCATAGACCATGCGTATTTCGCTTTGCGCTCTCAATGACTCCACCACTGTATTCATCTTATTTTATCTTCTCATGTAACTCGATTAATTCTGTCACCAACTCTCTGGCTAACATTGATGTCATTAAATGATCTTGCGCGTGAACTAATACCAAACTGACTTTCGTTTTTCCTACACCTTGGTCATCACCAATTAAACGAGTCTGTATTTTATGTGCTTCATTTAATGCTTCGCGAGATTGTTCCATTAATTTTCTCGCGCCATCAAAATCACCTTCTTTGGCTTTTTTTAACGCGCCATAAGCCACACTACGAGCTTGGCCTGAGTTAATGATAAGCCCCATAATGATCTCTTCAAATTCATCATCGGTTGCACTGCTATCAACAGCATTTTCAATATCTAACATCATATTTCCTCTTTGACACTGCAAGTGCAGAGAAGCCTCTGCACTTGTGTTTTCTATCACTTAAAATTTCAACGCATTGGCAATATCTTCTTCACTTTCTTCTTTTTCAATTTCAGTTTGCGCTTTATTTGAAATAATCACGAAAGGCAGATAAATCAGTGTGGCAACACCCAAGTTAAACAGTGCTAATAACAGTGCCGCAATACTACCGTTGGTATTAAAGAAAGCACCTAGTCCGGTTGGCATTGTCCACGGCGCAATATTTGTCACTGGTGGGATTATCCCTAAGTAATAAGCCGTCACCGTAATCGCAGCAAGAATAGGCTGAATAAGAATAAATGGAATAAACATCACTGGGTTCATAATCACAGGCAGACCAAAAATAATCGGTTCGTTAATTTGGAATAAACCTGCTGGTAATGCCAGTTTTGCCACTTGGCGATGATCGGCACGACGAGATGCGATAAAGATAGCCAGAATAAGTCCCAGTGTTGCCCCTGTACCGCCTAAGAAGATAAAGGAGTCTAACATTGGTTTTGCCCAGAGGTGGAACGTCTTACCCGCTGCCAGTGCCGCTTCCACTGAACCGTATTCGGTGTAAATTGACACGTTCTCTAACGCCCAAGGCGTCATAATGCCACTATCAAGTGCAGCAAGAGCGAGTGATCCATGAATACCAAAGAACCACAGTAGAGAAGTGAAGATAACATAAGCCCAACCAACCACAGATCCCATTGATGCTAATGGTGTTGAGATAGAATCTAAAATAATTTGATGGAAGTTCGTTTCATACGTTGCTAATCCCCACGAAACAATCCCCATGACTGATAAAATAATAAAGCCTGGAATTAATGCAGAGAATGAACGTGAAACAGATGCGGGTACGCTATCTGGTAAACGGATTACCCAGTTACGACGCACAATAAAGGTAAACATTTCAGCCACAACAAGACCAATAATGATACCTGAAATGATATTTGCCCCGCCTAACCAATTAGCGCCGACTGCATAAGCACCACCTGCGTTATAAGGTGTTACTGTCATAAAGGCTGCAATGGAAAGTAAACCTGCTGCAATCGGGTCAACTTTACGCTCTTCTGCTAATGCCATTCCGATAAAGAACGGTGCCATCAACGACATTATACCCAATGTACCATTATAGACATTTCCCCCGATGGCTTTAAAACCATTGAGCGTTTCTATTGTTGATGCATCAAGGCGGATACCTAAAGAATAAAAGAAGGAGCCATCACCAAAACTAAGAAAAACGTTATTGATAAGTACAAACATTGCCCCTGCAAGGGTTAATGGCATTAAACGAATAAAGCCATTTTTAATCGCATTAACGTGAGGTTGCTTTCCAATTTTAACCGCAAAAGGAAGGAGTACCTTTTCAAGTGAACCAATAAACTTACTCATAGAAAAATACCCTTAAAATGCCGCTAATTGCTCGGCTTGCTGAAAAATTCGCTCTTTGACTGGAATAGAAATAATAAAAAAATAAAAAATAGAATTAATTTGTTGTTGCAGATGCTTTTTTAATAGAGGCGACAGCGGCTTTTAACACACCTAAGCCATCTACTTTTCCGTATAACAAAGAATCGATCACTTCGACCGGTTTATTAGGGAGTAATTTTTGGATATCAGGCAACATCCAGCTAATTTGTGGACCCAGTAAAATCAGATCCGCATCCTGTCCTTTTTGTGCTGCTAAGGTTTCAGGAAATGCTTCAATGACCACAGGCACCTCATATTTTTCTGCTTGTGCTCGCATTTTGGTCACGAGAAGAGATGTTGACATGCCAGCAGAACAAAATAAGTAAATATATTTCTTTTGCATAAAACCCTCTTGAGTTGGCAACGATTTACCCTAGAGATAACAAGGCTTTCTCTTGTGCATTCATTACTGTGTCAGTACAGAAACCGAAGTAAGATTAAAATAAGGATTGTTTCTGCTTGAATGAAGTATACGCAATGATACTGGTTAACGATATTTCTTATAGGTTCAGAATTGTCTCTCCTTGACCTACTCTTTTGACACTCTTCACAAATTGAGCAAATAATCTTAAGAGTTCTTTCACGTCACGAAATTTGTCTTTCTGATTAACACTTATGACTACTCGCAAAATTTCGCCATTTTAGTCAAGTTAATTCTTTATTATTATGAGAATGTGAATTAGTATCATTACTCTTTATATTTTTGATGGTATTATCGTCTTCTTTGTGGATCGATATTTAGGCCACTGCTGTAAAGATCCGTGTTATTTCGTGTTGCAACAATATGGGAAAGAGAATGTTTAAAAAGTCATTAAGCCCACTGTTCTTACTGCTTTCTTCACTTGTTATCGCAGGTTGTGATAACGCTCAAGACACATCAACAACACAATCAGCAGAGAAACAAACTCTCACGATTGAACATTTCCAAGGGACAACTGAAATCCCTGCACACCCACAAAAAGTGGTTGTGATGAATATGGAAACCCTCGATATTATTGATGCATTAGGTGTTTCTATTGTTGGTCTTCCACAAACGAATGTTCATTTACCAAAATTCTTAGAGAAGTACACCAATCCGAACGATTACATCAATGAAGGTGCCTTATTTGAGCCAAACTATGAAAAGCTCAGCACAACAGCGCCTGATTTAATTTTAAGTGGTAGCCGTGCGCGTGATGCTTATCCTAAATTAAGTGAAATTGCACCTGCGATTTCAATGGATATCGATCCTAAGCGTTTCATTGAAAGCCTTGCTGAACGCACAACCACATTAGGTCAAATTTTTGGTAAAGAAGAGCAAGCTAAAAAATTATTGGCTGATTTCAATAGCAAAATTGCTACCGTAAAATCAAAAACCCCAGATGCGGGTAAAGCAATGGTGGTTTTAGTCAGTGGCGGTAAAATTTCAGCTTATGGGCCAGGCTCTCGCTTTGGCTTTATCTATGATGTATTAGGTTTTGAACCCGCTTATGTTTTTGATAGCCCAGGTTCACACGGCAACATCGTTAACTCTGAATTACTGTTAAAACTTAACCCAGATTGGCTGTTTGTCATTGACCGTGATGCAGCAATTGGTCGTGAAGATTCACAACCTGCTCAACAAGTTCTCGATAACGCACTGGTAAGAAAAGTAAACGCTTGGAACAAAGACCAAGTTATCTATCTTGATTCAAGCTCTATTTACATTTCAGGCGGGATCCAAACTTACTCTCGCTTAATGGATACCATTAATCAGGCGTTGGATCAGAAAAAATAAAATAATCGAATGAAAACGTTCCATTTATCATTGGGGATAGGGATTGTTGCTATCCTCTCAATGATCAGTCTATTTGTCGGCGCAGGAGATATTACTCCTGCTTCGCTTTTTTCTGATCCCGATATGCGCGATATCTTCTTTATCAGCCGTGTGCCAAGAACCCTATCATTATTACTCGCTGGTGGTGCCATTAGTGTTGCAGGTTTAATCATGCAACTACTCACTCAAAACCGCTTCGTTGAACCTTCTCTTGCAGGAACAACACAATCTGCAAGTCTTGGCTTATTAGTTGTCATGTTGCTCTTTCCAGCCGCTGGCATCTTTACCAAAATGATGGTTGCAACTATTTTTGCCCTTCTTGGTACTTTGTTATTTATGTTGCTTTTGCAAAGGATCACCTTAAAAACAACACTAATAGTACCTTTAGTGGGCATTATGCTCAGTGCAGTTATTGGCGCACTCACCATCTTCTTAGCGGTATATTTCGATTTACTGCAATCATTAGATGCATGGACAAGTGGCGATTTCTCAAGTGTGTTACAAGGCCGTTATGAGCTGTTATGGCTTGTCGGTGCGCTAGCAATCATGGCGTGTTGGGTAGCTGATAGCTTTACTGTTGCCGGAATGGGGCGTGAATTTTCCATTAACGTGGGACTCAATTACCGCAAAGTGATGATCATTGGGTTATCCATTATTGCACTGATTAGTGGTGTTGTGGTTTCCGTTGTCGGCGCATTACCTTTCCTCGGCTTAATTGTGCCCAATCTGGTGAGCTTAGTAATGGGCGATAACATCCGCAAAACCATTCCTTGGGTTTGCTTGAGTGGTGGTGCAATTGTTTTACTGTGTGATGTGATTGGTCGCCTTATTCGCTACCCATTTGAAATTCCTGCCAGCGTTATTTTAGGCGCAGTGGGTGCCGTTATTTTCCTTTTCTTAATATTAAAGCAGCAACGTTATGCAAAAAGTTAATTCATCCATAATTAGCAAATGTACTGGCGCTGTCGAACATAAGAAAACGCGCCTCTCACCTATGTCTCGTATTTGGTTATTATTAGGGGCATCGTTATTATCCATTGTGTTATTTATGACGATAAACCTAAACGGCAATATCTCTTATATTCTGACTCACCGTGCTTATATTGTACTTACAATGATTGTGGTAGCGTTTGCCGCTGGTGTTTCCACGATATTGTTTCAAACTATCGCGAATAACCGTATTTTGACACCCTCACTTATGGGGTTAGAAGCCCTGTTTGTATTACTACAAACTGTGTTTATTTTCTTTGAAGGGGATATGCCTACCTCGTGGATGTTGAACCTATCAAAGTTCTTCTTAGAATCGACATTGCTGGTGCTATTTTCTGTTGTGCTCTATCGTTGGTTGTTTAGTTCGGTACGCTTTAACATTAACTTAGTCCTGATGATCGGGATTATTTTAGGCACTTTATTTCGTAGTTCAGCTACGCTATTACAACGTTTGATGGATCCCAATGAGTTTTCCGTCTTACAAAGTCGTATGTTTGCCACTTTCACCCGTGCAACGCCTGATCTTATCTTTTGTGCCTTAGCCATGATTGTGGTTGTCGGTGTTTTACTTTGGCGTATGCGTTATAGCTTTGATGTCATGGCATTAGGACAAGCCAATGCCATTAACCTCGGTATTAATTACCGCAAACAAACCACTTATATTCTGTTACTGATTTCTATTCTAGTGGCTGTATCAACAGCGTTAGTGGGTCCGTTAACCTTCTTAGGGTTAATTGTCGCTAACCTCGCTTATCATATCAGTGGCAGTAGCCAGCACCGTTTCTTGATGCCCGTAGCCTTCCTACTGGGCACTATTGCCTTAATCGGTGGGCAACTGGTTTTAGAATATGGCTTAAAAATGACAGGAACACTTTCTGTTGTGATTGAGTTTGTCGGTGGGATGTTCTTTATCTATTTGGTGTTAAGAAGACTTTAATATGATTGAAATCAGCAAAATATCAAAACGTTATCAAGACACGACCGTTCTCGATAATATTACAACAACAATTCAACGTGGCGGTATTACTTCGATCATAGGCCCTAATGGCGCGGGTAAATCCACACTACTTTCTGTTATTGGACGTCTATTACTTCCTGAAAGTGGCATGGTGAGCGTTAATGGTATGGATGTTGCTGCAACTGATAGCGATGTTCTTGCTAGAAATCTTTCAATACTGCGCCAAGAAAACCAGTTTGTTAGCCGTTTAACCGTAGAAGAATTAGTTGGCTTTGGTCGCTATCCTTACAGCAAAGGTCGTTTAACGCTCGATGATAAAAAAGTCATTGATGAGTCATTAGACTTTTTAAATTTGACTGAATTTCGTCACCGTTATCTAGATGAATTATCGGGTGGGCAACGTCAACGTACCTATGTTGCGATGGTGCTATGCCAAGACACAGAATATGTCATGCTTGATGAACCACTGAATAATCTTGATATGAAGCATGCAGTAATCATGATGAAACTTCTGCGAAAAGCAGCAGATGAATTAGGAAAAACCATTATTATCGTTATTCATGATATCAATTTTGCTTCTGTTTATTCTGACTATATTTTAGCCATGCGTAACGGACAACTGTATTATCACGGTTCACCAAAAGAGATCATGAAAGCAGAGATTATCGAAGATATTTTCGATACACCCGTTGACGTTAAAGAGCTAGATAATAAGCTAATTGCTATGTATTACTAATTACAATGTATTACTAATTCCATTTAGCCCTATTATCTTCAATAAAAAGCATGTTGTTCTTCTCATTAACAACATGCTTTTTTATTGCCTTTTCCCTTGCTGAAGTAACTCTGAATCAATATCTTCAAAGATAGATTGCCATTCGTTATCATCAATATCCATTAATCCAAAATAGCGCAGTAAAAAAGTGCCTTCTGTCGCTAAAAATGCCAATCTTGCCCGTTTTCCAGCTTCTGTTGTCATATCTACACCTGCTAATCGTTGCTGATACCACTCTTTTGTACTTTGTAGATATTCAGGCGTTTGCAGCAATGCTGCCATCAAACTCGCTCCTTTAGCAAAAGAGACTTTGTCATGATTATGAGTGGCATGAATATGTGCAGTGACTCGATTTTCAGGTGAGTTATCGTTTTCAACGATTTTTTTAAATTGCGTTTCATAACTGCCTTCCCAGTGCTCAAACATCGCATCAATCATTGCTTCTTTGCTACTAAAACAGTATTGAACGCCCCCTTTTGAGATCCCCATTTTTTTTGCAACAGTATCAATCGTTAATGCTGCCGCTCCTTGCTCCATGACAATGTCGAAGATAGCTTCTAACAATTTTTCTCTATCAATGGTTCTTTGACGTCCCATAAAAAAAACCTCTTTTCAATACGTTCGTATGGATTTGTATTATAGCCGCTAGTAAAAATAATACACATAAAAATAACTGAGATTTCTATGATAAAAGATTATAAACGTTGGATAGTATTACTTTTGGTATCTAGCATGCTGTTTCTCATTGTTGTTGATGTAACCGTGCTTTATACCGCATTGCCACGTTTAACTTATGATTTAAACGCAAGTGCTTCAGAAAAACTTTGGATAATGAATGCTTATCCATTAATTGTTGCTGGATTATTACCCGCAGCAGGTATGCTAACCGATAGAATTGGTCATAAAACGCTGTTTATCTGTGGTCTTCCTCTTTTTGCGATTGCCTCTCTATGTGCTGCTTTCTCACCGACAGCAACCACTTTAATTGCTTCTCGAGGTTTTTTAGCCGTGGGTGCCGCAATGAGTATGCCTGCAACACTATCAATCGTGCGCCAAGTTTTTAGCGATCCACAAGAACGAGCTATTGCGATTGGCATTTGGTCTGCGGTTGCTTCTGGCGGAGCTGCTTTAGGGCCTTTAATTGGTGGCATGTTACTTGAACATTTTTGGTGGGGTTCTGTCTTTTTAATTAACGTCCCTATTGTGCTTATTGTCTTACCGTTCTCTATTTGGCTTATTCCTAAGTTTTCGGGATATGGTGATCATAAAATTGATTATTTAAGCTCAGTACTCATTTTAGTGGGTTTGATCAGTACTATTTATGCCTTAAAAGAGATAGGAAAACCTTATACACAGTGGAATGAAGCGACGATTGCCGCCATTATTGCCGTAGTTTTCCTCACTCTATTTACTCTACGCCAACGTAAACAGACTCACCCGATGATTGACTTTAGGTTATTTAAAAACCGCTTTTTTAGTATCGGTATTTTAATGGCCGTACTTTCTATGGTGATCATTGTAGGCATTGAATTATTGCTTAGCCAGCGTTTACAGCTTGTTGCGGGTTTTACTCCACTGAATGCAGCGCTGGTCATTTTACCTATTCCTATTGGCTCTGTACTTGCTTCTCCCTTGGCAGGTTATTTCTTGGTGCGTTTAGGTGAAGTTCGCTTAATTATTGCTGGATTTATGCTTACTTTGGTGGGAAATCTGTGGTTAATTGCTGTTTATCAAACAACATCTCCAATGGTGTTAATCGGTAGCTTATTCTTAATCGGCTTTGGTTTAGGTATTATCTTTACCTCGGCATCTACGTCAATTATGTTGAGTGTCGCAGATAGGCAAGCGGGAATGGCGGCATCAATTGAAGATGTAGCTTATGAGCTCGGTAGTGTGATTGGTGTGACATTTATGGGCAGTTTGATGAGTACCGTGTACACCTTAAAACTGATATTACCTGACTCATTAACAATTGATGATGCGGTATATGACAGTTTAGATGAGGCTCTTATTGTGGCAGAAAAATTGCCAAATGACATGGCTTCTCTTGTGATATCTCAAGCAAATATCGCCTTTGAAAATGCCTTTTTTGTCGTGCTAACCGCGACCGCAATTATTACGGCACTTAGCTTAGTGGTTCTACCTTATTGTTTACGGAATGAGGTGCGAAAGTAAAATTGTTTTGATAATAGCTATTTGCACATTTTTGTAGAAATTAAAGGACAGTTATCTCCTAGGTGACGTTGTTTTCTGTCACGACTTTGTTTACCTGAAAGAAACTGTCGTTTAAAAATTGCATAAATTTTTAAACCATTCGAATATTCAATAGTTGGATTTTCTTCAGACTCAGTTGTTAACCAATCAGAGCAATCATGTTCCACAATAACACATTGTTCTTTAAGAATTAATCCCACAAACATATCTCTATACTAAAAGAGAGCAAAGTATAAAAGAGATAAAATAATAGAACTATCTTCTAAAGAAGATATTTATTAAGAATACTATTCCTACTTATTTAAATAAAATTAACATCTAACTTAAAATAAGAGTATATTTATTTTTAAACTCAAAAATTATCTATATTTAATTTAATTAGAGAATTATTTTATTATTCATATTAAAACCGATCAATATCCAATGCATCCATACTAAAATGAGAAGGCGATTGTCCCATCTGTTTTTTAAACATTGTTGAGAATGAGCCAGCGCTGTTATAACCCAAATCAAAGGCAATCTCGGTAATACCGCGTCCTGATAAGATTTGTGTTAATGAATTTAATAAACAGACTTGCTGTCGCCATTGTGAAAATGACATTCCTGTTTGCTGACGAAAAAATCGGCTAAAAGAGCGCTCACTTTTATGTAATTTATCTGCCCACTGTTGCGGTAAAGAATCTATTTTAGGATTACGGATAAAATCACGGCATAATTTAGCTAATTTACTGTCTTGTGGAATAGGCGCAAAAAACGGTAATGGTTTTGCTTTCGATAATTCACATAGGATTAACTGCATTAAAAGACCATCTCGCCCTTTTTTGTCATATTCCGCAGGTACATCAACAGCTTCAAGTAACAACTGACGAAAGAGAGGAGAAACACTTAACACTTCACACTGTTTACTGTGACGAGGAGCAGCAGAAGGCTCGATATACAAGCTTCGCGTACTCACATCTAACATACGAGTTTCATGCCCTGTTTCTGGCGGTATCCATACGCCACAAGACGGTGGAATAACCCACTCACCATCATTGGTACTCACTTCAATTAAGCCTGTGGCAGGATATAAAAATTGAGCTCGACGATGTTGATGCGTTTCTAACAACGTATTAGGCAGATAGTCTGTACCTAGCGCAATAACATCTCGGTCAAGTGAATCAACGCTTTTTAAAGGTACATTTCTCACAATTTAAACCACTCTCTTTTTATTTTCTTCCTTTTAATATAGCAGTTATCCCACGCTCTACACACTGGCAAATAATAACCTATATAATTAAAATCGTTATATATTTAAATATATAGCTAAAATACCTTATGCGAAATTTCAACCTTCTTGATATCTATTTAACAAACCCTATTAACAATCAAAAAACGAGCTTTTAACACCTCTCGTAAATAGGCTGAAATTCAAATGTCATTGTCTGGTTTTAGAATGTTGGCAAAAGATTAATCAACTACTATCCCTCTCGCAGAGGTTATTTCGAGCATTCTGCAATTATCTATGCATTCAATAATAATGCAGCGGATACCAGACATTCCCTTTATTCATAGCCTAGAAAAAACACGCACATTCTTTATATCAAGTATCGGGTATATCGGGATCCGCCTATTATGTTTAAGGTAGAGTTCATTATGAGCAATCAGTCCGATCACGATAGTGATACAAAGAGCATTCTCAACGATGTTAGCCGCCGTCACTTTATTCAAGCGAGCTCAGCATTAGTCACCCTTCCTTTTCTCGCATCAAACTCTTTTGCTGCGACAACAGATAACGCTATCCCAGTAAAATCAATAACAACCGAAGATGGAGAGCGCGTTGTTTCAACCTGTAGTAGCTTTGACTGTGGAGGCAAATGTGACATTCGTGCCCATGTAAAAGATGGCAAAGTCACCCGTATTAGCACACGCCCAGATGCTGATTTAGATGAAGAGATGCCCATTATGCGTGCCTGTGTACGAGGCCGTGGTTATCGTAAATTTGTCTATCACCCAGACCGTTTAAAATACCCAATGAAACGCGTTGGAAAACGTGGCGAGGGCAAATTTGAGCGCATCAGTTGGGAAGAAGCCACCACGCTTATCGCACAAAATATGCAACGCATTAACCAGCAATATGGTCCAGCGTCTCGCTTTGTGAGTTTAAGTACGGGCGTTACTGGCGGTATTTTCTCAGGTGCGAATATGTTACGTCGCCTGTTTAATATCACTGGCGGTTTTCTGGAAAACTATCACTCTGTCAGTAACGGCAATACCCTTGCGGTCACGCCTTATACATACGGCACCGCAGCCAGTGGCAGTACATTAGATACGTTAGAAAATACCCCTCTCGTTATTTTATGGGGTCATAATCCTAACGAAACTATTTTTGGTCATTCAAACCATTTTTTCCAAAAAATGAAGAAAAACGGCACTAAATTTATTGTCGTTGACCCTCGTTATTCTGATACCGCCTCTTCTTTAGCTGATCAGTGGATCCCTTTATTACCCACGACAGATAACGCGATGATGGATGCGATGATGTATGTCATCGTCAGCGAAAACCTGCATGACCAAGCCTTTATTGATAAATACACAATCGGCTTTGATGAGCACCAAATGCCAGAAGGTGTGGGTGAAAATGAGTCTTTAGTTGCCTATTTAATGGGTAAAAAAGATGGCATTAAGAAAACCCCTGAATGGGCTGAAACCATCACTAAAGTACCTGCCGATACTATTAAACAATTAGCGCGTGAATACGCATCGACAAAACCTGCTGCATTAATGCAAGGCTGGGGGCCTCAACGTCATATTTGTGGTGAACGGACGGCGCGTGGCGCTACTTTACTCGCCACTATCACGGGGAATGTGGGAGTGCGTGGTGGTTGGGCTGCGGGTTATGGAATGGCATTAAATTCTGAACTGCGTAAAACCATCGCAGGGCCAAGCCTATTAATCAACCCAGTAAAAGCGAAAATCAATATCACCAACTGGGTACAAGCGTGTGAAGATAAAAGTTTAGTCACACCACAAAATGGGTTACTGAATGCAGAGAAACTTGATACTGAAATCAAGATGATTTTCTCAATGGCCGGTAACTACATGACAAATCAAAATACCGATATTCTTCATGCTGCGAAAGTACTTGAAGATGAATCGAAAGTCGAGTTTATCGTCTGTAGTGATCTCTATCTTACGCCAAGTGCAAAATACGCCGATATTTTACTACCAGAAACCAGCTTCCTAGAACGTTGGAACATCGGTGGTACATGGAGTTATGGCGACTACATTATTCTTTCTGAAAAAGTAATTGAACCTGAGTTTGAGCGTCGCACTGACTACGATTGGTTACGTGAAGTTGCCGATAAATTAGGGGTAGGCGAACAATTTAGCGAAGGCAAAGAGACTGACCGTGATTGGATTGAATATTTAGTTAATGACGCGAGTGTTAAACGTCCTGAAGACGGTATTCCAACCTTTCAAGAGCTATTGGTTAAACGCCGTCATCTCTTAAAACATCGTCCTCATACGCAAAATGTGGCATTTGAGAAAAATATCCAAGATATCGAGAATAACCCATTCCCAACACCATCAGGAAAAATTGAGATCTTCTCTAAGCGTTTATATGACATGAATAATGTCGATATTCCTGCGCTTTCTCATTATGTACCCGCAATTGAGGGCCCCGAAGATACGTTAACGGATAAATTCCCTCTGCAACTTATCACATGGAAAGGGCGTAACCGCGCAAACTCAACACAATTTGCTAACCCTTGGTTGCAAGAAGTCCAACGCCAAGAACTGTGGATTAATCCGTTAGATGCCCAAGATAGAAACATCAAAGAGGGCGAGAAAGTCAAAGTGTATAACGATCGCGGGGTAACCATGGTTCCCGTCAAATTAACACAACGAATTATGCCTGGTGTTGTCGCCTTGCAAGCAGGTGCTTGGTGGCAACCTGATGCAAAAGGCATAGATCAAGGTGGATGTGCCAACGTATTAACATCATCTCGTAGCACCGCAATGGCACACGGCAATGCTCACCAAACATTATTGGTCGAGGTAGCAAAAGCATGAGTAAATTTATCGTTTATCCCGCAGTGAGTAGTAAACAGTTAGGATTTTATATCGATAGCGCTCGCTGTTCAGGTTGTAAAGCGTGTCAGGTTGCGTGCAAAGATAAAAATAACCTCGATGTCGGGCGCAAATTTCGTCGTGTCTATGAAATTACGGGTGGCGGGTATACCCGAAATCCTAAAGGCGCACTGATTAATAATGTCTTTGCTTACACCTTATCTATCTCTTGTAACCATTGTGACGATCCTATTTGCGTTAAAAATTGCCCAACAACCGCAATGCATAAGCGTGAAGGTGATGGCATTGTGATGGTAGATACAGACAAATGTGTCGGTTGTGGTGCTTGTGCGTGGTCTTGCCCTTATGGCGCACCACAAATGAACCCAGAAACCAAACAGATGTCAAAATGCGATTTTTGCATCGATTTACAGCAAAAAGGTGAACAACCCGTTTGTGTCGCTACTTGTCCGTTAGGTGCAATCCAATTTGGCCCTATTGATGAACTACGTGAACGCTATGGCGATTTAGATTATGTCACGGGTTTACCTTCCCCTGAAATAACGCATCCAAACCTTGTTATTAACCCACATCAGGGTGCCAATAATGACGGAATTAATAATAAGGGAGAAAGAAAATGAATGAATGGTCATTATTAATCTTCACATTTATGATGAATGCGGCCATTGGTCTTGCGCTAACAACAGGGCTTTTTGCTCGCCGCCTTTCTCATTATCTCAATGCAGAAAGCTACTATCGCTTTATGCTATTGGCCTTATTTGTTATTTGCGGACTAGCAGGTTTAGGCTCTATTGCCTCAATCACTCACTTAGGTGTGCCATTAAATGCCCCAAATGCGATTAGAAATGTTTTTTCCGCTTGGCTAAGTCGTGAAGTTGCTATCACAGCTATTTTTGTCAGTTGTCTAGGCTTAACCTTTTTATGGCTCTGGCGCACTCGCAAACTCTCAATGCTGTTATTAAGTACCAGTATTCTGATTGGGTTATTTGATATTTATTGCATGGCATCAATTTATCGCCACACCTCCATTTTGACATGGATGGATAACAACACGTATGTGATGTTCTTCGGGGCGATGTTAACGCTAGGTGCTGCAATTTTCTTTTTATTGTTCAAAATAGTGCAACGTGTCGGAAATAAGTTAGGTATTGAAATACCACAAACCTCTTTCCCAATGCGTTGGAAATGGCAACTATGGGGAATAATAGCAGTTAGCTTAATGGGTCGATTATTGTATCAACCTTTTTATGAGCAATATTTAACTAGCACTCTATATAGCCAAAAATCGGTGACATTCCCGTTATCACCTATTCAAGTCTATTACTCCATTGGTTCGTTACGGACTACATGCTGGATCTTAGCAACCTTTGCAGTATTGGCTTGTGGTTATAGTTTAGTGAAATTCCTAGCCCCTAAAAATCAAGAGAAATCCACTGAGTCTATTTTTGCACTTGGCTGTGTTATCGCAATTATCGCTGACTTTATGTTGCGCTATGTTTTCTACTCAATTCACTAATTGCCATTGAGTATGTCGTTTAAATAATAAAAAAAACAAACCTCATTAATCGGGGTTTGTTTAAGGAAATATCAAAATTATGAGCAGACTCTCTTATTATGCGGCTGCATTTAATTTATTGGGAATTTGTTATTTGTTCCCACCTGATGATGACACCAATAAAACTGCACTCAACTTTTTTAAAACTGGGGATTTTGTAGCACAGTGGCCTTGTAAAATTGAAAACCGTTTGTGTGAACGTTTAATTGATTCTGTGTCTATCGATACAGAGCAATTAAAAACCCAATGGCAAAATCTTTTTGTTGGCCCTAATGCGTTGCCTGCCCCACCTTGGGGTTCGGTCTATTTAGATCCTGAAGGTTTATTACAAGGGGATTCTACCCTTGCGCTGAGTGAATTTTTAAAACAGGAACGTTTAAAAGTAAACACGCCTTTTCCAGAGCCTGTTGATCATATCGGTTTGATGCTATTTCAAGCGGCGGTATTGGCATCGGAAAAAAAAGAAGAAGCAGTTAATGAATTATTTTCCCTTCATTTAACCACATGGCTACCTCACTATTTAAATAAATTAAAAATGAGTGGGTATAGCCAATTTTATAGTACATTAACAGAACTGGTAACCATCACGGTGAACGCATTCAGAAAATAGAAATTTATTAACAACTTATCATCCTAACATAATTATTTAAGGTAATTTGGACCACGCACCCAAATTACCTTTTTTCATTTAGAACATCCCTTTTAAAATTATGATAATTTTAATCCCAAGCGTTTTGTTAAACGACGTAAATTAGCCGGATCAAGTGATAATTCTCGCGCGGTTGCTGCCCAATTTTGGTTATTACGCAGTAATGCTTGTTTGATTAAGTCTCGCTGAAATTCGTCCGTTGCTTCTTTTAGATTTTTTTCTTCTGAAGGTAACATTTGAGAACCAGAGTGAACTGGATTTTCAGCCCCTAAAGCAAAATGACTCACTTGTAAAATAAGGCTATCAGTTTTATTTCCCGCTCTGGCTAAAACAATCGCTCGATGAATGGTGTGTTCTAATTCTCGCACATTACCTGGCCAAGAATAGTGTAATAAATAAAGGCGTAATTCTGGGCTAATAATCACTTGAGTAAGATTAAAACGTTGACGATATTGCTCACAAAAATAACCTACTAATAGCAGAATATCTTCGTCTCTTTCTCGTAATGGAGGCACATGCAGAGGGAAAATACTTAAACGATGAAATAAATCAGCACGGAAATTCCCCGCTAATACTTCTTCCCATAAATCACGATTTGTTGCTGCTAATACACGCACATTGACGCGTAAATTACGATCATCACCAATACGTTGAATATCACCATATTGTAAGACACGCAGTAATTTGGCTTGCAGTGATAATGATAACTCCCCTATTTCATCAAGAAATAACGTTCCGTTATCTGCCATTTCAAATTTACCACTACGATGACTAATTGCTCCTGTAAAAGCCCCTTTCACATGACCAAATAATTCACTTTCCGCCACGCTCTCAGGCAGTGCGGCGCAATTTAAATAGACTAACGGATTATCTGCACGATTAGACATTTCATGAATGGCTTTTACCACCAGCTCTTTACCCGTTCCCGTTTCGCCACTCACTAAAATATTCATATCTGCGGGTGCAACAATTTCTATCTCTTTTTTCAGTTGCATCATTGAAGGCGATAAACCAATAATTTCTGTTTTTACTGTGGGCTTAAACGTATTGGTTGGCGTAAATAACATATTTTGATTTTCAAGTTGCTCAATCAATAATGCATTATTTAATGCTCCTGCGGTTAATGCAGCAATTAAACGTAATTCTTCATCACTAAAGGTATCAAACTGATTAGGGTCCATTCCATCAAGCGTTAACGTACCAATTAAGTCTTGTCCCGCAAATAACGGCAATCCCACACAAGCATGCACTTTTAAATGCTCTCTATCCGGAATAAGCCCATCATAAGGATCGGGTAAATCACTATCCGCAGGAAAACGAACAACATCCCCAGCACGCGCAATAGTTTCAAGGCGTGGATGCCCTTCAAGTAAAAAGCGTCGCCCTAATACATCAGGCACAAGACCATCTATCGCCAATGGAATAAACTGATGAGGCTCATAACGAAGCAGAGCGGCTGCATCGCAATTTAGCACTTGCCGAAGCGTGGTCACAAGGCGTTGAAACCTATCTTGATGACCCACATCTTTTTGTAATTCAATGGCAATTTTAGCCAGCACATCAACAGAAAAGCCCATAAAAACACCTCATAGTCATTATGACTGTTATTATGGTCATTTTGACATGATAAAGATAGTCATATTGACAATATATAAATAGCCAACAAAATAAAAAACGTTATAAAACAACAAATTAAAAAATGGCACGCTTCTTGATTATATCAATACATATCCCTATGAAAAGATTAATGAGAAGGAACAATATAAAATGGCTATTCATGTTAAAAATAATGTTAATTGGGTTGGACAACGTGACTGGGAAGTTCGTGATTTTCATGGCACTGAATACAAAACATTATTAGGCAGTAGCTACAACAGTTACCTAATACGTGAAGAAAAGAATGTGCTTATTGATACGGTTGATCATAAATTCAGCCGTGAATTTGTGCAAAATTTACGCACGCAAATTGCTCTAGAAGAGATTGATTACATTATTATTAATCATGCAGAAGAAGATCACGCTGGCGCACTCACTGAGCTGATGTCTTTTATACCTAATACCCCGATTTATTGCACAGCAAATGCCATTGATTCAATCAATGGTCATCACCATCATCCTGAATGGAATTTTAATATCGTTAAAACAGGCGATAGCCTAGATATTGGTAATGGTAAGCAACTCATTTTTGTTGAAACGCCAATGTTACATTGGCCTGACAGCATGATGACCTATTTAACGGGAGATGCGATTTTATTTAGTAATGATGCCTTTGGTCAGCACTATTGTGATGAACGGTTATTTAACGATGAAGTTGACCAAACTGAATTATTTGAACAATGCCAACGCTATTATGCCAATATTTTGACGCCATTTAGTCGCCTTGTAACACCCAAAATTAATGAAATTTTAGGCTTTAACTTACCTGTTGATATGATTGCTACTTCTCACGGTGTGGTATGGCGTGACAACCCAACGCAAATCCTTGAATTATATCTAAAATGGGCAGCAGACTATCAAGAAGATCGCATCACTATTTTCTATGACACCATGTCAAACAATACACGAATGATGGCAGATGCGATTGCACAAGGTATTAACGAAATTGACCCTAACGTATTTGTAAAAAGCTATAACGTCGCCAAAAGTGATAAAAATGACATCATCACTAGTGCTTTTCGTTCTAAGGGTGTGCTAGTCGGTTCATCGACAATGAATAATGTCATGATGCCAAAAATTGCCGCCATGCTGGAAGAGATGACTGGCTTACGTTTTCGTAATAAAAAAGCCGCTGCTTTTGGCAGTTATGGTTGGAATGGCGGTGCCGTAGATCGCATTCAAACTCGCTTAATGGATGCCGGATTTGAAACCGCATTAGCGCTAAAAACCAAATGGCGCCCAGATATGCAAGCACAAGAAATTTGTCGTGAATATGGTCGTGAAATTGCACGCCAATGGGCTTTAGCACCACTTCCTGCAACCCAATCTTGTTGTACAGTCTCATCACAACCTGAAGTTGCCACAAATGTTGAAGCTGTCGATTTAGGTCCTTGTATGCAATGCAGTGTGTGTCAATGGATTTACGATCCTGCAATTGGTGAACCGATACAAAATGTTCAACCTAATACGCCGTGGAGTGAAGTACCTGATAACTTCTTATGCCCTGAATGTTCATTAGGAAAAGATGTCTTTGATGCACTTGCCAAGGAGGCAAAATGAGTAAAGACCTTCTCAGTAATGGGATTGTCATTATTGGCGCGGGCTTTGCTTCGCGCCAATTAGTGAAAAATATTCGCAAATTTAATGCAGATATTCCTATTACCCTAATTGCATCAGACAGTATTGATGAATATAACAAACCCGATTTAAGTCATGTAATCAGTCAGGCACAAAATGCCGATGATTTAACGAAACAAACGGCTCAAGACTTTGCACAACAATATCAATTAGCAATTCATCCTTATACGCAAATTACGGATATTAATACGGATGAAAAACGTATTCAGAGCATGCAAGGCGAACAATGGTATTACGATAAATTAATATTAGCCACTGGTGCCAAAACCTATTGTCCGCCAATTTCAGGGCATGAGTTAATGTTGACGCTCAATAGCCAACAAGAGTACCGAGCTTATGAAACGCAAATTCATCACGCTAAACGTGTGTTAATTTTAGGTGCTGGGTTAATTGGTACTGAATTAGCGATGGATTTTAGTCGAGCAGGTAAAGAAGTGATCCTTGCTGATATTTCTGGGCAATTATTATCGTCGCTGATCCCATCTGATCTCAGTGGTCGTTTACAATCAAGCCTAACAGAAATTGGTGTGCGTTTAATGCTCAAATCACCGTTACAGTCATTAACACAAACCGATAACGGAATTTTAGCGACATTTAATCAACATCATCAATTAACCGTTGATTGTGTTATTGCCGCGACTGGGCTTACACCAAATATAGAGCTTGCTTATCTTGCAGGTTTACATACTGACCGTGGGATTATTGTGAATGAATATCTGCAAAGCAGTGATAAAGATATTTATGCCTTAGGTGACTGTGCACAAATCAACGGTAGCTTATTGCCATTTTTACAGCCAATACAATTGAGTGCGATGCATTTAGCAAAATCACTTGTAGGTGAAAATAATGCGCCACTTAATCTACCGCCAATGATTATTCGGGTAAAAACGCCTTTAATGCCACTGCACCTTGCCGGTGAAACCGCACGTAAAGATTTAACGTGGAATATTAGTACAACACAATCGGGCATTATCGCTAAAGGCTTTGATAAAAATGATGTATTACGTGCCTTTGTGGTAACAGAAGAGCAGGTAAAAGAAGCGTTTGCTTTATTAAGAGCACTGTCCGCTTAATTTAAATAATACATTCTAAATACTTCGAGATATAACCATGAACTTACGTAACCAATCCCTAGGACAACTGGCTTTATCTATTTCAGGTGCCAGTGCCATATTTCGTCAATATAACCTCGACTTTTGCTGTGGAGGGAAAAGAACATTAAGTAAATCGGCAGAAAAAGCAGGACTCAACGTTGATGAAATTGAAAATAAACTTATTGCCCTTTCAGAACAACCTTTAGAAAAAGATTGGCGACAAGCATCATTAGGTGAAATTATTGATTTTATTATTGTTCGTTATCATAACAAACACAAAACACAATTACCTGAGCTTATTCTACAAGCGGAAAAAGTAGAACGGGTTCATGAAGCAAAACCGACTGTTCCGAAAGGATTAGCCCGTCAATTAACACTATTATTAGATGAGCTGACAAGCCATATGATGAAAGAAGAACGCATTCTCTTTCCTATGATAAAAAATGGATTAGGAAACCAAGCCAGTGCACCCATTAGTGTTATGGAACACGAACATGATGATGCGGGGGAACTTGTTGAAGTAATTAAGTTTATTACCAAAAACGTCACACCACCACCTGAAGCCTGCACCACATGGCGAGTGCTTTATAATGGTATTAATGAATTCATTGATGACTTAATGAATCATATTAGCTTAGAAAACAATTTATTATTTCCAAGAGCATTAGCGGGCAAGTAATAGTTCATACACAGGGGATCTCATCATCCCCTGCTATTTTTATAGTGACCAATAAAACCTACCGCTCACCTTGAGTATCTATCAACAAACGCTGATTTATATAATCGATAGTCTCATCTATCGTCATAATATTATTAACGACATTCGTAATACCTTGTCCGATAATAATCTCGGCTTGGCGTAAATTAAATAACTTACCATTAGGTACCGAAGATTCTCGTATTCCCTTATTAATTTCTTGATAAGCCAATGTCATCCATGGGTAACGATGGCTAATTTCTTGGTTATGGCTGAAATTTTGATGATTACTGTTTCCACCTAATAAAATAAGGTGATCCATCACCATTGGGGAATAAAGCCAACGATAAAATTGCTCTGCATATTGTGATTTTTGGCTATAACGTGAAACGCCTAATACGCCACCGCCTAATTGTGGAATACTTCCGGGCACAGGTGCAAAACCTGTTTTAGGTAAAATATTGCTATGAGCGACATCGTTAAATAAATTCATATAAGCGATAAGCATAGCAAGATGACCTTGCTCAAATTGTCTAACTGATTCACTCCACCATTTATTATCAATATTTTCGGTGATCGACAATTGCTGTAGATACTCTTCTAATATTTCACCCGCTAACGGCATTGCTAATCTAGGAATATTATTACTTCCTATTAAACGCCCACCTTTTGCGTAGTAACGTAATAAATATTCTGTTGCAATGAGCCCTGCACTCCCTAATGTTGTTGAAGCGCCCATTGGACGATTTAATTGCCCTTCTTCATGCTGTTCAGTAAAAAACTGCGTTACATTATCGTATTCTTCGAACGTCGCAGGCACCGTTAATTCATTACCGGTTTTTTCGTAATACATTCTTTTTAGAATAGGATCTTCAAACAAGTCTTTTCGATAAAACAGAAGTTGCGCACTGGCATCAAAAGGCATGGCATAAGCAACATTATTGACTAAACTAAATTTCTGTTGAGTGGGCAATGAGAAATTATTTAATAAATCCGTTAGTCCATTACCGATCTTATCTAATGGCTGCAATATTCTTTCCGCAAACCAAGGAAAACACGCCATATCAATACGCAGCAAATCATAATATGGATGTAAATGTAGCTGACTCAATATTTGATAAACTTCATCATAAGGGTGTATCGCCAAATTAACTTTAATTCCTGTCTGGCGATAAAAATGGGGTAATAGTTTTTTTAATGCACTGGTTGAAGGACTAGGCAGAATAAGCAAATTAAGATTTATATCTGCTTTATCCTCACATATAACCGCAGCGGTTTGCGTATAAAGATGATCACTTTGATTACGCACATAAATGGCATTATTTGCTGTTATCTCTCCCTCATCGGCATCTTGCATTAGCGCATCAATTACTTCTAACCCAAGTTGGGCATAGTTCATTGGAAAGTAATACAACCCTTTTAATACAGGTGGAATATTATCGCTCAATGCAAAAATAGGCGGGCAATCATTATGGCTACCGAAATAACTGGCTTGTGTTAAATAACGTGCTTTTTCTATATCTTGAGCAATAAATATGTCTGGAATTTGCTCCATAGAAAAGAAATCAAACGCAATTTTATAGCTCTCTTCATCTGACGCGCAAAGCACCACATTTTTTTTATTTGGTGCGTACTTCAAAAGTCGATGTTGTAATTCATTAACAAAAATCTGATTATTTAAATAATCACTATTGCCAATAAAAATGCCGACCAATTTACCGACAGTTTTTGCTACCTGTTGGCAAATAGCCTCTGCCGCTTGAGCAAAATCGAGTGTAAAAAAACGTTGTGTATTGAGTGGTTGGCGATAAATAAATGCAATTTGAGAAGGGGACAATTTTAACGTGTCAAAATAGATATTCGCATCATTAAGGCAACTCACGGTGATCACTTGCTTATAACCACCTGCTGCAATTTTCTGTAATAGCTCTAACTCTGTGGTTTCAAGGTCATCCGTTAAAAAAAGATCGTAAGTAACCTCAGGAAAATGAGCGATAGATTGTCTTAAAGAATTAAAGAAAACAGCATATTTTTCAGAAACTAATTGAGGTAAAAGTATCGCAATTTTATGGCTTTTATTGGTTCTTAACAGTTGAGCCTGTGTATTTAATTGATAACCCATTTGTTTGGCGGCTTGATACACAGCTTCAATTTTCTCAACGCTTACATTTCCACGCTTGTTCAATACGTTAGAAACAGTACCATGAGAAACACCTGCTAATTTTGCAATATCTTTTATCGTTGCCATAGACCTTTTTCCATCTCAATTTCCGCTTTCACTAGCATACCTGAATTATTTATCTCGACTACCGATAATTAATTTGAACGTTCCATTTAATAATTGTTTATAAAACAATCTTTTATTACTTGTCTCAAATAAATAATTATCAATATCAATTAAAAACTCATATTCATATTAATCAATAAGATAATAAAATTAATTTGAATAAGATCACTGATCTGATCTTCATTTATTGGCAAAGACTCTTCATCATTTTATTATTGGAACGTTCAAATTTATCTATGTCTTATAGATAGCCAACACCAGATAATTAATAAAATCATAATAAAACAATAGGATAAGGGGATTTCTTATGAAACTTCATTTTTTAGGGACGGCTGCCTCAGAAGGCATACCCAATCCCTTCTGCCGTTGTGAACACTGTCTAAAAGCAAGAGAACTTGGTGGGAAAGATATCCGAACTCACTCGTCTGCCATTGTCGATGACATTATGTTAATCGACGTATCACCTACATTTAGCTACCAGTTAATGCGTGATGGAATGGATGCTACCCATTTTGAAAGTCTTCTATTCACTCACACGCATCCTGATCATTTCAATGTTGGCGATCTGTTTAGCCGAATGGAAGGTTATGGTTTTGAAATTAACCATCCCCTTCATATTTTTGGCAATGATCGCGCCATTAATGGTTGTATCGAAGTTTTACCTGGTTACAGCAAAGAGCGTTTCGCTTTTCACTGCTTAATTCCTTTTGTTACTGTCGAAAGAAACGGTTATAAAATTACGCCATTACTTGCTAATCATGCGAAATGGGAACTTTGCTATGTTTATCATATTGAGAAGGATGGCAAGGTGATTTTCTATGGTCATGATTCTGGTTGGTTCCCTGAATTAACGTGGAAATGGTTAGAAAACAAACCACTTGATATCGTTGTTTTTGAATGTACTTATGGACTCAATGGTAAAGATCGTACTGATAATCATATGAGCTTAGAAACCGTATTTGCAGCAAAAGAAAAACTGCAACAACAAGGTTGTTTACATCAAGATACACAAATTGCCGTTTCGCATATTTCACATAGCGGTAAATTGCTTCACCACGAATTAGAAGCTGTTTGTGCTCCTCATAATATCCGCGTTGCCTACGACGGATTAACGTTAGAAACAAATTAAGAGGAGAACGATGATGGATATGAAAATAACCTCTCGCTTACTAATTATGATGTTTGTGCAATATTTCATGCAAGGTGCGTGGAATATGACTATGGGGCTAGTATTAAGTACCTATGGTATGGCAAGCATTATTGGTAATGCCTATGCTTTATTAGGTGTAGCAACAATTATCTCCCCATTATTTATTGGTATGGTGGCTGACCGTTTCTTTGCTTCACAAAAAGTGATGGGCATCCTTCATTTAATTAATGCCGCAGTCATTATTTGTGTTCCTCAATTTATTGAAGCACAAAACAGTGGTATGACTTTATTCTTAATTTTCATTATTGGATTATTGTTTTATCCAACCACTGCGCTTTCAAATAGTATTAGTTTCTCCCATATTAATGGTGTGAAATATTTCCCTATTATTCGTGTATTCGGTACGTTCGGTTTTATGGCTATCGGATTTATATTAGGAGAAATGGGCTTCTCTGGTAGTACGATGACTTGGTATATTGCTTCTGCTGTGGGCGTATTACTGGGTTTCTATTGCTTTACTTTACCTAATACACCACCGAAAGCGAAAGGCAAACCGTTCTCTGCTCGTGATATTTTATGTTTGGATGCACTGTCATTATTTAAAGATCGCTATTTTGCTATCTTAATGTTTAGTATCTTTATTTTAATGATCCCTAAAACAGCTTATTCTGCTTATATTCCTGTTTTTATTAAAGCATTAGGTTTTAATAATGCAGCGTCTATTATGCAAATAGGGATCGCCTGTGAAGTGCTGTTTATGTTTGTCTTGTCATTCTTCTTAATGAAATTTGGCTTCAAAATTACACTTCTTTTAGGTGCTGTTAGCTGGATCATTCGCTCAATATTCTTTTCTTATGCTGCGGTAAATACAGAATTCTATTTTATCGTTATCGGATTAATGCTACAGGGATTATGTTGGGACTTCTTCTTTACCGCTGGTGATATCTATGTTGACCGCAAAGCAAAACCTGAAATCCGCGCTCAAGCACAAGGTTTACGTTTTATTGTCTCTAATGGTTTCGGCTTATTATTTGCTTCCACTATTTGTGGTCAAATCTTTAATTCAACCGTAACAGAAACAGGTGATGCAGCCTTACCACAATGGTCAACATTCTGGATATACCCAGCGATTGTTGCCGCCGTTGTGACGATATTCTTTATCTTCTTCTTTAAAGATGATGTGAGTAAAAAGAAAAGTAACGAAGATAAAAAAGCACAAGAAAGTATTGCAACACCGTAGTTTTAAAATAAAGGAATAAGCCAACGTTAGGAGCAAACCATGAACGCATTAATACAGTTTGTTGACAGCATTGGCCCTTTATCACTTTCAAGTATCGCTAAATTACTGGCCGCCTTTATTTTAGGCGGCCTTATTGGCTTAGAGCGTGAATCAAAGGGAAAGCCTGTCGGTTTTAAAACCTGTGTCATTATTGCTGTTGCCAGTTGTTTATTAACCATTGTCTCTATTCAATCCGCAGAATATTACGCCAATATCTCCGACAATATTCGTAGCGATCCCATGAGGTTAGCAGCACAAATTATCAGTGGTGTCGGCTTTCTTGGCGCAGGTGTTATATTGCATCGACGTGATGACGCAATTTCAGGTCTAACAACAGCAGCGATAGTATGGGCTTCAGCGGGTGTGGGGATTGCTTGTGGTTCAGGGTTTTATTGGCATGCCATGATTGTGACTTTTCTCTTTTTTATGGCTATTCAACTCAGCCCACAAGTGGTGCTATTCCAAATGAAAAACCAACGTTTAGGTAAGATAAAAGTACGTATGTTATTTACTCATGAAAGCGGTGTTCCTCTTTTAATTGAGTATTTAAAAAGTCATAAAGACGTAATTGAAAATCTGACTATTCGTGATATTAAAAAAGAGCGCGTTGAAGTAAATTTGAAGCTGTTAGTTAGGCAAAAAATTACCTTACCTGAATTTTATTGCTCATTAAAACAGCTTGAACATGTTCATTCTGTTTCTTTGGATCATTAATATATTCAAAAATAAAAAGGGCGGTTATCTAAGATAAAGCGCCCTTTTTATTATTTTGATGACCGATTGATGGTCATATTAAGGATTTTTGATGACTAGCGGATTACCAAAACGTTCTAGATACATCATGCCGAAGATTGTTGAAGCATAATCTGTAATATGCCCTACATCACGATAAACCGGCACACCTTCTATATAGGTTAAGCAGATATTTTTATCACACTGCACATCTTTAGGATCGATGATAATTAAAGTTGGATAATCCTGTTTTAATTTAACGAATAATTGATCCATCCATGTATTTCCCTCACCTTTATAGTTTTTGGGGTTACAGTTATTATCTGCAAAGTCTTTTCTTAATTTTGCATTTTCATAAAAACAGGTCATAAAACCACTTGGCATAAAATTGACTGTTTTAATAAAAACGGGTTTAGCGCCTGTGGCAATAATAATATCAAGCGCTTCACGCATCGCTTTTTCAACGCGTTTACGAGACTCTTCGACGGTTCTAACATCACCTAGATTATTAATGACATGATTTGATGCATAGTTATTCCAGACTTGCCCAAATATTACATAATCAAAGTGGCTATTCTTAATAAGTTGATAATATTTCGCCGTTTGATCGAACAACGCTGATAAACCGCATTTTTATGATTAGACCAATCATAAAGGTAAATATTAGGAAGAGTAATGCATGATAACGTGGCTTGTGCATATACATCTATTTTGGCGTCTTTACCTAAAATATCCATAAAGCCCCAATAATGATTTGCATGAGAATCACCAAATAAAAACGCTTTTCTCTGGCTTCCCACTTCACCAATATGGCACATTTTATCTGGATCAGAGGCTTCAAAATTCATACATTTAATTCGATTAGGATAATCAAACTGACTCAACTTAGCTTCTAAATTAACGTAATTTTGCCCAAGCCTTGCGCCAATACCGTGATATTTTTCATTCATAATTCAAGTACATTATCCAGATGAAAAGAATTGCCGGATTATATACCAATTAGCCATATCGCTTTAGTCACAAAAAGAAAAAGGCTATTTAATATTTATTATTAATAACACCTAAATGGCCATAACTGATTAAACTCCATCGTTAAACCTAATTGCACTTCAGATGAAAGAGAACCTTTACTCACCACAAATTTTGGATGTCGAATAACGATAGAGGTATTAATATCATAAAACATTAATGATGATCGGCTCTGTTCTAACTCATCATAAAGCGTCCTCATTTCTGCTGATGACCTATTTTCACATAATCGCCCAAGCGTGATATGAATAATATTTTTATGAAGGGTGTTATCAATGGGGATCTGCTGATAAACCTTTTGTCTAAATTGTTCTAATTCCTTTGAAACGCCCGTTAATATCACACTACCATTAGACGTTAACACAACGTTATTAAATGAAATTTCAATTCGTTTTGTTTGATTAAAGATTTGGGCAATCTCATGGCACCACGCCAATAATCCGGGTCGTTGCAGTTTAAACTGTTCATTTTGTTGATTAAAAATCGTTAATAATGTGGAATGAAATTCTTGTGGCTGAGCAAATTCAATAAATGGAAACTTAAGTGCAAGCGGTTCACAATAAGCCATTAGCTTCTGGCTAAAGGGAATAAAGCTTTCCTCAATTTCAGGCTGACAAATCATTAATTGCCCCGCATTTAAGCTGACATCAAAAATACTTTCATCATTGATTTGTCGTTGCCAAATTTCACCTGTTGACAATTTTTTGAGTGTTGCTTGTGTCAGGAATTCGCATGCCATAAATGCACCTAAGTAAAGAATATAATTATTGCTATTACTTTGGTTGGAGTGAAATTTAAAATCAAGTTGCAGAGTGAATAATAAAAAGTGGCTTTCATCTAAAAGCCACTGTCACATCAATGGGGGAGATGTTAAAAATGGGCTATCTATAAATACTCAATCAAAATCAAATCAATTACAGAAAATTAGCAGCTTTAAACTTCGCGAGAGCATCTGCTGTTTGCTCTGCGGTCATTGGGCGTAATGGGCGACGAGGAGAGCCCACATCAATACCATGCAGTTGCATTGCCACTTTTCCTGCCGCAACGCCGCCGTATTCGACTAACACACGAATAATCGCAATCACTTTATCCATGCAAGCGGTCACACCTTCATGATCACCCGCTTTAAATTTTTCAATAATTTCAAGGTATAATGGCGCAGCATAGTTATAAGTACTGCCGACTGCACTTAATGCACCACAGGCTAATCCAGCAGGAATAAATTCATCAACCCCAAATGGGATGTCATATTTTCCACCATCTACACGTAAGCAACGCTGGAATTCATACATATCAGGAGAGTTAAATTTCATACCTGATAGATTTGGGATAGCTTTACCCGCAGCTTGTAAGAATTTTTCCATATCAATGCTTAAGCCTGACATCGTGGAATGATAATAATAAAAACCTTTTGATGGCGCACTGGCGGCGGCTAAACGGCAATATTCAACCAAGTCATCAACATTGCCTGGCTTAAAGAAACAAGGACCAATCACTGATGTTGCTTTGATATCTAATGTCTCAGCATGGCGAGCAAGTTCTAGTGTATCCGCAATGCTTAATGCACCCGTGTGAATAATAAGGTCTAGTTTACCCTGACTGGCATCAACCCAGCGTTCGGCTACCTTCTTACGTTCTTCAACAGAGCAATGAATACCTTCACCCGTTGTTCCTAATACATAAGCACCCGTCACACCGCTTGCTATAAGGTGTTTTGCTATCTCATCAATGACAGGATAATTAACGCTACCGTCAGTCGCAAATGGGGTATGAGGCGCGGCAATCAGTCCAGAGAGTTTGTTCATGATCACTTCCTTTGGAGGTTAATTTCTTTATTGTTTAACTTATGGAGTTTGACTCTATATTAGAGAGCTATACTTCAGAACGCAATAACGAAATGAGCGTTAAAGGAAGAGAAAAATGAAAGTGTGATCTTTCGCCAATTTTCGCAAAAAATCACACAATGCAGAAATGAGCTTACGCGGAATGAGTCTGTTTTAACGCATTCAGTGTTCGTAGTTTTTGCTCCTTGACCATTTCTGGTTGAGCTTGAACTAACAAGGTATAGAGGAGATCCAACACAAAGAGTTGTGCTGTTTTTGTACCAATAGAGTCGCCTTGCAATTTCCCTTGTCGATTACCATTAATCAAATGATAGTCCGCATGTTCCATAATTTGTGAACCCAAATTATGAGTCAGTGCAATGGTATGGGCTCCCGCTTCTTTTGCCAATTTAAGGGAATGAACCGTTTCTGGTGAATTACCTGAGTGGCTAATACCAATAGCAACATCACCCGGTTTTAATAACGAGGCTTGCATATACATAAAATGGTTATTTGTCACCGCATCAACACGATAACCAATTCGCATTAATTTATTTTTTAGATCTTCCGCCGTTATACCTGAAGAACCAACACCACAGATAAAAATATAATTTGCTGACAATAAAGCATCTACAGCGCCTTGAACTTGCTTCATATCGAGCAGATTCAATGTCTCTGATAGTACGTTATTAATCGTTGCTTGAAGTTTTAAACCAATGGTATGGATATCGTCTTGATGAGTGACTTCTGCATCAAGAATAGGTGACTCTTCATTATCAGAGGTCGCCATTTCAATCGCCAAATCCATTTTAAAATCTTGAAACCCTTTATAACCCAATGTGCGACAAAAACGCACAACCGTCGCTTCACCCGCTTTTGTCGCTTGTGAAAGTTGAGCAATAGAGAGCTGAGTAACTTCTGTAGGATGGAACAGGATATAGTCTGCAATACGCTGTGATACTCGCGTTAGACTATTTTTCATTGCGCCTAGCGTATCAAGTATTTTACCCGGCTTTAATCGGGTCGTTGCCTGTTCTGTCATGGAGATTATCCTTGGTTGCAGCGGATACACGGAAAAAATTCTGCTAACAAGAGTACCAATTCCAACAGGTTAAAAAAAGCCTTGCTCATACAATAATGTGATAATAAAAAACGCTTTATTCCTTATATCATCAGAATACAACTTACTGATACATCAGAAATAAAGCGCTTAATAAAAACAGTAATTGTTAGTCAGTCAATGCGGCGACATCCAACTTAACGACTACTTTCTTCAGTGTATTTGCACCCTTTTCAGCCGAAATTCCCGGTTTATGAGGTTCATAAGGCATAAAAACAGCAAACATGCTTGGTGTAAGCGTTAAGGTCTGTTGACCTATTATTGTATCGGTTAGTTGATAATCATCAGCCTCATTATAAGGCGTCACATCTTGAGCTGAGCCCTGTATACCAAAATCAATAATTTCCTCACCAGATAGCAATATCTGAATATCAATATAACGCTGATGTAACTCTGCACGTTTTTGCTCACGAGGCTGCGTGTCAAACGTCATCACATTCATAAACAACGTTTCACCGTCAATTTTATAACTACCCGGTGCGAGAGATGCGGGATCAAGTGCGAGTGCTTTTTCCATCGCGTTACGCAGTGTTGAATTCATTTCTGGCATCAAAGCCAAATCTGATATGTGTCCAAATAACATAGGTTATCCCCTATTAATTCCCTGATGTTTCATTGTCATCTAATGAAATTTGTTTTGCTGAGGCGAAAAGAGGCGCTGTGATTGTTCCTGCTATTACCACAGACATTGCACCGATCACACCGTAGAAGAAGAAGTTAAGATCACTGCCATAACGAGCCGCTAATACCGCAATAATACTGACGATAATACCCACCACGGCACTGCCTGCATTGGCACGTTTAACAAAAATACCCAACATAAACAGACCTGTCATTGGGCCACCCATTAAGCCAATCAGGCTGTTAAAGGCATCCCAAATTTCAGACTCATCAGATAAAACTAACCAAATTGCGGCAAGGCTACTGAACACACCCGCTACGATAATCACTAATCTTGCGACTTTCATTTTTTGTTCAGCACGGCGTTCTACTTTACTTAAACGAGTATAAATATCTGAGTTAAAGCAACTTGAAATACTGTTTAAGCTACTCGAAATACTCGATTGAGCCGCAGCAAAAATAGCAGCGATAATTAATCCAGCAATACCGACAGGCATTTCGGTCACAATAAATAGAGGTAGAATACCACCTGTATTAAAGCCTTCAGGTAAGAAACTAGGATTCTGTTTGTAATACACAAACAAGGCCGAGCCAATAGCGAAGAAGAAAATAGGAATAATGGCAACTAATTTAGCGTTTGTTATCAGTGTACGCTTAGTTTCTTCAATGGAATCCGTCACAATATAACGCTGTACGACATCCTGACTTGCGGTAAATTGCTGAATATTCGCGAATAAAAATCCGATCATCAAAACAGGAATGGTGCTATCAGTCCAACTCCAACGTAATTGTGTCGCAGGGAAGAATTTATCTGCCTGTGATGTTGCAGTGAAAATTTCACTAATTCCGCCATCAACTTTAAAGCAGATCATAATAAAGATAAGCACTGCGCCACCTGATAGTAATAACCCTTGAATAACGTCAGTCCAAATAACGCCTTCAATGCCGCCCATCCAAGTATAAACAATACATAGCAAGCTAATCAGCACAATTAATACAACGGGATCGATACCCATAAAAGGACGCAAAGCAAGTACAGTTAAATAAGTAATAATTGCCACTCGACCAATATGGAATAACATAAATGAAAGGCTGGCAAATAAACGGCTGCGTATATCAAAACGCGCTTCTAAATATTCATAAGCCGAGGTGATTTTTAATTTTCTAAAAAACGGAATATAGAAATAAAAGACTAATGGCAAAATAGCGATCGCTAAATATTGCCCAATAATGAAAGTCCAGTCTGAGGTATAAGCCTTTGCAGGAATAGACATAAACGTAATCGAGCTTAATGTGGTTGCAAAGACGGAAACACCCGCAGCCCAACCAGGAACGCGACCTCCGCCACGGAAATAATCATCCGCGGTTTTTTGACGTTTAGAGAAATAAACACCAACGAGTAGCATTGCTGCTAAATAACCAAACAGCACTGCATAATTAATGAAACCAAAATCATGTAATTGCATTTTTTAGTCCTGCCATATGTAGGGTAAAAGGTAAGTTTTACGACAGTTTTTTATTGCTCTCTAGCCCACAGGACAGCGCCCCAGAGCCCGGCATCATGATGGTAGTGAGCCGATAATATCGGCACTTGTAATGCTAATGGCTGTTGTGTCATGGCTGCTTGAACGAGTTCTATATACCCTTTCGCTAGCCCAACACTACCGCCAAGAACGACACAATCGGCATCGGTTGTGGCTTTAATATCTGTTACCAAATTTGCAATTGTGTTTGCTGAGTGCTCAATAATTGATTTTGCTTGTGAATTTCCCTGATGAAAGACAGCAAAAATCGCTTTAGCATCTTTTCCTGCAAGCTCTCCAGTTGCCTGTGCGGCAATCGCACGACCTGAAGCGATGGCTTCAACGCAACCATAGCGACCACAGCCACAACGTGGGCCATGAGGATCTGCTAAGGTGTGACCTAAATGGCCTGCAATACCTCGTTTTCCTGTAAAAAGTTGTCCTTGTTGAATAACGCCACCGCCAACACCTGTCGATACAGTGATAAACGCCATATCAGAAATAGTTTCACGACGATAATCATATTCAGCCCATGTTGCGGCTTGAGCATCATTCAGTAACCAACATGGCAACCCCGTGATCGCAGATAACGTTTCTTTTAAAGGAAAATCCTTTAATCCGCCTAAGTTATCCGGATTCAGAGCCGTTAAAATGCCATTACAAATAATGCCTGTTGATGCCACGGCAACACTATCAGCATGGTTTTTTAGTGGTGTCGTAATAGCAACGAGTGCTTCATAAAGTTGTGTTGGTGATGCACTTGCGGGTGTGGTGATCTGCATATGTTGTGTCAATTGGTTATCTCGGCTAATTAATGCTGCCGAAATTTTTGTTCCTCCAATATCAATGGCTAATGTATTCATTTATCTAACTCCTGCTGCCACTTTAATGCTTGAGTGAACCAATCACAGACATGCTCAAGACGTGTTAATGCAGAGCCTACAGTGACAGCCCAAGCACCCGCATGCATACCTCTTGCTGCCATCATCGGTGTGTTATAACGCCCTTCAGCAATCACTCGGCATCCTTTTTCAGCCAATGCAGTGACCAGCTGTAAATCAGGCAGCTTTGGTATTTCGCCACCGGTATAGCCCGACATCGTTGAACCAATAAATTCGGTGCCCAACTCTTGGCAATACATGCCTTCGTCAAAGGTGGCGCAATCCGCCATCGCCAATTTTCCTAAACGATGAATATGAGCTAATAACGTTTTCACGGGTACAGGACGCACACGATCAGTACCATCAAAAGCAATAATATCTGCACCTGCGGTGGCTAATTCTTCAATATCACTGAGCCACGGTGTGATCCTTACAGGGCTATCAGGCAAATCACGCTTCACAATGCCAATAATCGGCACATCAATAAGAGGACGCGTTGCTTTTAAATTATCAATTCCCTCAATACGTACTGCGATTGCACCTGCATTTACTGCGGCTTGAGCCATAGCAGCGACAATTTCGGGCTTATCCATTGGACTATTATCAACTGGCTGGCAAGACACGATTAATCCGCCTTTTTGCTGAATATCCTTAGTCATTTTTTCAATTAGCGCCATTTTGAACTCACTGTTCTCTTTTTTTGAAATACAACTCCAAATTATAATATTTTACGGAGTTTAATTTCTCAATCAAAAAAATAACAATTTGTGAAGAAGATCAAACAATAACCACAGCCATATAACCAACTGATAAATAAACAAAATAAAAAGGAAGAATGATGTCTCCACCACTCTTCCTGTTTTTTTACTTTGTTTTCATTAAGTAAAATCAGAAATGGAACTGTAACCCAACACGATAACGCGTCTGACGAGCATCACTAAGTGGGCTTACTGCCATGTTGCCAATTTCAATATAAGGCGTGAATGTGCTGTTGATTTGATAAGAGAAAGCGACGTTATGCTCATAATTACGTTTTTTATTATCGTATTTTATGGCATCGCTATACATTTGCGTGTAGTCATATTCCACTTTAAATTTATTATATTTATAACCAATAAAGCCATCAAAACGATTTGTCTTTTCGTCATCAACACCCTGTTTTGTTTTACGGGCATAATCAAAACGATAACGCCCTGCAATATATAAACCACTATCAAAATTATATTGTGCTTTTAAATAAGGTTTATATATAGAAGTATCGGTAACTGTTTCGAAAATAAGACCAGGTTGTAATGTGACATTATTATTTAATTTATGATTGTAGCTTAACCCCATTTCAATGGCATTATTAACAACATCACTAAATAATTTATCTTTTTCACCATCAACACCACCTGATTTGACACTCGCATCAATATAAAAACCAATACCATTTGAAAAAGAATGAATAAATGCAATTCTATCTTTATTAATTCGTGTCGAATCTGCATATTCATGACGGAAGTCTAATGTAGTCGCATATAATTGAGATGACATTAATAAAGTACAGCATGCCAATAAAAGTTTTTTCTTTTTATTTGCCATAATATTTACCTAAATAGGTAAGACTCCCTGAATAAATCAGGGGTCTTAATGGGTTATTTTAATTTATATGTAGGGAGAGATTATTCAATAATTAATTGTTTATCTTTCATCGTTAAAGTAATAACTGAATTAACAGCTTCACCTTTATTTGTTTCACCTCCGATTAAATAAAGTGAATTATCATGTGAGATAGTGACACCATAGCCAAGAGGAAGCGGTAATTCGCCAATGACTTTCCATTGATTATTAATAAAGCCATAAATTTCTTTATGCCATGTTTTTTCTAGTCCTTGGTGTGCAAAATAATGTTGCTGTGCATAGTTTGCCTGAGAACCCGGAAAATTAGCCCCTCCAGCAACCAGCAAGGTGTGCATGCTGTAACCCGCAAATGCACCTGCTAAGCCGTCTTGTTGCTGATCAGGTGTAGGATTTGGTAGCTTTTGTGCTACCGTGTCCCATTGTAATTGGTTGTTTTTAAATGTCGCTGTTTGTACTTCACTGGTTCGTAATCCCGGTTTTATTTCACCATTTATTAAGGTGATTTTATTACCATCATAAGCTAATGCCGAACCCGCCGTTCCATTAAATGGCATAACACCTAATAATCGCCATTGATTACTTTCAGCGTTATATTCCATTATATTTCGATTAAAGAAGTAACCTTCCGCAGGTTTATTAAAATAATCACTGATGACTTTTTTATTTTCAGATCCATTCTCTTTGGTGCGGTTTAAATCAACAAAGTAACCATCAAAAATTTGTTGATTAACACCACCAAGAATAATAGCTTCATGGTTGTTAATATTGATAGCAGCATGCCCAACTAATCCGTAAGGCGCTCGCGTATTCACTTTTTCCCATTTATTTTCTTTAGGTAAATAACGATAAACTTCTGTGAGTGCACTAATAGTTTCACTCTCTTTATTTTCTTTTCCCGCACCACCAAATACATAAATATCGTTATTTAATGCTAGTGCAATGGCCTGGTCTCTTTGTGTACCAGGAAAGTCTGCTATTTTTTCCCATTGTTTTGTTTGATTATTAAGATCAAGCTTATACCAAGATTTTCCTGCTGTGCCTAAACCAATATAAATAACATTTTTGTTGATTGTTCCTGCCCCACTTTTAAATGTGACAGGTAAGTTAGGAAGTTTTTCTGCAAAGCTAGTAGAGGTGAATATTGCTGACACTAGCATTACAGAGAGACAGGCGTAAGATATTTTCTTTATTCTGTTCATACTTATTAGCTCTTATTATTGTCATCAAGTAGGGTGTTTTTTGTATATTGAAGATCACTCCAATATATAATTATTTTCGGAGTTAAACTTCAAATCGATCTTTTCTGAATTGTGAAGACGATCAAAATGTCTATTTTTTAGCCTTATATTTTTATAACTTTCCTTAAATCAAATTTAGGAATAAAAATCTGACATTGGAATAAAAAGTAGTCACAATAATTTATTGTTGAGATTTTATGCAGAATATAATGTTACTTCTTTTACAGTAAAATTTTTTTATAAAAGAGATAAGAATGGAGTTTTATTTCAAGAGCCTTTTTAATCGATTTAATCCCCATTTTCACCTTGTGTGCTAACTAGGGAGTAAAAGAGTCATAAAGAACTTTCAATTAATCAGGAATTATTCCAATTAAATTTTTTAAATATAATCAATAAGATATAAAAATAAAATAATGTTTAATAACCGTTTCGACATTTTTGCCGATGCTCACCTTACACAAATAAGGTTAATTCCATGACTTATTACGACATTTATCTATTGGCATCAGAAAAACATTTAGAAATAAAAATTAACACTGAATTCCAATAAAATTTATTTCTTTAGTTTGAATTTATGATATAAATAACAAATACGCATTTTGAAAAACAATATTTCATATTGCATTGCGATGATATCCATTTCAATAAAGAGCAAAAAGATGAATATGAACACTAACAACCGACTTTTAGGCCTAAACCTACTACTACTTCGTTAGGTGGCCACGCTTATTCATCTTTTGCAAAAGCCACCAGTAAGGTGGTTTTTTTGTTTGTAACCTACTGGTGGAACTGATTTTTTAGGGGAGTTCTATGATGTTTAGTTTCACCACAAAGGTTATGAATTACAATGTTTTATCTGCAATTCGTTGTTTGCCAGCTACCTCCATCACTAAAATAATTAAATCGGAGGCAAAATGAGCCAGCAATGGACATCACGAGTCGGCCATATCTTAGCAGCCGCAGGCTCTGCAATCGGTATTGGCGCAATCTGGAAGTTTTCTTATGTCGCTGCCAATAATGGTGGTGGTGCATTCTTAATCGTCTTCTTATTATTTAGTTTTATTATCGGGCTTGCGGTATTACTGGCTGAAAATATATTAGGCAGTAGCACACACGCCGAAGCAGTTAATGCATTTAAGAAAATGATGGGGCGCAATTGGGTCATTATAGGCGTTATTGGTGTATTCAGTTCATGGTGTATTTATAGCTTCTATAGTGTTGTCGGTGGTTGGACAATTGGCTATACCGTTATGGCGGCAACAGGTCAGTTGAATATTACAGATAGCGCTGAATTAACGGGTATTTTTACCCGCTTTATTAGTGATCCTTTATGGCCTATTTTGGCTCACCTTGCTTTTGCTGGATTAACCTGTTTTGTGGTTTTAGCAGGTGTACAACGCGGATTAGAAAAAGCCGTTAAAATCATGATGCCAATGTTATTTATCATTATGATTTTATTGATTATTGTTGGTATTAGCTTACCTGGTTCTTCTGAAGGCTTAAAATTATTTTTATACCCTGATTTCAGCAAATTAACCCCTCAAGGCGTATTAGATGCGTTAGGGTTAGCCTTCTTCTCACTGTCTATCGGTTTAGGTATTCACATCACTTACAGTGCTTATTTAGCGGATAATAAAGGTATCGCTAACTCCAGTATGTGGGTGGTTATTCTGTCTTGTATGGTATGTGTACTTGCCGGATTAATGATTTTCCCTGCATTATCTGCCGCAGGCTTAGAGCCTAATGCGGGCCCAGGTTTAACCTTTATGACCATGCCAGTTTACTTTGCTAACTTACCTGGTGGCAATATTTTAGCCGTGACGTTCTTTGTCTTGTTATTAATGGCAGCGTTAACTTCTGCAATTTCATTACTGGAACATATCGTCGCTTACGTACAGATGCGTTTTCAGTGGACACGCCGTCGTGCAGGGTTAGTCGTAACCGCATCGATTATGTTGATGGGTATTCCAGTGTCATTATCTTTTGGACCGATGAGTGACGTGACGCTGGGGGGCAAAACAGTCTTCGATTTGTTGGATTACCTGACTTCTAATATTTTGATGCCACTGTTTGGTATTGCAATGTGTTTAATCTTTGGTTGGTCACGTAGAGCGAATGCCTTTATTCCTGAAAATATCACAGGATTAAAACGTCAAAGCTTATTATTGGTATGGCGTTATATTGGGCCAATTTGTATCGGGATTATTTTAGTGCATGGTTTGATTGGTTAGTCATCAGCAAAAAGAGCCACTCAAAATGAGTGGCTCTCGACTTAACTGATAATGATTTATTGATGGATACTTGATAACTTTTACGACTTATTTATAGCTTTGCTTAATTTCTTGAGCCGCCACTAATCCACGTTTTGCTTCTTTTTCAGCAAGTTCAACAGATAAACCGATATAAGAACGAGGATCAAGCATTGCCTTAATTTCATCTGCATTAAATGCCGCTGTAATGGTTTCATTCTTCATCAGATTAGTGTAAAAATCTTCACCATCTGCCGCCGTTTTAATGGCTTCTTCATATAACAATGAATGCGCTTTATCTTTGCCTAATTTTTCTGCCATTTTCATCATAACGTATTCGGTATTATCTAAACCCTTATTTCTCATCACGTTATGTAGCATTCTCTCTTCATGAGGAACGATGGTTCTTGAAAGCTCTTCCGTTCTTAGCAAAATTTCTGTTGTTAATTCTAATGCTTCTTCAATTAAGCCATCGAATAACATATAAGAGCTGCTATCGCCCTCGTATGGTCTTACTGCGGAATACATGCCCACATTCGGTAATGAGTAAAGCTTTTGTGAGTTAGCGATAATTCCTTTGGCTAATTTTGGATTAATTTTATGAGGCATCGTGCTACTACCCACAGTGCCTTTTGTAAATCCTTCAGAAACTTCAGCAATTTCTTCTAACGTGGTGCTATACACTTCTTCACCCATTTTATGGCAGATATTTGCCATCAATGCCAAATTCATCATGTACTCTAATTTATGCGTACTTAGGTTACGTGATGGGACTTCCATTGCTTGCATACCCACTAATTCAGCAACGCGTTTTTGTACTTTCATCCCCACTTCAGGCATGGAGTTAAAAGCACCTACTGCGCCCCCCATCATGATAGTGAATACACGCTTTTCACACTCTTTCATACGCTGGTAGCAATCAATAAAATCACTGATCCAAACAGACACTTTATAACCATAAGTAATTGGAATAGCATGGCGACCGTGTGTTCTACCTGCCATCACCATATGTTTGGTTCTTTCAGCGAGATTTGATAAGTTTTCGATGATCTCGCTTAACAACAACATAAATTTGTTGTGTACCGTTTTCATCATATACAGCTGTGAACTTTGCTGTATATTTTGAGTGGTAATGCCGTAGTGCACATATTTACCACTCTCTTCAGAGCATGCATTCACCAGTACTTTTAAGAAAGGCACAAAGCCATGACCGATTTTTTGATAAATACGGTTCATCTCTTCGAAATCGATATTCTCAATAATCGCCTTTTCTTTAATTTCATCTGCGGCAGACTGTGGAATAAAACCGTATTCAGCTTGTGCTTGCGCTAACATGGCTTCAAACATCAACCAAGTTGAATATTTCGCTTCATTGGACAGCAGATTTTTTATACCGCGATCGTCGATTGTTTTACTTTTAGAATCGTATAACGCTCTCATCATGTATCCTTTTATTTCTTCATTGCTTCATCAACAGCATTGCGAACAAATTCGACTTTAGGGCCATAAACGACATGGACATGGTTTGCTGCCGGAAAGAAGAATGCTGTACAGCCAGACTCTAACATTAACTCTTTATCTATTTGATTAACTTCATTAATATCGATACGTAATCGTGTAATACAGTTATCAACATTACGAATATTTTGTTTGCCACCTAACGCTTGAATAAGAATTTCTGCAATTTCGCCATAACGTTTTTCTTTGATTAACGTATTTTTCATATTGCTTGATTCTTCTCTACCTGGTGTTTTGATATCAAATTTGACGATAGCCCAGTAGAAAATAAAGTAGGTCACAACAGCCAGTGCGCTACCAATCAACACTAAGAAGATCCAGTTAGTATGTTCGTACAGTAAACCAAAGATGGTGAAATCAAAGACTGTGCCTCGAATATAACCAATCGCAACTCCCGCAAAAGAGAGCAGAACAGCGCCAATACCGACGATAATCGCGTAAATTAAGTAGAGTAACGGCGCGATAAAGACGAAAGTAAATTCAAGTGGCTCAGTAACGTTACCTAACATTGCCGTTAAGACCATCGTCACCAGCATCGATTTAACTTCAGCGCGATTTTCTTTCTTCGAGGTTTTATAAATTGCTAATGCAATCGCAGGGAATAGGAACAACGTAACCAACATTTGTTGTTGAGCCATAAAGCGCGTTAGGCTTGGCATCATTGCCCAATATTCACTACTTGGCCCTTGATTAAACAATACTTCGGTCATTGCTGGCACAACACCCACATAGGTTTGACCTTCAATAACATAAGAGCCACCCGCTTCGGTAAATCTAAACAGAACGTTCCAAACATGGTGTAAACCAAATGGAATAAATAGACGTTCACCACCCGCGGTAAAGAAAGGCCCGACAGGGCTTAAGAAGACAGCCGAGAGCTTAGTTAAGCCCATGACTAATACTTCCCAAATAAATGGCAATAATGCGCCTACGCCTATCATCAATCCGACCATAATAATGGCGACAGATTTTTTCCCTGAGAAGAAAGCAAATGCAGTTGGTAATTCCAGGTTATAGAATTTATCCGTTGCCCATGCGGCGATTAATCCCGTGATAATCCCCCCTGCTGCACTGATATTCATGGTTTGGATACCAAGCACCTTGATTTGCCCCACTTGCGTCATAATCGCAGGATCAGCCAATTTTCCTGTCAATACCAGCCAGATATTGATAGTACTTATCAAGGTTAAATAGCCGACAACAGAGGCAAAGACCGCTATCCCCTTATCTTTGTGGCTCATACCATATGCCACACCCATTGCAAATAAGAGAGGGATATTGTCAAACACAACGCCCGCAATAGAACGGATACTCACTAACAATGCGTTGACGGTTTCATTTCCTAAGAAAGGAAAGCGTGCAATCATATAAGACTGAACTAAAGCACCACTGATCCCCAATATCATACCGATTGGTGCCAATACGCCGATAGGTAGAAGTAGGGTTCTACCAAAGCGCTGAATAGATTCGCTGAACTTTTTCCTGGCCATATTTTTTTCCTTATGACTTCTCGAATATAAAAGAATTACAGAGGTACTCTATCTTAGGGATTATAGGAAATGAATGACGCGCTGGTTTTAAATATTATCTCAGGTCATATTTTATGACTTAGGTCTTTTTGTTAATTATCGATGTAATAAAGAACAATGAATAAATCCTTTTATTCTATTAAATAATATTTATTTTAGGGTTGAGAAGTAAGATTGAAAAGAAAAGCTATTTTAGAATAAATAACGATTAATCTAACAAGATATATTAATATTATTCACGCTTTAATAATTAAAAATAGTATTTAATAAATCATATAAGCTCTATTATCCCTTTTTAAAGTAGATTTTCTAACTCATTAATCAGTAAATCCACCAGCATAAAAAATCCAATTCGTGATTTGGTATCATCTTTTTTAGTATCATGATTATCAGCAAAACAAAATAGAGCATGAGTTGCATAAGTGGTTAATTCATTGGTATTAAATGCTGTCATACTAATGATGTTAGCATCTTTTAGCTGCACGATTTTTGCTGTCTCGATGATTTTCTTAGTGCCACCAGAAAGAGAGATAAAGATAACCGTGTCATCTTCATTAACAAGACGTGTAAACGAATCAGATAAGTTGTAATCATTAATAAAAAAGCAATGCAGACCTAATGCAAACAATAGGTGTTCAAGGTAATACCCTACGGCTTTGCTTGTACCTCTTGCAACAATAAAAATATTCCTAGAATGGCGTAAGGTTTTTGCACACTCCTGAATTTGTTCTTCATTAATTAAGGTAAATGTTTTATGAATATTTTTTTCTAATTGTTTTTTATAAGATGCCGCATTCGTTTTTTCGACTTTATTTTTCGTCAAAATATAATTATTAATTTGGAATTTAAGCTCTTTAAATCCACTAAATCCTAATTTTTGCGATAAATTAATGATAACCGTTTTTGATACAAAGGTTTTGGCGACTAAATCATTAATATTTAAATACGGAATATCCGCAATATTATCGGTGAGATATTTTAATACTTTCTTTTCGCTGATCGTCAAATTGTCATAATTTTTTAAAAAATCCAGCATATCTCACCCAATAAATTAATCTAAAATATCTAATGAAAACAGCAAACATCAAAAAAGCAGTTCGGTTATTTTTTACGAGTTTATGTGAAATAAAGTGCATAACGAGTATACGTTAAATCATACAGTTATGTAGGATCAGAGTGACATTTTGTGAATTAGGATAATATTGAGCCCATTTTTTAATGAGCCCAATACGTATTATTCGTTACCCCAGCGATTAAGAAACATGGCGATATCATCAATGCGTTTTTTATCAATACCCGCTTCTTTTGCCATCTCTTGCTGTGCGTTTTCGCTAATTTCTTCGTTATTCATTAATCGTGTAAGTAGTAACTGGAAGTAGAGAGCCAGCGCATCTGCTTCAGCCTCAGCAACAGGCTCTATCGATTCCATCGCATACTCTTCTACCATGTCATAATATTTAAAATGAATGTCATTGTTCATCGGTTGTCCTCAGGGATTAACGTTTATACTCGTCGTATTCAAATTACTAAGAGTATATCTCTACATTCGCCTGTTAACCTAAAATTCGCTATCATCCATTTCCTTCTTTTTCTGCGGATAAGCTGATGTCTACGATTATCGATACTTTTATTGCCCCACCTTGCCATGATGAAATCGAGATCCTTTATCAAGACGAGCACTTAGTGCTTATCAATAAGCCAACAGGGCTACTCAGTCTGTCAGGAAAGAATCCAGAAAACATCGACTCAGTACACTATCGATTAGTGAAGCTATTTCCGGGTTGTACGCTTGTTCATCGACTTGATTTTGGTACATCTGGATTGATGGTTGTGGCACGCAATAAAACAATCAATGCTCTTTTGTGTCAGCAATTTAGCCAGCGCAGTGTAACCAAAGTATACAGCGCGCTACTGTGCGGGCATTTAGATGATAATGAAGGAATAATCGATGCGCCGATTGCAAAAGATACGGCTCTGTTCCCACGTATGTCGATTAGCCCCATTAATGGCAAACCCGCGCGCTCTCGCTACCACGTTATTGAACGTTTTTATCATACGTTAGAAGATGGAACGTTATTGCCTTTAACGCGAGTACAATTTATGCCTGAAACAGGGAGAACTCATCAACTTCGTATTCACAGCCAGTTTATAGGGCATCCTATTTTAGGTTGTGATTTATATGGTGGGTGCGACGGAGATTTAATTGAAGGAATAGAAGGAACTGAACGGACTCCGCGACTTATGCTTCATGCGAGTGAACTTCATTTTGTTCATCCCATTAGCCAAGCACCCATAAAAGCGCGCTGCGAGAGCCCGTTTTAAATATCGATATTTACAGTTTAAGTGCTTTTACTGTTTCATCGATATCAAGTTCATCTTCAGTAAAAACTATTTCTGTTCCGTGCATTGTGGTGATCGCAAGCTTTCTCAACGTGCGCATATTATTGGCGTCATCCGCTGATTTTGGTCTGATGCTATTCATTAAAGTACCGACAGAAAGTATGGTGTTTTCTTTATTGATATGCGTATCTGCGGGCACATCTTCACTATAAATTCGAAATGATTTAATGGATGTCAGTTTAACTCGCTCACCTGCAATATAGACATATTTGCTGTCTGGGATCACTTTCACCGCGTAAGCAGATAGACCTTTAGTATTTGTGGTTGGTTCAAACGTGACATTTGCATCTGTTTTTATCAAAGCAGGGTTGGCAACTTTAATCACATGAAAATAACGGTTATCACCGTTTTCATCTTTAATAAATCCAAAACCTTTATCTTCAAACCACTTTGTGATTATTCCGTTCATTGCCATTATCGCCTACTTAATCGTTTATCTACAAAAATTTCCAGATGCAGTATAAAGCACAATGCTTATACAGACTATGTCTTTGAGGTAATAAGCTACTTTGCTTATTACCACATCAAATCATCTGGGATTTTAAAATCAGCATAAGGATCGTCTTCATCTTGTTCTGTTTCGCTAAGTGCGTTATTTAACAAGATACAGTCCACATCTCTTTGTGTAATTTTATCCGCAACACTTGCTGGAATAATCGCATATTCAGTTTTATCTGCACTATCCAGACGAGCAATGGCGAGACGTCCATTAATCAATTGAGATTGTGTCAGTTTATCCACTACGATATTTTTAATCACATTATTGTCAGTGAAGTTAAAATCAATATCGCCTGTTGCTGGCGTAATTCTATTCATCTCAATAAGTTGCTTAACTTGCGCTTTATACTCTTTAGATAAAGTTGCTTGTTTTTGTTGCTCACTAAGCAGTTTATCGCGCTCAAGTTGGGCTTTTTTATTTTCTTCCACGGCTTCTCTTGCTTCTCGTGCCTGAACGCGTGATTTTTTCGCCGTTCTTTGAACTTTCGCCATTTTTTTACTGGTCACAAGCCCTGCTTTTAACATTTGTTCTTGTAAGGTAAGTTTTGCCATTTTTATGCCTAAATCTGCTAAATAATTTTTGAAATTATACCTGTAATTTCCAAGAGTGCATCAGATTGTGAGTGTGATGGGTTATTGGAGGAAATAGGCCTTGTGAGATTTGAACCAATGAGTGCATTCAGAGTATATTGGAAAAACTATCGTCAAACTTTCTCTTATAACAGGTAATAACAATGGCACTGATCCCTAAAAACTATGCACGGTTGGAAAGTGGCTACCGTGAAAAAGCGCTGAAAATCTATCCGTGGGTATGTGGGCGTTGCGCTCGTGAGTTCGTTTATTCCAATCTACGTGAATTAACCGTTCATCATATTGATCACGACCATACCAATAACCCAGAAGATGGCAGTAACTGGGAGTTATTGTGTCTGTTTTGCCATGATCATGAACACTCGAAATATACAGAAGCAGACCAATACGGTACAACCGTTGTCGCGGGTGAAGATGCACAAGACGATGTAGGCGCAGCCACTTATAATCCGTTTGCTGATTTAAAATCGATGCTGAACAAGAAAAAATAATGAATGTGATGTCTGCTTTAATTCGTCCCCCTTTTCATGCTCCTATGCAGAATGGTGTATACTTGCCAACAAGAAATTTGTTCACGGTTAATTAATAATGAAAGAAATCGAAAAAGCAAAAATCAAACTCCTTAGCGACCGTTTAGATCTTATTCGTCACAAAATGGCAAATATCTCGCTGACAGACGAAGCAGAAAAATACGCAGAGTTTGAGAAAGAAAAAGTAGAACTGGAAACTGAAATCGTTCGTTTGAAAGAAGTACGTAGCAATAAACTAAGTAAAGAAGCGCAGAAATTAGAAGATATGCCATTCAAACGCCCCATTACTAAGAAAGAACAAGCTGATATTGGCAAGCTGAAGAAAGCCGTACGAGGCTTGATCATTGTCCATCCAATGACAGCATTAGGCAGAGAAATGGGGCTAGATAGTATGACTGGTTTTTCTAAGACTGATTTCTAGTTAGAAAATTACTCCGACTAAAACCTGCAAAGATCGACTAATACTGGCTGGTTCTTAATATACTTTTCGTTGTTATGAACCGTCAGTAAATAATTCGCCTTCAATATTCGCTACCTCATCTTCTGCCATAAAACTGATCCTGACAATTTAGTTAATATAAAAATTAATAGAATGACTGCTTTTTTATTTACCTCTTTTTAGCAAATCTTTCAGTGCCGCAATATTCGCTCTTGCCCCTTCGATTTCTTTTAATCGACGACGTTTTTGGGCAAAAATATCAAATACTTCTTTAGCTTTTTCATCAGCGGCTTTTTTACTTATTTCACCTGCGCCTTGTAATACTTCACGGTCGTTGAAACTTAAAAACTGATCCAGCTTGGTATCCCAATCCTGTAAGAAAACTTGCTTACGGCGCAGTGCTTGGTCTTCAGCAAAATCGAGCCACATATTGACAATACGGTTTAATTCTTTAAGTTCATTTTCACGCAGATAGTTCTTCGCAATCGTTACATCCGTTTTACGTACTTCATCAAATTTATAGCTGGTTAATCCCATATCTGGCTGACTCGCATCTGCACGGCTGGCAATAAGCTCTGCGGCAGTCATTCCCGTACAGGCAAAATGCAATTTGTTTTGGATGGTTTGGAAGAATCGATTGGTTTCTTTATTTGAAGGTTCGTAGTCTGCTGCCATGGTGAATATCTCTTTCACCCGTAGATAAACTCGTCGCTCACTGGCACGAATATCACGGATACGTTCGAGTATCTCATCAAAGTAATCTGGCACGACAGACTGACCAACAGGCGGGTTTTTCAGCCGCTCATCGTCCATCACAAACCCTTTGATCAGATACTGTTCTAAGGTTTGTGTTGCCCACTGACGAAACTGAGTACCGCGAACTGAACGGACGCGGTAACCAATAGCAAGGATCATTGAAAGGTTGTAATGCAGCGTATTGCGATTAACCTGCCGATTGCCTTCTTGTCGAACTTGTAAGAAAGACTTACAAGTTGAATTTTGTACAAGCTCGCCTTCTTCGTAGACAGCTTTAATATGTTGAGTTATTGCCTGAGGTGTTACCTGATAAAGATTGGCAATTTCAGCCTGAGATAACCACAGAGTATCCGACTCAAAGCGGCATTCGACGTGAGTCTGACCATCTTCACTACGGAACAAAATAAATTCGCCCTGTGGTGCTTCAGGAAGATTTTCGCTCATCAAATTGCCCTCACTCTCTATACATTACGAATAAACTGTGAACAACAATATACCATGTTTAACAAAAAAATAAGGGCATCAGTAAATAGATAACAAACGTACTATTTTGCTGAAAAACAATATGATAAGAGAATAAAAAGAGGTTTTATTGGAAGATCAGTTAATACAAAGTGGCGGAAGATCACAGGAGTCGAACCTGCCAAGGACCGCTGGCGGCCCCATCTGGATTTGAAGTCCAGCCGCCCCACCGGGGACGATGATCTTCCATTTTTGAATGGGTCAAAAGGAAATAACGGGATGATTATACGCTGAATTATTTTTAATCCCAAGTGCATCAAATCAATAAAAGCTCTTTCAAATAAAATAATCCCATTTTTGAGTAAAACCTCGGATAATTACCGCGATACTATTGAACTTATGCGGTTTCATCCTCATCTTACTCTCTATAACGAATAAACTCAGTGGTGTGTTTTACGCCACTGCAAACCTAAATACAGGATGTTTTTTATGTCAAATCCATTACTTAGCACAACGGGATTACCTGCATTTTCCCTTATCAAACCAGAACACGTTGTTCCCGCTCTTAAAGAAGTCTTAGAAACTTACCGTGAAACAGTTGAAAAATTATTGGCTGATAATACTCAATTTAACTGGGATAACCTTTGCCAACCGTTAGCAGAAGCTGGCGATAAACTGTCTCGAGTTTGGTCTCCTGTTAGCCATTTAAACTCAGTTAAAAATAGTGCAGAACTGCGTGAAGCCTATGAACAAAGCTTACCGCTATTGTCTGAATTTAGTACTTGGATGGGGCAACACGAAGGTTTATATCAAGCTTATAAATCCATTAAAGAAAGTGCAGATTTCAACACATTAACTCAACCTCAGAAAAAAGCGGTTGAAAATGCACTGCGTGATTTTGAATTATCAGGTATCGGTTTACCAAAAGAGAAACAACAGCGTTTTGGTGAAATTAGTGCGCGTATGTCAGAATTAGGTGCGAAATACGGCAATAACGTATTAGATGCCACAATGGGTTGGTCTAAATTAATTACCAATGTAGACGATCTATCTGGTATGCCACAAAGTGCGATTGATGCAGCAAAAGCGATTGCGCAAGCTAAAGAGCAAGAAGGCTATCTGTTAACACTTGATATGCCAAGCTATCTACCAGTTATGACTTACGCAGATAACCGTGAACTGCGAAAAGAGATGAGCATTGCTTATAGTACTCGCGCCTCTGATCAAGGTCCAAATGCTGGTCAGTGGGATAACAGTGAAATTATGGCGGAAATCTTAGCGTTACGTCATGAACTCGCTCAACTGCTAGGCTTTAAAAATTACGCTGAAAAATCCCTTGCTACTAAAATGGCAGAGTCTCCTGAGCAAGTAATTAGCTTCTTAACTGATTTAGCCCAACGCGCTCATCCACAAGGTGAAGAAGAATTAGCAGAACTCACTCAATTTGCAAAAGAACACTATGGTGTTGATAAACTCGAATCGTGGGATCTGGCTTATTACAGCGAAAAGCAAAAACAACACCTATTCTCAATCGATGATGAACAGTTACGCCCTTACTTCCCTGAACAACGTGCTTTAAGTGGTTTATTTGAAGTCGTTCATCGTATCTATGGTTTAACAGCCAAAGAACGTAACGACATCGAAACTTGGCATGACGACGTCCGTTTCTTTGAGCTTTATGATGAAAGCAACACTTTACGTGGTAGCTTCTATCTTGATTTATATGCACGCGAGCACAAACGTGGTGGCGCTTGGATGGATGATTGCGTAGGAAGAATGCGTCATGCTGACGGTTCACTACAAAACCCCGTTGCTTACCTCACTTGTAACTTCAATAAGCCAGTAGGCGATAAACCAGCACTGTTTACTCATAATGAAGTAACCACTCTATTCCATGAGTTTGGTCACGGCTTACATCACATGTTAACTCAGATTGATACGGCAGATGTTGCAGGCATTAATGGCGTGCCTTGGGATGCTGTTGAATTACCAAGCCAATTTATGGAAAATTGGTGTTGGGAGCCAGAAGCGTTGGCCTTTATTTCGGGTCATTATGAAACTGGTGAACCATTACCACAGGCAATGCTTGATAATATGCTTAAAGCAAAAAATTATCAGTCAGCGATGTTTGTGTTACGTCAACTGGAATTTGGTCTGTTTGATTTCCGTTTACACGCTGAATATGATCCATCGAAAGGAGCGCGTATTATGGAAATCTTAAACAGTGTGAAAGAGAAAGTTTCCGTGGTTCCTTCTACACCTTGGGCGCGTTTTCCTCACGCCTTTAGCCATATTTTTGCAGGTGGATATGCAGCAGGTTATTACAGCTATTTATGGGCTGATGTACTGGCAGCAGATGCATTCTCTCGCTTCTCTGAAGAAGGCATTTTTAACCGCGAAACGGGTCAATCATTCCTTGATAATATTTTAACTCGTGGTGGTTCAGAAGAGCCAATGGAGCTGTTCAAACGCTTCCGTGGTCGTGAGCCGAAACTTGATGCTATGCTCAAAGGCTACGGCATTAAAGGATGATATGTGAATATCTGTTTACTTTGTGAAGAAGGCGCTGATAACAGCGCCTTATCTGATTTAGCGCAACGTTGGGGCTTAGTTCACGATGAAACGCAAATTATGGCATTAGTGTTAACACCTACTCACCTTGAATTACGCAAACAAGATGAACCTAAATTGGGTGGTATTTATGTCGATTTTGTGGAAGGCACCATGGCGCACCGTCGTAAATTTGGCGGTGGTCGAGGTGAAGCTGTGGCAAAAGCGGTCGGCATTAAAAAAGACTACCTACCTGATGTAGTTGATGCAACAGCGGGACTTGGTCGTGATGCGTTTGTATTGGCCTCTATTGGTTGTAAGGTGAGAATGGTTGAACGCCACCCTGTTGTCGCGGCGTTGCTTGAAGACGGCTTAAAACGAGCTTATCTTGATCCTGATATTGGTGAATGGATGCAAGAACGTATGACACTGATCCACGCCTCTTCAGCTCAAGCACTGACAGAAATCACACCAGCACCCGATGTAGTTTATCTTGATCCTATGTATCCACATAAAGCGAAAAGCGCATTAGTGAAAAAAGAGATGCGAGTATTTCAGTCTTTAGTAGGTGCCGATGAAGATGCAGATGCACTATTAGAACCAGCAATGACGTTAGCTAAAAAAAGGGTTGTGGTAAAACGCCCTGATTATGCAGAACCATTAAATAATCAGCCCGCACACGCCAATGTAACTACAAAAAATCACCGTTTTGATATTTATCCTTGTGTGTAATCACTTACACATTAGGAAAAAATAAATAAATTTTAAATCTAACGGGTGTTAAACACCCGTTCAGAATAGATAAAATTTACAGAACGCCTTGTGCCAGCATTGCATCAGCGACTTTAACAAAGCCTGCGATGTTCGCGCCTTGGATATAATTAGTTTGCTTACCTTCACCACCGTAATTCACGCAAGCATGGTGAATATCTAACATAATGTGATGTAAGCGAGCATCCACTTTCTCTGCTTTCCAGCTTAAACGTGCCGCATTCTGTGCCATCTCTAAACCAGAGGTTGCAACACCACCAGCATTAGCAGCTTTACCTGGCGCAAACAGGACACCCGCTTCAGTAAAGGCATCCGTTGCTGCAATCGTTGTTGGCATATTCGCGCCTTCAGCAACGGCTTTCACACCATTTTTGATAAGTATTTTAGCCGCTTCCAAATCTAACTCATTTTGTGTTGCACAAGGCAAAGCAATATCAACAGGAACAGCCCAAGGTTGTTGCCCTTCAAGATACGTTAAGCCAAATTCTTTTGCGTACTCTTCAACACGACCATAATTATTTTTAATTTCAGTGAGTCGAGCGAGTTTTTCAGTAGTAAATCCAGCTTCATCAACCACAGTACCACCTGAATCCGATGCTGTTATTACTTTAGCGCCTAACTCTAAACATTTTTCGATAGTGAACTGTGCAACGTTACCCGCGCCAGAAACCGCTACACGCATTCCCTCAAGAGACATACCATGACGTTTAAGCATCGCATTAGTAAAGTAAACTAAACCATACCCAGTAGCTTCTGGGCGGATTAAACTACCACCAAATGAAAGACCTTTACCTGTAAATACACATTCATTGCTATTAGACAGCTTTTTCATCATGCCTGCCATAAAACCGACTTCTCGTGCACCCACACCAATGTCACCAGCAGGAACATCCGTATTGGCACCTAAATGGCGATAGAGTTCCGTCATCAGTGCCTGACAAAAACGCATGACTTCCCCATGACTTTTACCTTTAGGATTAAAATCGGAACCACCTTTGGCTCCTCCCATTGGCAATGTAGTTAATGCATTTTTAAATGTTTGCTCAAAACCTAAGAATTTTAGGATAGAAAGATTTACTGATGGATGAAAACGCATACCACCTTTGTAAGGTCCAATGGCTGAGTTAAATTGGATACGCCATGCACGGTTAACTTGCACTTGCCCTTTATCATCTAACCAACAGACGCGAAACTGGATAATACGTTCAGGCTCAACTAAGCGCTCAAGTAATGATTGTTCACGATATTGTGGGTTTTTCTCTAAAAAAGGCCACAAAGTGGTAAAAACTTCACGAACCGCCTGATGATACTCAGGTTGATGAGCGTTATATTTTTCTACCCCTTCTAAAAACGAAGATAATGAGCCAGATATATTCATTCAGCTATTCCTTTTTTGTGTAATGTGATGTTGGCATAACCTCATTTATTCGGAATATTTTTGGGTTTTGTGAGGTTGATGTTGTTTTACTTCTTGAATATATCATTAAAATACATTCACACTTCAAGACATTTTTTTCATAATTAGACAAAAAAAAAAGGTTGACTCGGTTTAAAAGCAGGAAAAATAGGAATTTTAGGCAAAAAAAATACCTGCATAAGCAGGCATTTTTTTTGCTTAAACAAGCAATCGATTATTATTCATCATCTTTCAGAGGAACAATTAGCATATCAACATGCACAGTATTAATTAGTTGGCGTGCTGATGACATCAATTTGCTCCAGAAGTCTTGGTGATGACCACAAACGACTAAATCCATATCGTATTTCTTAATCGCATCAACCAGAACTTGGCCTAAATCACCACTACCACTCAGGGTTTCCTGAATTTCATAACCTGATTTATCAGAGAGGTCTTTTAACGCGTTACGGGTTTCATCAGTAATACGTTGCTGCATATCACCGAGGTTGACATCAATTAGACCGGTATAAAGATCAGAGTAGTTAACATCAACGTGAATTAAGGAAACTTTGGCATTATAGGGTTTTGCCATAGATACAGCTTTCTGTACTAAGACGTTACTCTCAGGGGATAAATCAACTGCCACTAGAATATGCTTATAAGCCATCGTGAACTCCTTCCATAAGCTGATTAATCGGTTGGAAAGGCTGTTAAGCCTAAATCCTATGTATTAAATATAACGTTTTAAGATGAAAATTAGATGTCGCCTTGATCACAACTTATGTCAAATTCATCAAGAAAGCATCTATCGATAAATAACAATATACACCATTTTACATTAGCACGATGTCATTCACCGACAATATCATCATAATAATGAGAATTGAGTATAAAAAACAACAAAAACACCCTTTTAGAGTTATTTTTTATCTTTTTTTCTGAAAAAGGAAACAACTTGAAAAAGTCACTTTTGTTTATTGCTTAATTTCACCTAAACTTAAATTAGAGAAAAAAGTAACCTTTATTGGTAAAGGTTTTCTCATCTCAGAATCTATTATTCTAGGGAGGGGATTATGTTTAATGTCATTGTTGTCTTTTGGGCGCTATGTATTCTTTGCCTGATTAATATGATGCGTTATTTTTCATCTATTCGGGTATTGCTCACGATATTGCGCCAATCTGATCCTTTGCTCTACCAATCTGTGGATGGCAATGGATTTTTTACTATGCACGGACAATTTTCAAAACAACTAAGACTAATTCGCTATATCAACCAACGCCAATACGTCAGTCATCATAATCCTGAAGTCATTATGCGTTGTGAGCGGATTTATCGGCAATTTTATCTTGTTAGCCGTTTTTGTATTTTGGCTGTCGCAAGTTTAATTGCCATGCTTTTTTGGTAGGTAATAAAAATAAAAAACGGTGACTAAAAAGTCACCGTTTATAAACAAACTTAGGTAATTATTGTTATCAGCTATTCACAATAAATGTAAGTGATATCCAATAAAGTAAACCTGATAAACCAATGCTAACTGGTAATGTTAAGATCCAAGCCAGTGCAATATTTTTCACCGTCTTCGATTGGACACCACCACCATCAACAATCATTGTACCTGCAACTGCAGATGACAGAACTTGTGTTGTTGATACAGGCATACCCGTATAACTTGCTACACCAATGGATACCGCTGCTGTTACTTGCGCAGAAACCCCTTGAGCATAAGTCATACCTTTCTTACCAATCTTCTCACCAATCGTTACTGCAACGCGTTTCCAACCTACCATTGTCCCGATAGAGAGCGCTAATGCCACTGCGATAATGATCCAAATCGGAGCATATTCCACGGTGTTTAGCAGGTCACGACTCAATGTTTTTAAGAACCGTGCATCTTGGGCGCTAGTTTCTGGTAATTTAGCCACTTCTGTTGCGGTATCAGCGATACACATAAGTAATCGACGCATTTGAGCACGTTGGTCTGCAGTTAGCTCATCATAAGAGCTAATATTTGCAAGCATCTGTTCTGTTTGATTCAGAACAATTGGCGTTCTTGCGCTATTACAATGGAAATCTGTATCACTAGCATCAGCTTGTACTGGTACTACTGGTGTATTATCAATAGCATGCTGTAGTGCTGGCTGATGTTTCTCATAATATTGTTGTAAGTGCACAACTGCATCATGAGTTTTGGTGATATCGTATCCGCTCGCACTCATATTGACGACAAAGCCCGCAGGCGCCACGCCAATTAATACCAACATGATAAGACCGATACCTTTCTGCCCATCATTTGCACCATGAGAGAAACTCACCCCAACTGCAGATAAAATCAGTGCAGTACGAGTCCAAAATGGCGGCTTACGCTTACCATCTTGCTTCTCACGTTCAGCAGGTGTCAGGTGAATACGACGACGTTTTTTCGTACCACTCCAGTAACGGCGCAGTAAGAAAATCATCGCGCCTGCAATAACCAAGCCGATAATTGGTGAAAGAATGAGTGATAGAAAGATACTGATCATTTTTGGTATGTTTAATGCGTCAACGATAGACGAATCTGTCACGATAGCATTTGTTAAACCAATACCAATGATAGCACCTATCAGCGTATGTGAACTTGATGCTGGAATACCGAAATACCATGTACCTAAGTTCCAGATAATGGCGGCTAACAGCAACGAGAAGACCATGGCAAGGCCATGAGCTGAGCTCACATTCAGCAGAAGATCTGTCGGTAACAAGTGAACGATAGCATAAGCTACGCTCAATCCACCGAGCAAAACTCCAAGGAAGTTAAATACACCCGCCATCACGACCGCAAATTGCGCACGCATAGCACGAGTATAGATAACAGTTGCTACCGCATTTGCGGTATCATGGAAGCCGTTAATAGCTTCATAAAATAGCACAAATAACAGTGCTAAAACCAACATCAAACCTGTGTGAAATTCTAGGTCAGTAAACAAATGTAGCATAGACGTTAAGCCAGTTAGTTGGACATGAACGCGGCGCATTATCAGCGACAAATGCGAACGGTGGAAGCGAAATTTAACCTTTTTTTGATTTGATAACCAAGAAAATTAGAACCTTTTTAAGATAATTCCTTATATATCATTTAATTAATAAAAATAAAAAAAAAGTAAATTTCTGACAATTTTTTTCCTTGCTAATAAGAATTTAGGTGAAAAATGCAGATTTCTCCATATAATTTTACAAAAATACTCTGATCTTACGCGAAAATCATTGATTAAGTTGTCAGAGAAAACCAAGAACGAGACATCATTGTGGGATCATACGATACAGTAATTATAGGTGCAGGTGCCGCGGGGCTTTTTTGTGCGTCTTTAGTAGGACAAGCAGGATTATCTGTTTTAGTCCTCGATAATGGCAAAAAAGCGGGCCGTAAAATTCTAATGTCAGGTGGTGGGCGTTGTAATTTCACCAATATGTATATCGAACCTTCAGCGTACTTATCAGAGAATCCTCATTTCTGTAAGTCAGCACTTGCTCGCTATACACAATGGGATTTTATTGAATTAGTGCAAAAACATAACATTGCCTACCATGAAAAAACGCTAGGACAGCTATTTTGTGATGATTCAGCACAGCAAATTGTTGATTTATTACTCACTGAATGTCAAAAAGGGAAAGTAAGTGTTCGCTTACGTAGTGAAGTCACGCAAATCGAGAAAACGGATGTGGGCTTTACTATTTTTGTTGATGGAAAAACGATCACAACACCTTCGGTGGTCATTGCCAGTGGTGGTCTTTCTATGCCTGGTTTAGGAGCTACTCCTTTTGGCTATAAAGTTGCAGAACAATTTGGACTTTCTGTTTTACCCACTCGCGCAGGTTTAGTGCCTTTTACTCTGCATAAACCCCAACTTGAGCAATTAAGCCAACTATCTGGTGTAGCTGTACCTGCCATTGTGACGGCAAAAAATGGGACAAGCTTTAAAGAAAATATTCTTTTTACACACCGTGGTCTTTCAGGTCCCGCGATTTTACAAATTTCTAGTTATTGGCAAGCTGGAGAGTATGTAAGTATTAACTTACTTCCAAGCATTGATCTTGAAAGCCTTCTCCAAGAAAAACGTCAAGAGCATCCGAATCAATTATTAAAAAATACACTTTCTCGCTTATTACCAAAGCGTTTTATTGAAATAATGATAGAAAATAAACAGTTACCTGATGTTTCCCTGACCCAACTTAGTAATGAACGTATTACGCAAATTGCAACGTTATTACAAGAATGGCAAGTTCAGCCTAATGGTACTGAGGGATATCGCACCGCAGAAGTCACACTAGGTGGCGTAGATACCCGTGCCCTTTCCTCTAAAACAATGGAAGCCACAAAAGTAAAAGGACTCTATTTTATTGGGGAAGTGGTTGATGTCACAGGTTGGTTAGGTGGATATAACTTCCAATGGGCGTGGAGTTCGGCTTATGCCTGTGCGCAGAGCCTTATTTCAACACCAAAATCAACAAACTGATAAATTACACATAATAAAAGCCAGCCATCATCAATCAGTGATGGCTTTTTCTTCTTGTATTTCTCGGTAGAGATTAAAAATACCTTATATCCCTTCCTTTCCTCTGGTTCTATGCCACATTTTCTCTTCTTTTTCCTATAAATGACCCCATAAAGAATATTGTTAACTATTTGGTTATATTACTGTTTTAAAAAATTATTAAAATAACACAACTCTTTAATCAGTGAGTTAAAACTTTTTTAGCGCTTTTTTCTAATTTGCTTAAAAAAGGGCTTTACAAATGATACTGAGAACTATTATCATCAATAACACTTTCAGATGCACCACCTTCAGGGTCATATGAAAGAACGACATTGCTCACATTGCTTCCAGTGTTTTATTTTAGCCAGCCGGGTGCTGGCTTTTTCTTTTCTAGAACTTATTCGATGTTTTTGTTTTCTCTTATTCAAATTATTTGGATCTTCAGGTTAAATTCCTCCGCTTTTTTACTTTGCGCTATTGAGTAAACTGTGTTCAACAACTTCAGAGAAGGAAACACATTATGATTTATCTACGCAAAGCAAATGAAAGAGGACACGCTAATCATGGTTGGCTAGATAGCTGGCATACCTTCTCTTTCGCAAATTACTACGATCGTGATTTTATGGGATTTTCTGCACTACGAGTGATTAATGAAGATCGCGTAATACCCGGTGAAGGTTTTGGTACTCACCCACATAAAGACATGGAAATTTTAACCTATGTGCTTGAAGGTAATATCGAGCATAAAGACAGCATGGGTAATAAAGAAAATGTTCCCGCAGGTGAGTTTCAAATAATGAGTGCAGGTACAGGTATTACTCACTCAGAATATAATCCAAATAGTGATAAAGGACTGCATTTTTACCAAATTTGGATTATGCCAAACACCGTCGGTATCACACCACGTTACGATCAACGTCGTTTTGATACAACAGTGAGCAAACAGCTTATTTTATCGCCAGATGCCCGTGATGGCTCTTTAAAAGTCTTTCAAGATATGACGTTATGGCGCTGGAACCTGAAAAAAGGTGAAGAAGCACAATATCAAGCTGAAACAGGACGCAATGTTTGGCTACAAGTTGTGAAAGGCAAAATAACGATTAATGACATAATTGCGACCACCAGTGATGGTGTGGCTATCGCAAATGAAGATATGATCCGTTTCGTTGGTGATGAGGACAGTGAAATTTTACTGTTTGATTTACCTCCAGTAACAGCATAGTTGGGTTATCACCCTCTAAAGTCACTTTTTCTCTAATAAACAATTTCACTTTATTTTCTTTCTATTCCCTGAAATCTTCTCGCATTTCAGGGATTTTTTTTATCTCAAAGATCTCAAATAAAAAACACCAAACATCCTATGAGTTTGGTGTTTTTATTCATGCTAATAAAAATTAACGTTTTGGCCCAACTTTAGTCAACGCTTGACCCGCTGGGGTGTCTGTATATTTATCAAAGTTTTTCACAAAGCGATCGGCAAGATCGTCTGCTTTGGTATCCCATTGCGTTTTATCAGCATAAGTATCTCGAGGATCTAATATTTCACTGTTAACGCCTGGCAGTGCGGTTGGGATCTCTAAATCAAATACTGGCAGTGTTTTCATTGGTGCTTTATCAATATCACCATTTAAGATGGCATCAATAATAGCGCGTGTATCTTTAATAGAGATACGCTTACCTGTACCGTTCCAACCTGTATTAACCAAGTAGGCTTTAGCACCTGATGCTTGCATACGTTTTACCAATACTTCAGCGTATTGTGTTGGGTGCAGAGATAAGAATGCCGCACCAAAACAAGCCGAGAATGTTGGCGTTGGCTCAGTCACACCACGTTCAGTTCCCGCAAGTTTAGCGGTGAAACCTGATAAAAAGTGGTATTGCGTCTGTTCTGGTGTTAAACGTGAAACAGGAGGTAACACACCAAAAGCATCCGCTGTTAAGAAAATAACTTTCTTAGCGTGACCTGCTTTGGAAATGGGTTTAACGATATTATCAATATGATAAATAGGGTAAGAAACACGAGTATTTTCTGTTTTCGAACCATCGTCGAAATCAACAGAGCCATCAGATAACACAACCACGTTTTCTAACAGTGCATCACGTTTAATTGCACCATAGATATCAGGTTCGGCTTCTTTTGATAAGTGGATTGTTTTCGCATAACAACCGCCTTCAAAGTTAAACACACCGTCATCATCCCAGCCATGTTCATCATCACCAATTAGCTTACGCTTAGGATCGGTTGAAAGGGTTGTTTTACCTGTGCCTGATAGACCAAAGAAAATAGCAACATCACCACTTTCGCCAACGTTTGCGGAGCAGTGCATAGAAGCTATGCCTTTAAGAGGAAGGAAGTAGTTCATCATAGAGAACATACCTTTCTTCATCTCGCCACCGTACCAAGTACCACCAATTAACTGAATGCGTTCAGTTAAATTGAAAGCAACGAAGTTTTCTGAATTCAGACCTTGCGCCTTCCAATTTGGATTTGTACATTTCGCTCCGTTCATCACAATGAAGTCTGGTGTGAAATTCTCCAGCTCTTCTTGTTCAGGACGAATAAACATATTTTTAACAAAATGCGCTTGCCAAGCAACTTCTGTGATAAAACGAACTTTCAAACGTGTATCCGCATTCGCACCACAAAATGCATCGACAACAAACAAACGTTTGCCTGATAGCTGATTGGTTACTAATGATTTTAAGTCAGTCCACACTTCTTGTGAAAGTGGCTTATTATCGTTCTTACCTTTACCCTGATCAGCCCACCATACGGTGTCACGAGTAACATCATCACGAACAATGTATTTATCTTTCGGAGAACGTCCAGTAAATATACCTGTATCAACGGCAATAGCGCCTAACGAGGTTTGTGTGCCTCGCTCGTAACCTGTTAATCCAGGCTTGGTTTCTTCATTAAATAACAGTTCATAACTTGGGTTATAAATGATTTCACTCGTGTCCTTAATACCGTACTGCTGGAGATCCTTAGGGGTAAGACCTTTAACGCTCATAGTTTCGCTCCTGATAAATAGACCTTTCTACGAATAATATTAAGGTGTTACGAGTAATTAACAGCGATTGTTATCAATATTTTGAAAATTTATAATTTTTTTATGTTAAGAACGAGAGCTAATGCACAAAACTACAGAAAAATTGTTGAATAAAAAAGGACGCAAAATGGCGTCCTTTTGATAAAACTGACTTGCTAAATCGAATCAGTGCAATTCAGAGTCGCTCAACTTATTGATATTATTAATATCATTCTCATTGAAGATATAATGAGTTCCACAATATTCACATTCCATATCAATATTTCCCTGTTCTTGCAACAGGTGAGTTACATCTTCTTTCGACAATGTTACTAATGTATTTTCACAGCGTTCACGTGAACAAGTGCAATGAAATTCAACAGGTTGAGGATCATAAAGAGTGACATCTTCCTCGTGATATAAGCGATGTAAGATCTCTTTAGTATCTAGCGTAAATAGCTCTTCAGCTTTAATTGTGTGCGTTAACTGTGTGAGCAATTCAAAATGTTCAGCAGTATGTTCTGCTGTGAACTCTTCTGATGCAGGCAATACTTGTAATAGCATACCCGCTGCGGCTGGTTTGCCCGCTTGCATACCACTACGAATAAATACGCGTGTAGGTAACTGTTCTGATTGCTTAAAGTAGTTATCAATACATGCTTCAATAGTTTCACCATCAAGAGCAACAATACCTTGATAACGTTCACCTTTTTCAGGCGTTACCGTGATGACCATAAAACCATTACCGATCATCTCTTTTAATGTACTTCCAGCCTTAACATCATCACCTACACGCGCAACACCACGCATTTGTTGATTATTGTTGCCATTAATAACCGCCAATCGTACTGGACCATCGCCTTGTATTTGAACTGTAATATCTCCTTCAAATTTAAGCGTTGCTGTTAACAAACTCGTTGCCACCAACAAATCACCCAAAAGGCATTGAACTGGCTCAGGATAATGGTGATTTTCAAGCATTGATTGATAGGTTTCAGTCACATTGACCAATTCACCACGTACCGCGTTTTTTTCAAATAAAAAACGTGATAAAGCGTCTTTTTTAGACATAACTTTCTCTCATTTCAGGGAATCGGTTAATCCGATTCTTGTAAATTTGTCTGTTTGAAGCGAAGTAAGGTGCGTCTTTCCTTTTTATCAGGGCGACGCTCAGGATGAGGCATTGTTAACGCATTCATTTTTCTTGCTAGAGCAATTTTTTCTCTTTTAGCAATACTCTCTGGTGTTTCACAATAGAGTGTCTGCGCTTGTGTAGCACCTTGTCGCTGTGCACTCACCATGAGAATGGTTACCGTCCGTTCATCATTACCTTGTCGTAGGCGTATTTCTGCGCCTTCTTCAACGATTTTACTTGGCTTGCCTCTCACACCGTTGTAATGGACTTTACCACCTTCAATCATTGTGTGAGCAATGGCACGCGTTTTATAAAAACGAGCAGCCCAAAGCCATTTATCTAAGCGGACACCACTTTCTTGTGATGGTTGACTCATCCCTTTCTCCTTAACTTCAACTTCTTTACGAAGGCGATAGTGTAAACACATAGCCTTCCACAACAAGGGACTTACTGAGGAGGGCGATAAAAACAGTGCTCATAATAGAGACTGATTTTATTCATGCGTTGGTTATTTTGTCGCCGGCGCCGGATGATAAGAAATAGGTTCAATATTAAGAACCCGATAGCAAGAAACAATAATAACGTATTACCGATGTAATATAACATTGTCATCGAGTCTGGCAGGCTATGTAAAAATATCTGTAACGTGCCATTTGCATCGATAACCATGCCTGTTATGACACCTCCGGTATCAAAAGGCGTGTGTAATAAAATATCAGATAAACGTTGTAGTTCTCGCCACTGTTCTAACGGGGTCGGTTCAAATACCGAATTTGAACTTGAAGCGTAATCAACAAGTTGTTTTCTCTCATCACTGATTAACAGCACACCACCTGGTGGAGGACTGTTTAACAGTATTGCGGCTTTATCTATTTCTCGGTAGATAAAAGAAGATGTGGTGGTGTCGATAAGCTTTTCCAAGGCCTCAGCACTCACTGCACGCAATAAAACATTAGTTCCGGTTAATTTTCCACTTTCAGCTCGTTGAACTAATGCAGTCCAATCATTGACGTTACTTAAGTTAACTAGCGCCATTTTTAGCCGAATACATTCATTTTCTCGTGGACATAAATCCTGTGTTTTCAACACAATGCCATCAAAATTATCTAACAAGTTCATCCCAGATTTAGTTATCGCTTGGCCTAAACTTGGGTTAACTCTGTTATTAGAAACAGGGTGTAATTGCTCTTCAACCATATGCAATAAAGCGGCAGCTTTTTCTATCGTGCTCGATTCAGGCATTGGCATTGGATTACTGTTATTCCAATAAATCCCTGAGCAATCAAAAGGTGCAAAAATCGTTTTATTATTCTTACTTGATAAATTAGGTGGCATGTAGCACATCCCAACCCCTTTAGCTTGAATAATATCTCCGACATGCAAATCGGTTGTTTCCAACTCGGTAAAGTTGGTGACTAAATGAGGTTCAGTATCTTTAAGCCATGAAAAGCTGAGTTTCATAGAAAGAGAAAGTGGCTGATAAAGATACAACATTCCAATAATAAACAAACTCCAAAAAACGAAAATAATATTTTTAATATATCGTTTATAAGGATAATTTTTCTCTTCATCATGTAATGAAAGGTAATTTCCTTGTTTTACAACATGATGGTTTGGATACATTTCTAAATAGGTCACCTTATCAATATCGTTTTGGATATAAGGCTCCCAATGAGGCGGGTAAACAAGATCAATCCCCCCTAAAGAAACATTTTTTACCTGCCCATGATCAAAATTACCAAAAAGCCCCCAGCGCTTTAAGCGCCCTTTAAAACAGTGGATTTCTTGTTTACGTGGTTTGATTAAAGGGTTGTGGATCAGAAAAATACCAACAGCAAGAAAAGCACCACCAGTCGCTAGGATCCAAGGAAGAAAAACTTGAGGCATCATTAAGGCTGTTAGACACAACGTAAGCCCTATACAAATAAAAGAGCCATCCCAAAAACCAGATGAGTTATGTAATCGATATTCTTCGTTAGTTTCTTCTCGGATTTGTAATAAGTGAGCCGCATCACCTTCGTTCTTTTGGATAGTTGATGAACCATTTGCCAATATCGGTTCAGACAGCTGTTTTAAACTTAGCGCAGAAAAATGAATTTTTTCATCTTTTAAGAAATGTCCATTCACACCAACAACGATGGGGATCGAAGGGGTACAGACAACATCAAGAACGTTTTCTTGCTGAAGATAAGGAACGAGCAGCGGGGGAATATGAATTTCTACAGCATCAATATAGTAACGCCAATGATTTAATCCTTCACTAGAACCTGCAAAGCGATTAACGATATTTCTTAATGTAGTAACGACTTCGCCTTTAATTGGCATTTCGGGGAAGTTTTGTAATGAATAGCCAGAAGAGAAGTTTGATGTACCAAAATAAGATAAATAATCACTAATAAGCCCATAGTCATCAGAAGTGAGCTTGCGATAAGTAGGTTTAGCGAGAGATGGGAGATGATGTGAGCCATCAAGCCGCCTTCTTTTAAAGAATAGAAAGGCGGCCATTATAAATAGGCTTATCATCAAGATAGCCAATATAATGACTGATAATCTCATTTTTTCCCCATGCTTATACTGATGCTGCGTAGTAACAATAACAAATTTAAAACCCTGCCTAACATAAGGCAATTCCTATTCTTTTGTTCTATTTTTTATTTAAATACAATAGATTATATTTTTGCAGTCGCGTTATAATTTATATCTATAATCAAGTTTATATCCGCTAACAATGCTATCTTCGGGTAAAATAGCGAATCAATAAATAATAATATTCTCAAAAAATCAATAAATAACTAGATTTGATAGCGGAGTGTACTCAATTTTCCTTTAAAAGCTAAATCTAATTGTTAGATTTATTTTGTCATTAATGTGTTAAATTCAGGTTAATCTCTATTCTGCCAGGGACTGTTATGAAAGAACTAAAAAAACCCAATATATTAAACATTGATAACATCGCCCGTTCTCGATTATTTCAGATCCAATCCGTTAATCTGGAGTTTAGCAACGGAGAAAAGCGCACTTATGAGCGAATGAAACCCGCTAATCGTGAAGCTGTTATGATTGTTCCTATTATTGATGACAATCTTATTCTTATTCGTGAATACGCCGTAGGTATCGAAAATTACGACTTTGGTTTTCCCAAAGGCGCCATTGATCCTGGTGAAAATGCCCTACAAGCCGCAAACCGCGAACTAAAAGAAGAAATTGGTTATGGTGCCCACTCATTAATAGAACTCGCAAAGCTTTCTATGGCGCCATCTTACTTTTCTAGCAAAATGAACATTGTCATTGCGCATGACCTTTATCCAGAGCAACTCGAAGGTGATGAGCCTGAGCCACTAATCCAAATACGTTGGCCTATCGCCAAAATGATGGATTTACTCGACCACCCAGATTTTACAGAAGCTCGTAGTGTCAGTGCTCTCTTCTTAGCTCACCGCTATCTATTACAAAAATAAATAGATAATAAAAAACCGGACTTTAACATCCGGTTTTTATTTTCGATTAATTAGAATAACTCGTTAGATTCGCCATTATCCTCAAAAATCTGTGTTCCTACTTCATTTTTTGCCCTTTCTGTCGGTTGAGTCCCATCAATAAAATATTCTTTCATTGAAGGGCCATCACCTGCCAATTTTCCTGTTCTTCTATCAATTTGAACAGCCACAACACCTTTTGGCACAGGCATCATATTAACAGGGACACCATCCAGAGCCACTTTCATAAAGTCATTCCAAATAGGTTGCGCTGTTTTAGCACCCGCTTCCCCACCACTCGCGGCAGTTCGACCTAAATTGCGGCTACTGTCATCAAAGCCAATCCAAGCTGTGGCAACAATATTGGCACCATATCCAGAGAACCATGCATCTTTAGAACTGTTTGTTGTTCCGGTCTTACCACCAATATCTTGGCGTTTAAGATCACGAACAGCACGCCAACCTGTACCAGACCATCCCGGTTCACCCACAAGGTTTGTCCTTAATGCATCATGCATTAAGTAAGCCAGTGGTGTGCTGATAACGTGTGGTGCATAAGGGCTTTCTTTTACAGTTTCAGCTAACGGTGCTTGTTCTAATTCAATTTCAGGCGTAGCAGCTGCTGGCTGAGATTTATTAGATTGAGCAACGTTTTCCATATAGTCATCAGATAACGCAATAGAACGCATGGTATCGCCGTAAATAACAGGGATATCAGTACAATCCGGGCAAGCTATCTTTGGTTTTGCAGTAAACAGCTCTTCACCATCAGCATTTTCAATACGTTGGATATAGTAAGGCTCAATGAGATATCCGCCGTTTGCCATAACAGCAAATCCTCGTACCATTTGCATTGGTGTAAATGATGGTGATCCTAATGCTAAAGATTCTGTTCTATCGATATTTTGATTAGGGAAACCAAAACGTAATAGATAATCAGCAGCATAATCCACGCCCATCGCGCGCATTGCACGTACCATCACCACGTTTTTAGACTGGCCTAAACCTTGACGTAAACGAATAGGGCCGGCATAAGTTGGCGGTGAGTTTTTAGGGCGCCAATCTGTTCCTGCACCAGCATCCCAGCGGCTAATAGGTAAATCATTAAGCAGTGTCGATAACGTCAATCCTTTATCTAATGCAGCAGCATATAAGAAAGGTTTAATGTTTGAACCGACTTGGCGTAAAGATTGAGAAACTCGGTTAAATTTACTGATCTCAAAATCAAAACCACCAACAAGCGCAATAATCCCTCCATTGATAGGATCTAATGCAACAAATGCCGCATTAACACCCGGAAGTTGCGCTAGCACCCAACTTTTTTCGTTATTTTGACGTACCCAAATTTGCTCACCAACATGCACAACGGCATCAACTTTTGTTGGTGTTGCGCCTTGAGAGGTGTCAGAAATAAATTTACGTGCCCAACGAACCGCTTTTAAATCTAGCGTAATGTTGTCGCCCGTTTTTAAAATGACTTTGGCTTCTTTCGCATCAGCAGATAACACAACAGCTGGAATTAAAGGGCCATAAGTTTGGATCCCTTTTAATTTCTTGTTGATAGCTTCGTTATCCCATGGTGTTTGCCCTTCACTCCACAAAACTTCTTGAGCACCACGGTAACCATGACGCATGTCGTAGTCGATAACATTATCACGCAAGGCTTTTTCTGCCGCTAATTGATCTTTACGAACCACAGTGGTGTAAATTTTATAGCCATCAGTGTAGGCATTTTCACCATAACGCTCGTACATCTCCATACGCACCATTTCGGTTAGATAAGGCGCTGAGAAATCAATTTGAGGTGCGTGGTATTTCGCAACAATAGGCTCTGCTCTTGCACTTTCATATTGTGCGCGAGTGATATAGTTCTCTTCATACATACGCTGTAAAACGATATTACGACGTTTTAAGGCACGATCATAAGAATAAAGTGGGTTAAGTGTAGAAGGTGCTTTAGGTAAGCCAGCAATCACAGCCATTTCATTAAGGCTCAGATCGTGAACACTTTTACCAAAGTAAACATAAGCGGCAGCACCCACACCATAAGCACGATTACCCAGATAAATTTTATTTAAATACAGCGCTAAAATTTCATCTTTAGTGAGCTCTTTCTCAATGCGGATCGCCAAAAAGGCTTCTTTTATTTTGCGCATTAATTTCTTTTCAGGCGTTAAAAAGAAATTTCGAGCTAATTGTTGCGTAATGGTACTAGCGCCTTGGGAGGCTTGTCCTGATGTTAATGCCACTACAACAGCACGCGAGATCCCAATAGGGTCAATACCGTGGTGTTCACGAAAACGCGTATCTTCTGTTGCGATAAAAGCATTAATAAGTTGAGGAGGCATCTCCTCCAATGTTAGCGGTAAACGACGTTTCTCGCCGTATTGCGCAATCAACTCTCCGTCTGCACTAAATACCTGCATAGGGGTTTGTAAACGAACATCTTTTAATGTCGCGACATCGGGTAACTGAGGCTCAACATACTTATACATACCGTATATCGAGGCTGCTCCCAAAATTATGCAAGCAAAAACGAAGATGAAAAAATATTTTAAGAACTTCACCTTAAATTTCCCATGTAGTGTGAATTGGGCGGTTTATAAACAAACAGTGCGTAGTATAAAGGTAACGCCTCTTTGAAAATAGGCAATTACTCATCAATAGATATGGATATCATTTATGGAAACACACAATTACCAGATTGGTATTGAAATTAACACTCATCATATCAATGCAGTTTTGGTATTTCAGCAGAATAAACAATGGAAGATCAGTGCATTTTGGCAATTCCCTTTACCTCTTAATGACGATTTAAATGATATAAAATTAAGAAAAATCCTAATGGGTTGGCGTAAAAAATTACCTTCTATTAATAATGTTACGCTTTCTCTACCGGATATTTATGAAAACTATCAAATTATCCCACTGCCTCATGCTGTTTCCCTTACATCAGCAGCATGTTATCGGTTGGCGCAACTACGAGCCACATCTTACACACAAAATACGAAAATCCCTGTTAATTTTGATTATCGGCAAAATAAGGGGAAACTCGCTATTCACCTGTGCCATAAAACGATTTTAGATAAGTATATTGACTTATTTTCTCGAATAAACTTAACAATAACTGCGATTGATACCCCAGCGTGTGCACTACGCTATTTAGCAACTTACCTCGGCATCTCACCTCAGAATCCCCTTTTGTACTGTAAAAACAAAACGCTACTTTGGGTATCATCTGATGAAAATATGCCCCATTACGGCACTCTCACCTATGAAAACCAACAAGAGCAACAAGCTTGTATTTATCAGTTAATAGAAAAATACCATTGGCCATTAAAACAGTGTTATTTAACGGGTGATAATGAAGAATATTTTAGCCAGTTGATGCCTCTTTGGCCCAATCTTTCCCTCAACTTATTTAAAACAACGTCAGATAAAGATCTCATTCCATTTGTTGCATTAGGTTTGGCATTACGCCCTGAAGAGGTGCTATGTATCAAGTAAATTACCTACCTTGGCGCCACAGCTTATTTAGACAAAAAGCATTGTTATGGCTTTCTCAAACGCTATCATTGGTCACGATCACTTTCGTTATTTGTAGCTATTACACCTACCATTTGGCACAAAAACGATCACTCATAACAGATCAACAACGCCAAACTCAGCAACAAGAAGATTTATTACTAAAACAGGTCGATATATATCAAACACAGAAAAAACAAACACTTTTACACTATCAGCACTATTCACTCTATTATCAAAACTGGTTGCGCTATTTACATTACATTCGCTTCTTTCGAGCTATCGAAACCCATCTTCCCTCAACTGGTTGGATTAGCCACTATGGTGAGGCAGATAATCAACGCTCACTGCATCTCACACTCCCCAATACACAATCACTCTCCTTTATTACCAACCTTAAAAGTCACTCTGTTTTAGCCTCTTTAACGTTGAGTTATTTACAACAAAACAAAGCTGATCCGTCTTACACAGAAGTGCATTTAAACGGAAAATCAGAAGAACAAGAGCGATGGAATAAAGAAGATGAGGGAAGCCAATGAAAATAAATGCACAATGGTTGTTACTTATTGCGTTTCTACCTAAGTGGAAACTCACTTTACTGAGCTTAATGATACCTTTTATTACCCTGCTATTTTATTACCTCTTTATCTACACGGACTACCAGCAAGAGATAGCCCAACAACACCTAGAAATAGCACAAAGACTAAAGCGTATTAATCACTATCAAAGCACATTAGACACAATGCCATCTATTAATTCACTAATCACACAACAAATAGATTATGACATTCCATTCGATAACCCACCGGTTAGTGAGCAATTACAACGCTTACTAATGACTTATCATTTTATACCAGAGATTTGGGAAAACACGCCTAACTCTTTATATAAACTCACTTTTACTTTGTCTTACCCACAGTTTTTAACACTATTGGAATACCTCAGTCAAACAAGTTTAGCGCTGATCTCTCTGCATATTGTTCCAATAAAAACCCATCTAATTTCAGTACAAATGAGCTTTACAGAGCTAAGTTATCCTAGTGCAATACAGGGTGATATATCATGAAGATAGGAATTTTAATCGTCATATTATATATGATGACAACCACCATTTGGGCTCACACTCGAGACCCCTTCTTTCCTGAGAATAGCGATGATGAAAAGATATCATCTACCTTTATTGAAGAGCGAACATCTACTACAGAACAACCTGAAGAATTACATCACCAACTTTATCCTTTAAATTATGCTGATGCTGAGAGACTAGGCGAACAACTAAGTGATCACACTATTCCATTACTAAGTCAGCAGGGGCGAGTTATTATTGATAGAGAAGCGAATAGTCTTTCAATAGTTGATAATAGTAAAACACTATCTGAAATTGGGGATTGGCTAAAATTACGGGACACCCCACAACAACAAGTTCATATCACCGCACATATTGTGAGTAGCAGTCAGGATGCTCTAAATGAATTAGGTACTCAATGGGGATTACAAGCATTAAAAACACAAACCGAAGCAGCATCTACCATACCTAATGCTATTTCAACAACCTCCTCGCTTAATTCAGCGCTATCAACGCCTTCACTTTCTGCATTATCACTCCATCAAAACACCAAAAACCCTCTTCACTATATTGCATTTAATATTGCTAGAATTAATGGGCGCCTATTAGAGCTTGAATTAAGTGCGTTAGAACAAGAGAAACAGTTATCTATTATTGCCAGTCCGCGGCTAACAACCGCTCATGAAAAAACAGCCTCCATCAAACAAGGAACGGAGATCCCCTATGTCAGTCGAGATAATGAAATCACACGAGTACAATTTAAAGAAGCCGTCTTGGGTATGGAAGTAACGCCCATTATTCAAAGAAATAAAAAGATAAGGTTAATACTTAAAATTAGTCAAAACACACCAGGTATTGCACTTGTTCAAGGCGGAAGTGAACATCTTTCTATTGATAAACAAGAGATCAGCACAGAAGTGACTATTCGCGATGGAGAAACCATTATGTTAGGAGGTATATTTCAGCAAAAGCAACAAGAACACACAGCAAAGATCCCCTTCTTATCCTCTATTCCATTACTAGGCGTACTTTTCAGTCATAAAAGAGATCAACACAGTCGCCATGAATTGGTTATTTTTATTACACCCAAATTAATATAATTTTTTATGTGATAAATATTTTTATTATAAAATACAAAGCACTACATGTTTTTCACTAGAGTTAAACTGAGAGTTATTCATTGTTTTTTCTTATAATCAGTATTTATAGATTTGACGATGAGGACGATTTAGCTTACAAGGGTTAGCTAATTTGAGTGAGCCTGAAACATCACAATAAAAATACGGATACATTTTATGCACTTCCTCTATTCTTGGAGGTAGGGCTTTTTATATGTAATATTGATCGATTGATGACGAAAAAGACAATATTATCAGATGCGGTTTTCCGACTAAATTGTGTTAGAATCTCCGCGTTGCCAACAAAGATAATTACTTTTTTAGTAGTTTTTGTTATGTACTGTGGGCAAAGGGATTTTTATCCTATGTTGTCGCTTATGACAGCATGTGGTTATTTTATAGCGATCTACTGAAAGAACTCAGTCTTATTATGAGAGTAGATAACAAATGTTATCAGGTGTGAATTAGATAAACACTCATAAATTTCAGTTTAGGTCCCGTCGCTGAATGAATTTGGCGGGGCGGGTTATCATTAACGAATATCTTAGTAATACCAAAAACATGGCAGAGAAACGTAATATCTTTCTGGTTGGGCCTATGGGTGCCGGCAAAAGCACTATTGGTCGTCAGTTAGCTCAACAACTTAGTATGGAGTTTTATGATTCCGATCAGGAAATTGAGCGGCGTACAGGTGCAGATGTAGGTTGGGTATTTGATGTTGAAGGCGAAGAAGGCTTCCGTCAACGAGAAGAAAAAATAATCAACGAACTCACTGAAAAGCAAGGCATTGTGTTAGCAACAGGTGGTGGTTCGGTGATATCGCGAGAAACCCGTAACAGATTATCTGCACGCGGTGTGGTTGTTTATTTAGAAACCAACATCGAAAAGCAGCTCGCGCGTACCCAACGTGATAAAAAACGTCCTTTATTGCAAGGTGTTGAACCTGTGCGCGATGTCTTAGAGACATTAGCTGAAGAACGTAATCCTCTTTATGAAGAAATTGCTGACATCACTATTCATACTGATGATCAGAGTGCAAAAATTGTAGCCAATCAAATAATTGAATTATTAGAACAAAACTAATAAATTCAGCTATTTATAAGGTTAAGTAAAGACAATAAAAAGAAGGCCACTGTTATGGAAAAAATCACTGTCACATTAGGTGAAAGAAGCTATCCCATTACCATTGCTTCTGGCCTTTTTCATCAAGAAGATACCTTTTTACCTTTAAAATCAGGGCAGCAAGTTATGATAGTCACAAACGTGACACTTGCTCCACTCTATTTAGAAAAGGTAACGGACACCTTAAAAAAACAGGGTGTTTTGGTTGATAGCGTAATTTTGCCTGATGGCGAACAATACAAATCGCTTGAAATCATGAATGATGTCTTTACTGCATTATTAGAAAAAAATCACAATCGAGATACAACACTTATCGCATTAGGCGGTGGTGTTATTGGTGATCTAACTGGTTTTGCCGCAGCAAGCTATCAACGTGGCGTTCGCTTTATCCAAGTACCAACAACACTATTGTCACAAGTCGATTCTTCTGTTGGTGGAAAAACCGCAGTTAATCATCCTCTTGGCAAAAATATGATTGGTGCGTTTTATCAGCCCGCTTCTGTTGTTATCGATCTCGATTGTCTTGCCACATTACCGCCTCGTGAACTTTCATCGGGTTTAGCTGAAGTTATTAAATATGGCATCATTTTAGATAAAGACTTTTTTATCTGGCTTGAAAATAATATTGATAAACTCTTGGCTCTTGATCCTAAAGCCATGGCATTTTGTATCCGTCGTTGCTGTGAGCTAAAAGCTGACGTCGTTGCTGCTGATGAAAAAGAAACAAGTGGCTTACGCGCACTACTCAACCTTGGCCATACCTATGGACATGCCATTGAAGCCCATATGGGATATGGTGTTTGGTTGCATGGTGAAGCCGTTGCCGCAGGTATGGTAATGGCGGCAAGAACATCTCAAGCACTTGGTCAATTCACTGAAGAAGAGACCCAACGTGTTATTCAATTGCTTGAGAGAGCCAATCTCCCCATCAATGGTCCTATTGAAATGACACCTGATGACTATTTACCTCATATGATGAGAGATAAAAAAGTATCTGGTGGCAAATTACACCTTGTTTTACCAAAAGGTATCGGTCAATCCGAATTACGTGCCGATATTACTCGCGAACAAGTCCACAAAGCGATAACATCTTGCATTAATGCAAATTAAGCTCCCCATTACCTGACAAGCAATAAACTAGAATATTCATTTAAGGAAAATTCTGGTTAATATTGTCAAATGCAACGTTTCAGAAAAAGCGTTTCATCCTTATACTATGAGGTAATGGCTAAGGCTGAATAGAATATTTTTCGCTTTTTGACGCTCTGACGGAGGGCATAATGGACGAGTTCAAACCTGATAATGAAACCAAGGGTGATAATTCACTCAAACCTGATACTTCGGATAGACCTGAACGTCGAACCAACCGACCTCGTAACAATCCATTAAAAAACGCACGATTCTCTGTATCCCGTCAACAGATGATGATTGGTGCAGGTGTTTTAGTCCTTATTCTGCTAATTATCGCAATAAGTTCAGCATTAAAATCACCAGAAACAACTGAACCTGCACCTTCGACCAATACGGAAAGAAATATCGACCTATCTCAACAACCGTCATCCGTTACGCCTTCAGAAAATGGTCAGCCATCGACACCTCAATCTATTTCTGGGCAAGAGATACAGCCTGCAACACCACCTTCACAAAATTTACCTCCAATGATTGATTCGCAAGGTCAACGTGTTGAGATCCCTGGAGATATCGTTGATTCTTTAAATCAACAACAAGCAGGTATTAATCAAGCCACTAATCAGCAGCAATTAAATGCGCAACAGCCACAACCCGTGCAGCCTGTCACGCAACCACCTGCAACTAAACCAGTGCAACCCGTACAAAAACCGGCTGAAGTAAAAACACCACCAACAAAACCAGTAACACCACCAGCAACAACGCAACCTAAACCTGCAACGACTAAACCTGTTGTTTCAGGCTCATTATCAGCAAGTAATTTAAGCACTATCCCTGCTACTAACTATACTTTGCAATTAAGTGGTGCAAGTCGCCAAGATACCTTAGAGGCTTTCGCTAAAAAGAACCTCAATGGAAACTACACTATTTACAAAACGCAGCGTAATGGTAATCCATGGTATGTACTCATCTATGGAAATTATCGTAATATAAGTGAAGCCAAGCAGGCTGTTTCTTCTTTACCTGCGCCAGTACAAGCCAAACAACCTTGGGTTAGACCGATGAAACATGTTCATCAGGATCTAAAAAAATAATTAAGACGAAGTTCACCGCTGATATGCTGTCTGAAACAGAGTACAATCGGCGACTCTGAAACGATTGAGAAATTTGGACGGCATGAAAAAAAAACGCGCATTCCTAAAATGGGCTGGTGGTAAATATCCTTTGGTAGATGACATTAAACGTCATCTGCCTGAGGGTAATTGTTTAATTGAACCTTTTATGGGTGCCGGTTCTGTTTTTTTAAATACAGAATACGATTCATATATTCTTGCCGATATAAATAGTGATCTAATTCATCTCTATAATACGGTAAAGCAACATCCTGAAAAATTTATGAAGGATGCTCGCTTATTATTTACCCCTCAAATGAATATCGCAGAAGAGTTCTATCAACTACGACAAGAATTTAATCGTTCAACGGACGCTTATCAGCGTAGTGTGTTATTTCTCTATCTTAACCGTCATTGCTACAATGGGCTGTGTCGTTATAATTCAAAAGGTGAATACAATGTCCCTTTTGGTCGTTATAAAAAACCTTATTTTCCTGAAGCAGAGCTAATTTGGTTTTCTGAAAAAGCACAAAAAGCCGAATTTGTTTGCCAAAGCTATTCATCAACGATGACAAATGCAAAAAAAGGCGCCGTTGTTTATTGCGATCCTCCTTATGCACCGTTATCACCGACTGCAAATTTTACGTCATACCATACAAATAGCTTTAGTTTTCAAGAGCAGGAACATCTGGCTCAACTTGCCTCAATGCTGGCTTACGAGAGACAGATACCCGTGTTAATATCAAATCATGAGACTGCGTTAACAAAAGAGTGGTATGTAGACGCAAAAGAGCTACACAGTGTGAAAGTCAGAAGAACAATCAGTAGCAACACACTTGGTCGTAGCAAAGTGAACGAATTACTTGCCTTATATAAATAATCGTTAACACCTCCCGACAATGGGAGTGTTGTCTGGAGAATGCGATGAAAGATTTTCTGATTGCCCCTTCTATTTTATCCGCTGATTTTGCTCGCCTTGGCGAAGACACTGAAAAAGTGCTCGCAGCTGGCGCAGATGTTGTCCACTTTGATGTTATGGATAACCACTATGTACCGAACCTAACGTTTGGTGCGCCAATTTGTAAAGCTCTGCGCAACTACGGTATTACAGCGCCCATTGATGTTCACCTAATGGTTAAACCCGTTGATCGCATCATTCCTGATTTTGCAGAAGCTGGCGCAACATATATCTCATTTCACGCTGAAGCCAGTGACCACGTTGACCGTACAATTCAACTAATAAAAGATTGTGGTTGTAAAGCAGGCTTAGTGCTTAACCCAGCAACCCCATTAAATTATCTCGATTATGTAATGGATAAATTAGATCTTATTCTGCTGATGTCTGTTAACCCAGGCTTTGGTGGTCAATCATTTATTCCTAACACCCTCGATAAATTACGCCAAGTTCGTAAAATGATCGATGATGGTGGTTATGACATTCGTTTAGAAATTGATGGTGGTGTTAAAGTCGATAATATCGCTGAAATTGCCCAAGCAGGTGCAGATATGTTCGTTGCTGGCTCAGCTATTTTCAATCAACCAGATTATAAGCATGTTATTGACAATATGCGTCGCGAATTAGAAAAGGTATCGTAATGATAGACAAAAAACTCAAAGGCATTCGTGCTATCGCCTTTGATCTTGATGGCACACTCACAGACAGCGCTGTTGGACTAACAGAAGCAACAGATTACGCATTAACATCAAAAGGTTTTGCACCTGCTGGTAAACATAATGTCACAATTTGGGTGGGTAATGGCGTTGATATGCTACTTACGCGCGCTTTACATAACGCTGGCGTAGAAGATGTCACAGAAACCTTATTAAAAGAGATGCGTGACCTTTTTGATGAACATTATGCAACATCGGTCAAAACAGGCAGTGATTTATTCCCTCACGTCAAAGAAACGCTTGAAGTATTAGCTTCACATAACATTCCATTAGGTATCGTTACCAATAAGCCTTCACCTTTTATTGCACCACTATTACAGCAACTGAAAATTGATAAATATTTTTCCTTAGTACTAGGGGGAGATGATGTCAAAGAAAAAAAACCACATCCAGCACCATTATATTTAACAATGGGTACATTTGGTGTTAAAAAGGAAGAACTCCTTTTTGTTGGGGATTCTCGCAACGATATTATTGCAGCACAAGCGGCCGAGTGCCCTTGCGTAGGTTTAACCTATGGCTATAACTATGGCGTCTCTATTGCAGACAGCAAACCTGATTATACACTCGATAATTTTGCTGACTTGCTATCAATCCTCGACATCACGCAATGACAACTGTGGAACAGAATTAAGATGACGACTTCAGTAGAAAAAACGGCACAAAAGCCAATTGTATTCAGTGGTGCACAACCTTCTGGTGAACTCACTATTGGTAACTACATGGGTGCATTACGTCAATGGGTACAAATGCAAGATGACTATGATTGCATTTACTGTATCGTTGACCAACACGCCATTACAGTTCGTCAAGATCCAAAAGAACTTAGAAAAAGAACCTTAGATACGCTGGCTCTTTATCTTGCTTGCGGTATTGATCCAGAAAAAAGCACTATTTTTGTTCAGTCACATGTTCCACAACATGCACAATTAAGCTGGGCACTTAACTGCTATACCTATTTTGGTGAATTGAGCCGAATGACTCAATTTAAAGATAAATCAGCGCGTCACTCTGAAAATATCAATGCAGGGTTATTCGATTATCCTGTATTAATGGCGGCAGATATTCTGATTTATCAAACAAATCAAGTCCCTGTTGGTATCGACCAAAAACAACATCTTGAATTAAGCCGTGATATTGCTCAGCGCTTTAACGCTATTTATGGCGATATCTTCACCGTACCCGATCCTTTTATTCCAAAAGGCGGTGCTCGTGTTATGGCTCTGCAAGATCCGACCAAGAAAATGTCCAAGTCTGATGATAACCGTAATAACGTTATCGCATTGCTTGAAGATCCAAAAGCAGCAGCCAAGAAAATTAAACGCGCAATGACAGATTCAGAAGAACCACCTCGTGTTATTTACGATCTTGAAAATAAAGCAGGTGTGTCTAACTTACTCGATATCTTAGCGGGTGTTACAGGTAAAACTATTCCTGAATTAGAAGCTGAATTTGAAGGTCAAATGTACGGTCATCTAAAAGGTGCTGTCGCTGATGCGGTATCTGAAATGCTAACCAACATTCAAGAACGTTTTAACACATTCCGTAATGATGAAGCATTGCTTAATAAAATCATGAAAGAAGGTGCTGATAAAGCCAAAACTCGTGCTCAAGCAACCTTAGACAAGGTTTATGATGCGATTGGATTTATTGCACATCCATAATTTTTCGTTAATACATAAAAAACACCCCAAAGTTGGTGTCCAACTTTTGGGGTGCAGTTCAGTTTAGGGAGGTGTTTTAATACCATTAATTATCAATTAGATAACTATTTATCTCTTAAACAGCCGTCTATCAAAGCTTTCAATAGTTTGATTTTGCAGTCTTAGCTGCATGGTTTTACTCCAACTCGCTGATAATCCTGCCGCACTTAATAAACGTCGATAAAGCTCTTCATCAAACGGCATATGGAAAGCAATAGAAATAGCTTCTTTAACAGAGATATTACTGTTTCTTGAAACCAAAACAAGAGGATGATGACTGCCTGTTTCTCCAGCACTCACAACACGATATAACCAACCACAATAACCACTATCTTGCATAATTTGCGAAAAGTTACTGACTTCTGTCACTGTGTTAAGTTTGTAGCAAGGAGAGCGAGGTTGAGTCACTTGAATTAATGCAGTTCCCCATTGATAAATATCCCCAATAAAAACATTCTCTTCCGTCATGCCTGTTGTTGAGATATTTTCACCAAATGCGGGAGCATGAAAAAAATCCATCAATTGAGGGAATTGCTCAGCCCAATAAAGATAATGTTCGTTAGGATAGTGACAAAGGGCGCGATCAGAACCACCGTGAAAACTCTTTTCTGCTTGCTCATCACCTTCTAATCCTAGTGATATCAATTTGATAGTGCCATCCACCAGCCTTTTGGTGATCGCACTGGTAAATCCATTAGATGTTGTTGTGATATTACCGATAAAAACACTAGGAAAATAACGCATAGCTCACTACCTAAACAGAAAAGAATAACTCATAGTAAAGATAGTGTTCAAAAGAAACAATGCCGACAAATGTCGGCATTGAAAATATAAAAAAGAAAGGATGTTATCTGCTCAATTATGCTTTGCTCTGAAAACGTTTTTGCGCTTCGTCCCAGTTAACGACGGACCAGAACGCTTTAATATAATCAGGGCGGCGATTTTGATATTTCAAGTAGTAAGCATGTTCCCACACATCTAACCCTACAATTGGGTAACCTGATGCGCCAGCTAACTCTTCACCCATTAATGGGCTATCTTGGTTTGCAGTAGAAACTACCGCAAGTTTGCCATCGTCTTTTAATACCAGCCAAGCCCAACCTGAACCAAAACGGCTCGCAGCCGCTTTTTCAAATAACTCTTTAAAGGCATCAACGCTACCAAAATCGCGCTCAATCGCATCTTTTAGTGAACCTTGTAATTGAGTACCTAGCTTCAAACCTTTCCAGAATAATGAGTGGTTAGAGTGACCACCAGCGTTATTACGTAAAAAAGTACGTTGATCAGCAGGCACTTTATGAAGATTTTTAACTAATTCATCAATCTCCAAGCCAGCAAGCTCAGGTAATTTTTCTAATGCTGTATTGGTATTATTCACATAAGTTTGATGATGCTTAGTATGGTGAATTTCCATTGTACGCTCATCAAAGTGAGGCTCTAATGCATCATAAGCATAAGGCAGTGCAGGTAATGTATAGCTCATATTAATCTCCAGTGCTGTTTTATCTTGGATCACATCATGTGATTTATCTTTTCATTTCATTATAGTGAAAAAAACGTTAATGAAAATCATTATCATATCCATATTATTTTTGTGGTTTTTTTATCCAGCACGGTTAAATTAATTTTCACAGTATATTATTTTAATTTAAAAGCGTTCTATTAAACGATGATCCTATTAAACAAGAAAATAGTAGATAAATAATGCCCTGCTAGCTTTAGCACTAATTGAACATTCCATGAAAAGCATTTCCATTAATTCGTGATCTTCTGCGCAAAAAAGAAACAATCTTTATTTACCCTCTTTTGTTAACGACTTTTTGACATAGTATTAACAACAGTGAGGAGAGCTATTATGACAAAAATAAACCAACATCATATTCCTGCAAGCATTGCAGAACACGCCCTGATCAATAAAGAGCAATACCAAAAAGATTATGAATTATCCATTAAAAACCCTGAGGCCTTTTGGGCAGATAAAGGGAAAATCATTGACTGGATAAAACCATATACTGTGGTAAAGAATACTTCTTTTGACCCAGGCCATGTACGCATTCGCTGGTTTGAAGATGGTCAGCTAAATATCAGTCAAAACTGTCTTGATCGCCACCTTAAAACACGAGGTGATCAAACCGCCATTATTTGGGAAGGCGACTCACCTAATGAGTCGAAAAAAATCACTTACAGACAACTCCACCAAGATGTTTGCCAATTCGCTAATGTATTAAAAAACTTAGGTATTAAAAAAGGCGATGTTGTGGCGATTTATATGCCGATGGTACCAGAAGCGGCAGTCGCTATGCTCGCTTGTACTCGTATTGGTGCTATCCATTCTGTTATTTTTGGTGGTTTCTCTCCTGAAGCTGTCGCAGGCAGGATCATTGATTCAAAAGCTAAATTAGTGATTACAGCTGATGAAGGATTACGTGCAGGTCGCGCTATTCCTTTAAAGAAAAATGTTGATGATGCTTTAAATCACGCTGATATCCCCCCTATTAATCATGTAGTAGTATTTCGTCGAACAGGACATACCGAACAATGGATTGAAGGACGTGATGTTTGGTGGGATGAAATCACCCAAGGTGTCAGCACTGAGTGTGATGTTGAAGTAATGGATGCAGAAGATCCTCTCTTTATTCTGTATACATCAGGTTCAACAGGCAAACCCAAAGGTGTACTGCACACAACGGGAGGTTATCTCGTTTATGCTTCAATGACCTTCAAATACACCTTTGATTATCATGAAGGTGATATTTATTGGTGTACTGCTGACGTGGGTTGGGTAACAGGACATAGCTACTTACTGTATGGCCCTCTGTCAAATGGTGCGACTACTGTTATGTTTGAAGGTGTCCCTAATTATCCATCTGTTAACCGCATGGCTCAAATTGTTGATAAACACCAAATCAATATCTTATATACAGCACCGACTGCAATCCGTGCATTAATGGCTGAAGGCGATAAAGCGATTGAAGGTACTCAACGCACCTCTCTGCGCATTCTAGGCTCCGTAGGTGAACCCATTAATCCAGAAGCATGGGAATGGTTCTATCAGAAAATGGGACGTAGCCAATGTCCTATCGTTGATACATGGTGGCAAACAGAAACTGGTGGTTTCATGATAACACCATTACCGGGTGCAATGGATCTAAAACCAGGCTCAGCAACACGCCCTTTCTTCGGTATTCAGCCTGCAATTGTCGATAATATGGGCGAAGTACAGCAAGGGGCTTGCGAAGGAAACTTAGTGATTACTGATTCTTGGCCGGGTCAAGCAAGAACTCTTTTTGGTGATCACGATCGTTTTGAGCAAACTTATTTTTCAACCTTTAAAGGGATGTATTTCTCTGGTGACGGCGCTCGCCGAGATGAGGATGGTGACTATTGGATAACAGGGCGTGTTGATGATGTCTTGAATATTTCAGGTCATCGTTTAGGAACAGCAGAGATTGAATCCGCTCTTGTTGCACATCCTAAGATTGCAGAAGCCGCAGTAGTTGGTATTCCTCATAATATTAAAGGACAAGCTATTTATGCTTATGTCACTTTAAATCACGGTGAAGAGCCAACTCCTGAACTTTATACAGAAGTCCGCAACTGGGTACGTAAAGAAATTGGGCCAATAGCCACACCAGATATCCTACATTGGACAGATTCCTTACCTAAAACACGATCAGGGAAAATTATGCGCCGTATCTTGCGTAAAATTGCCTCTGGCGACACAACTAACCTCGGGGATACCTCAACACTCGCTGATCCGGGTGTTGTAGAGAAACTGTTAGAAGAAAAACAGTCTCTATCACTCACTGCTTAATACACAACAAATAACTGTCATTCAAAAAACGTAATACGACAAAGCAAAGGCATGAAAATGCCTTTGCAGGGCTCTCTTACCTGAAAATCATGGAATGCGGGGGATTTAAGCCTCTAAATCAAGTGATAAACCAAACAATTATATAGAGGAGAACTCTGATGAATTCCAATATTTATCAAGAGATAGAAAACAACCCTCGCTTTAAAGAACTGGTTAATAAACGTAGTCGTTTTTCATGGACACTTTCAATTATTACGCTCGTTATGTACGTCTCATTTATCTTACTTATTGCGTTCTATCCACAATGGTTAGGTACACCATTATATGAGGGCAGCTACATTACACGAGGTATTCCTATTGGTATGGGTTTAATCATCGCCTCATTTTTATTAACGGGCGTTTACGTTATTAAAGCCAATACAGAGTTCGACAAACTTACCGCTGAAATTATTGAAGAGGTAGAAAAATGAGAAAGTTACTTTATGCAATAAGCTTATTTTTCCTCTCCTCAACGGTTGCTTACGCTGCCGCAATAACTGAAGGAGGTGAGAAACAACCTATGAATATTCAGGCCATCATCATGTTCCTAATATTTGTAGGATTAACACTTTACATCACTTATTGGGCTTCTAAACGTACCCGCTCTCGTGCTGATTACTATACTGCCGGAGGGAAAATTACTGGCTTCCAAAACGGAATGGCAATCGCCGGTGATTTTATGTCTGCCGCATCCTTTTTAGGGATCTCCGCACTGGTTTATACCTCGGGTTATGATGGACTTATTTATTCAATTGGATTTCTGATTGGTTGGCCTATCATTCTTTTTATCATTGCTGAACGCTTACGTAATTTAGGACGCTATACCTTTGCTGATGTTGTCTCCTATCGCTTAAGCCCTAAACCAGTGAGAACACTCTCCGCTATTGGATCACTGGTTGTTGTCGCTCTTTATCTGATTGCACAAATGGTTGGTGCCGGTAAATTAATCGAACTCCTTTTCGGCTTAAACTACCATATTGCCGTTGTGCTTGTCGGTATTCTAATGGTGCTATATGTTTTATTTGGAGGCATGTTAGCCACCACTTGGGTTCAAATCATTAAAGCTATTTTATTACTTGCAGGTGCAAGTTTTATGGCTGTTATGGTGATGAAAGCTGTCGATTTTAATTTCAATACCTTATTTAAAGAAGCCGTTAGTGTTCACTCAAAAGGGTTCTCTATCATGAGTCCTGGTGGATTGGTTTCTGATCCTATATCTGCTCTCTCTTTAGGTCTTGCACTAATGTTTGGTACGGCGGGACTTCCTCATATCATCATGCGCTTCTTTACTGTTAGTGATGCAAAAGAAGCCCGTAAGAGTGTTTTCTATGCAACAGGTTTTATCGGTTATTTCTATATTCTTACTTTTATCATTGGTTTCGGCGCTATCTTACTCGTTAGCCCTAATCCTATGTTCAAAGATGCCGCTGGCGCTTTGATTGGTGGAACCAATATGGCGGCTGTTCACTTGGCGGATGCCGTTGGCGGTAACTTCTTCTTAGGCTTCATTTCAGCCGTTGCCTTCGCTACTATTTTAGCCGTTGTTGCAGGACTAACTTTAGCGGGCGCATCTGCGGTATCACATGATCTCTACGCGAATGTAATTAAAAATGGTCACGCAGATGAAAGACAAGAGCTAAAAGTATCCAAAATTACTGTGGTTATCTTAGGTATCGTCGCTATCGGTTTAGGTATTTTATTTGAAAAACAAAATATTGCCTTTATGGTGGGGCTAGCTTTCTCAATTGCAGCAAGCTGTAACTTCCCAATCATATTGTTATCAATGTATTGGAAAGGGCTGACAACACGAGGTGCAGTCGCAGGAGGATGGTCTGGTTTATTAGTTGCTGTCACGTTGATGATCTTAGGGCCAACAATTTGGGTAAGTATTTTAGGTCATGAAAAACCCATCTATCCTTATGAATATCCAGCATTATTCTCAATAATCATTGCTTTTGTTGTCTCATGGCTTTTCTCTGTTACTGATAAATCATCTTTAGGTGAGCAAGAAAAAGCAAAATTCCAAGCACAGTTTATTCGTTCTCAAATTGGCTTAGGTATTGAACAAGGTAAACAGCACTAACAGTCTGAAATAATGTTATCTTTCTAAATAAAAATAACCCCAAAGTGAATTTCAACTTTGGGGTTATTCATTTTCAATGATTTTTATCCATTATCATAAAAATCTTGATCCTATTTCTATTATTTACTTATTTAGAATACTTTTAAGCTTTAACTACATATCTATACGATTATTTAAATAACTTATTATTAGTTATTCTACTGTTATAAAAATAAAAACAAATTAAATTGAAATCAATTAATTACAAATAAAAAGAAACATAACTTATTTTCTACAAGGCTTATTAATAAAGCCAAATAGCTCAAAATAGTGAGGAAGAAGCATAGTAATATCAATTTCAGACACACTTCAGCCAAACAAGGCTTGTATTGTCAAAAAGTAAATGGTTAACTTTTTATTCTGTATAAAAAGAGGTGGTAGTTTTTAAATAGATTATGTCTCAATTAACTCATTACGCACTTTTATTTTTCTTATCTATGGCACCTGCAATATTGGGTGGTTCAACACTGCATATAGAACAAAAAATCTATATTGTTCTTATTGGTTGGCTACTTATACTGATATGTAGTGGCATTTATCGTTCTGTTTTTGGAAAAATAATAACCTTTATTACTAGTGCGCTATGGTCTTTAAACCTGTCTATTTCTCTATTTTTCTATCGTGAACACGATATTGCTTTTTCATCATCCATTGCTGAAACTTTTATTAATACCAATGGCAGCGAAACTGTCGGTATGCTCTCTTATAATAAGTATTATGTCTTATTTTACCTATGTGCTTTTGCCATTTACTATTTTTTCATCCATAAAGCAGCTCAAGTATCTGATCTAAAAACGACAAAAAAAAGTGTGACTGCTTTTGTTATATTAATAGCCATCATTCCAATTTATAAAATCTTAGCATTGAAAAACGATGACAACAGTAAATTACTTGCAGAATATACCCTTCTGAACACACCTTTTTATAATGCAGCAGCACTTGTCCGAACCTTCCATGAAAATCGCCAAATTAGAAGAATTGCCTCTCAAAAAGTTGAGTTTCAATATAATAAACATAATGATAATACAGAAATTTATATCCTTATTCTTGGAGAATCCGTTCGCAGAGATCATCTAGGAATTTATGGCTATCAGTACGATACAACACCTAATCTAATGAAAGAAAAGAGTAATCTTATCCTATTCAATCAAGTTTATTCTCCTGCACCAGTAACTATTCTTTCTGTACCAATTTCACTCTCAAATATAGGATTGGAACAGTTACAAGATAAAAGTCATTACGCTGATAATATTGTTTCTCTTGCCAATCATGCAGGGTTTAAAACATATTGGTTAAGTAATCAAGGTGAAGGTAATCAGAAAACTAGTGTTATTTCTGTCATTGCTAATATGGCTCAAAATAAAAAGTGGAATGAATTTATCGGTTATGATGAAGAGTTGCTTCCTTATTTAGACAGAGCTCTCAATGAGCCATCTGAAGAGAAAAAACTAATCATCTTACATACATATGGTAGCCATGAGCCGGCCTGTAATCGATTTCCAAGTCAGTATTTAAAGAAATTCACGCAAGAAGATGATGATAACTGCTATGACAGCTCTATCGCTTATACAGATAAATTAATTAATGACATCATCGAGAGAGTCAAAGATAAACCAGCTTCTATTCTCTACTTTGCAGATCACGCTTTACAGCGTCTCGATAAAAATAGAGAGGTTCGTTATCATCATGGTGTAAATACGCCACGAAAAGAAGCTTATGATATCCCTTTGTTTATTTGGTATAGCCCATCATCTATTAAACCTACTATCAATAATGATGCATTGAATAAGCCTTATTCAACAGTAAATAACTATTGGCTACTAAGTAGTTGGCTTGGAATAGAACATAACTCCCCTCAACAGTGTCACTCACCATTAAATAAGTGCTATCAGCCTAAATCACCAATCACTGTTATTGATGGTAATAAAAATATCTTAAACTATGATTTACTGCGTTCAGAAGAGCAGGAGCCTCAATAACATTCTCATTAAAAGATATCTAAATAAAAATAGACTCAGTAATAAAGAGTGTGTTTTTACATTTACACCTTCTGCTTTTAATAAGATCCATCAGAGATAACAAGAAATAAAAGATCAGAACACTAGGCATTAAATTAATGTGATATTAGATGCTTGATACGGGGATCATTTTACTAATGAGTTGCCATAAATAGTGTTTAACGGTATGAAGATTGGCTATTTTATTGAGGAATGTAACCATAGTTTCTAATTAACGACTAACATATAAGCTG
>NZ_JBLRMI010000007.1:0-228723 GCF_047921555.1 Proteus sp. LHD240705
AGTAGGGAACTGCCAGGCATTAAATAAAGCGTTAGTGTTAGGTAACATTAATCGCGCAAAGAATACGCGGAGCGGTAGTTCAGTTGGTTAGAATACCTGCCTGTCACGCAGGGGGTCGCGGGTTCGAGTCCCGTCCGTTCCGCCAACTATTTAGGGGCGTAGTTCAATTGGTAGAGCACCGGTCTCCAAAACCGGGTGTTGGGAGTTCGAGCCTCTCCGCCCCTGCCAGTTACCAATTAAGTAATAACAAAATTTATACTTCTTTGTAGCCCAGTTAATTAACTGGGCTTTTTGTTATCTATATATTCTCAATACTTACTGTACTAAATTCCCACCGACTAACCTGCCAATGAGCTTCTTTTACTAATATCTATTAGTAATATTCCCTGTTATATGTAATAAAAATTCTAGAGATGAAGCTTAAACCCAAGAGTGATTCGTTAATATCATGAATAACTATAGCGTGGATTTAAGCTTTATTGATGATTTATCGGCTGTTTTAATAGCTGTTGTATCAATACTTGTTGATCACTCGTATTTAGCCAAACCGCAAATAAAGGTTTTTGAATAATTTCTGTTGAGGCAGGGGCTAGATCTGAATAGAGATCTAGCCAATGCATAGGTAAAAATGCAACTGCTTGTGTTGTTTTCATTAACTGATAAGCAATCATTGCGGAGTTAGTGGTTAAAATAGGATCAATTTTTTGCACTGCACCATTAGAAAGAAAAGACTGAAAATCAGCACTCCATTCAATTTTGATAAATTGTGCTATCTCTTCGGTTTTATTTGATGCGATTTTCATCAACTGAAAAGTAATATCACCAATAATTTTACTTTCTAATTCATCCATCTTTGGTGCTTCAGTCGTAAAAAGAAGATCGAGCTCTCTTGCATGAAGTTGTTTTACAAGAGATTGCCTTGTAGAGACTCTAGATTCGATTCTGAGCTCTTCTCTTTCTAGATAAGATTCCTGCAACCAAGATGTCAGATATGCTTCCCAGAGTGATGCTGTGGCGCCAATTGATAGCTCTGAATGTTGAGAAGCATGGCTAATCTCTTTTTTAGCGAGAAGCCATGTATTCATTAACGATTCAGCATAAGGGATCAGCCTTTCACCTGCGACAGTTAGACGAATATTATTACGATGGCGAGTAAATAGATTTGTGCCTAATTGTGTTTCCAGTTGTCGTATTCTAAAACTAACCGCAGACTGAGTTAAATAAAGAGATTCAGCGGCTCGCCCAAAGTGTCTAGTCTTACTGACTTCCAAAAAGGTTTTCAGTAATTCGGTATCCACATATATCTCCAAAAAAATTTGTCGTTACGATTTAAATATTTTGTTTTACAGAACCGCATGACTATCTAATACTCCGCGCCATAAGTATGATGATAGAGAATTAGGAGTGTGTCAGATGGCAGAAAGTTTTATCACGACTAATCGTTTTTTTGACAATAAACATTATCCGCGTGGTTTTTCTCGTCATGGCGATTTCACTATCAAGGAATCCCAGATATTGGAACGTCATGGTCAAGCCTTTAACGAGCTTGATTTAGGTAAACGAGAGCCTACAACTGAAGCGGAAAAATTATTTGTTGCCATGTGTCGTGGCGAACGAGAAGCAGCAACGGTTGAAGAAAAAATTTGGAAGAAATATACGAGTCGTATAAGTCGTCCAAAACGTTTTCATACATTATCGGGTGGAAAGCCGCAGCTCGATCCATCTGATGACTATACCGACTCTGATGATTAATATCATTAGTTTTAGTCAAAAGGAGCGTTTTTTCGCTCCTTTTTATTACCCATCTAGTTGTTTTTGTAAATAGATCATTAATCTATCCATTGCACGAAAGCTTAATGCTTCAATTAAATGATTTCTCTGTATTTTCTCTTCATTTGCAAGATCTGCAATAGTCCTCGATACTCTTAAAATTTTATGCCAAGCTCGTATCGATAATCCTAATTTATTAAGCGTATCTTCAAGAAAAGTTGCATCACTGGTATTCAATGAGCAATAGCATTCAATCTCTTTTCCAGTTAAATAAGTATTCACTTTTCCACATCGTGCAAATTGTCTTTCTCTTGCCTTTAGAACACGTTCTCTAATTGTCGTACTATTTTCTGTAGTAAATGTAGGATGAATAAGCGCGCCTTGGGGAAGAAGTGGCATTTCGACAGATAAATCAAACCTATCTAAAAAAGGTCCAGAAACCTTGCTTAAATAGCGTAGGATTTGCTTTATTGGTACTCGGTTGTGATTACCTTGATAATGTCCTGTTGGGCTTGGATTTAATGCACCGACCAATAATACATTGGCAGGGTAGCTTATTTTGGCTTTTGCGCGTGAAATAGTAATTTCCCTAGCATCTAGAGGTTCACGTAATGCATCGAGTACTCGGCGCTCGAATTCTGGTAATTCATCTAAAAATAAAATACCATGATGTGCTAATGTAATTTCTCCAGGTTTAGGAAGAGAGCCTCCTCCCGTTAAAGCAACAGCAGAGGAAGTATGATGTGGAGCTCTAAATGGCCTTGTAGGCCACTTTCTTTCATCAAATGTCACTCCTCTTAAGCTACTAATGATTAATACATCAAGTGCTTCTTTAGCAGTTAAAGGCGGAAGAAGCGTACTTATTCTTTGCGCTAACATTGTTTTGCCTGTTCCTGGTGGCCCAAGAAATAAAATGTTGTGATTTCCTGCGGCTGTGATTTCTGCTGCCCTTTTTGCATTATTTTGACCAATTATATCGCTCATATCTTTATTATTTTGATTTTCAATTTCATCATTAATAATAAAACTTTCTGTTTCAATTAATGGCGTATTATTTTCTAGATGATGACAAATCTCTAAAAGATGAGAGGCTAATAAAGCCGATTTATTGGGTAATAATGAAACTTCAGTTTGATGTTCTGTTGATACAATACATATTCGATGATCTTTTGATGCACTAAGAATTGATGGAATAACCGCATTAACTCGTTGTAATTTTCCAGAAAGTGCAAGTTCTCCAATAAACTCATAACACTCTAATTTATTTGATATTAATTGTTCTGATGCAATGAGTATTGCTAGTGCAATAGGTAAATCATAACGCGCACCTTCTTTGGGTAAATCGGCAGGTGAAAGATTAATCGTTATTCTTTTTGCAGGATAAGTATATCCGCTATTAATTAATGCACTCCTTACTCTATCTTTTGCTTCTTTTACGACAGTTTCAGGTAATCCAACTAATGTTAATCCAGGTAATCCCTGACTAATATGAGCCTCGATAGTAATAAGCGGAGCTGATATTCCTAAAGAGGCACGCGTATATATTATTGCTAATGCCATTTTTTATTCTCCATTATTTTTTTCTTTTTAAATTATTTTTTCTTTTGTGTTAAATGAAGAGTTAAATAAATGCGAGATATCTCGAAAATAATATAACATATTGAAATATAATGATTAATTTTTTAAATAATTAATTTAATAAATTAATATAAATATAATGAAAATTATCATTGTTTTTTAACGTGGAATAATAAAATGCAATAGCAGAAAAAACAAAATAACGCGTTCTTTCTTGGTATTAATAACTGAAAAATAAATATTTTATAGATGAATATTCTAATTGGTGTTTGCGCTATAAAAAACATATAAAATTCATCATGTTATAATTATTTTTAAAATAAACATTGTCAATTCTAAAATATCATGATAACTCTAAAAGGACAGAGTGAAAGAAAACACAACACAACATTACAAACATACATTTTAAATAAGAAAAGAAGTTATAAAACTATGAATACTATCGTCCTAGTGATTAGCCTAATTATTGTCAGCGTGGTGGTGATTATTAACCCACCGTGCGGGGCTGCACTAGGACGAAGAAAGGCTAACTAAACTAGCCGGATCTCTTAAAAACCCCCGCACCGAAAGGCGCGGGGGTTTTTTTTGAGCCTGAGTTTGAAAAAAAGATTAAATAGAAAATAAATTCAAATTAAACAAGAAGTTAAGATGGCAGGGTGAAAGAATGAATGGAGCACAGTGGTTAGTACAGGCATTACGAAAACATCAAGTCGAAACAGTCTTTGGTTATCCTGGCGGTGCTATCATGCCTGTTTACGATGCCCTTTATGATGGTGGTGTTGAACATGTTTTATGTCGCCATGAACAAGGTGCTGCAATTGCTGCTATTGGTTTTGCTCGCTCTACGGGTACGACAGGTATTTGTATCGCGACATCAGGCCCAGGCGCTACTAATGTCATCACTGGACTTGCTGATGCATTGTTAGATTCTGTGCCTGTTGTTGCTATCACTGGGCAAGTTGCTTCCAATTTAATTGGTACTGATGCATTCCAAGAAATTGACGTTTTAGGTCTTTCATTGGCGTGTACGAAACATAGTTTTTTAGTTTCGACGGTTGATGAATTACCAAGAGTGTTATCAGAGGCATTCTCTATCGCATCTCAAGGTCGCCCTGGCCCTGTTTTAATTGATATTCCTAAAGATGTTCAATTGGCGGATGCTTCTCATTTATCAAGCTATGAATTACCAGAAGAGCAAGAATTTTCTTATCCAACACAAGAGTTAAATCAAGCTAAGCAGATGTTAGCGAAGGCACAAAAACCGATTTTGTATGTAGGTGGTGGTGTTGCCATGAGCAATGCAGTGGAAACGTTAAGAGCATTTGTGAAGCAAACAGAAATGCCCGTTGTTTCCACTTTAAAAGGGTTAGGCTGTGCCGATGCATTAGATGCTAACTATTTAGGCATGTTAGGTATGCATGGCACTAAAGCGGCAAATTATGCTGTTCAGCGTAGTGATTTATTAATCGCTGTTGGTGCTCGTTTTGATGATCGCGTTACTGGGCGATTAAATACTTTTGCACCTAATGCCAAGGTTATCCATATCGATATCGACCATGCAGAATTAAATAAATTGAAACAAGCGCATGTGGCGTTATTAGGTGATGCGAAAGTGTTGTTACCTGCTTTGTCTCAGCCATTATCTATCGCTGCTTGGCAACAAGAAATACAAGAATTAAAAGCCGAACACGCGTGGCGTTACGATCATCCAGGCTCCGCAATTTATGCCCCATTATTATTAAAACAATTATCAGATGCGAAACCTGAAAATACGATTGTGACAACAGATGTAGGCCAACATCAAATGTGGTCGGCACAACATATGACATTTGATGCACCTGAAAACTTTATCACCTCAAGTGGTTTAGGCACCATGGGATTTGGTATCCCAGCAGCAGTGGGCGCTCAAATTGCTAGACCTGATGCATGTGTTATCTGTGTGTCTGGTGATGGCTCTTTTATGATGAATGTACAGGAATTGGGCACAATTAAGCGTAAGCAATTACCTATCAAATTGGTGCTATTAGATAACCAACGTCTTGGTATGGTTCGTCAATGGCAAGAGTTATTTTTTGAACAACGTTATAGCGAAACGATTTTAACAGATAATCCAGACTTTGTTGCCTTGGCAAAAGCTTTTGATATCCCTGGGCAACGCATCACAGAAAAAGCACAGGTTGCTGATGCAATAAAATGTTTATTAGAGAGCGATGGTCCTTACTTATTACAGGTATCTATCGATGACGCAGAAAATGTCTGGCCTTTAGTCCCGCCGGGCGCAAGTAATGATGAGATGATGGAGAAATCAAAATGAACCAACACAATATCACAATTGAAGCCCGTTTTTGTCCAGAGATCTTAGAACGTATCCTGAGAGTTATTCGTCATCGTGGTTTTCATATATGCTCAATGAATATGAATATCACTGAAAGTAATAATATCAATTTAAGCCTGACGGTGAGTAGTCAGCGGCCATTAGAACTTCTGTGCAGCCAGTTAACAAAATTAGCTGATGTTGCAGGTATTCAAGTATCACATCAACAGAAAGAAAAATTACGATTCATGAATGCACTAAGTGCCATGTAAGGATAAAAGAATGACAAAGCAAGCTGATTATATTTGGTTTAACGGTGAAATGGTTCCTTGGGCTGAGGCAAAGGTTCATGTTATGTCTCATGCATTACATTATGGAACCTCTGTGTTTGAAGGTGTGCGTTGTTATGATTCTCATAAAGGCCCTGTGGTCTTTCGCCATCGTGAACACATGCAACGTTTACATGATTCAGCAAAAATTTATCGTATGCCTGTTGAGCAAAGTGTTGATGAGTTAATGGAAGCCTGTCGTGAGACCTTACGTAAAAATAAATTAGTCAGTGCTTATATTCGCCCATTAGTTTTTATTGGTGATGTCGGTATGGGTGTTAATCCACCAGCTGGTTATAAAACAGATGTGATCATTGCTGCATTTCCATGGGGAGCTTACCTCGGTGAAGAAGCGTTAGATAAAGGTATTGATGCAATGGTTTCTTCTTGGCATCGTGCTGCACCAAATACTATTCCAACAGCAGCAAAAGCGGGTGGTAACTATTTATCTTCACTATTAGTGGGAAGCGAAGCTCGCCGTCATGGTTATCAAGAAGGGATTGCATTAGATGTGCATGGCTATTTATCAGAAGGTGCAGGTGAAAACCTATTTGAAGTAAAAGACGGTGTTATTTTTACACCTCCATTTACTTCATCAGCACTGCCGGGGATCACGCGTGATGCCATTATCAAATTAGCAAAAGATCTCGGTTATGAAGTGCGTGAACAAGTCCTTTCTCGTGAATCACTTTATCTTGCAGATGAAGTCTTTATGTCAGGTACAGCCGCAGAGATAACCCCAGTACGTAGTGTTGATGGTATTCAAGTCGGTATTGGACGTTGTGGCCCTGTGACCAAAGCAATTCAAAAGGCGTTCTTTGGTCTGTTCACAGGTGAGACAGAAGATAAATACGGCTGGTTAGATCCAATCAATTCATAAACATAATCAAATAAATTTGTTTAGCGGGTAGCTCGTTCCCTACTCGCTTTCTTTATCGCAGGAGTGTGAAAAATGCCTAAATACCGTTCAGCGACAACGACACACGGTCGTAATATGGCGGGAGCCCGTGCCTTATGGCGCGCAACGGGAATGACTGATGCTGATTTTGGTAAACCCATTATCGCTGTTGTGAACTCATTTACGCAATTTGTACCGGGTCATGTGCATCTGCGGGATTTAGGAAAACTGGTTGCTGAGCAAATTGAAGCCGCTGGTGGTGTCGCTAAAGAATTTAATACTATTGCGGTTGATGACGGTATCGCAATGGGGCACGGTGGCATGCTTTATTCTTTGCCATCGCGTGAACTTATCGCAGACTCTGTTGAATATATGGTTAATGCGCACTGTGCTGATGCGATGGTGTGTATCTCAAACTGCGACAAGATCACCCCAGGAATGTTAATGGCGTCTTTACGCTTAAATATTCCTGTTATTTTTGTTTCGGGTGGTCCTATGGAAGCAGGTAAAACGAAGCTTTCAGATCAACTGATCAAATTGGATCTGGTTGATGCCATGATCCAAGGAGCAAATCCCAATGTTAGCGATGCGGATAGTGAGCAAATTGAACGATCTGCTTGTCCGACTTGCGGATCGTGTTCAGGTATGTTTACCGCAAACTCCATGAACTGTTTAACCGAAGCTCTGGGATTATCTCAACCCGGAAATGGCTCATTATTAGCAACACACGCAGATCGTGAAACGCTGTTTATCAACGCAGGTAAGCGAATTGTTGAATTAACCAAGCGTTATTATGAAAAAGATGATGAGTCCGCATTACCGCGCAATATCGCTAAAAAAGAAGCCTTTGAAAATGCGATGATCTTAGATATTGCAATGGGTGGCTCGACAAATACGGTTCTGCATTTATTAGCTGCTGCACAAGAAGGTGAAGTTGACTTCACCATGGAAGATATCGACAGACTTTCTCGCCAAGTCCCTCATTTATGTAAAGTGGCACCAAGTACACAAAAATATCATATGGAAGATGTTCACCGTGCAGGTGGAGTTATGGGTATTTTAGGTGAATTAGACAGAGCCGGATTACTTAACCGTAATGTGGATAATATCTTAGGGCTAAGCTTGCCAGAAACATTAGCGCAATATGACGTGATGTTAACGCAAGATGAGCAAGTAAAATCGATGTTCCAAGCAGGTCCTGCGGGTATTCGTACCACGAAGGCATTCTCTCAAAATTGCCGTTGGCCAACCTTAGATACCGATCGTGAAAACGGGTGTATCCGCAGTAAAGAACATGCTTATAGCCAAGATGGTGGATTGGCCGTGTTATCAGGTAACTTAGCAGAAGATGGCTGTATTGTTAAAACTGCGGGCGTTGATGAAGATAACTTGATTTTTAGCGGTCCTGCAAAAGTATATGAAAGCCAAGATGATGCTGTTGAGGCCATCTTAGGTGGAAAAGTAGTGGCAGGCGATGTGGTCATTATTCGCTATGAAGGTCCTAAAGGTGGGCCAGGTATGCAAGAGATGCTGTATCCAACCTCATATTTAAAATCAATGGGATTAGGTAAAGCTTGCGCACTTATCACTGACGGACGTTTCTCTGGGGGAACATCTGGCTTATCTATCGGGCATGTTTCACCTGAAGCAGCAAGTGGTGGTGTAATTGGTTTAGTGGAAGAAGGTGATATTGTCTCTATCAATATTCCAACTCGTGAGATCTCATTAAAGGTAGATGATAAAACGTTATCTGCACGTCGTGATGCACAAAATGCTCGTGGTGATAAAGCGTGGACACCACAAGACAGACAGCGCCAAGTCTCTTTTGCCTTACGTGCTTACGCCTCTTTAGCAACCAGTGCTGATAAAGGTGCTGTGCGCGATAAATCTAAATTAGGGGGCTAAGAAATGGCTGCCTTTAGACCTTTAAATTCAGCACCAAGTAGCGCTGAATATTTAAAAGCGGCGCTGAGCGCACCTGTTTATGAAGCGGCAATTGTCACGCCACTTCAAGAGATGACAAAAATCTCTGAACGCTTAGAAAATACGATTTTAGTTAAGCGTGAAGATAGACAACCTGTTCATAGTTTTAAATTACGTGGTGCTTACACCATGATTGCAGGGTTGACTCCTGAGCAAAAAGCGAAAGGCGTTGTAACTGCTTCGGCGGGTAACCACGCTCAAGGCGTTGCGTTGTCAGCGAATCGAATGGGTGTAAAGGCATTAATCGTGATGCCAGTGGCAACAGCGGATATCAAAGTCGATGCGGTTCGCCAATTTGGTGGAGAAGCATTGCTTTATGGTGCCAACTTTGATGAAGCAAAAGCGAAAGCTATCGCACTATCTGAAGAGATGGGATACACCTTTGTTCCGCCTTTTGATCACCCCGCTGTGATTGCAGGGCAGGCAACATTAGCAATGGAATTATTGCAACAAGATGTTCATCTTGATCGTATTTTCGTACCTGTAGGTGGTGGAGGTTTAATTGCTGGAGTGGCTGTATTAATCAAACAGCTTATGCCAGAAATTAAAATTATCGGCGTTGAAGCAGAAGATGCAGCATGTTTAAAAGCAGCATTAAAGGCAGGACACCCTGTTGAATTAGCTCGCGTAGGCTTATTTGCAGAAGGTGTTGCCGTTAAGCGTATTGGTGATGAAACTTTTCGTTTATGCCAGAAGTATGTCGATGATGTGATTACTGTTGATAGTGATGAAATTTGCGCTGCTGTAAAAGATTTATTTGAAGATGTGCGTGCGATTGCTGAGCCTTCGGGCGCATTGGCATTAGCTGGGCTTAAAAAATACGTAGAAGAGCACCAGATCAAAGGTGAGCGTCTAGCGCATATACTTTCTGGTGCAAATGTGAATTTTCATGGCTTACGTTATGTTTCTGAACGCTGTGAACTAGGCGAAAAACGTGAAGCGCTATTCGCTGTGACTATTCCTGAGCAAAAAGGCAGTTTTTTACGTTTTTGCCAAATCCTAGGTCAACGTGTGGTCACTGAATTTAATTATCGTTATAGCGATGCTGATCCTGAAAATGCACGTATTTTCGTGGGCGTACGTTTAAGTCAAGGACTTATAGAGCGTAAAGAAATTTTGCGGGAGCTTACGACTGCAGGTTATCAAGTTGCTGATCTTTCTGACGATGAAATGGCAAAACTGCATGTGCGTTATATGGTCGGTGGTCGTCCTAATAAGCCGCTTAAAGAGCGTCTATTTAGTTTCGAGTTTCCAGAATCACCGGGTGCTTTAATGAAGTTTTTAAAAACGTTAGGCACTTATTGGAATATCACACTATTCCATTATCGCAGTCATGGTACTGATTATGGTCGAGTGCTGGTGGCATTTGAATTGCCCGAAACAGAAGGGCGTTTCGAGCGACATTTAGATGCATTAGGCTATGAATATCATGATGAGACAGGAAATCCTTCTTTTCAGCTATTTCTGTCACCACAAACGACAAGCTTAGTCGTGGAGTAATCGCCAAAAAGCACTGATCACAGGCTCTTGAAGGCGTTTGTGTAATCCGCAAACGCCTAATTCGAAAGGTTCTACCATTGAAATATTATCCAATGAAGAGATGCGATTACGCACAGGCTCTGGACAATTATCAACGACGACCTGTGGAATAAGCGCGATACCACAACCTAACGCAACCATTGAGACAATCGCTTCATGCCCTGAAACAGTCGCATAAATTAAGGGATTATGGATACGGTGGCGCTTAAACCATAATGCAATTCGTTGTCGCGATGGGCCATGTTCAGGAATGATAAATGGAATATTGAGCCAATCGGGTTTCTCTTGTGTTGCAAGATGACGAACATTACAAGGCAGAGCGGGCGCAATCAGTACTAATGGAATTTCGCCTATTTTTTCAAAACAGATATTTTCAGGAAGCTTTTCAGGTTTTCCTGCAATACCTAAATCGGCCTCATCAGATTGCACTTTATCGACTGCATCAGCTGCATCTCCTGTGGTGAGTTTTATTTCAACTAATGGGTGTTCAGCACGAAAGCGATCAAGAATAGAGGGTAAATGGCTGTAAGCCGCTGTTACAGAACAAAATAGGCGTAATTCGCCAGAAAGGCTTGGGCTATTTTGATTTAACGTGTGCTTAAGTTGCTTATATTGCAATAAGGTTTGTTGAGCATAGCGTTTTAACTGCTCGCCAGCATCGGTGAGAGTCACTTGTCTGTTATCACGTAAAAACAGAGGATGACCTAAGCTTTCTTCAAGGCGTTGAATTTGACGAGAGAGCGTTGAAGGGCTGACGTGCATTGCCTGCGCTGTCTTGGTGAAGTGGCAACTTTCAGCTAAATGCAGGAAGAGTTTGAGATCACGAATATCCATTGTCAGCCACCCATTGTGATAAAAAAGTACGTTGCATTTTTTGCAACACTATCTTGTAAATATATCAATTTAAGCAATGGCTTTCATCCCATATAGTAAAGTCATGCAACACCTCACTGAGAGTGAGGATAATAACAGCAAACACATACACAACGATTTTGGAGTCTTCTATGGCAAATTATTTTAATACATTGAATCTGCGTCAGCAGTTGTCGCAATTAGGTAAATGTCGCTTTATGTCACGCGAAGAATTTGCTGATGAAGCAAATTATCTGAAAGGCAAAAAAGTCGTTATCGTTGGTTGTGGCGCTCAAGGTCTTAACCAAGGTTTAAATATGCGTGATTCAGGTTTGAATATTGCGTATGCCTTACGCCAAGAAGCGATTGATGAGAAACGTGCATCATGGCGTCGCGCGACTGAAAACGGCTTTGAAGTTGGCACCTATGAAGCGTTGATCCCTCAGGCAGATTTAGTGGTTAACTTAACGCCAGACAAACAGCACTCTGCTGTTGTTCAAGCTGTTCAACCACTGATGAAATCAGGTGCAGCATTAGGCTATTCTCATGGTTTTAATATCGTTGAAGTTGGCGAAAAAATTCGTGATGACATCACTGTTGTGATGGTTGCACCAAAATGCCCAGGTACAGAAGTTCGCGAAGAATATAAGCGTGGTTTTGGTGTTCCAACACTGATTGCTGTTCACCCTGAAAATGATGCGAAAGGCGAAGGAATGGCTATTGCTAAAGCATGGGCAGCGGCAACAGGTGGTCATCGCGCTGGTGTTTTAGAATCTTCTTTTGTTGCTGAAGTCAAATCTGACTTAATGGGTGAGCAAACCATTCTGTGCGGTATGTTACAAGCAGGCTCATTGTTATGTTATGACAAAATGGTTGCCGATGGTGTTGAACCAGGCTATGCAGGTAAGTTGATTCAGTTTGGTTGGGAAACCATTACAGAAGCACTGAAACAAGGTGGTATCACCTTAATGATGGACAGATTATCTAACCCTGCGAAAATGCGTGCATATGCATTATCAGAGCAACTGAAAGAGATCATGGCTCCACTGTTTGCGAAACATATGGATGATATCATTTCAGGTAAATTCTCTGAAACTATGATGGCAGATTGGGCAAATGATGATAAAAACTTGCTGACATGGCGTGAAGAGACTGGAGCAAGCGCATTTGAAAATTACCCTGAATATGAGGGTAAAATCAGTGAGCAAGAGTACTTTGATCACGGTGTATTAATGGTTGCAATGGTTAAAGCTGGTGTTGAATTAGCGTTTGATACCATGATTGAAGCAGGGATCTTTGCAGAGTCAGCTTATTATGAATCACTGCATGAGTTACCATTAATCGCGAATACCATCGCTCGTAAGCGTTTGTATGAAATGAATGTGGTTATCTCTGATACGGCAGAATATGGCAACTATTTGTTCTCATTTGCGGTTGTGCCGATGTTGAAAGAATTTATGACAACATTGCAAAGTGGCGATTTAGCGAAGAAAGTTCAAGATAATGGAACAGATAATGCGCAATTGCGTGATATCAATGAAGCAATTCGTCAGCACCCAATTGAAGCCGTAGGTAAAACCCTGCGTGGGTATATGACGGATATGAAGAAAATTGCTGTAGGCAACTAATTTTCCGATTTTTCGTCGCTCTTTACGCGATAAGTGCGTTGGCTACACTCGGTTATCCTAGTCACATACTAATTTTTCGTCGCCCTTTACGCGATAAGTGCGTTGGCTACACTCGGTTACCCAAGTCACATACTCATGTATGCTCCTTGGGATAACCTCCTTTGCCGCCTTCTTCTCTCGCAAATAGCTTAGAAAAATAAGCGTAAGATTCAATTTGTTGAAAACCGTGTTTCTTAATGAAATACGGTTTTTTGTTTTTTGGTCTAAATATCTAAGTTTTTGAATAAATTATTAGCGCCATCAATATGAAAAATATCAATATTTTTATCTGTTTTTATAAAAGTGATTAATGTCTTTGGATTAGGTTCAAACTTATTCTTCTTTATGTATTTATTAATATTTTTTTGTTTTCTGTTCATCTTGTTATGTTCAAATTGATTTATGTCTGCAATATATTCCTATTTCGTTGAAATAGTATACAAAGTTTAAACTATATAAATTTAATTTTCTTATCGAAAATGATCTCCAAATCCTAAAACCGAACCATCTTTCTATGCACTTTCTGCTACAATTATCCCCCGTTATGTTCTTGGTTAATGAAGTTTGGAAAAAGTATGCGATTAAATCCCGGTCAGCAAAAAGCAGTGGAATATGTGTCAGGCCCTTGTTTGGTCTTGGCAGGTGCGGGATCGGGTAAAACACGGGTTATTACCAATAAAATTGCACATCTTATTCGTCAATGCCAATACCCAGCAAAGCAGATTGCGGCGGTTACGTTTACTAATAAAGCCGCGCGTGAAATGAAAGAGCGTGTTGCTCAAACCTTAGGTCGCCAAGAAGCGAAAGGATTAATGATCTCAACGTTCCATACCTTGGGATTAGAAATTATTAAACGTGAATATAAAGCACTAGGTATTAAAGCTAAATTTTCATTGTTTGATGATCAAGACCAATCTGCATTACTTAAAGAATTAACGGCTGATTTATTAGAAGAAGATAAAGATTTGCTGTCTCAGTTAAAGAGCCAAATCTCTAACTGGAAAAATGACATGCTCACGCCAGAGCAAGCAATAGGAATAGCGAGATCGCAACAAGATCATACTTTTGCCGAATGTTTTCGACGTTATGAACAACATCTGCGTAGTTGTAATGTGCTCGATTTTGATGACTTAATTAGTCGACCAACTATGTTATTGCGCACGAATGAAGAAGTGAGAGAGCGCTGGCAAAGACGTATCCGTTATTTGCTGGTGGATGAATATCAAGACACCAATACCAGCCAATATGAATTAGTGAAATGGTTGGTGGGTGAAAGAGCGCGTTTTACCGTTGTGGGCGATGATGACCAATCTATTTATTCATGGCGTGGTGCTCGCCCTCAAAATTTAGTGTTGTTACAAAAAGATTTCCCTCAACTTAATGTCATTAAACTTGAGCAAAATTATCGATCTTCGGGGCGTATTTTAAAATCTGCCAATATCTTGATTGAAAATAATCCCCATGTTTTTGAAAAACGCTTATTTTCAGAGTTAGGTTATGGTGATGAACTTCGTGTTTTAACGGCAAATAATGAAGAGCACGAAGCAGAGCGTGTCGCGGGCGAATTAATTGCGCATCACTTTATTAATAAAACCAATTATAAGGATTACGCGATACTTTATCGTGGTAATCACCAGTCGCGTATTTTTGAAAAATACTTGATGCAAAATCGCATTCCTTATCGTATTTCGGGTGAAACCTCCTTTTTTTCACGAGAAGAGATAAAAGATATCCTTGCCTATTTACGAGTCATTACTAATCCTGATGATGATGCGGCATTTTTACGTATTGTGAATAAGCCTCGTCGTGAAATCGGCCCTATGACAATTCAAAAATTAGGTGAGTGGGCAAAAGTTCGAGATAAAAGCTTATACAATGCCTGTTTTGATTTGGGGCTAAGCCAAACATTAACAGGTCGAGGTTTGAATTCATTACAAGCATTTTCGCAATGGATGTCGCGTATAGTACAAAAATCAGAGCGAGAACCACTGTTAGCTGTACGTGATTTATTGCATGAAATGGATTATGAAAGCTGGTTATATGAAACCTCAAGTAGCGCAAAAGCGGCTGAAATGAGGATGAAAAATATTAATCAGCTATTTTTATGGATGAGTGAAATGCTTGAAGGTGATGAATTGCATGAACCGATGACGCTTTCTCAAGTCGTTAATCGTTTTACCTTGCGCGATATGATGGAGCGAGGAGAAACAGAAGAAGAGTTAGATCAAGTTCAGTTAATGACATTACATGCCTCTAAAGGTCTTGAGTTCCCTCATGTGTTTTTAGTGGGAATGGAAGAGGGCATATTGCCACACCAAAGCAGTATTGATGAAGATAATGTAGACGAAGAAAGACGTCTTGCTTATGTGGGCATTACTCGAGCACAAAAAACACTCACGTTTACGTTATGTAAGGAAAGGCGCCAATACGGTGAATTAATCAAACCTGAACCGAGCCGTTTTCTTTATGAATTACCTCAAGATGATTTGAATTGGGATACCAATAAAAAGAAAGTGTTAAGTGCTGAGGAAAAACAAGAGAAAGGGCAAAAAGGTGTTGCAGGATTAAGAGCTATGTTGGCAAGGCATAAACCTGAATAGCATAGAGAGTTGTCGATAAAACTAACCCCTTGGCATATTGATGTCCAAGGGGTTTTATTTTTGTATAAATAAAAAAGTTAACTTATACGAGAGCTATTTTGTTCTTCAATCATTAAAGACCAATGGACATAACTCTGAAGTTGGATCTCTTCTTGGAGATTTTCAGCACGTAACGGATGCTCATTAAGCCATTGATATGGCAGTGTAATAATGAGTTTCTCATCTTCAGTGCGTAATCGTAATGCAGGAAGCGTATCATCACGGCGACGGCTAGCAAAAATGATGGCTAATCGCAGTAAACGCACCAGTCGATTGGCTTGAGTTATCGGTAGGGCATTTTGATGATTAAGAGGTGCAAGATCGATGATCCCTGTTTGGTTTTTTAGCAAAGAAGCTAATAAACGTCGTTGCGCCGGTGTATATCCTGGTAAATCAAGATGAGAGATCAGATAGCTTGCATGTGAAGGTGCTTGGCGGAAATCAACACTTAGGCCAATTTCATGTAATGCACTAGCGCTATTAAGCAACTCGCGGCAACGATTATCTAACTGCCAACTCTTGCTGACTTGGATAAAAAAGTGTTCTGCAAGTTGTTGAACTCGGTGTGCTTGCTCAATATCAATCTGAAACCGACGCTGGACATTACGAAGAGTACGTTGGCGAATATCTTGCTCAATAGGAAGATGCAACATTCCATAGACTAAGCCTTCTCGTAATGCACCACCTGCTAAGATCATATTGTCGATATGCAGTGTTTCAAATATGGCGATTAAGATAGCAAGCCCACTCGGAAACACTAAGGCTCGTTCAAAAGTAAGCCCTTCAATTTCCAATTCTTCCAGTTTTCCACATTCAATGGCTTTGTGTTTGAGCCGCTCAAGCTTAGGTAAGGTGATTAATTCATCCATACCTTGAGCAATCATGATCTCTTGCAACGCCTGTACAGTACCAGAGGCGCCCACACACACTTGCCAGCCTTGCTCAATTAATTTATCCGCCACTGGGGCGAGTATCGCTTTGGCTGCGTCTTGCGCTTTAGCAAAATTTTCTTGAGTTAAAGAGCGATCAGTAAAATAGCGCTCTAACCAAGTTACACAGCCCATACTTAAGCTCATTAATTGTGTCGTTTTAGCACCAGTACCTGTAACCAGCTCTGTGCTGCCACCACCAATATCGACAACTAAACGTTGCTCTGCACCACCAGTGGTATGTGCAACGCCACGATAGATAAGGCGTGCTTCTTCCTCACCACTAATAACATGAACAGTATTGCCCAATATTTCAGACGCTTTTGCGACAAAAATATCTGCATTTTTAGCAATACGTAATGTGGCTGTTGCTACGACTCTGATTTGTTCAGTCGGAATATCACGTAGATATTCAGAAAAAAGTCGTAAACATTGCCAACCGCGTTCCATTGCCTGCTCTGACAATTCATTTTCACTGTTTAGGCCAGCAGCGAGTCGAACTTTACGTTTCACGCGGGAAAGAACTTGTATAGAGCCCGCGATTTCTCGAACGACTAACATATGAAAACTGTTAGAACCTAAATCAATAGCAGCATAAAGTGATGAGGATTTCAGCATAATTTATGGATGACTCGGGCGTTTATTTCGGTTGTTACGTTGAGTATTATTTCCTCTATTATTTCGCACTGGCGCATTATTGCGACGAGGCTGACCTTGGCGAGGACGGTGACGGCGTTTAGGCTCAGGAAGATCAGCTAATAACGCATCACTATTATATTTACTCACAGGAATAGCATGTTGAATATAAGTCTCAATTGCAGGTAAATTCAGTGCATATTCTTCACATGCAAGACTGATTGAGTTACCACTATTTCCAGCACGCCCTGTTCTACCAATACGGTGAACATAATCTTCACAATCATCAGGTAAATCATAGTTAAAAACATGCGTTACTGATGGAATATGAAGACCTCTAGCAGCAACGTCAGTGGCAACCAGAATATCAATATTACCTTGGGTAAAATCTTCTAAAATGCGTAGACGTTTTTTCTGAGGAACATCACCTGTTAATAAACCAACGCGGTGTCCATCTGCGGCAAGGTGCGCCCAAATGTCATCACAACGATGTTTTGTATTGGCGAAAATGATACAGCGATCTGGCCATTCTTCTTCAATTAATGTTTGAAGAAGACGCATTTTCTCTTCATTTGAAGGATAAAAGAGTTCTTCTTTTATGCTAAAACCTGTTTTTTGTTCAGGTTCAACTTCAACATATTCAGGGTTATTCATCTGCTCAAAAGCCAGTTCTCTGACGCGGTAAGAAAGCGTTGCAGAAAACAGCATATTCATACGCTCAGCTGCAACTGGCATACGACGGAAAATCCAACGAATATCTTTAATAAAGCCGAGATCGTACATTCTGTCAGCTTCATCAAGTACCACAACTTGGATTGCGCTAAGGTTAATATGGCCTTGTTTAACGTAATCAATTAAACGACCTGTTGTGCCAATAACAATATCGACACCATTACTTAATACTTTGAGTTGTTCGTCATAGCCATCGCCACCATAGGCGAGACCCATTTTAATCCCTGTATTTTGCGCAAGCTCTTTAGCATCAGAATAAATCTGCACGGCTAATTCGCGTGTTGGCGCCATAATAAGTGCACGAGGTTGATTGGTTTCATGCCCTTCTTTAGCAGGGTGTGTTAAAAGATAATGAAACGTTGAGGTTAAAAACGCCAACGTTTTGCCTGTTCCTGTTTGGGCTTGCCCGGCAATGTCTTGACCTTTCACAGTGATAGGTAACGTCAATGCCTGAATTTGTGTACAATTAGAGAACCCTTTTTTCTCAAGGGCTTCTATCACTTTTGGATGCAAGGCGAAGTCGGAAAACTTCTTTTCTGTCAAATATGTTTTGCTCATAATGTAATAGAATATCAGTTATGGGTTGCATTACAAAAGTTTATCCGCTGAAATGCAGACAGACTTTTGTTATTTAATGTTACACTGGTACGGTCAATATTATTCTTTGGAGTAGAACAATGAGCGATAAAATCCTTCACTTATCTGACAGCAAATTCGATGCTGATGTATTAAATGCAACCGGCCCTGTGCTCGTTGATTTCTGGGCTGAATGGTGTGGCCCATGTAAAATGATTGCTCCTATTCTAGATGAAGTTGCAACAGAATACGCTGGTAAATTAACAGTTGCTAAGCTAAACATCGATCAAAACCCGCTGACAGCACCAAAATACGGTATTCGCGGTATTCCTACACTGATTTTATTCAAAAACGGTGCAGTTGCTGCGACTAAAGTAGGCGCATTGTCAAAAACTCAACTGAAAGAGTTTTTAGACGAAAATATCTAATTTGATTTAGATATCAAAAATAAAAGTAGGACGTTTAGACCTTGTCAGTATTTCTGTTATTGACAGCTAGACGTCCGCTTCGAAGCATGATAAGTTAGCGCCACTTACTTACATAATATATCGGATCTACTTGTCAATATGATTAGACACGATTAAATAAGTCTGAGATATTGAATATCAAGCGTGCAAAGTAATAGAATTGAATAACATGATATGATATTTAATCTAATATGATATTTAATATAAGTAATCTGAATTCATCTAACCAGTCAAGTTGCCTTAGAATAATCTATAGTATTCAGGGAATATAAATTTTTCCAAAGTATGTTCCTAACCCATAAGTTGAAAGTACACTCATACATCGCGAAAATGAATGTCACTTTTCTGGGATAAAGCAGACTGGTCTAATAGTATTAACACTCTCTAACATTATCATTTTAGTTATACCCTTATGTTAGAAAGTTATAATCTGTAATTTTACACATGACGAAACTGACAGCGATTCGCTGTTATACTATTCACGTTCATAGTTCGAGAGTTACCCCGAGTTATTAAGAACCCACCATTATGAATCTTACCGAATTAAAAAATACGCCGGTATCAGAACTGATAGCACTTGGCGAAAATATGGGGCTAGAGAATCTGGCTCGAATGAGAAAGCAAGACATTATTTTCTCTATCTTGAAGCAACACGCGAAAAGTGGAGAAGATATTTTCGGTGACGGTGTGCTGGAAATATTGCAGGATGGCTTCGGCTTCCTACGTTCCGCAGACAGTTCCTACCTTGCTGGTCCCGATGATATCTACGTTTCTCCAAGTCAAATTCGCCGTTTTAACCTTCGCACTGGTGACACCATCGCAGGGAAAATTCGTCCTCCTAAAGAAGGTGAACGCTATTTTGCCCTCCTAAAAGTTAATGAAGTTAACTTTGATAAGCCAGAAAATGCCCGCAGTAAAATCCTCTTTGAAAACTTAACACCTTTACATGCTAATAATCGTTTACGCATGGAACGTGGTAATGGTTCAACAGAAGACTTAACCGCGCGTGTTCTTGACTTAGCGGCACCAATTGGCCGTGGTCAACGTGGTCTTATCGTTGCTCCACCAAAAGCGGGTAAAACCATGTTGCTGCAAAACATTGCAGCAAATATTGCTCATAACTACCCAGATTGCGTATTAATGGTACTTCTGATTGATGAACGTCCAGAAGAAGTGACAGAAATGCAACGCTTAGTAAAAGGGGAAGTTATTGCTTCAACCTTTGACGAGCCAGCTTCTCGCCACGTACAAGTTGCAGAAATGGTGATTGAAAAAGCGAAGCGTTTAGTTGAGCATAAAAAAGACGTTATCATCCTGTTAGACTCCATCACACGTTTAGCGCGTGCTTATAACACAGTTGTTCCTTCATCAGGTAAAGTGTTAACAGGTGGTGTGGATGCAAACGCATTACATCGTCCTAAACGTTTCTTCGGTGCGGCTCGTAATGTTGAAGAAGGTGGTAGCTTGACTATCATTGCAACAGCATTAGTCGATACGGGTTCTAAGATGGACGAAGTTATCTACGAAGAATTTAAGGGTACAGGTAATATGGAATTACACCTGTCTCGTAAAATTGCTGAGAAACGTGTTTTCCCTGCGATTGATTACAATCGTTCTGGTACACGTAAAGAAGAGTTACTGACGTCTCAAGATGAGCTACAAAAAATGTGGATCCTGCGTAAAATTATTCATCCAATGGGTGAAATTGACGCAATGGAATTCCTCATTAACAAGTTAGCAATGACTAAGACAAATGAAGAATTCTTCGACTTTATGAAACGTTCATAAAGGGTATTAGCAAAGTGATTGAGCTGAGAATAGGATATAAAATATTAAAATAGTGTGCTCTGTTACAGAATAAGTAATATCACCTCAATTTATATGCTGTTAAGCTCATTTACTTTGTAAGAATGACGATATGATGAAAACGCCACAATAGTTGTGGCGTTTTTTTGTTTTTTATGGATGTAATTCAATTTTAGATTGCAATATTTTAGCGCGATGTTGGTATATATATTGCATGTTTTGGTAATTGATAAAAATAGCGATGGCATCAATAAAAATAGTTAAGGAAAACTTATAATTGATGAAGGGTGGTGGGTTTTGAATGAACTCGTCGTGGTGAGGCTGGAAAAAAGAATAAAAACACATGGAAGCGTAAAATAACCAGCTATATTTATTATAGAGAACAAGTACTGTGGATATACTAAAAATGAGCACAAGCATTTTTTATGTGTTCTTATTTTCTTTCGCTTTTTTATTTTTGGCTCGTAAAATTGCAAAGAAAATTGGACTCGTGGATAAACCGAATTATCGTAAAAAACATCATGGATTGATCCCCTTAGTTGGCGGAATATCAGTCTATTTTGGTATTGTTTTCGCATTTTATATTGCAGATATCTATATTCCTCATAAGGAACTGTATCTGGCTTGTGCGGGACTTCTTGTTTTTATCGGTGCTTTAGATGATCGCTTTGATATTAGTGTCAAAATTAGAGCTACAATTCAGGCTTTTGTTGGGATCGTAATGATGGTGGGTGCAGGGTTAAAACTTGACACTCTGGGTCATGCTTTTGGTCCTTGGGAAATGCATTTAGGGCCTTTCGGCTATATTGTTACACTTTTCGCTGTTTGGGCAGCAATCAATGCCTTTAATATGGTTGATGGTATTGATGGGTTATTAGGTGGTCTTTCTTGTGTCTCTTTTGGCGCGCTTGGTATTTTATTATATCAAAGTGGCAATTCAGCTCTTGCATTCTGGTGCTTCTCATTTATCGCGGCGATTCTACCTTATATCCTTTTAAACTTAGGGTTATGCGGTAAAAAATTCAAAGTCTTTATGGGAGATGCGGGAAGCACACTGATTGGATTTACCATTATTTGGTTATTGGTCGCATCAACACAAACTCAACCTCGCCCTGTTAAAGCGGTAACCGCATTATGGATAATTGCTATCCCTCTTATGGATATGGTGGCAATTATGTACCGTCGTTTACGCAAAGGGATGAGCCCTTTCTCACCAGACCGCCAACATATCCACCACTTGATTATGCGTGCAGGGTTTACCTCTCGCCAAGCCTTTATTTTAATTACGTTGGCGGCAGCTTTATTAGCCGCAATTGGTATTATCGGTCAAAACCTACCATTTGTACCTGAATGGTTTATGTTGGCATTATTCTTGCTTGCATTTGTTATGTATGGTTATTGTATTAAACGCGCGTGGCGAGTCGCTCGTTTTATTAAACGACATAAGCGTCGCTTACGTAGAGCAACACAACAGCATTAATATAAGCAGAGGTTTTTTAACGTGATGAACTCGGAAAATAACGCCTCCCGACAGGGTGAACAGCCAGATAATGAACTCGATATTCGAGGTCTTTTTTGTGCACTTTGGTCAGGAAAAAGCTGGATTATAGGGTTCGCTCTGCTTTTTGCAGTGATTGCACTCGGTGCATCTTATTTGATGCAACCTAAATGGAGTGCAATTGCAATGACAGAGAAACCAACGATTAATAACTTAGGCAGTTATTATTCGCAATCTCAGTTTTTGCGCAATCTTGATACACAGATTAATCCTGCTGCACAAACCTCAGCTTTAACTATTTCAGATGAAGCTTATCAAGAGTTTATTACTCAAATCGCGGCGTTTGATACACGTCGTGAATTTTGGTTGCAAACGGATTATTTTAAACAGCGCAAAGAGAGTGATGAACAGGCTAATGCTGCGTTATTGGATGAGTTAATTAACAATATTCAATTTACGCCTGCCGATGAGAAAAAATTAGTTAATGATCAACTAAAACTTATTGCGGAAACATCAAAAGAAGCGAGCCAATTATTAAATGAGTATATTGCTTTTGCTAATAAGAGAGCAGCTACCCATCTTAATGATGAAGTGATAACAGCTTGGGCAACTAGAACTCAATCAATGAAAGCGCTAGTTAAACGTCAAGAAATGGCGGCTCAATCTGCGTATCAACGCCAAATTAACTTATTAGAGCAATCAATCAAAGTGGCTGAGAAACAAGGTATTTCTCAAAAACAAACCTCGATTGCGATTGATGAGTTACCAGATTCTAAACTGTTTTTGTTAGGTGTCCCGCTGTTGCAATCACAGCTAGAAACTTTAGTTGCAACAGGTGCTGATTTTGATAGTGATTATGATCAAAATACGGCAATGTTAGCGACCCTTGCTGTGGGCGCCAAATTACAAGACAACTTCCAAACTTACCGTTTTCTACGTACCCCTGAAGATCCTGTGAAACGTGATAGTCCTCGCCGTGCCTTTATGATGGTACTTTGGGGCGCTATTGGTATTTTAGCGGGTGCAGGTGTTGCATTAGTAAGACGCAGTTCATTAAAAAAATAATAATTAAATTTTGTCATTGATGACAATAACGAGACATCAGGTGTTTCGGCACTTGATGTATTGAGAATAAGGGCATATTGCTTTCCCAAAAATAAGCGATATAACAATGAAAAAAAAGAGAGCCACTGTGAAAGTGTTGACTGTTTTTGGCACACGCCCTGAAGCGATAAAAATGGCACCTTTAGTGCACGCTTTAGCAAATGATGATTCGTTTGAAGCGAAGGTATGTGTTACGGCCCAACATCGAGAAATGCTTGATCAGGTATTAAATCTTTTTGAGATCAAACCAGATTACGATCTCAATATTATGAAACCAGGACAAGATTTAACGGATATTACCTGTCGTATTTTAGAAGGGTTAAAACCGGTATTAGCGTCATTTCAACCTGATGTTGTTTTGGTACATGGTGATACAACAACGACCATGGCAGCAAGTTTAGCCGCATTTTATCAACGAATTCCCGTTGGTCATGTGGAGGCTGGGCTACGTACTGGCAATCTTTACTCCCCTTGGCCTGAAGAGGCAAACCGTACTATTGCAGGTCATCTTGCAATGTATCATTTCGCACCAACAGAAACTGCAAAATTAAATTTGGTACGAGAAGCGGTTGTGGATAAAAATATTTTTGTCACGGGGAATACGGTAATTGATGCGTTGTTTTGGGTAAGTGACAGAGTGATGGGCAATCAAACACTCTTAAATGAGCTTGCTGTAAACTATCCATTTATTCAGCCTGATAAGAAAATGATCTTGGTAACAGGACATCGTCGAGAAAGCTTTGGTGGTGGTTTTGAACGTATCTGCCAAGCTTTAGCTGAAATTGCATTAGCACACCCTGATGTAGAAGTTGTTTATCCTGTTCACTTAAATCCTAATGTGAGTGAGCCTGTTCAACGGATCCTTCATGGTATTGATAATATTAAGCTGATCCAGCCACAAGATTATCTCCCATTCGTTTACTTAATGAACCATGCTTACCTTATTTTGACCGACTCTGGTGGAATTCAAGAAGAAGCTCCTTCATTAGGTAAGCCTGTTCTTGTAATGCGAGACACAACAGAACGCCCAGAAGCTGTTGAGGCGGGCTCTGTTCGTTTAGTCGGAACAGATACTAAACGTATTGTTAGCGAAGTAACTTCTTTATTGACAGACGAAAACGCGTATCACCAAATGAGTAAGGCGACAAACCCTTACGGTGATGGTCATGCCTGCCAACGTATTCTTGAAGCATTGAAAAAAAATCAGGTGACATTATGAGTTTTGAAACTATTTCTGTTATCGGCCTCGGCTACATTGGTTTACCTACAGCGGCAGCTTTTGCCTCTCGTAAAAAAAGCGTCATCGGTGTTGATGTTAATCAGCATGCAGTTGATACGATTAATAAAGGTCAAATTCACATTGTTGAGCCTGATCTTGATAAAGTCGTTAAACAAGCGGTTGAAGAAGGTCATTTAAAAGCCTATACCACGCCACAACCAGCAGATGCTTACCTTATTGCTGTACCTACACCATTTAAAGGTGAGCATGAGCCTGATTTGGCTTATGTTGAAGCAGCTGCCCGCTCTATCGCACCTGTACTGAAGAAAGGTGATCTTATTATTCTAGAATCAACCTCACCAGTTGGTTCTACTGAAAAAATGGCAGAGTGGTTAGCAGAAGCTCGCCCAGATTTAACTTTCCCTCATCAACAAGGTGAAGATGCTGATATCGATGTTGCTTACTGCCCTGAGCGTGTATTACCAGGTCAAGTGATGATTGAACTTATCCGCAATGACCGTGTTGTCGGTGGGATGAACCGTAAATCTTCAGAACGTGCGAGTGAGTTGTACAAAATTTTCCTTGAAGGTGAATGTGTTATCACCAATGCACGTACCGCAGAAATGTGTAAGCTGACTGAAAATAGCTTCCGTGATGTTAATATTGCGTTTGCTAATGAATTATCACTGATCTGCGCTGACCAAGATATTAATGTGTGGGAGCTAATTAGCTTGGCGAACCGCCATCCTCGCGTCAATATTTTACAACCAGGTCCAGGCGTTGGCGGACACTGTATCGCTGTTGACCCTTGGTTTATCGTGTCACAAAATCCAAAACAATCTCGTTTAATTCACACTGCGCGTTTAGTCAATGATGGCAAACCAGTGTGGGTTATAGATCAAGTTAAAGCCGCTGTTGCAGATTGCCTTACTGAAACAGGTAAACGTGCAAACGAAATTAAAATTGCCTGCTTTGGTTTAGCCTTTAAGCCTAATATCGATGACTTACGTGAAAGCCCAGCAATGAATATCACTAAACAAGTCGCTGATTGGCACAGTGGTACTACGTTGGCGGTTGAACCTAATATTCATGAATTACCAACAAAACTGAAAGGGATCACAGAGTTAGTATCAACAGAACAAGCTCTGAAAGACGCTGATATTGTCTTAATGTTAGTTGATCACCAACAATTTAAAGCGATCCCTGGTAGTAAAATCACTCAAAAATGGATTGTAGATACTAAAGGAGTATGGCGTTGAAACGCATTCTAGTGACAGGCGGAGCCGGTTTTATCGGCTCTGCTGTTGTTCGACATATTATTGAAAACACCAATGACAGCGTTGTTGTGGTGGATAAACTAACTTATGCCGGTAATTTAGAGTCATTAGCAACTGTAGCCGACAGTGAACGTTATGCTTTTGAGCAAGTCGATATCTGTGATAGAGCCGAGCTTGACCGCTTATTTGCTCAATATCAGCCAGATGTTGTGATGCACTTAGCGGCAGAAAGCCATGTTGACCGCTCTATTGATGGTCCTGCTGCGTTTATTGAAACCAATATTGTTGGCACTTACACCTTATTGGAAGCAGCTCGCCACTTTTGGCAAGTGTTACCACAAGAAAAGAAAACGGCATTTCGGTTCCACCATATCTCAACAGATGAAGTGTATGGCGATTTAGAAGGTACAGACGACTTCTTCACTGAAACAACGCCTTATGCACCAAGTAGCCCATATTCTGCTTCTAAGGCCTCAAGTGACCACTTAGTGCGTGCTTGGTTACGGACTTATGGCTTACCAACTGTAATTACCAATTGCTCAAATAACTATGGTCCTTACCATTTTCCTGAAAAATTAATCCCATTAATTATCTTAAATGCGATTTCAGGAAAACCATTACCTGTTTATGGTAAAGGTGAACAGATCCGTGATTGGCTCTATGTTGAAGATCATGCTCGTGCGCTTTATTTAGTCGCAACAACGGCAACACCGGGTAAAACCTACAATATTGGCGGTCATAATGAGCGTCGTAATATTGATGTTGTGAAAACAATTTGTGCGTTACTTGAAGAGCTATACCCGAACAAACCCGCAGGCGTTGCTCAATATGTTGATTTAATCACGTATGTGAAAGACAGACCGGGTCATGATCTACGTTACGCCATTGATGCAGCGAAAATTGAAGCTGAATTAGGTTGGAAACCAGAAGAGACATTTGAATCAGGCATTCGTAAAACCGTGTTGTGGTATTTAAATAACGAAACTTGGTGGAAACGTGTGCTTGATGGCTCTTATGCAGGTGAACGTCTAGGGCTTGGGAACTGATTAAGTAAAGAAGGATAAATGATGAAAGGTATTATTTTAGCGGGTGGTTCTGGTACACGACTGCATCCGATAACCAAAGGGGTATCGAAGCAGTTATTACCTATCTATGATAAGCCCATGATCTATTATCCGCTTTCAGTTCTGATGCTTGCTGGCATTCGAGATATTTTGATCATCACAACACCAGATGATATGACCTCATTTCAGCGCTTATTGGGTGATGGTTCTGCATTTGGTGTTCGTCTTCAATATAAAATTCAGCCATCTCCTGATGGCTTAGCCCAAGCCTTTATTTTGGGCGAGGAATTTATTGATGATGACCATTGCTGTTTAGTTTTAGGCGATAATATCTATTTTGGTCAAGGGTTTAGTCCAAAACTGAAACAAGTTGCACAACGTGAACGTGGTGCAACTGTGTTTGGTTATCAAGTGATGGATCCTGAGCGATTTGGTGTCGTTGAATTTGACGATGATTTCAAAGTGTTATCCATTGAAGAGAAACCAGAACAGCCTAAGTCTAATTGGGCGGTGACAGGGCTTTATTTCTACGATAACCGTGTGGTTGATTTTGCCAAACGAGTCAAACCTTCGATTCGTGGTGAATTAGAAATTACGTCGATTAATCAGATGTATCTTGAATGTGGTGAGCTTAACGTTGAACTACTGGGACGTGGTTTTGCGTGGTTAGATACCGGAACTCACGATAGTTTAATTGAAGCTAGTACCTTTGTTCAAACCGTTGAAAAACGCCAAGGATTTAAAGTGGCGTGTCTTGAAGAGATTGCTTGGCGCAATGGTTGGCTCAGTGATGACCAAGTAAGAGAAAGCGCAAAATCACTGTCTAAAACAGGTTATGGCCGCTATCTATTGGATTTATTACATGTCCGTCCTCGCCAATATTAATTATCTTGAGTGGGAAAGTGAGTATTTCTCCCTCAAAACAGGGCGCCTTGAGTTTGATACACAAGCGCCCGTGTTAACAGACGAACAACTTGACGCTTTTGCTGTGGTTCAAGCTAAAGTCGCATCTCATGAGCTTTCTCTCATCGATAAACTCAGCCAATTAGGTTTTCAATTTGCGGAAGGTGAAATTGATTTTAAACTTTCAATTGGCACAGAAAATGCTTGTAAGAAAGCGACGGAATATTGTTTTAGAAAAGCCAATGAAGATGATATCGATTTATTGATGGCAACGGCTTCAGAAGCTTTTGTACAAAGTCGTTTTAGAACACCTTGGTATCAAGAAGGCGATAGCAGTCGTTTTTATGCATTATGGGTTAAAAAAGCAGTGTTAGGTACGTTCGATGATATCTGTTTACTGACTTGTGATGCTGAAAATAACGTGAGTGGTTTTGTCACTTTACGTCAAATATCTGAAAGTGAAGCAAGAGTGGGATTACTCGCAGTAATGCCCAACAGAATAGGACAAGGCATTGGTAAACAACTGATGTCGGTCGCGAAGTTTTGGTGTCAACAACAAAGTATTTCAACCTTATATGTTGCAACACAGATCAGCAATATTGCAGCTTCGCGTTTATACACACACAGTGGGGGCTTAATAGAGAGCACCACTTATTGGTTATACAGGGGATAATATGATTCCGTTTAATAAACCACCCGTTGTCGGCACAGAATTAGAATATATGAAACAGGCTATGGAAAGTGGCAAGCTCTGTGGTGATGGCAATTTCACAAAGAAATGTGAAAAGTGGTTAGAAGAACAATTTCATTGTCATAAAACGCTGTTAACGCCTTCTTGTACAGCATCGCTTGAAATGGCTGCCATCTTATTAGATATCAAGCCTGGCGATGAAGTTATCATGCCAAGTTTTACCTTTGTTTCGACCTCTAATGCGTTTGTATTACGTGGCGCAACGATTGTTTTCGTTGATATTCGTCCAGATACTATGAATATTGATGAAACAAAAATTGAAGCAGCAATCACAAATAAAACGCGCGCGATAGTGCCTGTTCATTACGCAGGTGTTGCGTGTGAAATGGATACCATTATGGCGATTGCGAAAAGACATAATCTATTCGTGATTGAAGATGCTGCACAAGGTGTCATGTCAACTTACAAGGGCAAAGCGCTTGGCACGATTGGTCATATTGGTTGTTATAGCTTCCATGAGACTAAAAACTACTCATCAGGTGGTGAGGGTGGTGCAACGTTAATTAACGATCCTGATTTAATCAATCGCGCAGAAGTTATCCGTGAAAAAGGCACTAACCGCAGCCAATTTTTCCGTGGTCAGGTAGATAAATATACTTGGCGAGATATTGGTTCTAGCTATTTAATGTCAGACTTACAAGCAGCTTATCTGTGGGCTCAACTTGAAGAAGCTGAAAAAATTAATGAGCGTCGTTTAGCATTTTGGCAGATTTACTATGATGCATTGACACCATTAGCAGAAAAAGGCTTATTGGCGCTTCCAATCGTTCCTGAAGGGTTAGAACACAATGCACATATGTTCTATATCAAACTGAAAGATATCGAGCAACGTACCGCGTTTAATGACTACATGAAAGAGCATGGTGTCTTAACGGTATTCCACTATGTGTCATTACATACCAGCCCAGCAGGTATGAAGTTTGGTCGCTTTGACGGTGAAGATATTTTCACAACGCGAGAAAGTGAGCGTTTAGTGCGTTTACCTATGTTCTACAACATGACAGAAGAAGAGCAACAGACTGTTATTGGTCATATTCGCGACTTTTTTGCTTAATTATGTCATTAGCCAAAGCATCGATTTGGACAGCCGGATCAACCCTGATAAAAATCGGGGCTGGTCTGCTTGTCGTTAAGTTACTTGCTGTCTCTTTTGGTCCAACAGGAGTCGGATTAGCGGGTAACTTTCGTCAATTAATCACCGTACTAGGCGTCTTGTCTGGTGCGGGTATTTTTAATGGTGTGACGAAATTAATCGCACAATATCAAGATGATGATATTCAACGCAAAAAAGTGTTGGGTACTTCATCATCCATGATTTTGCTGTTTTCCACACTATTAGCTATTTTATTTCTTCTTTTTTCTGCCCCCATTAGCCAAGTGTTATTTGGTGATGATTATCATCAATATCAGGATATTGTAAGAGCTGTTGCTTTTATTCAAATGGGAATTGCATATAGCAATTATTTTCTTGCCATATTAAAAGGTTATCGTGATGCGGCAGGTAATGCCTTATCAGTGATTGCAGGTAGCATTATTGGTGTTGTTGCTTATTATTTATGCTATTTATTTGCGGGTTATCACGGTGCATTAATTGGACTAGCATTAGTGCCTGCACTTATTTTATTTCCTGCTACATTTTTAGTAGTAAAGCGTAAACGCTTCGCGTTGAGTGAGCTGAAACCCCACTGGGATAAAGCGATTGCCAGCCATCTTGGCAAATTTACTATTATGGCTATTTTGACCTCTATTACGCTCCCAGTCGCTTATATCATGATGCGTAATCTATTGGCTAAACATTATAGCTGGGATGAGGTTGGGATTTGGCAAGGCGTGAGTAGCATTTCAGATGCTTACTTACAATTTATTACGGCATCTTTCTCTGTTTATTTACTGCCAACCCTCTCTCGATTAACACAAAAGAGTGATATCACTAAAGAGATAGTAAAGTCGCTGAAGTTTGTATTACCTGCGGTTGCTGTTGCCAGCTTTATGGTGTGGTTATTACGTGATTTTGCGATTTGGTTACTGTTTTCAGATAAATTTGTCGCTATGCGTGATTTATTTGCATGGCAACTTGTCGGTGATGTTTTAAAAGTAGGCGCCTATGTCTTTGGCTATCTTGTCATTGCAAAAGCGGCACTACGTTTTTATATCCTTACAGAAGTAAGCCAGTTTGCCTTATTAACGCTATTTTCGCGTTGGCTTATTCCTGAGCATGGCGCACTGGGTGCAGCTCAAGCCTATATGGCAACGTATATTATTTACTTCCTTCTCTGTAGTTCTGTTTTCGTGATTTATTGCAGGCGCAAATGACAACTTTGATTTACGTACTAGGTTCAGACATTGTGCATCATAACAACACAATGTTACGGTTTTTTAACGACCACCTCGTGACTGAGGCGGGGTTAACGTATAAACCTCGTTTTATCGTTGCCAGTAAAAATACTTCACTGCAAGAAAGCTATCCAGCTTTAGATATTGAGTGTTTAGCTGATAAAAAGCAGGTTGCACAGAGAGTGGTTACATTGGCAAAAGCCGATACTCACCAACGATTCCTTTTTTTAGGTCAGTTTAATGCGCCTATTTGGCTGGCATTATTGACTGGCAAGATTAAACGTCATCAATTTTGGTGGCATATTTGGGGTGCTGATTTATATCAGGATTCTAAACAGCTAAAATTTAGACTCTTTTATCTTCTTCGTAAACTTGCTCAAAAGCGTGTGGGGCGAGTATTTGGTACACGAGGTGATCTAAATTACTTCGCGCAATTTAACGTTAATATTCCAGCCAGTTTGCTCTATTTTCCAACAAGAATGGATCCTGCGCTGACGGTAACAGAAAAAGCGCCTATTGATGAAAAACAAATCACCATTATTGTGGGTAATTCAGGGGATAGATCGAATCGTCATATTGAAGCTTTACAGGCGATTGCAGAGCAATATGGAACACGCGCAAAAGTGATTATTCCAATGGGATATCCTGAAAATAATCACGTTTATATTGATGAAGTAACCCAAGCAGCTGGCCAGTTGCTTCCATATAATCAGGTTGAAATATTACGTGATAAATTGGCATTTGATGATTATCTTACGTTATTGAAAACATGTGATTTAGGCTATTTTATTTTCCATCGTCAACAAGGTATCGGCACGCTTTGTCTGCTTATTCAATTTGCGATCCCTTTTGTTATTAGTCGTCAAAACCCATTTTGGCAGGATTTAACTGAGCAAAATGTTCCTGTTTTTTTCTCGGGTGATAAATTAGATGTTGCGCTAATTGAAGAGGCTAAACGTCAATTACTGATGCTTGATCGCCAAAATATTGCCTTCTTTGCGCCTAATTTTACGGACGGATGGAAAGAGCTAATTGAGATGAGTACAGGAGAGCCGCAATGACATTGGCGGAACTGGGTGGCTTAGCACTTGTTTATTTTATCTCTTTAAGTTTTATTTTATTGCTGACTTATCAAGAATTTCGTCGAGTTCGCTTTAATTTTAATGTTTTTTTCTCAATGCTCTATCTGCTGACCTTTTATTTTGGTTTTCCACTGACTTGTATGTTGGTATTCCAATTTGATGTCGCAGTTGTACCAGTTGATTCATTATTATACGCGCTATTAGCTTCTACCTGCTTCTATGCCATTTATTATGTCACTTATAAGGTAAGGTTGAGAAAACCGGTTAGCGGCCCTTCTAGGTCGTTATTTACCATGAATAGAGTAGAAACCAACCTCACTTGGATTTTATTGGCATTAATCGCATTTGTAACCGTCGGAATTTTCTTTCTGCAAAATGGCTTTTTACTCTTTAAGCTCAAAACGTATAGCCAAATTTTTTCAAGCCAAGTGTCAGGTGTCGCGCTTAAGCGCTTTTTCTATTTCTTTATTCCCGCAATGCTGGTGGTTTATTTCTTAAAACCAACGCAACAACGCTGGATTTTCTTCCTTTGTGCGACGGTAGGTTTTGGGATCTTAACTTACATTATCGTGGGTGGAACGCGCGCCAATATCATCATCGCTTTTGCGCTGTTTTTGTTTATCGGTATTGTTCGTGGCTGGATAACCTTGTGGATGCTGGTTGCAGCAGGGGTTATGAGTATCGTTGGAATGTTCTGGTTGGCATTAAAACGCTATGGTCTTGATGTGAGTGGTGCCGAGGCATTCTATACTTTCTTGTACCTTACTCGTGATACGTTCTCTCCTTGGGAAAACTTAGCGTTGTTACTTGATAACTATGACAAGATTGAGTTCCAAGGACTTGCTCCGATAATTCGTGATTTTTATGTTTTTATTCCTTCTTGGGTTTGGCCTGAACGCCCAGATGTTGTACTGAACTCTGCAAATTACTTTACGTGGGAAGTGCTTAATTACCATGCGGGTCTTGCTATTTCGCCAACCTTAATTGGCTCGTTGGTTGTGATGGGGGGCGTTGTCTTTATCCCATTAGGTGCCATCGTAGTCGGGTTGATTATTAAATGGTTTGATTGGCTATACCAGCAAGGGTTGAGTGAGAGCAATCGCTATAAGTCCGCTATCTTACAAGCTTTTTGCTTTGGGGCGATTTTTAATATGATTGTTTTAGCACGAGAAGGGGTCGATTCGTTCGTCTCTCGTGTTGTGTTCTTCTGTTTAGTTTTTGGTTTATGTTTAGTGGTCGCAAAACTGCTTTATTGGTTATTTGAAAGTGCGGGATTGGTACGCAATTACGTGACTCGTCAACTACAAAGTGAACCTCGTTTAGAGAAAAAGGAAAAGTAATGGGATCCAATTCAATTCCGAAGTATTCAATCCGTGGACATAATATCTGGGGATTTCGCGATATGGCTCATTTTCTGGATTATCTCTATGAAGGAGCACAAATAAAAAGTGGCTCTCTGATTGCCATTAACGCAGAAAAAATTCTCACAGCAGAAACAGACTCAGCACTCAATGAGCTACTCAATGAAGCTGATTATCTTTATGCAGATGGTATCAGTGTTGTGCGAGGTATTCGTCGTAAATATCCTGATGCAAATGTTTCTCGTATTGCTGGTGCGGATTTATGGGAAGCGTTAATGGAAAGAGCAGGTAAAGAGGGAACACCTGTCTTTCTTGTCGGTGGTAAACCTGAAATTCTTTCGCAAACCGAAGATAAGCTTAAAGCACAGTGGAACGTAAACATTGTGGATAGCCAGAACGGTTACTTCACACCACAAGATAGAGAGGCGTTATTTGAGCGTATAAAGGCCTCTGGTGCGAAGATAGTGACTATAGCCATGGGATCACCTAAGCAAGAGTTGTTTATTCGTGCATGTCGTGAAATTTATCCTGATGCATTATATATGGGTGTCGGTGGGACTTATGATGTGTTTACGGGTCATGTTAAGAGAGCACCAAAAGCATGGCAAAATCTTGGATTAGAGTGGTTATATCGTTTGTTATCACAACCAAGTCGAATTAAGCGTCAATTTAAGCTGTTAAAATTCGTTGGGTATTATTATTCCAATAAATTGTAATAGTAATAGCGTCTTTTTTGTTAGGTGGGGCTGATTAAATGATTTATTCATGCATTTATCTAGCATCTTACTTGTTTAATTATTATACTGACGGGGCGTTTAGCGTGTAAAAACGCTCCATTTATCGACGAAATGCACAAACTATCGTCAAACAAACTTTTTTTTTCAAAAAGCACTAGACAGACAGAGCGTAAATCCGTACTATCCTCTCCCGCAACGGCGTGAAGCGCCCGTAGCTCAGCTGGATAGAGCGCTGCCCTCCGGAGGCAGAGGTCTCAGGTTCGAATCCTGTCGGGCGCGCCATTAAAGCGTGCTAAGAGTTACGGTGAAGAGCGTTGTTGTAAGAAGTAATAAGATAGCTGTTATGGTGGCTATAGCTCAGTTGGTAGAGCCCTGGATTGTGATTCCAGTTGTCGTGGGTTCGAGTCCCATTAGCCACCCCATCTTATCTTAGTTATTGTTTATGCGAGGGTGGCGGAATTGGTAGACGCGCTAGCTTCAGGTGTTAGTGTTCTAACGGACGTGGGGGTTCAAGTCCCCCCCTTCGCACCAATAAACAAGATAAGAGCAGTGATGCAGACGGCGAGTAGCGCAGCCTGGTAGCGCAACTGGTTTGGGACCAGTGGGTCGGAGGTTCGAATCCTCTCTCGCCGACCAATAAGAAAAAGCCTCGATTATATCGAGGCTTTTTCGTATCTACGATTTACTTTTTAAAAACCGCTATACCATATCTACTTCTACTTCTACTTCTACTTCTACTTCTACTTCTACTTCTACTTCTACTTCTACTTCTATAAGTCGTTACTCTTATCCATATTTTTTATTTCTTGTTATGTGTTCCAGATAAGAAAACCAAAATGATGTTTTTAACGGAAATGCCACCCTTGTCACTTAAGGGTTATTAATAATTTAATTTATTACCGAATTTTAATCTTCATAAAAAGATGAGTTAAATACGTAAAATAATTGATTTTAACTATATGAAATATAAGTTTTTTGTTTTATTTGTCGGTAAATGCCAACACTTGCTATTTTTGATGTCTCCAATAGGAGACATTTAACATATTGATTTTAAATAATTAAATAACCAGTGTGTTTTTCTTGTCGTGAAAAAGAGACGTATATCAGACCCTATATTTTCTTTTCTATTTAGCAATAGCATGGTGAAAGCACAAACCATAGCGTCTTTATCATTGAAAATGAATAAAGCCAGAAAGGAAAACCAAAATTCAATAAGTTATCTTATACTTTTTAGCGATAGGGGATATTTTTAATAAAAAATGAAAAATTGGCACGCTAAATGCAATACGTATATTGTAGATGCTCATTCCACTCCTTATGACAGCATATGGCTTCATAAACCTAGGAATGATGCAGAGCCGATTATTCGGTGCCTACGTCCACGTTAACGATGAACATCATTCATCATCAACAGGACGAAACGTTGAGTGAGGCACCATCCGTCTGTAGACCTGATTGTATATTTATACGCCTGTATAGTTTTATACAGGCGTTTTTTTATATATCAACCACTCATCCATTTTGTATTCACCGCATTATCACGCTATTATCCAGCGCAAGGGTAGATTGGAGATAGCATCAATATGATAAATAAACAAAAAGCATATCTTGCACAAGAAAAACTCTTTCTTATAGAGAAGTTTGGCCCATTATTGTTCTTTTTGATCCCTCTTATCATGCTTATTATTGGTGGAAAATCATGGGCTAAATATGTGGCTTTTCTTTGTCAGGGGATCGCACTGATTTATATCGTCGTGTTTTATCAAGCGAGAAAACATTATCTGTCATTTAAGCAAGAAAATGAGAAGGGAATACCCACTCGCTTTTATCGTATTGCTTGGGTGTATGTGTTTTTGACTTTATGTGTGGAAGTGGTGTTGTTATTTCAACGTATCTTTTAAATCACATAAAAAAACCCTCAATAATTAATAAAGAGGGTTTTTAGATCAGGTGATTAAACGATTTATGATCACGTTCTTATCGAATAAGCTTATTTACTTTTTTTAGGCTCTTCAAAAATGACAGAATCCTTTTTCAGTGTCATTAATAAAGCATCTTTACGCACTTTCGCCGACTCTTCAGATTTTTTCTGTTTATCTAATGCATCAGCAAGCCACGCAAAGTCATGAACATCAGGGCGTTGCTTTAATGCATTACGAAAAGCCTCTTCAGCTTGAGCCCATTTCCCTTGTTGCATCGCTATCTGACCTAATGTGCTATTGAGTAATGGCGTTGGCCCATGTTGTTTAATTAATGTATTAAGCACTTTCATAATAACATTAGCATCTGTATTTTTTAAACGAGGCAATAGTAAGATCAAGCGTTCATCATATTGGCGTTTAATACCGTCTAAGATGATCGTTTGAGCGGTATCAGGATCGTTACACTCAATAAGGTGTTCAGCCAAAACGACACGCAATGCATTATCATGATGTACTTTACGCGGTTGTGCTTTCCACCAATTTTTCAGTCCATCACAGCCATTTTCGGACATCTTCTGTCCCATAATACCGATATAGGCTTTTTGGCGTAATTGCTCTAGTTCATCATCTGTGTGTAATGCAATTTTTTGCATGGAAGGAATGATATCAAGCAGTGCTTGCCAAGCTGCTGTTCGTGTATAAGCGACTTCTGCAAGACGTAACACTTCTGGGTGACGTGGCACTTGATTTAATAACTCATCAACCCCAGTACGCGCAGCGTGATTTTCGTTTTGTGCTAATAAAATACGCACTCGAGTGATATCAACAGGAAGCTGATTGGTATCGGCAAGCTCAGCTGCACGTTCGAGGTGTTGTTGAACTCGGAATTCATCACCACGTTGTTGTGCGGCTTCAGCGGCTAACAGGTAGTTTACAACAGGCTGCTCTGCATAATCTGCATTACGGCTCATTAGTTTTTCAACTTCTTTAAAATCACCTTCCGCTAATTTCATTAATGCCATGCTGGTTTGTTTGCGTGCGCGATTACGTTTACGGAAAGAAAACCAACTATATGCTTTTGAGCCTGTACCAATGAAACGGCGATAACTCCAACCAATCAGTAACAATGCTAATTGTAGTAAAACAAACATAATGACAAGGCTGGTTACACTGGTTTCAATATCCCAATCATCAGTTTGTATAAGTACATAACCTTGATGGCCTGCCAATAGTGGGCCAAAAATGATGCCCGCAATAAGCACCACAAAAAGGAGCAGTATTTTTAACATAAGCTTATTCTCCTTGTTGTGTTACTGGTGCATCAACAGTTGTACTATCAGCTACAGCATCTTGTACGCTTTCTGATGCATTATGTTCAGCTTCTACGGCTTGGGCATCTTGGGCTTCAACAGCTTGTGCTCCAGCAACTTGTGGTTCTGCATACTCATTTTGTGCCAGTAAATTGCGAATTTGTTTTTCTACACGTTTTTCTAGCAATGTCGGGCTCTTCAATTCTGATGGCATTGCAAGCGTAATAGGTTGTTTCTCTAATTCAGAAACCGTATCTAAAAATGCAGTTGTACTTGGATCAGAGGTATCAAAATAAGCACGTACCCAAGTGGATACCGCTTCCAGTGATTGCTGATAAGTTTCAGTTTGGTGACGAGGCACGGCTTGAGAAGCAATTAATAAACGTGAACGGATATTCTCACGTAAATAGACATCTTGATTCGGTGCTAATAAAGGAACGGCTGCGGTATCACGGCGACGAATAGTAATAAAATCATCCATAAAGCTTTTCCAGCTTTTACTTAGATTCTGTTTCCAATCAGAAAGTGAACCTGAAATGGTTTCATCGTTTTTATCCATTGGGGAGCCATTACGCTCAAGATCAGCTAAACGGAGATTATCAACCTGATTCGCTAACTGGTTTAATTGTAAGATGATGCCATCATTATCAATTTTGGTGAGAGCAGCTAAACTGCTGATATCTTCATTAATAGCACGACGGATCTCAAGTAAACTCGGATCGTTCATTTCCGCTAAGCTACTATCAGCACCTTTTAGTAAACTCACGGCGGTCACAACATCTTGATCATTCCATAACTTACGACCAGCCATTTTCACCATAAAATCGGCTTGTGCTAATAGCCAACTTTTGACATCTGCACTAGAAATAGCGGCAAAGCGTGTTTGTAGATCTTGAATTTGGCGCTCTGTTGTTTGGCGTTCGTTTTGTAATTTATCGATAGTCTGTTTTTGTGAGTCAAACATACTATCAATATTGTCAAAGCGTTGTTGATACGTATTTTGGAGTTGTTGTAATTGGGTAAGCTCAGATTTGAGTGATTGATTTTCTACACTCAGCTTTGATGCTTGTTGATTGGTGTAATAGTAAAGGCTACCACCGATTGCCAAAATAACAAGGATAGCAACAGCACTTCCAATTAGACCTGAGCGCTTGTTATTAACAGGTTTGACTTCCTGATAGCGGACATTCTCATCAGCTTTAGCTGCATCTTTTGGCAAGTCATTATCATTTGTATTTTTCTGTTCCGTCATATCGGCGTCTCATTTAGGTTCTATATTAATGCATGAAATAAAGCATCATTATTGGCACTTTCAGCAACGGTGACAGTTTCCCACCCTAATGTTTTTGCTATTGTTGCTAATCGTTCACTGACCACAAGTAAATGGCAGTTTAACAGCCATGCTTTTTTAGATTCAGCGACCAGATCAAAGAGTTGTTGTAACATTTCACCGCTAGTGACAACAAGCGTATCAACCTGTGCTTTTTCCCATTGAAGCGCAAAGTCTTCAGGGGAATAATGAATAAATAGGCGTTGGTAACATTCGCATTCATCAACGATTGCGCCTCGTTGGCTCAATGTTGTTGCGAGTAAGTCACGACCACCGTTACCTCTAAGCAGTAATATTTGCTTGTTTTTCACCTGATTAAGCTCAGGAAGGTCAAGAAGATCTTCGCTGGTTTCTCCTTGCTCAGGGTAGCAAATTGGAAGACTGCTTAAATGTTGGAAATCTTTCGCTGTGCTTTGACCTATTCCATAATAGGATAGCGTATCTGGCCATGATTGTTGTAATTGATTTAGCTGCCAGTTTGCGTATGACACCGCATTTTTAGAAAGTAAAAATACACAATCACCCGCCCTTAATCCTTTTAGTTTAGCATCTAATAAAGGGAGCTCACGACCTGCGGTGATCTCTATTAAAGGTGCTTGAAAGGCTGTTTTTCCCGCATCAATTAAACGCTGGGTTAATGCCTTTCCTGCTGGGTTGGGGCGAGTAACTAAAATACTCATGCAGGTGTGCTGCCTTGATACACTGCCGTTAAAATGGCTCGTGCACCTTTATCTAAAAGCTCTTCAGCCAATGAGATACCCGCAGTTTCAGCGTCTTCTGGAGACACTAAGCGCTCACCACGCAAAATAGTTTCGCCATCAGGAGAACCGACTAAAGCACGTAACCAAATTTTGTCATTTTGCCAAATGGCATAGCTTCCAATCGGAACTTGGCAACCGCCTTCAAGACGAGTATTCATTGCACGCTCTGCTTTAACGCAAATTGCAGTGCGAGAATGGTTTAGTGCATCTAATAACTGACGAGTTTCATTATCATCTAAGCGACACTCAATTCCCACTGCACCTTGCCCAACCGCAGGTAAAGATTGCTCAGCAGATAATGGTGTACGAACACGTTCGTTAAGACCTAGGCGTTTTAAGCCAGCAACGGCAAGAATAATGGCATCATAATCACCATTATCTAGTTTCCCTAAACGAGTACCGACATTACCACGTAAATCACGAATAATCAGGTCAGGGCGCTGTGCTTTTAATTGGCATTGGCGACGTAAACTGGATGTGCCTACAATACTACCCGCAGGAAGTTGTTCTAAAGAATCATAATGATTAGAGACAAAGGCATCACGAGGATCTTCGCGTTCACAAATAGTCACTAACCCTAAGCCTTCTGGGAAATCAATAGGAACATCTTTCATAGAGTGAACGGCAATATCTGCGCGTGATTCAAGTAGGGCAAGTTCTAACTCTTTTACAAATAGCCCTTTGCCACCTACTTTAGCTAAAGGTGTATCTAAAATGATGTCACCTTTAGTGACCATCGGTATTAATTCGACGACTAAACCTGGATGAGCAAGTTGTAGTTGTTCTTTCACATAGAGCGCCTGCCACATAGCAAGAGGGCTTTGGCGGGTAGCAATACGGATGGTACTTTTTGACATAATAGTATTATCTCTTCCGAGCGATTATCGATATTTTTGTTTAGAAATAAGGCATTGTTTTAACACTTTAAAGCTCAATTTTCCAGTTAAGGCGCTTTGAGTCGTAATAACAATGAAAGAAATGAGGCCATCTTCGAAAAAGAAAAAAAGAAAGAGGAAATAAAAAATAAGTAAATTATTAATGGATACTATCGGGTTTAGTTATTTTTAGAATTTTATTCTTTTTATATCTATATAAAAAGTGTGGTTATTTACAAAATCAAAACATTGAGTTAATTTTGTTAACATTTGATGGGTGAGAAGTGAGACAAATATTATGTTTAATCTGAACACATTGATAAAACAACTATTATTTTAAATTTACTTATTTTTCTTATTATTTTTCAATATATAAAAATACTATAAATTTTAACAAAATTATTATTAAATAAAAGAAAGAGAAATAATAAAAATAGAGAAAAGAATTTATTCTTAAATTAAATAATTAATTAATAAAAATTAAATATTATTTTAAATATTATTATCGCAACATTAAAAATAGAATTCTTATTTTAAGTGTAAAAATAAAAAATAATCAAAAATTAAAAATAATTCATGATTATCAATCGGTTGCTTTTATTTTTACTTTTTTATCTATTTTTTACGTTTTGTCAAAATTTATTTTCAGTTTCATCATTAAGTAAACAGGGGTTTTTGTGGGGTAAAGGGAGGATTGAGATATTTTTTTATCATTTTTTCTATAAATAAAACAATTTATCTTCATGATTATAAAGATATTTATTTGATGGCTTTACACGATTAAGCGCTTAAATATCACTTTTAGATCTTGGTGCTATATTTTGAGTTCCTCTTTACGCCTTGCGCTCAAGGTGTTAAATTGATCACGTTTCCGAGATTTTGTTAGTAAAGTTTTATCTATTAATATTCCCTAACTCAACCTTGGTCACTTATAAACTCAGATTCTACTATCTTCTTAGTATTGTTCAGGCGAAACTCTTGTATCTTTATATTGAAACACTGAAGCAACGGCTGGATGCGATTAATCAACTCAGACTGGAACGAGCATTTGCATCGATGTGTGATGTTTTTAAACAGGTCTATGGTTTAATTCCTGTTTTATTGCATTACCACCATCCTGAGTTGCCCGGCTACATACAAGGAAATGTTCCTCACGGCACATGTTTCTTTGAACCCGATGACATGCAACGTCAATGGGCGAATAAGCTGGTTAACGCATTATGTGATGATCCGATGGATGGATACGCCAATGGAGAGTTGCCAATTACTGGCATCTATTCAATGGGGAGTACCTCTTCTATTGGTCAAAGTCACTGCTCCGATATTGATATTTGGGTCTGCCATCAATCATGGCTGGATCAAGATGAACGTGCACTTTTACAACGCAAATGCCAATTGATTGAACAATGGGCTGGCGAACTAGGTATTGATGTTACGTTTTTCTTAATTGATGAAAATAGATTTCGCCACCATGCAAGTGGTAGCTTAGGTGGAGAAGATTGCGGCTCTACCCAACATATTCTTTTACTTGATGAATTTTATCGTACAGCGGTACGCCTAGCAGGTAAGCGCTTGTTATGGGCGATGGTGCCTGTTGAAGAAGAACATCATTATGACGAGTATGTTAACTCCCTTTATGCTCAAGGTGTATTAACGCCAAATGAGTGGTTAGATCTCGGGGGATTAGGTGAACTTTCTGCTGAAGAGTACTTTGGCGCAAGTTTATGGCAACTCTATAAAAGTGTCGATTCACCTTATAAAGCCGTACTAAAAAGTATTTTATTAGAAGCCTATTCAGCGGACTACCCTAATGGGAAGTTGCTGGCATTAGAAATGAAGCAACATCTACACCGTGGCGAAATCGTTAATTATGGTTTAGATGCTTATTGTATGATGCTGGAGCGCGTCACTCGCTATTTGGTTTCTATTAATGATTTAACCCGCCTTGATCTTATCCGTCGCTGTTTCTACCTGAAAGTGTGTGAAAAATTATCTAGCGAAAAAACACAGAACGAACCTGAAGCTTGGAGACGACAAGTCTTATCGCAATTGGTTACTCAATGGCAATGGGATAATGAGCGCTTAACAGTACTCGATACGCGTGATAGTTGGAAAATCGAGCGTGTGCGTGATGCACACAATGAGTTATTAGATACGATGATGCAAAGCTATCGTAATCTTATCCGTTTTGCGCGTCGTAATAATTTAAGTGTCAGTGCAAGCCCGCAAGATATCGGTGTTCTAACACGTAAACTTTACGCGGCGTTTGAAGCATTACCCGGTAAAGTCACACTGGTTAATCCACAAATCTCACCTGATTTATCAGAGTCACATTTAACCTTTATTTATGTACCACAAGGTCGAGCAAATCGTAGCGGCTGGTATTTATATAATCGCGCCCCTGATTTTGAAAATATTGTTGGACATCAACCATTAGAATATAACCGCTATTTAAATAAATTAGTGGCATGGTCTTATTTTAATGGGCTGCTAACAAAAGAGTCTCGAGTTTATATTCATCAAGGAGAATCCTCTTGTGATGAAATTAAACTGCATGAATTAGTCAGGGATATGTCGAGCCATTTCCCAATTCGTTTACCTGCACCAACACCGAAAGCACTGTATAGCCCTTGTGAAATTAGACATCTAGCGATTATTGTCAATTTAGAAACTGATCCAACAGAAAGTTTTTCTGATCACGTGGTTCACTTTGATTTTAGAAAACTCGATGTGTTTAGTTTCGGTGAAAAAGAGCAGTGTCTTATTGGTAGTATTGATTTGTTGTACCGTAACTCTTGGAATGAAGTTAGAACCCTTCATTTCAGTGGCACACAATCTATGTTGGAATCGTTAAAAACGATATTGGGTAAAATGCACCAAGATGCGGCTCCACCTGCCTCTGTGGAAGTGTTTTGTTATAGCCAACATTTGCGTGGTTTAATCCGCACTCGTGTTCAGCAGTTAGTCTCAGAATGTATTGAATTGCGATTATCAACGAATCGTTTAGAGCCGGGTCGTTTTAAAGCTTTACGCATTGCTGGGCAAACGTGGGGATTGTTCTTTGAACGCCTCAATGTGTCGGTACAAAAATTAGAAAATGCTATCGAGTTTTATGGCGCAATTTCGTATAACAAGCTTCATGGGTTGCCAGTTAAATTAGATAAGGACGCCCGCTATTTACCTGCGGTGATTGATGGTTTTGCTTGTGAAGGGATTATTCAATTCTTCTTCGAAACCACAGAAGATAGTAATGTCTTTAATATCTATATATTAGATGAAGCAAATCGCGTTGAAATCTATTCCCATTGTGAAGGAAGTAAAGAAGAGTTAGTGAAAGATGTTAGTCGTTTCTACTCTTCATCTCATGATCGATTCACATACGGATCAAGCTTTATTAATTTTAATCTGCCGCAGTTTTATCAAATTGTGAAAGTGGAAGGATCAACTCAAGTGTTACCTTTTGCTGGTGGATCCTTTGGTAAATTATCCGATCTGGGTAGTAAAGAAACGCAACCTGAAATGAATGTTGTTGCCCACGGATTTACAGATTATAAAGCGGTACAGCATTCTTAATTAAGTACAAGCCAATAAACACAAATGGGAGCTTTGATAGCTCCCATTATTGTTGTTAATTGCGCTTATTAGAAAGAAAACGCTTCCCCACTTTGTTCTGTTATTGCTTGTGCCAGCATGGTTAAAAATTCACCACCACTTCTATCACAAATCCATTGTTCGTCTTTCCAATCAAAGTGATAGCCACCAGAGCGTGTCGCTAACCAAACTTGATGAAACGCTTCTTGGCGATTAATAATAATTTTACTATTATTTTCAAAGGTTAATGTCATTACACCGCCATTGATTTCACAATCAATATCTGCGTCACCTTCATAATTATCAATAGTTTGTTCTATTTCTGACAAGAGTTCATCAGCTAATTGGTGAAATTCACTGTCGTTCATCTTCATTTCCTATTTGCTTTTCGAGATCTAACTGCGATTATAGAGGATATTAACCAAATAAATGACAGGCAGATTTCGAATGAAAACGTATTTACGTTGCACTCTTGCTATAATAACACTGATTTCTCTTTCTGGTTGTGGCTTGAAAGGCCCTCTTTATTTCCCTCCTGAAGATACTCAGGCAAAAATGACACAGTCATCCCAGCCAACCCAGCAAGTTGAGAGCGACTCAACTCAGACCAATTAGTCAATCTTAGAAACGGTAATTTCGTTTCAGGCAGGGGCAAGATGCAATTTTCAAAAATGCATGGTCTTGGCAACGACTTTATGGTGGTCGATGCTGTGACTCAAAATGTTTATTTTTCACCAGAGTTAATATGTCGATTAGCGAATCGCCATACTGGTGTTGGGTTTGATCAATTATTGGTAGTTGAAGCACCTTATGATCCTGAACTCGATTTCCATTATCGCATTTTTAATGCTGATGGAAGTGAGGTTGCACAGTGTGGTAATGGTGCTCGTTGCTTTGCTCGATTTGTGAGATTAAAAGGACTTACAAACAAAAGAGAGATAAAAGTCAGTACGCAGTCTGGCAGAATGACCTTGCATGTTATGGACAATGATGATGTGTGCGTCAATATGGGCGAGCCCGAATTTGAACCTCAAAAAGTCCCTTTCCGTGCACAAAAGGCAGAAAAGACCTATATTATCAGGGCAATGGAACGCACTGTGTTATGCGGTGTAGTTTCAATGGGAAATCCTCATTGCGTTATTCAGGTTGAAGACATTAAAACAGCAGAAGTTGAGTTGTTAGGGCCTGTGTTAGAGCAACATGAACGTTTTCCTGAACGTGCTAATATTGGTTTTATGCAAATCGTAGACAGAAGTAATCTTCATTTGCGGGTATTTGAACGTGGTGCAGGTGAAACAAATGCCTGTGGTAGCGGGGCTTGTGCAGCTGTCGCAATTGGTATTTCACAAGGCTTATTAGATAAACGTGTGAAAGTCACCTTACCGGGTGGATCATTGCTAATTGAATGGAAAGGAGAGGGTAACTCTCTTTATATGACTGGGCCTGCGACACATATTTATGATGGGATCATTCAGCTATAATATTATTTTTTGAGAGGCTATCTGTATGACGGATAAAAATGAGCAGTTCTGTTGCCCTGAAACCAACGAACTTAATGATCAACAAGTGATCCGTTATCTCAGGGAACATCCTGGTTTTTTTATCCGTAATGCAAGCTATATTGAGCAAATGCAAGTTCCTCATCCCGTCAGAGGAACCGTTTCTTTAGTCGAATGGATAATGTCACGCCAACGTAACCGCATCCATTATCTTGAAGAAGATATGCGTTTGTTGATAGAACAAGCCTCTGAAAATGAAGCACTGTTTAGCCAACTCTTATTATTAATTTCTGAACTATCCAACAGTGCTTCTCTTCACGAAATGCTAGAACGATTAAACCTTTGGGCTAAGGGATTAGGGCTTTATTCAGTTCAATTACGTCTATTTACCGATCGTTGGCAATTACAGCCACCTTTAGATGCACAAGATCTCCCATTATCTCGCCAAGCATTTGAACATTTTCGCATTCAACGTATGGGTGATGATAACCACTATTTAGGTCCATTAAATGGGCAAGAGATAATGCTATTGATGCCTAATGTACGACGCTCTGGTTCCGTTGCGCTTTCATTGTTAGGGCATTATGGGGATTTGGGCGTGATTATTTTTAATAGCCGAGATAACCAACATTTTCAGGAAGGGATGGGAACAGTCATGCTGGATAAGCTTGCCCATATTTTACCAGAATTGTTACTTCGTTGGATTGCAAGGCAATGAATCAACCAATAGATATTCCAGAAACACTCTCTACCGCTATTGAACAATTCCTGCGTTATATTCAAGTTGAACGCCGATTAAGCCCTGTCACAGTAGAAAATTATCATCGCCAACTGACTGCATTAGCGCAAATGATGGTGGCAATGAATATCTGCGAATGGAAATCACTGGAAAGCCAACATGTGCGCATGTTATTGGCGAAAAGTCACCGTAGTGGATTACAACCCACCAGCCTTGCTTTGCGCTTTTCGGCGTTACGTAGCTTTCTTGATTGGCAAGTGGCACAAGGAATGTTAGACGTTAATCCAGCAAAAGGCATTCGCACACCTAAATCCGGTCGTCACCTTCCTAAAAATATGGATGTCGATGAAGTTAGCCAATTAATGAATATTGACTTAAAAGATCCTCTTTCTGTTAGAGATAGAACCATGCTGGAAGTGATGTATGGTGCAGGATTACGTCTATCAGAATTGACTAACTTAAATATTAGCGATATTGACATGAATGAAGGTGAAGTTCGTGTATTAGGTAAAGGAAGTAAAGAGCGAAAAGTTCCGCTAGGAAGAAAAGCGCTAGAGTGGTTACAAAATTGGTTTCCGATGCGAGAGCTCTATGCCCCTGAGGATAAAGCTGTCTTTATCTCAACCCAAAGTGGTAAGCGTTTATCGGTACGTAGCGTGCAAAAACGTTTTGAACTTTGGGGTATTAAACAAGGACTAAGTAGCCATGTGAATCCTCATAAATTACGCCACTCGTTTGCCACTCATTTATTGGAATCCAGTGGTGATTTACGTGCTGTACAAGAGTTATTAGGGCACGCTAATTTAGCGACCACACAAGTTTATACCCACTTAGATTTTCAGCATTTAGCGAAAGTTTATGATGCTGCTCATCCGAGAGCTAAGAGAGAAAAATCATAATGCGCTTTTATAGAACTCTGACGCCAATTGCAGCGATGACTTTTGATTTAGATGACACGCTGTATGACAATGTGCCAGTAATGGATAAAACTGAAAAAGAGACGCTGGCCTTTATTCGTCAATATGATGAGCGTTTTAACCAATTCACAGAAAAAGATGTGAATGCCTATAAAAAGCCACTTCTAGAGAACAATCCTGATATTTTTCATGATATTACAAAATGGCGTTGGCTTGCGGCTAGAAATATGTTGTTAGATTATGGTTACAATGAAGCCAAAGCACAGCAAGGTGCTGATGAAATTATGGCGCACTTTGCTTATTGGCGTAGCCACATTAATGTGCCTAAAAATACTCATCAAGTCCTCACCGAATTGGCACAGAAAATCCCATTAATTGCGATCACAAATGGTAATGCAAACCCATTAAGTTGTGGTTTGGGACAGTATTTCTCACATATTTTAAAAGCCGGTCCCGATGGTCGCTCTAAGCCTTATCCTGATATGTTTGATAAAGCCTCCTCACTGTTAAATCTTCCACATGAGAAAATCCTACATGTGGGTGATCACCTTGTAACAGATGTTGAGGGTGCCGTTAATAGTGGATTACAAGCGTGCTGGATTAACCTTGATAACCGTAGCTTGTTTGAAGAAGGTGAAACCAGAGTAATGCCACATATTGAAATTACAGATTTAAGCAAACTGATAGAATTGGTTTAATGTGATGTTCGGTAAGAATGGCACAGATAAACGAGGCTAAAAAAGGCTTTATTTTGCATAGTGCGTAAATTCCTGTTAGTTTGTTGCTTACTCTCTATTTCTGTATATATCCACAGTATTTTTCTTCACTAAATGATTGGTAATTATGGACGTCTCATATCTGCTAGAAGGCCTTAACGATAAACAGCGCGAAGCTGTAGCCGCACCTCGTATTAATATGCTGGTGTTAGCTGGCGCAGGCAGTGGTAAAACACGGGTACTGGTACATCGTATCGCTTGGTTATTATCTGTTGAACAAGCTTCACCTTTTTCGATTATGGCAGTGACGTTTACCAATAAAGCCGCCGCAGAGATGCGCCATCGTATTGAAGACTTAATTGGTACAAGCCAAGGTGGCATGTGGATTGGTACTTTCCATAGCCTGGCTCATCGTTTATTGCGAGCGCATTATCTTGATGCGAATTTGCCACAAGACTTCCAAATTATTGACAGTGATGATCAATATCGCCTTATTCGTCGTATTGTTAAGTCAATGAATCTTGATGATAAACAGTGGCCTGCGCGTCAAGGTATGTGGTATATCAACGGTAAAAAAGATGAAGGTTTACGTCCTCAACATATTCAAACCTATGGCAATCCTGTTGAAACCACTTGGCTGAAAGTATACCAAGCTTATCAAGAAGCGTGCGATCGCGCAGGGCTTGTGGACTTTGCAGAGCTTTTATTACGTGCTCATGAACTTTGGTTAAACAAACCGCAAATTTTGGAGCACTACCAAAACCGTTTTACCAATATTTTAGTGGATGAGTTTCAAGATACTAACCGCATTCAATATGCGTGGATAAGAATGTTGGCAGGTCAATCTGGTAAAGTCATGATTGTGGGTGATGATGATCAATCCATCTATGGTTGGCGCGGTGCGCAAGTTGAGAATATTCAAAATTTCTTAAATGAATTTCCTGGTGCAGAAACCATTCGATTAGAGCAAAACTATCGTTCGACAAGCAATATTTTAAAAGCGGCGAATGCGTTAATTGCAAATAACAGTGACAGATTAGGTAAAAATCTGTGGACTGAGGGTGCCGAAGGTGAGCCTATCTCGCTTTATTGCGCCTTTAATGATTTGGATGAAGCCCGCTATGTGGTTGGGCGGATCAAGCGTTGGCAAGAAGAAGGCGGCGCGCTAACAGATTGCGCCATTCTTTATCGTAGTAATGCGCAATCTCGTGTGATGGAAGAGGCGTTATTACAAGCCGCAATGCCATACCGTATTTATGGTGGTCAACGATTTTTTGAACGCCAAGAAATCAAAGATGCACTTTCTTATATGCGATTAACAGCTAATCGCCATGATGATGCTTCTTTTGAGCGTGTTGTGAATACACCAACCCGAGGCATTGGTGATAGAACCTTAGATATTGTTCGTCAAGTGGCAAGAGATAACCAGATTACCTTATGGGAAAGTGCATTGCAGGTTATTGAGCATAAAATGCTGGCAGGGCGTGCAACCGCGGCCATTCAGCGGTTCTTAGAATTAATTGAGACGTTAGCTTCTGAAACGGCTGATATGCCACTACATGTGCAAACAGACCGAATTATTCGTGATTCAGGCTTAAAAGCGATGTATGAGCAAGAAAAAGGTGAAAAAGCTCAAGCTCGTATTGAAAACTTGGAAGAGTTGGTTACGGCAACTCGCCAATTTAGTTATCAAGATGAAGACGAAGATTTAATGCCACTGCAAGCGTTTCTTTCACATGCCGCATTAGAATCAGGCGAAAGCCAAGCTGATGCATATCAAGATGCCGTACAGTTAATGACACTTCACTCCGCTAAAGGGCTCGAGTTTTCACAAGTCTTTATTGTGGGTGTAGAAGAGGGTATGTTCCCAAGTCAAATGTCGTTGGATGAAGGTGGTCGCTTGGAAGAAGAGCGTCGCTTGGCGTATGTTGGCGTGACCCGAGCAATGAAAAAGTTAACGCTCACTTACGCTGAAAACCGCCGTTTATATGGAAAAGAAGTCAGTCATCGTCCTTCTCGTTTTATTGGTGAGTTACCGAAAGAGTGTGTCGAAGAAGTCCGTTTACGCGCAACAGTTTCACGCCCTGTTAATCATAGTCGTTTAGGGACTCCGATTATCAGCAATGATACGGGCTATTCACTTGGACAACGAGTGAAGCACCCTAAATTTGGTGACGGTACTATCATTAATATCGAAGGCAGTGGTGAACATTGCCGATTACAAATTGCCTTTAATGGTGAAGGTATTAAATGGCTGGTGGCAGCATTTGCTCGACTGGAATAAACCTCAATTAGAGTGAATTAGCATTACCTCAATATAAAAAAACACCCTTACTTATTTAATAGATTAAGCTGGGGTGTTTTTTTTAAGGGAAGTTCAAGTTGGTTACTTAATAATCTCGTTATCTATTCTTACTTAACGGGATTAATTGATGAAAATCTCTAGCGTATTTTTTCATGCCTACTCTTTTGTCGCACCTTGCACGCGAACGTCTTCTGTCTCTTTTTCTAGTAATGAATTGTTGATCGAAAATACTGAGGAAGTCCTTTGTGATACCTATTATCCTAGCGAACCTATCAATGAATTTGAAGAAGATCTCTATTGTAAATTGCTGAGGCATCAGCGTGATTTTGTTCCTCGAATCAATCTCTATCCTTGGATTGTGATTAACCGTATTCAAGTGATTAATAACTCAATATCAGCACTGTTTAGGCGCTCGTGTCGGTATGTGGAAGAGATAGCGAAGAATGCACATCTATTGAAGAATGCACATCTATTAAAGAAAAATCAGAAGAAAAAATGCTCTTCCGCTTTTACTCAAATTGGTAATTTAGCGGAAGAGTGAGTATGTACTAACTACGTCTTAAACGGCGTTGAGTATAGAGCGCATCAAGTGTAAAGAGGATCAGCGCAACCCAAATAAAGCCAAAGGTTACTAATCGTTCTGCATCAATTTGTTCGCCATATACCATTGTGGCAAGAATAAACATCAAGGTTGGACCAATATATTGGAAAAAGCCCAAGGTTGATAAACGCAGATGATGCGCCGCTTCTGTAAATAGCAATAATGGTACGGTTGTAATGATACCAGCTGCGATTAACAGGGTATTTAACGACCAACTGTTTTCAAGCATATTGCTCGTCGGTGAATGTGTGAAAAATAAGATATAAACTAATGCAACAGGGAATAGCCATAATGTTTCTACCAACATACCTGTTTGTGCATCGACACCCAATTTTTTGCGCAGTAAGCCATAAAGACCAAAAGTCACGGCGAGGCTTAATCCAATCACGGGGACTGAACCAAAGTGCCAGAGTTGAATAAATACACCAGTAAATGCTAACCCTACCGCGACCCATTGCATACGGCGGAAGCGCTCGCTCAAGAAAAGCATGCCAAACAGTACATTAACCAGTGGGTTAATAAAGTAACCAAGGCTGGCTTCTAGCATATAGCCGTGGTTAACCGCCCATATATAGGTAAGCCAGTTAGTTGCGATAATGACGGCAGTCAGTGCTAAAAGAAGAATTTTTTTAGGTTGACGTATTAATTGGCGCAAATAAGGCCAATGACGGCTGATAGTCATTAAAATCAACATAAAAAAGAACGACCATAAAATACGGTGCGTTAAGATCTCTTCTGCGGGCACTTCTTGAATGCTTTTAAAATAAACAGGGGCAATACCCCAGATCAAATAGGCGCCTAAGGCACATAAAACGCCTTTCATCGTGTTTTTCTGGCTCATGCTATCTCTGGAATTGATGGAAAGGAAAAGTGTGACGGGGTTATCATACCCAATGACATTATCTAATGTGTCATTAGGCATGTATTTTTACAAGTAATTAATATCAATCTAAGCATCATAGAGCGCAATGAATCTTAACAAAGGCTTAACCTACGATATAGGTTGCTGTCCCGCTCGCAATATGAACTTGTTTTTCATTATGTAATTCAACACGAGCAACAGACACTTTATTACCACTGCGTAAAATATGGCTACTTGCAGTAAAACATTCTCCACGTCCTGGTCTTAAATAATCAACACGTAAATCAATTGTGCCCATGTTAGCAAGTTTCTGTTCGAGTTGCTCTTGGGATATTGGTGCTAAACGTGTTAATGCGTTACCGACACAAACTAATCCCGCACTAACATCAAGTACAGAAGCAATAAGTCCGCCATGTAAGATACGTTGAGCAATATTACCAACAAGTTTATCTTGATACCGAAATTGAATTTCAGCGTAGTCTTGTTCAAAGCGAACTAGCTCTAAGCCGATTAATTGATTAAAGGGCATCTTATAAACAAAAACATGACCAATAAGTGCTTGAGCCTCTTCTAATGTTAACTGTTTTTCCATTTTTAGAACCCCTGACATCACGTTATTAAGTTAATACTATGTTAATAATACATGACAAAATCGTAATTGCACATTTGTGCTATAAATATAATGGTATAAAAATATACGAGATTTAATGGCGATTACGTGTAAAATATGGGCGCTAAAGTGTAATAAAGCACATATATAAGAACTAATTCTAAAGTAAGTACTAACTTTTTATATTATTCAATAATGAGACAGGATAATTAACTATGCGTTACATCCGTTCTTTACTCGCGGTGGCTTTATTCTATCCAGCATGGGGATTTGCATCCGAAATACCAGCATCATCATCTCCTGCACCGCTTGTTCAGGGCAGTATTATTTCTGGTTTATTACAAGAATACGATTCACCTTTTGTTCTTTATCCTTATGAATCCAATTATATTATTTATACGAAAACCTCTGATATGAATAAAGAGGCTATTCAAAGTTATGATTGGGGGAATAAGGCTAAAAAAGATGAGGTGAAATTTCAACTCAGTCTTGCCTTCCCTTTATGGCGCGGTATTGCAGGTGAAAACTCTGTTTTAGCAGCATCTTATACCCAACGCTCTTGGTGGCAATTAAGCAATAAGAAAGAATCTGCCCCTTTCCGTGAGACAAACTATGAACCTCAACTCTTTTTAGGTTGGGCAACAGACTATAAATTTGCGGGTTGGACACTACGTGAAATAGAAACGGGTTTTAACCACGAATCGAATGGGCGCTCTGATCCCACATCTCGTAGTTGGAACCGTGCTTATGCACGTTTTATGGCGCAAAAAGGCAATTTGCAGCTGGATTTAAAACCTTGGTATCGCTTTAGTGAAAGTGCTCAACGTGATGATAATCCAGAAATTAATCGCTATATGGGCTATTACCGTTTAAAAGCAGGCTATCGCTTAGGCGATAGTGTGATCACTGCGACAGGGCGTTATAACTGGAACAGTGGCTATGGGGCGGCTGAATTAGGCTGGAGCTACCCAATTACTAAGCATGTACGCTTTTATACCCAAGTATTTAGTGGTTATGGCGAATCAATGATTGATTATAATTTCCGTCAGACGCGGGTCGGTGTTGGCGTGATGCTTAATGATATGCTGTAATTTTCCCCGTTCTGGGTTAGCATAGCGCTATAAATGATGATGGCACCTTCACATTGGTGCCTTTTCTTTTACTCCTCATCATAGTTTTTATCAGCAGCTTTTCAGAGGAACGGCGTGTCCACAGCAGAAGTTCTTAATTCAATGCCATCAGCACAGGCTATTTTGCGAGAAACCTTTGGTTATCAGCAATTTCGCCCTGGTCAGCAAGAAATCATCCATACCATTACAACTGGGAGAGATTGTCTAGTTGTGATGCCGACAGGGGGTGGTAAATCCCTTTGTTATCAAATTCCCGCATTATTGCTTGATGGGCTGACTGTGGTTATTTCGCCACTCATCTCACTGATGAAAGATCAGGTTGATCAACTTTGCCTTCATGGTATTGAAGCTGCTTATTTAAATTCAACCCAAACGCGTGAAGAGCAGTTTGATGTTCAAATACGTTGTCAAAAGGGGGAAATAAAACTGCTGTATATTGCCCCTGAACGTTTAATGATGGAGAGTTTTCTTCATCAATTAGTGCAATGGAAACCTGCATTATTAGCGGTTGATGAAGCGCATTGTATTTCACAATGGGGTCATGATTTTCGTCCTGAATATCGCGGTATAGGATTATTAAGACAATATCTTCCTGATGTGCCGATTATTGCACTGACGGCAACGGCGGATAATACAACACGTTACGATATTATTAATCAGCTAGTGTTACGTGACCCTCTGATTCATATCAGCAGTTTCGATAGACCGAATATCCGCTACACTTTAGTAGAGAAATACAAACCGCTTGATCAACTTTGGCTATTTATTCGCGGTCAGAAAGGAAAATCTGGCATTATTTACTGTAACAGTCGCAGTAAAGTCGAAGAAACCGCCGAGCGCCTGAGTAAACGAGGATTAAGCATTGCGGGTTATCATGCAGGAATGGAAATAGCACAGCGTGCTAAAGTACAAGAAGCTTTCCAGCGAGATGATTTGCAAATTGTGGTTGCCACAGTTGCATTTGGTATGGGTATCAATAAACCCAATGTACGTTTTGTGGTTCACTTTGATATTCCTCGTAATATTGAATCCTATTACCAAGAAACAGGGCGTGCAGGGCGAGATGGATTGCCTGCTGAAGCGGTATTATTTTATGATCCTGCCGATATGGCGTGGTTGCGTCGTTGTTTAGATGAAAAGCCAGAAAGTGACCAAAAAGCGATTGAAATGCATAAGCTTAATGCGATGGGTGCATTCGCAGAAGCACAAACGTGCCGACGCTTAGTGTTACTTAATTACTTCGATGAACATCGACAAAATGCCTGCGGTAACTGTGATATTTGCCTTGATCCCCCTAAACAATATGATGGTTTAGTGGATGCCCAAAAAGCCTTATCCTGTATTTATCGCACAGGTCAGCACTTTGGTATCGGTTATATTGTTGAAATATTAAGAGGCGCGAATAATCAGCGTATTCGTGATTCTGGACACGATACATTACCTGTTTATGGTATTGGTAAAGCGCAAAGCCATGAACATTGGGTGAGTGTGATCCGCCAGCTTATTCATTTAGGTATGGTGACACAAAATATTGTCCATCGCTCTGCATTACAACTGACAGAGATGGCTAGACCAATCTTGCGTGGTGAAGTGCCATTACAATTAGCCGTACCTAGATTATTAAGCCCGACAAAAAGCCGTAATCAACAAATAAAAAATACCCATAGACAGTACGATAGAAAATTGTTTGCGAAACTACGTAAATTACGTAAGTCTATTGCTGATGAAGAAAACATTCCGCCATTTGTCGTTTTTAATGATGTCACATTAATAGAAATGGCAGAGCAATACCCCGTTTACCCTGATGAATTGTTATTAATAAACGGTGTTGGGCAACGAAAATTAGAACGATTTGGACCCGCGTTTATGACACTCATTCGTGACCATATTGAGGGCTTTGAATAACGCCAATAAGGAGAGCCAATGACAACCACCCTATTTAAATATTCGTGGTTATCTCGCGAAAAGCAGTTTTCTGCTTTTACGAACGGCGTCTTATTGGATTTTTGGAGCCAACGTGAAGAAGGTGAGTTTATTGGTGTTGATGGCGTCAAAATTCGTTATGTTCATTGGCGCTCACCATCGCACAATAAAGCACTGGTTATTGCTTCAGGTCGGAGTGAAAGCTATGTAAAGTATCCTGAAGTTGCGTTTGATTTCTTTCACTCAGGCTATGATGTTTTTCTTCTCGATCATCGAGGTCAAGGGCTTTCTGACCGACTTCTGGACGATACTCAAAAAGGGCATGTCGAAAAATTTAGTGATTATATTGATGATTTCTCAACTTTCGTCGATACGATTGTTTTGCCTTATCAATATAAACATTATTTTGCTTTAGCCCATTCAATGGGTGGCGCAATTTTAGCAGGCTATCTACTTCGACAGCCTGATGTGTTTAAAGCAGCAGCGCTATGTGCGCCGATGTTTGGCATTAAATTACCTATACCTCGCTGGGTGGCTAATTTTTTAGTTAACCGAGCAGAACAAAGTCAATCTGAAAGAAATAACTATGCGGTATCAACAGGTAAATGGTTTCCACTGCCATTTATCCTTAATGTGTTAACACATAGCCATGAGCGATATCGCCGGTATTTACGTTATTATGCTGATTTTCCAGAACTACGATTAGGCGGACCGACTTATCATTGGATGGGAGAAAGTCTAAAAATGGGAGATTGGTTAATTGAACATGCGGGAGAGATTAATACCCCTCTATTAGTGCTCGAAGCAGAGCATGATAAGGTGGTAGATAATCAAGAGCTAAGGGCTTTCTGTGAACGTTATAGTCAGTCCAGAACAAGAGAAGAAAAGCAAAAATTGCCACTGGTGATTGAGGGTGCGCATCATGAAATCTTGTTCGAAATAGATAAGCTACGCTCACAAGCATTAAATGAAATCTGTGAGTTTTATGATAAGCATTTATTTTAATCAGGAATGTGTATGTATTCGATAGTCGCTTCAGATCTTGATGGCACACTGTTATCACCTAATCATGTATTAACTCCCTATACGCAAGAAACCCTGCATCTACTTATTAATAAAGGCGTGCATTTTGTATTCGCAACAGGTCGTCATCATGTTGATGTTGCTCAAATTCGTGATGGATTAGGCATTAACGCTTATATGATAACCTCTAATGGTGCACGAGTGCATAACACTCATGGCGACCTTATTTTTAGCCAAGATCTTGAGCCTGAAATTGCTTATGACTTGTCTTTGTGTGTTTTTGATCACCCTGAAATTGAAACTAATATTTACGCTGGCGACTATTGGTATGTTAATAAAGAAATGCCAGGAGCTTGTGAGTTCTTTCGAGAATCGGATTTTAATTATGAGCTGTTTTGTAAAACAGGGTTTCCGACCACCAATGTCTGTAAGGTCTTCTTCACTTCTGATGATCATGAACTGTTGCTGACACTGGAAAGTGAAATTAATCAGCGCTGGGGTGATAAGGTCAATGTGAGTTTCTCACTGCGTAATTGCTTAGAGGTGATGGCGGGTGGTGTATCTAAAGGTGAAGCTCTCGAGAAAGTGGCTAAATTGATGCAACACACTGCCAAAGATGCAGTTGCGTTTGGTGATGGTATGAATGACAAAGAGATGCTACAGATAGCTGGTAAAGGTTGCATTATGGAAAATGCGCATCAGACATTAAAAGATTTACTCCCAAATATGGAAGTGATCGGAACTAATGCTGATGAAGCTGTGCCTCATTATTTACGTAAATTATACCAAGTGTGATCCTCCCTAAAAGAAAAGGCGAACAACGTGATATTGTTCGCCTTTTTTATATTCCAATGGAATAGATTAATTACAATCCACCGACTTCTCTTGGTGTTGCACGCATAGAGCTGCGGATTGTATTGCCCATCATATCCACTCTGGCTTGGAATGGTGGGAACGGTAATGGGATGCCATGCTCTGCAAAGGCTAAGAGAATATTTTGATGAATTTCATGTCTTGCTGGCATTCTGTGTCCCATCTCTGCGGCATAAACACGTAATTCAAAAATCTGAATACCTTGCTGTAAATCGACCAGATAAACCTCTGGTGCTGGGTTTTCTAAAATCATTGTAGAGCGTTTTGAGGCTTCTAATAACACATTTGTTACTTGCTCACTGTTACAGTCTGCTGGAGCAGGGATGGTCATTACGATACGAGTGACTGAATCTGAGAGTGACCAGTTAATAAATTGCTCTGTAATAAAAGCTTTGTTCGGTACGATAATTTCTTTTCTATCCCAGTCGGTTAAGGTAGTTGCCCGAGTGTTGATCTTAGAAATATTTCCAGTCAAATTCCGAATAGTGACGGTATCGCCAATACGGATTGGTTTTTCAAATAAGATCATCAAACCTGAAATGATGTTGGCAAAAATTTCTTGTAAGCCAAAACCTAATCCAACACCCATTGCCGCCACTAGCCACTGTAATTTTGACCACTCAATCCCTAATAAAGAGAAACCCACAATACTCCCAATTAAGGTGATGGTGTATTTGGTCATCGTGGTAATGGCGTAACCTGTACCCGGTGTTAAATCAAGGTGCTGTAAAATGGCCAACTCAAGTAAAGCAGGGAGATTTCGTACTAATTGGGTTGTAATAATAATGACAAGGATTGCCACTAAAATAGAACCCATCGTAATAGGTTGCACCGTGTTAACACCATTTACCGATGAGGTGACGTCCCAAAGTCGGATATTATCAACGAAAGAGAACGCGGTGTTTAATTCAGACCACAATAAGATCATCGAGACTAATGCAATCATCGTTAGAATAGAGCGAACTAAACCAATGGATTGCGCACTGATAGTATCAAGGTCTATTTCTTGAGCTTCAATTTCAAGCCCTACTGTGCTCTCACCACTGCTCCCAACAATCGTATTTTCATCTTCACCTTTTGCACGCTGAGCCAGAATTTCTGCACGCTTTTGTTTAGCTCGTTCAAAGGCTAATTTTCGGCGCTGAATAAGCATCCATCGCTGAATAATGTGGTAGATAATCAGTAGAGCAAACCAAATGGCGACAGACATTTCTAAACGACCGAGTAAGACAATCGATGTAGAAAGGTAACCTAAGACGGCGGCTAAACCTGCAATAACCGGAGCAAGCAGTAAGAACCACCATAAAATGGTATTGATAAGGTTATCGCCAGATCCATGTTTATCTAGATAAAGTGGGACGTGAGCTTTTTTAAGGCTAGAGGTAATAAAGCTTAGGGCGATACAGAGCAGTAAGAAACAGAAACGACCAACCGTTGGCGCAAATTCTCTATCGCTATAATATTCAAAGGTAACTAATGACATCATCAGCGGAACGATGACAAAAATAGAAAGCTGGTAAAAGCGCATCGCTTTTTTAACACGGCTCTCTTTCCATTTAAATTGAGCAATAAATAGACCGTTATGACGTGCAAAGGTTGCACTTATCATAAATAACCACAGCACAGGTGCTGCTGCTGTGACTCCATATCCAATCGCTCCCGCCATTGGATAACGCCATTCAACACTTTGTAAGCCATAACCTACAGCAGACCATAACAGAGGTAATGGCAACGCAATTAAAATAGACCAAAAAACCGTGCGTATCGTCAGTGAAAAGTGATCTTGTGTGACTTTACCAATACGGTTGCTGACTCTTTCAAGAAATGCGTTGTAGTGTTTTCGAGTGCGCAGACTAAAGCCCACAATAGATAAAGTGACAAATAGGAACAAAAAGGTATCTTGATTTTTAAGCATGCTGACAGCCGCATGACCTAATTGTGAAAAGGTATCTAGCGAAAGCAATCGAGTGATATCTTTGACTAATAAAACCGGATAATTAAATTTGATGGGGCTGATATCAGCAACCCAGAACATATAACGGTTTGTGGCGTCTTTTGTCTCTTTTAATGCATCCGCTAATTGTGTTGTCGCCACTTTTAGTTTTGTTAACTCAAGAATTTGAGAGTCATAACCGGATAACAACGAATTCAATAATTCATGACGTGCTTGGATAAGAGAATCAAAAATATATTGCTGAGCTTCAGGCAATTTAGAGCCATCTGCGGTTTCTGGCGGCTGGATCTTACTTAAGTTTTCCAGCATATCCTCATAGCCTAAACGCTCGACACGTAACTGAATAATATCTCTATCAAGTTCTTGTGAACGAGGCATTTCAGGTAAGCGGGAAAGCTGTGTTCTTAATGCTTCGCCTAATGCTGTTGAGCCACTTAACCACTGTGCTTGCTCTCGAATAGTGGTAAGCGTTTGGCGAACTTGTTGTGTCTGCTGGGTGGTAATGCGTTGTTTTTCTGATAACTCACTCATTTCCTGTGTTTGTTTATTCAGGATTTGAGAGAGTTCACGGTTAGTTTGGATCTGTTTTGTCAGAAACTCAGGGAGCTCACCACCTTTCTCCGCTAACATCTCTGTTTTTTCTAATGCCAGATCAGCCACTTCTTGGCGCTTTATATTTAATAAGCTACGCAATTGTTGTAGTTGCACATCAAGACGCTGATAGCGTTTTTTAAATAATTCTAAGCGAAGGCGAGCAATTTCTTGGCGGTTATTAGCCGAAAGTTGTGCCATTTCAAGCTCATTAACCATTGCTTTACGTGCGGTGACTTCAGCTTGTGTTAGCTTATTTTGTGCCTCTGTTAACGGTGTTGTTGACGCACTGGCAGCCGCGAGTCTTGCTGTTGCATCGCTGAGTAAACGGCGCGCTTCAGAAAGCTGTTGGGGTAATAAGTTTAAAGATTCGCTAATTTCTCGGCTTTTATCTTGCTCTTGTTGCTGAAGCCTTGCTTGTTCCATTAATTGGCTACTGATTTGAATAATTTTCTGTTCTAAATCAGGGATGCTAATTTTTTCTGGAATAGTAGGAACAGCATGGCTTTCTTCTAGAAGTTTAGTTCTTAGCTCTTGCGTGATTTGAGGGTAATCATCAATGGTTTTTTGATAATTATCTGCATTCGTTTGCGCTTTTTCACCATCATTAATCCAATTGATAGTGCCTTGTAGCGCCTGAACTGCCTCAATATCTTGAGGATTGGTACTTCCTTCAAGTTGTTTAATATCTTGACGTAATTTCTCTACATCCGCTGATATTGCAGATGTGCTTAACGAAAGCGTCAAAAAGAGCGAGAAGAAAAGACTGATTATCAGGCGCACAAAGGTTACTCCGAATTACGTGTTATTCACTGATGGCATTATTGTCATTACCAGCGACATTGATGATGGAACCCAATTGTTCCCCCATTAATGTAACGGAGCCATTCATAAGATCTTTATTCAGTTGAACGGTATTTTCTGGGAAAAGGTTGATGACCGTTGAGCCTAACTTAAATCGACCCATTTCTTCACCTTTTTTCAAGAATATCGCTCCTGCTTTATCCGCTTGAGGATATGTCCAACGTTTAATAATACCTTCACGAGGTGGCGTTACCATGCCACACCAAACCGTTTCAATACTACCAACAATTGTTGCACCAACTAGAATTTGTATCATTGGACCAAATTGAGTTTCAAAGAGGCAAATAATACGTTCATTACGTGCAAATAAGTTAGGGACATTAGCCGCTGTTAATGGATTAACAGAGAAGAGATCGCCTGGAACATAAATCATCTCTTTTAATAAACCATCACAAGGCATGTGAACGCGGTGGTAATCACGAGGTGAAAGATAAGTCGTAATAAACTGACCATTACGGAATTTATCTGCCAGCATAAAATTACCTGCAAGTAACGCTTCAAGGGTGTAATGATGTCCTTTGGCTTGCAGAATTTGATCGTCTTGAATAAGACCGAGTTGGCTTACTGCGCCATCAGCAGGCAATGCGAGTTGGTCATCACCTTCGATAATAGGACGAGCGCCGTCTTTTAATGCACGAATAAAGAAATCGTTGAATGAAGAATAAGCTTGGAACTGGCTATCTTTTGCTTCATTCATATCGACTTTATAGGCTTTAGCAAAGGCTTTGATCGCAAATTGGGTAATTACACCCGCTTTTTTGTTTGCAAACCAACCTGCTAGCTGTGTGAGCCATAATTTAGGCAATAAATACTGTAGTTTAATTTTTAGCTTGTCCAAAATGGCAACCTCTGGGATTGAACGATAAAAAATAGACAAAAGGGGTCTATTGTACCTACCCTTAATAGGGTTGTCAGTGAATCAATTATTAAGAGTCTAAATTAATGTTCTTACGAACTTTCACCTGACTCATACTTTCTAAAATACGATGGTAATTTTCAAAGCGCGTTTCTGAGATCTCACCGTTATTTACGGCTTCACTAATTAGGCAACCTGGATCGTCTAAGTGCTTACAATCGCGGAATTTACAACCACCAAGGTACGGTCTGAATTCAATAAACCCTTTTGTTACTTGCTCTGGCGTTAAGTGCCATAAACCAAATTCACGTACACCCGGAGAGTCAATGACATCTCCTCCTTGTGGGAAATGGTAAAGGCGTGATGCTGTTGTGGTATGCTGGCCTAAACCTGAGTTATCAGACACCTGATTAACTAGAATACTTTCTTCCATTGGTGGTAATAAGGTATTGAGTAAGCTTGATTTTCCGACCCCAGATTGCCCCGCAAAAATGGAGATACGGCCAATCAACTCTTGTGTCAATGCATCAAGACCTTCTTTGGTGTAGCTAGAGACTTCAAGAACACGATAACCAATATCTTTATAAGTTTGCATCCATTCACTGACAGTCTTACGGCTTTCCTCGTCTAACATATCGATTTTATTGAGTACAATCAGAGGCTCAACGTTTAAAGTCTCACATGCGACAAGGTAACGGTCGATAATATTTAAAGAAAGTTCAGGCAAAATAGCCGAAACGATAATAATTTGATCAATATTAGCAGCAATAGGCTTAATACCATCATAATAGTCAGGACGAGTAAGTACTGAAGTTCGTTCGTGTACAGCTTCTACAATACCATTTACGCGGACATTTTCTTGTGTTTGTAGCGCAGGACGCCAAACAACTTTATCACCCGTTACCAGTGATGAAATTGTGCGTCGAATATTGCATCGTGTAATAGTGCCGTCAGCAGCTTCGATATCTGCATGTTGACCAAAACGGCTGATCACTAAGCCTTCGGTCGCTTCGCCTAATTGCGTATCGTCTAATTCAACGTGGTTTTTTTTCTCTTTGCTCTGTAAACGCTTTTTATGATTTTCTTGTACTCGGCGTTGCTGGCCTTTAGATAATTTACGTTTTGTCACCGATCCTCACTTGTATTATTCGGTTAGATGTTCTTCTGTCGTGCTTATTGAGTAAACGCGCTATGATAAACGCTAAAATATCATGTCTCACACTTAGAAACAGCTAGGATATATTATGTCAAAAAGCGAGAACAATCTGATCTGGATAGATCTGGAAATGACAGGTCTTGATCCTGAATGTGACCGTATCATCGAAATTGCCACTATTGTGACAGATCCTCAACTTAATATTTTAGCCGAAGGCCCTGTAATTGCAGTACACCAATCTGATGAACAATTAAGTTTAATGGATGAATGGAATACACGTACCCATACTGGTAGTGGCTTAGTTGAGCGCGTAAAAAACAGTTCATATGATGACAATTCAGCACAAAAAGCGACAATTGAATTCCTAGAAAAATGGGTACCAAAAGGCGTATCACCTATCTGTGGTAATAGTGTGGGGCAAGATAGGCGTTTTCTATACCGTTACATGCCAGAGCTAGAGCAATATTTTCACTACCGTTATCTTGATGTGAGTACATTAAAAGAATTAGCACGTCGTTGGAAACCTGAAATTTTAGAAGGTTTTGAGAAAAAGAATACTCATCAGGCATTGGATGATATTCGTGAGTCCATTGCAGAGCTAGCTTATTATCGTAAAACCTTTATTAAAGAGTAAAAAGCGTACATTCATGATTGATATTGCATCATTGTGATGATTTTATCGGCATGTAATCAAAAAAACGTATTTTTTTGTTGATAAGGGCTTGCGGTTAAGCATTTTTCTCGTATAATGCGCTTCCCGTACCGATGAAGAATTTCGTTTGTACGGGTGTAAGAAAGACGCGGGAATAGCTCAGTTGGTAGAGCACAACCTTGCCAAGGTTGGGGTCGCGAGTTCGAGTCTCGTTTCCCGCTCCAATCTTTCTTAGACAGTTATGAGTAGTGTTATGCGACGCGGGAATAGCTCAGTTGGTAGAGCACAACCTTGCCAAGGTTGGGGTCGCGAGTTCGAGTCTCGTTTCCCGCTCCAAATCTTTCACTTATAATTGTCAAAACTTACCAATGCGGGAATAGCTCAGTTGGTAGAGCACAACCTTGCCAAGGTTGGGGTCGCGAGTTCGAGTCTCGTTTCCCGCTCCAAGTTTTTCTCTTCTAGTTTTATTCTTCTAATCAAAAATCAATACGTTATCCTAATAGTCTGCGGCTAAGTAGCGCTTTCATATCTCTTCTACCATCAGTAATAACGTAAATAATAATTTGCCGAAATTTATGAATACCTAAAGTTTGTAACTCATAAGGTACAGTTGCTTTATTCGCTAGTCTAAAATATAACCAAAAAATCTTTATTTTTTCTCTCGCTTTTTTAAATATCGACTACACTGTTTTAGGGTGCAGATTAGGGAATTTTACTTAATACTCGTAAAGAGAGTGTGTTGGATTATTGTTCAAAAAAGAAAATGTCATTAATACATGTAAGATCAAGCTATTTTTTTGTGATCTATCTTTGATCTTTGCTTGCATTTCTATTTTGACAGCACTAGAATGTGCGCTTTTCCTCATTTAGAGGGGAAATTAGAGGCAAGATCATTTTTTAGGTTTTAGGCCTTTATTCTGTTAAACATGCATTGAATAGTATTTTAGAAAAAGAAAAGGGTTTCTCAGGCTTTTCTTTAAAAAAATGTGATATATATTCTACTATTCTTAAAATCTTCCCAAATCGATTTATCCACAGTGAGATGCTAATAACCACCGCATCTAAGCACTATTTATTTTTTTACTGCACAGAGTTATCCACAAGCACGTATCCTTAAGTGATAAGGATATTATTCTCTTCAACAAATTGATTGGATTTTATATCTAATTGATAACTAAGTTTATTTTAATTTTTTTAAATTTTGAGTCTTAGTTCGCTTGAATTTTTTTTTCATGTTGATAGGCAAGGGATTTTTATTTTATTCACAGAGGAAATTAATGGTTATTCGTAATGCGTTTATCCTGTTAAAAATTAAGCGTCACGAGGTAAGCCTTTAGTTATCGCCCTTACTAAGCGTTTTTGTTGTGAAGTCTGTATTTTTACTTCTTTTTCATTTCTCTTCGCTGTCTGCTGTGCAATCGCCCAGTTTAAATGTTCATCTAAAACATCACTCAATCCAAAGCGTTCTTGCAAGGCAAGTATAATTTTATCTTGATAAGGTGCATTTCCTAACGCCACGCTAATATTTCTAAGCCAACGTAAATAACCAATACGACGGATCGGCGAACCTTCAGTGATACGCAAAAATTTATCTTCATTCCATTGAAAGAGATCGAGTAATTCTGGAGTATGAAGTGCTCTTCTTGGTGAAAAATCTTCTTCGTCAGTCAGTGATGAAAAACGATTCCAAGGACAGATAAGCTGGCAATCATCACAACCATAAATGCGATTACCCATTAGAGGGCGAAATTCTTCAGGAATAGCACCATCGAGTTCGATAGTGAGATAAGAAATACAGCGACGAGCATCAATAGTATAAGGTTCAATAATGGCACCTGTCGGACAGGTTGTCATACAGGCGACACATTTACCGCATTGCTCTTCAACTGGGCTATCAATAGGTAACGGCAAATCAATCAGTAGTTCACCAAGGAAAAACCAAGAGCCTGCTTGATTATTAATAACAAGTGAGTGTTTACCAACCCAGCCAAGTCCTGCCTTAACAGCTAATGGGCGTTCCATAATAGGGGCTGAATCAACGAAAGGACGAAAGTTGACTACCCCTTGATATTCAAATTGCTGACAATATTGTGAAATTTTTTCGCCGAGTTTTTTAAGACGCTGCCTTAATACTTTGTGATAATCCCGACCAAGCGCATAACGGCTGATATAGCCTTGTTCTGGGTTATTTAAGGTTCGTGCAAAAGCCGCATCCGTGGGGAGATAATTCATTCTGACACTGATAACGCGTAATGTACCCGGAACCAGTTCATGAGGTCTGGCTCGTGTCATTCCATACTTTTCCATCCATGCCATTTCACCATGATATTGCTTATCTAACCAAGCTTGCAGGCGAGGTTCTTCAAGTGATAAGTCAGTATCACATATCCCTATTTGTTGAAAACCTAGCTCAGAACCCCATAATTTAATGTTTTGAGCGAGAAGATTAAGATCGAGTGATGACATGAATAAACCGAATCAGTAGGTAAGAGGTGAGTCCTAAGAGCGCGCAGTGTATCATAGTGAGGCGGTAGGAAAAATCCTCGCAATAAATAGATTTATGGTATGGTTATTTGATAGTAATTTCGATAACTATTTGCCTTAAGAAAACATATAAAGCTTAGTATTTGATGTTCTCCAACGATCTCTCTTTATTAAGCCGTTATAACTTAACAATAGATTATATAAATATGAAAGAATGGGTTGTTACATTAGAAGATGAAGCGGCAACAGTTGAACTAGGGCGTACTGTTGCAATAGCGACGGATCATAGCGGATTGATCATTTATTTATATGGCGATCTTGGTGCTGGAAAAACAACCTTTAGCCGAGGCTTTTTACAAGCGCTTGGTCATCAAGGGCATGTTAAAAGCCCAACATATACATTAGTTGAGCCTTATATGCTTTCGCCAAATCCCGTTTATCATTTTGATCTCTATCGTTTAGCTTCCGCTGAAGAGCTGGAATTTATGGGAATACGCGACTATTTTGAACAAGATGCGTTATGTCTTGTTGAATGGCCATCTCAAGGCGAAGGCTTTTTACCTAACGCAGATTTAGAACTTCATTTAAGCTACGAAGATGAAGGTCGAAAAGCGCGTTTTGTTGCCCTTTCACCAAGAGGGAACACTGTTTTATCCCGTATTCAGTCTGCATAAAGGAATATTGATTATGTCGAGTCTCATCACTACTGTGAGTCAAAGTCAGCGCTATGTTGTTGCCTTTCTGTTGGTTGTTTTGTCTTTATTTTTTGTGCAAATAGCACAAGCCGCTACTGTGACAGAAGTAAAAGCAGAAAACGGTATTTCAGCAACAACCCTTACATTTACTTTTAGTGATGGGAAGCCTAGTTATCGATATTACTCATTAAAAAGTCCTGACCGTTTGGTGATGGACTTTAAACAGGGTACAAAAATCACGGGATTACCGGCAACATTAGGCAATGGGCAGTTAGTCCATAAAATTCGCTCAACGCAATCAAAAGATAGCCAATACCAAAGTATGGTCGTGGAGCTTGCTCAGCCTGTTGTGGTGACTGAAAGTTTGATGAATGTAAGTGGTGGCTATAAGTTAGTGCTTACTATCAAAGCTATGAATGCTCGACAAAATAGCAATGCCCAATCGACAGTAAGTGTTGTTGCGTTATCACCAACTGCAACTGCAACTGCAACTGCAACTGCAACTGCAACTGCAACTGCAACTGCAACTGCAACTGCAACTGCAACTGCAACAGCAACGACATCACATTCAAGTGCAAATACAAATCGGGAAATGGCGCCTTTAATGACTAAGCCAGTAACCGAGGTTACGCCTGTTGTTCCCATTGCAAAACCACGCACCACACCTTCAAAACCGCAAGCAGGCTCTCGCCAAATTATTATTGCGATAGATGCGGGTCATGGTGGGCAAGATCCCGGTGCGATTGGTCAGAAAGGTAATCGTGAAAAAGACGTAACGCTAAGTGTGGCAAGAAAGTTAGAAGCTCGCTTACGTAATGATCCTATGTTTAAGCCTGTTCTAACACGCAGCGGCGATTATTTTATCTCAGTTGCGGGGCGTTCTGAAGTCGCCCGTAAGCAAAGTGCAAATATGTTAGTGTCTATTCATGCAGACTCAGCACCCAATCGTAGTGCAAGAGGCGCTTCTGTATGGGTGCTTTCTAATCGTCGTGCAAACAGTGAATTAGGTAAGTGGCTTGAGCAAAGCGAGAAACAATCTGAATTACTCGGTGGTGCGGGTGATGCATTAGACGGGGCTGATCCTTATTTAAGCCAAACAGTACTCGATTTACAGTTTGGTAATTCACAGCGAGTGGGTTATGACGTTGCCGTTGCTGTATTGTCTGAACTAAGAAAAGTGGGTTCACTACATAAGAAAACACCAGAGCATGCAAGCTTAGGTGTTTTACGTTCACCCGATATCCCTTCAATTTTAGTTGAAACAGGCTTTATCAGTCATGCGTCAGAAGAGCAATTACTGATTTCTGATGCTTATCAAGAGAAACTTGCGGCATCTATTCACGCTGGTTTAAGAAATTATTTTCTGGCTCACCCTTTACAAAACGCGCCTAATTGATTGAGTAGAATGGAATAAAGGTAATGGCGATAAATTTATTACCTCCTCAGCTTGCAAACCAAATTGCCGCAGGGGAAGTTGTTGAAAGACCCGCCTCTGTTGTTAAAGAGTTGCTGGAAAATAGTTTAGACGCAGGCGCGACCTCAATTGATATTGATATCGATAAAGGTGGCGCCAAGCTAATTCGCATTCGTGATAATGGATGCGGTATCAATCGTGATGATTTGAAGTTAGCACTTGCTCGCCATGCAACTAGCAAAATATCAAGTCTTGATGATCTCGAAGCCATAATGAGTATGGGTTTTCGTGGAGAAGCATTAGCGAGCATTAGCTCAGTTTCTCGTTTAACGCTGACATCGCGTACTCAAGATCAAGAAGAGGCATGGCAAGCTTACGCCGAAGGCCGAGATATGGCTGTGACGGTTAAGCCTGCGGCTCATCCCGTAGGAAGTACGGTTGAAGTCCTTGATCTGTTTTATAACACGCCAGCAAGGCGTAAGTTTTTACGTACTGAAAAAACAGAGTTTGCACATATTGATGAAGTGGTGCGCCGCATTGCGTTATCGCGCTTTGATGTCTCCATCAATCTTACTCATAACGGTAAACGTGTTCGGCAATACCGTGCAGTGAAAGATGAAAGTCAGCAAAATCGCCGTTTGAGTGCGATTTGTGGTAATAATTTTGTCAACCAATCAATGCAGTTATCGTGGGAACATGGTGATTTAGCAATAAAAGGTTGGGTAGAACATCCTTTATCGCCTGTGCAAAGTAGTGAAATTCAGTATTGTTATGTGAATGGACGAATGATGCGTGATAGATTGATTAATCATGCTATTCGTCAAGCCTATGATGGGTATTTACAAGGAGAGCAGCAACCCTCTTACATCTTGTATTTAAGCGTTGATCCTCACCAAGTTGATGTTAACGTCCATCCTGCTAAACATGAAGTTCGCTTCCATGAGTCTCGTTTGGTTCATGATTTTATCTATCAAGGTGTGCTGAGTGTTTTACGACAAGCAACACAAGAGTCTTTATCACTCACTTCAGATGATGAAGAAGAACACGAAACAGCGTTAAACTTTCCTGAAAATCGTCAAGTTGCGGGTGAAAACGTATTTTCTCAGCCTTATCAAGCATCCGTAGCTCAAACTCCAAAAAATACATCATCATCACACCAATTCAGTGAACGAGAGCACAACAATAACTCACCTCAAAAGCAAGCCTCTCAATTTGGAGATCGTCGTCAGTTTGGTGAGAGCTATCAACGGACACAAGGCGCGCTTTATCAAAAAATGATGCAAGAAAGTATCTCTACATCAAAAGATAAAGAGAAAATACCACTATTTCCTGACCGTGCCCCATTGAATTTAGGTGAAATCGTTCATACAACTAATAATATCGAAGAAGATACTATTTCGGTGATGCCTCGTTCTGTCAATGCGAAAGATGGACGAACTGATTATACTTTTGGGCGAGTATTGGCAATTTATCAGCACAAATATGCGTTAATAGAATCTTCACAAGGTCTTGGGTTGTTATCATTGGAAGAAGCAGATTTTCTGTTAAAATGTGCGCAATTACTGCCTAAAGATGAAACATTGAAGCCACAACCTTTGCTAGTGCCTTTAAAGTTGGCATTGAGTAAAGAGGAGATTAGCGTATTCAATCAGTTTCAATCGCTAATCAGTCATTTCGGGATCGTTATCGAAATTTCTCACGGTAAAGCAACAATACATGCTGTGTCGTTACCTTTGCGCCAGCAAAATTTACCTGTGTTACTGACAGCATTATTAGCCTATTTGTCAGCAGAGCAATCTTGTACCGAGCAACAACTTGGACAGTGGTTTGCAAAACAATTAGGTGCAGAGCAAGCACAGTGGTCGCAAGCTCAAGCAGTAGGACTATTGGCTGATATTGAAAGACTTTGTCCGCAATATGTCAGACGGCCAGCAAAAAACTTATTACAATTAATAGAATTACAACCGGTGGTAGCGGCATTAAATAATGAGCGAAGTAAACACGCAAATAAAACCTAAAGCAATTTTCCTAATGGGGCCTACAGCGTCAGGTAAAACGGCATTAGCAATTGCACTAAGACAAAAGTTGCCTGTAGATATTATTAGTGTGGACTCTGCGCTTATCTATCGTGGTATGGATATTGGTACTGCAAAGCCAGATGCGACAGAGCAATCGCTTGCGCCACATCGATTAATTGATATTCTAGACCCCGCATTACCCTATTCCGCAGCTGATTTTCGACGTGATGCATTAAATGCCATGGAAGAAATTACCGCAGCTGGGCGAATTCCACTATTAGTGGGCGGGACTATGCTATATTTTAAAGCGTTACTTGAAGGTCTATCGCCTTTACCCAGTGCAAATCCTGATGTTCGTGCTGAAATAGAGAAAAAAGCAGCAGAACAAGGGTGGGAGGCAATACATAAAGAGTTAGCATTAGTTGATCCTGTTGCAGCACAACGGATCCATCCTAATGATCCTCAACGACTTTCTCGTGCACTAGAAGTTTACCTGATTTCAGGTAAGACAATGACAGAATTGACAAAAATATCAGGCGAGTCTTTGCCCTATGATGTTTATCAATTTGCGATTGCTCCGAAAGATAGAAATGTTCTTCACCAACGCATTGAAGCTCGTTTTAAACAGATGTTAACGTGTGGATTTGAAGATGAAGTAAAATCATTATATGAACGGGGCGATCTGCATGAAGATTTACCTTCTGTACGTTGTGTCGGTTATCGCCAGATGTGGTCATATTTATCTGGCGAAATAGATTATGATGAGATGGTTTATCGAGGGATCTGCGCTACCCGGCAATTAGCGAAGCGACAAATCACCTGGTTAAGAGGTTGGAATGACATTCACTGGCTTGATAGTGAAGATCCAAAACAATCTCTTGACACTGTTTTGCAGGTAGTTAGTGCATAGATGGTAGGTTTGTGTAAAATTGATAGTTGCCAAAGCGCAATTTTTGAGTAGTTCATTTTTCGAACCAATTGGGTTCTAATATAAAACAACAAAATAAGGAAAACATAGAATGGCTAAGGGGCAATCTTTGCAAGATCCTTTCCTGAACGCATTACGTCGTGAAAGGGTTCCCGTTTCTATCTATTTGGTAAACGGCATTAAATTGCAGGGTCAGATCGAATCTTTTGACCAATTTGTTATTTTGCTGAAAAACACAGTAAGTCAGATGGTATACAAACATGCTATCTCTACCGTGGTACCTTCGCGTCCTGTTTCTCATCATAGCAATACAGGCACGAACCAAACTGGTACAGGCTACAATGGTGGCGCTGCTCAGCAGGATGATGTTGCAGAGTAATAATTCAATATTATTCTTGATATAAGAAAAACATAGGTAGGGAGACTTTACCTATGTTTTTTCCTGTTTTTATAAAGTCCAAGAGGTTTCGCCTTTGTTTGATCGTTATGAAGGTGGCGAATTAGCCGTTTTAGTGCACGTCTTCTTTTCTCAAGAAAAGAACGTTGATGATTTGCAAGAATTTGAATCTTTGGTGACATCTGCGGGTGTTAAACCGGTTCAGATTATTACAGGAAATCGTAAAGCACCTCATCCTAAATATTATGTGGGTGAAGGTAAGGCAGAAGAAATTGCCGAGGCTGTAAAAGCAAGTGGTGCAGATGTTGTTTTATTTAATCATGCACTGACACCTGCACAAGAGCGAAATCTGGAAAGACTTTGTGAATGCCGTGTGGTTGATCGCACGGGAGTTATCCTTGATATCTTTGCTCAAAGAGCAAGAACTCATGAAGGAAAGCTACAGGTAGAACTCGCCCAGTTACGTCACTTATCAACCCGTTTAGTCAGAGGGTGGACTCACCTTGAAAGACAAAAAGGGGGGATCGGGTTACGAGGACCAGGCGAAACTCAGCTAGAAACAGACCGCCGCTTACTCCGAGGTAAAATTAGTCAAATTCTAATGCGATTGGGTAGGGTTGAGCGTCAGCGTGAACAAGGACGGCAAGCGCGGAGTAAAGCTGATATTCCAACATTATCCCTTGTTGGTTACACGAATGCAGGGAAATCGAGTTTATTTAATCTCATTACCTGTTCTGATGTGTATGCAGCAGATCAGCTCTTTGCAACATTAGATCCGACACTAAGACGTATTCAAGTTGATGATGTGGGAACCGTTGTATTAGCCGATACTGTTGGATTTATTCGACATTTACCTCACGATCTTGTTGCTGCTTTTAAAGCGACTTTGCAAGAAACACGAGAAGCGACCTTACTTCTTCATGTTATTGATGCAGCAGATAGCCGTTTTGAGGAAAATATTCATGCCGTTGAAAGTGTATTAGAAGAGATTGATGCTCAAGAAATACCAACACTGCATGTTATGAACAAAATTGATCTTCTTGAAGACTTCACTCCAAGAATTGATCGAAATGAAGAAAACTTACCCGTTAGGGTTTGGGTTTCTGCACAAACAGGCGAAGGTATTCCTCTGTTGTATCAGGCGTTGACAGAACGTCTTTCAGGTGAGATCGCACACTTTGAATTACGTTTACCGCCAGAAAATACAGGGCGTTTACGTAGTCGTTTTTATCAATTACAGTCGATAGAACGTGAATGGATTGAAAAAGACGGTAAAGTTGGGCTAATCATACGTATGCCTATGGTAGACTGGCGCCGCCTTTGCAAGCAGGAACCAAATTTATTGGATTACGTGGTCTGAAACTCGGCCATAATAATGAACATTAACTGAGAGCTGGCGACGAAATCGGCTCTTAAGCCTGATAAATCTAATCATAATAATGGAGCTAGAACATGGCGTGGAATCAGCCCGGTAACAACGGACAAGACCGCGACCCGTGGGGTAACCGAAACAGCGGCAATAATAATGGCGATGGCAACGGTAACTCTAACGGCAATCAAGGAGGTCGGAATCGCGGAGCATCAGATCTCGATGATATGTTCCGTAAACTGAGTGAAAAGCTTGGTGGTTTCGGCGGTAAAAAAGGTGGAAACTCCTCTTCTGGGCAAAATGGCGGTCCTCGTAGTAATGCTGGAAATCTTTTGATTTCTCTTGCATTAGGTGCGGTAGTCGTGGTTTGGGCTGCAAGTGGTTTTTATACCATCAAAGAGGCAGAACAAGGCGTAGTGACTCGTTTTGGTAAATTTTACCAAATCGTTGAACCTGGTCTGAACTGGAAACCGACTTTCATTGATGAAGTTCAGCCTGTTAACGTAAAAACTATCCGTGATTTAACTACGGGTGGCATGATGTTAACGTCAGATGAAAACATGGTTCAAGTTGAGATAAACGTGCAGTATGTTGTCTCCGATCCAGAAACATTCCTGTTTAACCTGACAACACCAATTAACAGCTTAGGTCAGGCAACTGACAGCGCAGTACGTGGCGTTATTGGTCGTTCAGAAATGGAAAAAATTCTGACTTCTAACCGTTCAGAAATTCGTGACCAAACACGTCAAGAATTAGAAGAGACTATCCGTCCTTATAACATGGGTATCTCGATTGTGGACGTCAACTTCCAAGTTGCTCGCCCACCAGAAGCGGTAAAAGCGGCATTCGATGACGTAATCGCTGCCCGTGAAGAAGAACAAAAAACAATTCGTCAAGCTGAAGCGTATAAAAACGAAGTGTTACCGTTAGCAAAAGGTAACGCGCAACGTATGATTGAAGAAGCGACGGCTTATAAAACCAGTGTGGTGATGAAAGCAGAAGGTGAGGTAGCAAGCTTTGCTAAAATCTTACCTGAATATCGTGCTGCTCCTGAAATTACTCGCGAGCGTCTTTACATTGAAACGATGGAAAAAGTGCTATCAAAAACACGTAAAGTTATCGCTAATGATAAAGGTAACAGCATGTTAGTGCTGCCTTTAGAGCAAATGTTACGTCAGCAACCTCAATCTACACCATCGAATACGTTTGAGGCGCCAGCTCGTGTAACGGCACCTGCTCCAGCTGCAAATCCAGCACCGACACAAAAACCAGCGACAACGACTTATGGTAATGGTGGATATGGTAGTAATAATGGCGGTTATGGTCAGCCTTACGGCAATAATCAAGGAGGACAATAATCATGCGTAAAGTTATCGCTGTTGTTGCAGTTATTATTTTAGCGTTGTTGTACTCTTCTGTATTTGTCGTTCAACAGTATGAGCGTGGTATTATTTTACGCTTTGCGAAAGTTGTACGTGATGCTGAAAATAAACCTGTTGTTTATGAACCTGGTCTTCACTTTAAAATTCCATTTATTGAGAATGTGAAAAAACTGGATGCGCGTATTCAAACTATGAATATCCAGCAAGACCGTTTCTTATCAGGCGAGAATAAAGACTTATTAGTCGACTCTTATCTGAAATGGCGTATCAGTGATTTCAGCACCTACTATCTGGCAACAGGTGGTGGTAATACAACGCAAGCGGAAACATTACTGCGTCGTAAATTCAGTGACCGCTTACGTTCTGAGATTGGTCGTATGAGCGTAAACCAAATTATTACGGATTCTCGTGGTCGTTTAACCATTGATGTTCGTAATGCACTGAATGAAGGTACTCCATCTCGTGATTCAAGTGCTGCTGATGATGCGATTGCCATTGCTGCGAAGAAAGTAGCTGAAGAAACCAAAGGTCAAGCGCCTGCTATCAATATGAATAGTATGGCGGCTTTAGGTATTGAAGTGATTGACGTTCGAATCAAGCAAATAAACTTACCTATGGAAGTTTCTGAGGCGATTTATCAGCGCATGCGTGCAGAGCGTGAAGCCGTTGCTCGTCGTCACCGCTCACAAGGTCAAGAGCAAGCTGTGAAAATTCGCGCAGCTGCGGATAAGACCGTAACAGAGACACTTGCTGAATCTGAGCGTGAATCATTACGTCTTCGCGGTGAAGGTGATGCTCAAGCGACTAAACTGTTTGCTGATGCGTTCAACCAAGATCCAGACTTCTATGCCTTCATTCGTAGCTTACGTGCTTATGAAAAGAGCTTTAACCAAGATGGCAATGACGTCATGGTGTTAAGCCCAGATAGCGATTTCTTACGCTATATGAAAGCACCAACAAAAGCGCGAGCGATTGAAGAGTAATTTCCAAACGTATTAAACCGTTTGAGTAAATAATAAAATCCTCCACCTTAAAAAGTGGGGGATTTTTTTTGATATCAATAAGATAAAGCGAGTAATCTAGCTAAGAAATAAATAATTGTGCATAAAAAGATGAAAATTTACGCTTAATGGTTTCCAAAATGGTTTTAGCTGGGATAGTATAAAGTGAAAATTGCATTTCAAGATAAACCTTCGGCAATTCCGAAGCGTCTTCTTCGCCATTTTCACTTTTATGTCACTCTGCTTCCTGTTTTTGCGATCAAAACTGTTGATAAAATTCACAATACGTTTGTGATGCGGATTTTTCGGGCAAAAATATTGACAATGGCAAGATAATCTATTGCTTAAAAGCGGGGATGACATAATTAGATAAAATCTACTGTAACTCTTGAATTGAGATGGTAGAATCCTTTTTTAAGCAACCGAGTGTATTTTGAAATGAGTAATAACGTTGTCGTATTGGGCACCCAGTGGGGTGACGAAGGCAAAGGCAAGATAGTCGATTTGCTGACAGAACGCGCTAAATATGTTGTTCGCTACCAAGGTGGCCATAACGCAGGCCACACTCTAGTCATCGACGGTGAAAAAACCGTTCTTCATTTAATCCCATCAGGCATTCTCCGTGAAAATGTTGTTAGCATCATAGCAAACGGTGTCGTTTTATCGCCAGAAGCCCTGATGAAGGAAATGACTCAACTTGAAGATCGTGGCATTCCTGTTCGTTCTCGTTTACTTCTGTCTGAAGCTTGCCCATTAATCCTTCCTTATCACATCGCATTAGACAATGCGCGTGAAAAAGCGCGTGGCGAAAAAGCTATCGGCACAACAGGTCGTGGTATCGGTCCTGCTTACGAAGATAAAGTTGCTCGTCGCGGTTTACGTGTTGGCGATCTGTTTGATAAAAAAGCGTTTGCACAAAAACTCAAAGAAATCATCGAATACCATAACTTCCAACTGGTGAACTACTACAAAGTTGAACCTGTTGATTACCAAAAAACCTTAGACGATATCATGGCAATCGCTGATATTCTGACAGGTATGGTTGTTGATGTTTCAGACTTACTGTACAAAGCAACACAAAACGGTGAGTTAGTGATGTTTGAAGGTGCACAAGGTACTTTATTAGACATCGACCACGGTACTTATCCGTATGTAACCTCTTCAAACACAACCGCTGGTGGTGTGGCAACAGGTTCAGGTTTAGGCCCTCGCTATGTTGGTTACGTATTAGGGATCATCAAAGCTTACTCTACTCGTGTAGGTGCAGGTCCATTCCCAACTGAATTGTTTGATGAAGTGGGTGACTTCTTACGTGAGAAAGGCCAAGAATTTGGTGCAACTACAGGCCGTAGCCGTCGTACTGGCTGGTTAGATATCATCGCTATTCGTCGCGCTGTTCAAATCAACTCACTGTCTGGTTTCTGTATGACTAAACTGGATGTGTTAGATGGTCTGAAAGAAGTGAAACTGTGTGTTGGTTATCGTTTACCAAATGGTGAAGTGATTGATACAACACCTTTAGCAGCTGATGATTGGGAAGGTATCGAGCCTATCTACGAATCAATGCCAGGTTGGAACGAAAGTACTTTTGGTGTGAAAGATCATGCTCAACTGCCACAAGCAGCGCTGAACTACATCAAACGTGTAGAAGAACTGACAGGTGTTCCTGTTGATATCGTTTCTACTGGTCCAGACCGTTCAGAAACCATCATTCTCCGTCATCCATTTGATGCATAATTTGCATTAAATTGGTTTGATGTGAACATCGTCCCTGAAAATGACAGGGGCGATTTTTTCGTATCTGTTTGTTGGTTAAATTGAGATAAAAATACGTGTTACACATAAGATAAGACAGCTTTACACTCGGTTTTGCTTCTGTTCTATCAGTAACGCGTAAAAAACAGTAAGACAATGTTATTGTTGTAATATCAGAAATAAGAAAGCGATCTGTTGAAAATCGACAGTATCGCTTTTTCTTTGTCTGTGATATCGCTATTATTTTGTTAATAGTCAAGTGAGAGACGGAAATAACTCACTTTTGAGCATATCTTTGCTAAATGTCCAAAAATTAAACATAATATTGCTTAATAAAATGATATTCTCATTAATAATTACTGATCCCTTAACGACTTTAATAGGGAAAACCACTTTTCAGAGGTCATTGTGCAATTAACCAGTTTTACAGATTATGGATTGCGGGCATTGATATATATGGCTTCACTGCCAGAAGGCAAAATGACGAGTATCACTGAAGTGACACAAGTCTATGGTGTCTCGCGTAACCATATGGTGAAAATTATTAATCAACTTAGCCATTTAGGTTTTGTTGAGGCTATTCGCGGTAAAAATGGAGGGATCCGTTTAGGCAAGCCTGCAACAAACATCATCGTGGGTGAGGTTGTTCGTGCTTTAGAGCCACTTTCATTAGTAAACTGTAGTGCTGAGTTTTGCCACATTACCCCAGCTTGTCGACTAAAACTGGTGTTAAATCAGGCAATTGAGCAGTTTTTGAAAGAGTTAGACCGTCACACACTCGCCGAGCTAGTTGAAAATAATAGCTCCTTATATAAATTGTTATTAGAAGATGTTTGAGTCTACTATTTCATCAAATCTGATAGCTTGGAGGTCATAATGTCAAAAGATCCTTTTCAGGATAGAGAAGCAGAGAAATACGCCTCTCCAATTGCTAGTCGCGAATATATTTTAGAAGAAATGAAAAAACGCACGGCACCAATGAGTCGTGAAGATTTAGCACAGGCGTTAAAAATTTCTGGTGAAGAAGACTTAGAAGCGTTGCGTCGCCGTTTAAGAGCAATGGAACGTGATGGCCAATTAGTTTTTACCCGTCGCCAATGCTACGCATTACCTGAACGCCTTGATTTGTGGAAAGGCAAGGTAATCGGTCACCGAGATGGTTATGGTTTTTTACGTGCAGAAGGTCAAAAAGATGACCTCTATCTTTCACAAGATGAAATGAAAAAAACTATGCATGGCGATGTGATCCTTGCTCAACCTTTAGGTATGGATAGAAAAGGTCGCCGTGAAGGTCGTGTTGTTCGTGTTATTGAACCACGAAATAACCAAATTGTAGGTCGCTATTTTATTGAGTCAGGTATGGGATTTGTTGTACCTGATGATAGCCGTTTAAGCTTTGATATTCTTATTCCTAAAGAAGATATCATGGGCGCACGAATGGGAAATGTGGTTGTTGTTGAAATCACAACAAGACCTACTCGTCGCACTCAAGCAGTAGGACGTATCGTTGAGATCCTAGGCGAAACGATGGGAACAGGTATTGCAGTAGAAATCGCCCTGCGTACTCATGAGATCCCTTATACATGGCCTGAAAAAGTTACAAAAGAAGTTGCTGATTTAAAAGAAGAAGTTCCAGAATCAGCTAAGCAAGGACGTGTTGATTTACGCAAATTACCATTAATTACCATTGATGGTGAAGATGCACGAGATTTTGACGATGCGGTTTATTGTGAACGTAAGAAAGGCGGTGGCTGGCGTTTATGGGTCGCAATTGCGGATGTGAGCTATTATGTGCGTCCACAAACGGCATTAGATACAGAAGCGCGTAGCCGAGGAAACTCTGTTTATTTTCCTTCTCAAGTAGTGCCGATGTTGCCAGAAGTTCTGTCTAATGGATTGTGTTCATTAAATCCACAAGTTGACCGCTTATGTATGGTTTGTGAGATGACGATTTCTGAACAAGGGCGTCTTTCTTCTTATAAATTCTATGAAGCAGTCATGAGTTCTCATGCACGAATGACTTACACCAAAGTGTGGAAAATCATTCAAGGTGATGAGGAACTGCGTGAACACTATAAACCTATCGTTCAAGATATTGAGCATCTATATGAATTGTATCAAGTGCTAGATAAAGCGCGTGAGCAACGTGGTGCGATTGGTTTTGAATCAGAAGAAGCGAAGTTTATCTTTAATGCAGAGCGTCGTATTGAGCGTATTGAGCCAGTGGTTCGTAATGATGCACACAAATTGATTGAAGAGTGCATGATCCTTGCTAATATCGCAGCCGCTCGCTTTGTTGAGAAAAATGAAGAACCTGCACTTTATCGTATTCATGATAAGCCCAAAGAAGAGAGCGTCCTGAATTTGCGTTCAGTCTTTAATGAATTAGGGTTAACGTTGCCAGGAGGCTTAACGCCAGAGCCAGCAGACTACGCGCGTGTTATGAAAGAGGTTGAAGAGCGCCCTGATCGTGAAATGCTGCAAACCATGATCTTACGTTCTATGAAGCAAGCGATTTACGATCCTGAAAATCGTGGACACTTTGGTTTAGCATTGAAATCTTATGCTCACTTTACCTCGCCAATTCGTCGTTATCCTGACTTAGCCTTGCATCGTGCAATTAAATATCAAATTGCGAAACAAGCAGGTCACGGTTCACAGCGTTGGACACCAACAGGTGGCTACCATAGTGATATGGACACCATGTTGCAATTAGGCGAGCACTGCTCTTTAACTGAGCGCCGTGCTGATGAAGCAACACGAGATGTCGCTGATTGGCTGAAATGTGACTTTATGCTGGATCAAATCGGTCAACAATTTACAGGTATTATCACCAGCGTAACGGGCTTTGGTTTCTTTGTCCGCTTAAACGATCTGTTTATCGATGGTTTGGTGCATGTTTCCACATTAAATAATGATTACTATCAATATGACAATGTTGGTCAGCGCTTGATTGGTGAGTCTTCAGGGCAAGTTTATCGCCTTGGTGATGAAGTGGAAGTGAAAGTGGAAGCAGTGAGTATGGATGAACGTACTATCGACTTCTCTTTAATTTCAACAACACGTACCGCGCGTAATCCGGGTAAAACAGCCCGTGTTCGTGGCCTAAAAGGTGAAAAAGACAAGAAAAACGCAAGTTCTAGTAAGTCTCGTCGTCGTGATGCAAGCAAAGACAAAAACTTTGAGCCAGATAGTGCTTTCAAAAAAGGCAAATCATCAGGTCGAGGTAATGCGAGCAAAGACAAAGCTGTAAAAGACCAAGTTGCGAAAGATAAAGCAAGTAGCAAACGTAAGAAAGCATCATCACAAACCAAAAAGATAGAGGCAAAACTTAAAGCTAAACGCGCAGCCAAACGCGATAACGCATAAAGTTTCGTTCTTCTGGTTCTTTTTTAAAAGGCGGAGACTCCGCCTTTTATCTGTTTTGTGCCTTTTATTTTTTAATGAGTAAGCACCGCTATGAGCGAAGAAATTATTTATGGTATTCACGCAGTAACCGCATTACTTGAGCGTGATCCTGCACGTTTTAAAGAAGTTTATGTATTAAAAGGGCGCGAAGACCGCCGTTTAACACCTGTTATTCATGAATTAGAAGCTCAAGGTATTCTGGTTCAAGTGGCTAATCGTCAATGGTTAGATAGCCAAACAGAAGGTGCTGTTCACCAAGGTATTATTGCTAAAGTAAAACCCGGTCGTCAGTATCAAGAACAAGATTTACCAGACTTATTAGCTAAAGTCGGCACACCTTTCTTATTAGTGCTAGATGGTGTTACTGATCCCCATAATTTAGGGGCTTGTTTACGTAGCGCAGATGCAGCTGGTGTGCATGCTGTTATCGTTCCCAAAGATCGTTCTGCACAATTAAACGCAACAGCCAAAAAAGTGGCTTGTGGTGCAGCAGAAAGTGTTCCTTTAATTAAAGTGACTAACCTTGCTCGTACATTACGTTTCCTGCAAGAAGAGAACGTTTGGATTGTCGGCACAGCAGGCGAAGCAGACCATACTTTATATCAAAGCAAACTCACTGGCCCAATGGCATTAGTGATGGGCGCTGAAGGTGAAGGTATGCGTCGTTTAACTCGAGAGCATTGTGATGAGCTGATTAGTATCCCAATGGCGGGTACGGTGTCTTCACTCAACGTTTCTGTGGCAACCGGCGTTTGCTTATTTGAAGCGATGCGCCAGCGTATTATTGTTAAATAATCGCTGAGTTTATTTTATTCTCTATACTCCCTTGAGTTTTATTGGCCGCGGGGGTATAGTTACGCGTCAATTTTTTCAGTCACAACTTAAACAAGTTCCTTGCCTCCATGGGTGGTGACTGACCCTGACAGGAGGCTGATAAATCCGTAAGGAGCAATATCAAATGCGTCATTACGAAATCGTTTTTATGGTTCATCCTGACCAGAGCGAACAAGTTCCGGGCATGATCGAGCGTTATAAAACCGCTATCACTAATGCAAATGGTCAGATCCACCGTCTAGAAGACTGGGGTCGTCGTCAATTAGCTTATCCAATCAACAAACTGCACAAAGCACATTACGTTCTGATGAACGTTGAAGCTCCGCAGGAAGTGATTGATGAACTGGAAACTACTTTCCGTTTCAACGATGCCGTTCTCCGCAACATGATTATGCGTACTAAACACGCAGTAACTGAAGCTTCTCCAATGGTTAAAGCAAAAGACGAACGCCGTCGTGATATCGCTGATGACCTCGATGATGAAGATGAAGTTGATGATGTAGCAGAGGATTCTGAAGAGTAATTAGTGCTGTGACGGCTAATAATCATTTGGTGCTAACTGGCACAGTGTGCAAAGCATTAATTCGAAAAGTTAGCCCCGCTGGGATCCCGCACTGTCAATTTGTTATTGAACATCGTTCAATACAAGAAGAGGCGGGATTAAAAAGACAATCATGGTGTCGAATGCCCATTATTGCTAGCGGGAAAGCGTTACAAGCAGTTACTCACAGTATAACGGTCGGCAGCCAAATCACCGTTTCTGGATTCATTAGTAGCCATCAGGCGCGAAATGGATTGTTTAAATTGGTGCTTCATGCCGAGCAGATTGAATTGATAGATTCTGGAGACTAGCCATATGGCACGTTATTTCCGTCGTCGTAAGTTCTGCCGTTTCACAGCAGAAGGCGTACAAGAGATCGATTATAAAGATATCGCTACGCTGAAAAACTATATCACTGAAAGTGGTAAAATTGTACCAAGTCGTATCACCGGTACTCGTGCAAAATACCAGCGTCAGCTGGCTCGTGCTATCAAGCGCGCACGCTACCTGTCTTTATTACCTTATACTGATCGTCATCAGTAATAGGTATATAGTCCATTAATGACTTGTAGAGGATAAGGTAATGCAAATTATTCTGCTTGATAAAGTAGCGAATCTGGGTAGCCTGGGTGATCAGGTTAACGTAAAATCGGGCTATGCTCGTAACTATTTAATCCCACAGGGTAAAGCTGTTTCTGCGACTAAGAAAAACATCGAGTTTTTCGAAGCGCGTCGTGCTGAGTTAGAAGCTAAATTAGCTGAAACTTTAGCAGCAGCCGAAGCTCGTGCAGCGAAGATCAATGCACTGGGTTCTGTCACTATCAGCTCTAAAGCGGGTGACGAAGGTAAACTGTTTGGTTCAATCGGTACTCGTGACATCGCTGATGCAGTAACTGCAGCTGGCGTTGAAATGTGTAAGAGCGAAGTTCGCCTGCCAAATGGCGTTCTGCGTACTACTGGTGACCACGAAGTTCACTTCCAAGTTCACAGTGACGTATTCGCTGAACTGAATGTTATCATCGTTGCTGAATAATCTCTGATTAAACAGTTAATGTTGATAAAGAAAAACGCCAGCTAAGCTGGCGTTTTTTTTGGATAAATAAAGGCTTTTTTTACTATGGTGTACGGTAATAACTTCCATCACTCAAACGAGTGTAAGTGATAACAGTACCAGCGCTATTTGTCACTTCTAGCATACTGACATCACCTTGTGGATTACGCTGTAAGCGAATAGCTTGCCCTGAGCGCAATTGGCTTAATGATTTCTGTTGGTCTTCTGATTTCGCCATAGAAAATGCATCATTGACAGGAAGTTGATTGTCTCTAAAAAGCTGCGCTAAGGTTTGCCCCTCTTTAATGGTGTAAGTCTGCCATGTTTGCGCTGGTGTTGATTGAGTGTCTTGTTGCGGTGTTGTTTGAGCAATATTTCCCTCAGGATCATTTGTCGTTGGAGCCTCAATTGATGGAGAAATCCCAGGTTCGGCATTTGAGTTTATTTGTGCTTGAGGGATCGGTGTTTGATACGCTGGATCATTGGTAGATGCTATTGGCACAGGAAGATCATGCGTTGATGATGACGGTTGAGGTGGCTCACTAGTGTTTTCACTTGTCGGCCAAAAAAACACGACCAATAAAGCAATAGCAATAACCAGTATTGCTCGACGATGTAAGCCAGGGAATTTGCCCATATTCACCTCATTATTGATCTGTGAATCAGTATTATGAATTGCTGTAACATCTTTTTTATTCCTTGTAGCCATACTAGCACGAACCATGATCCTAACCTGCTCCCTGAATTCTTTTCAGAATTATCTATTCGCTCTAACCGTTAATGTTCTTTATTCCCTTGATGGTTAACTAAAAACAGTTTCATACGTTGATACACATTTTTATCAGTTTCTATGGTTAAAGCCTGTGTTAATTCACCATAAAGATCATGAGGCAATAATGTGTCAGACCATGTTGAAAGAACATTCAGCGCCATATTTCTATCACGCAATGTTGGACTGCGTAATTGCCTTTTGATAAGTGACCAGCCGATACCAGGAAAACCACCAAGATCTTGCATAATATATTCAACGGCATGATGAGACTGATATTCAGAGTCGGTAGTTATTAATGGATCATCTATGCTATCTAATGCTGTTAATTCAATTTGTTGTTCTGCAAGTTTAACTACTCTTTCTATTTTGTGAGAAGCATCTGTTTGCATTAATTGGTGCCACCAATCCGCATTGGGGTTGTCTTTTTGTAGTGAAAAGAGTAATTCCCAAATATCAAGGCGAAGAGATTTAGCGACAAGGCTTGCTTGGTAATTTTTTGAGCGAGAAGGATTTTGTAATGCTTCGATAATGAGTGTCGACCATTCTGGTTTTTGAATAATATTTTGTGAAGCAGAGATAATTTGTTGTTGGCATTGATCGTTCCAGCCGAGAGACTCGAGTAATAACCAATCTTCACCACTATTTTGCACAAAATCAGCGATTTCACAGACACAATAAAGGAGCTTTAACTCTTTTGGTGGCAAAGTATCGACTTGTGAAATAAAAGCATTACACGCTTGGGTGCCCTCTACATAATCATAGATATCTTTTGCAGGACCTCCATTAAGCAGTGCGCGTAAAAGATCACTACAACCAAGTAGTAACTCATTATCTAAAGGATGCGTGTTCAACATCGCTAATAATGCCCCTTTTGTGACACAGTCATAGGCCACATATTCTGTCATCACATTATTTTTATACCCTTCAGTCAGCAGCCAATAGCGATTATTAACAGACAGTGTTGAAGGCAGATGTTCGATAAATTGAATACGTCCCCAGCCTTTAGTTCGTTGACCTAGGGAATATAAAAAAGGCTCAAATTCTTCACAGGAGAGACGCTGTTTCAGCGATCGAATAGCATAAAGTGTAAATTCAGGGTGAAGAGCAAACAATAAAAGTAAACGTTGAGAAGTACTATCGTTAAACGATCCTAATAGCCCTAAGGCGATTTTGATCGGATTCTTATCAGGACTTAACTTCAAGATCCATAAAATGAGTTGAAAATAGATCTCATGATTAATCAGTGTTTCATCTTGTTCTATTTTCTCTATCAGATGTGAAAGATAGGTAATAGGCGCGAGTTTATCTTGGCAGGCCATTAAATAAAAAGAATCGACATGCTCTTTATCAGGCAAAAGAACGACATGCTTTATTGCATGATAGAGCGACAAGGCAAATTCTTCACATACTTTTTGAGAAGGCTGTTGTTCAATCGCTCGACCTATTCGTTGGTGCAAAATAATACCTTCGCGAGCACCTGCTGACCAACTAAAAGGGATTGAATCATAATCAGATTTTATTTTTAGGTGAGAGTCTGACAATAGATTTAATTCATCAGGTAAAGGTGTATCACCTATTTCATAAGGAGCTAATTGTGAAAGAATTGAAGGAACAGAAGAAGGACAAACCTTAGGAAAGTCTATTGTGAGGTCGATAGACAGAGGTGACTTACTGAAAAGCTTATCGCGCCAATTAGTCATAATAGATCCTATTTGTTTTGCCGTCTTAGTATAACTTTAGCGGAAAATAGGAAAGCTGGACAAAAAAAGCCAGAAAATCCACTTATATCACTTAAAAAATCCCTACCCGAAACATACCTCCCTTCTTGAGATAAAAAACAAATCAAAAAAAACTGGTCAATAAAATTAAAAAGCGGTACATTAGCGCAATTCTAGATTTGTTATATTATAACATTACAAATAAATGGGGTTTATTATGAAACTAGGTATCCACCCTCAATATCGAACAGTGATTTTCCATGACACTAGTGCAGATGCTTATTTTAAAGTGGGTTCAACCATCCAAACGGAAAAGACAATAGAGTATGAGGGGCAAACATACCCTTATGTGACATTAGATGTCTCCTCTCAATCACACCCATTTTATACCGGTAAGCAGAAGACTCATTCTCAAGAAGGTAATGTGGCACGCTTTAATAAACGTTTTGGTCAATTTATTAAGTAAGGAAGAAAAAATGCAGGTATTAAGTTCATTGAAAAGCGCTAAACAACGCCATCCAGATTGTAAAGTGGTGCGTCGCCGTGGTCGCCTTTATGTAATTTGTAAGTCAAATCCACGTTTTAAAGCTGTTCAGGGGTAAGAGCATGCAAAAACCAATTCTTTCTTGTGTTTTGATTATGGGATTATTGGGTAGTGCAATGTCGGTTTTAGCACATGGTCACCATCATGAAAAAGTACAAACACAAGCACAGCGAGATGCAGCGAATGGGATTTTCGAGGACAAGGATGTTCTCGATCGTAAACTCAGCGATTGGGAAGGGGTATGGCAATCTGTAGAGCCTTATCTTCTTAGTGGCGAACTCGATGTTGTTTTACAGAAAAAGGCAGAGACGAAAAAAGATAAAACTGTTGAAGAGTATCGTGCCTACTACGCACAAGGCTACAAAACAGATGTGGATATGATTGGTATTGAAAATAATATCATTGAATTTCATCAAGGTGAGAAAGTAGAGAGTTGCGAATATCACTATGATGGTTATCGTATTTTACATTATGAGTCTGGTAAAAAAGGGGTTCGTTATTTATTTAGATGTGACGATGCTACAAGCCAAGCACCTAAATTTATTCAATTTAGCGACCATATTATTGCACCAGAGAAAGCAGGGCATTTCCATTTATATATGGGCAATACATCGCAAGATGAATTACTTAAAGAGCTGAGTAATTGGCCAACTTACTATCCTTATTCTATGAAGGCAGATGATATTGTTCATGAAATGCTTTATCACTGATAACTAATTGATAAAAATATTGGGCTAACACCTTATACCCTTGGTTATTACCGAGGGTATTTTTTTTTAACAATAATGATAAAAAAGGAAAAAGCAGTAGCATCCATGCTGACTTACTTTTATAAGTTGGGTTAACGATTATTTATAACCCTTGGCAGAGGTATTTCATTTCCATATAGTCTTCAATGCCGTGTTCAGAGCCTTCACGACCTAAACCTGATTGTTTAATGCCACCAAATGGTGCAACCTCATTGGAAATTAAACCTGTATTAATTCCCACCATGCCGTATTCTAAATTTTCAGCGACACGCCAAATACGTTGTGGATTTTCACTATAAAAATAAGCGGCTAAACCATAAATCGTGTTATTCGCTAAATGCACTACTTCATCTTCATTTTCAAAGATAACTAAAGGTGCCACAGGGCCAAAGATCTCTTCTTCAAGAATATGACTATCTGCGGGAACATTACCCACAACAGTAGGTTGGAAGAAATTTTCACCCGCTTTATCGCTTTCACCACCACAAAGTAGTGTAGCGCCACGTTTTAGTGTGTCAGCCAGTAAAGATTGTGATTTTTCAACTGCTTTGCGATTAATAAGAGGCCCAATAGTGACACCTTCTTCAAAACCGTTACCCACTTTGAGTTTTTTAACAGCAGCAACAAAGTGTTCACTAAATTGTTGATAAACATCTTTATGAATATAAAAACGGTTAGCACAAACACAGGTTTGTCCTGCATTGCGGAATTTAGCGCCCATAGCCCCTTCAACGGCTTTATCTATATCAGCGTCGTCAAACACGATAAATGGTGCATTGCCGCCCAATTCTAAAGAGACTTTTTTTACGCTATCCGAGCACTGACGCATTAATAAACGTCCAACGCCTGTCGAACCCGTAAAACTTAATTTACGAACGCGATTATCAGAGGTGAAGACTTCGCCAATTTTAATGGCATCACCTGTAACAATATTAATAACACCCGCAGGAATACCTGCTTGAGCTGCTAATTCCGCTAAAGCCAATGCGGTATAAGGTGTTTCATTGGCTGGTTTAATCACCATGGTGCAACCCGCGGCTAATGCTGGTGCGGCTTTTCGGGTGATCATAGCAGCAGGGAAGTTCCAAGGCGTAATGGCAGCACAAACACCAATACCTTGTTTAATCACCATCAAGCGTTTATCAGCAGAAGGTGAGGGAATAATTTCACCGTTGGTTCTCTTACCTTGCTCTGCAAACCACTCGATAAAAGAAGCAGCATAAGTAATTTCACCTTCAGCTTCAGCAACAGGTTTACCCTGCTCAAGGGTCATTAATTCAGCAAGTTTTCTTTTATTTTCAGTGATTAATCTAAACCAGTTTTGCAATAATGCTCCGCGCTGATGTGCTGTAAGTGCACGCCATTTTGGTAAGGCTTTTTGTGCAGCATCAACAGCCATTATTGCTTCTTGTGTTGCCATATTGGGTACAGTACCAAGTAGAGCACCTGTGGCAGGATCGATAACATCAACGGTTTCGTTATTTTTAGCATTACACCAAAGACCATCAATATAGCCTTGTTCACGGAAATAGGGATTTGTCGTTATCTTCACTTAATACCTCTCTGAACATATTATATATTGATATTTATAAGGCTAGGCAGTTCGGTGCCTGCTTATAATTATATGCCTGTGTTGCGATGTTGTGAAAATAAGTATGACAAATGCCAAGAAAAAAATGTCAAATTGAGGTGAATAGGGTCAATTGCTTATGTTTTTAATGAATAATCCCCATTACTCAAGACTGAAGGTTTACGCTGTACCTTACCACTGTTATTCTTGGGTTTAACTTTCATAAAAAACAGGTATTTTTCATGTCAAAACCATCATTTGATTCTATTGAATCACAGGCAAGTTACGGTATTGGTCTGCAAGTCGGTCAACAACTGACTGAATCAGGTCTTCAAGGATTAGAGCCCGCAGCACTGTTAGCTGGCTTGACCGATGCATTAGAAGGTAATGCGCCTTCTGTACCTGTTGAAACATTACACAATGCCTTACGTACTATGCACGAGCGTGCTGAAGCTGTTCGTCAAGAACGCCAAGCAGAGCTGGCTGATGCTGGTAAAGTTTTCTTAGAAGAAAATGTGAAAAATGAAGGCGTTCAGGTTACAGAATCAGGTTTACAGTACAAAGTCCTGACAGCGGGTGAAGGTGCAATCCCTGCGCGTACTGATCATGTTCGTGTTCACTACACGGGGCGTTTAATTGATGGTACTGTGTTTGATAGCTCAGTTCAACGTGGCCAACCTGCTGAATTCCCAGTAAATGGCGTTATCGCAGGCTGGATTGAAGCATTAACATTAATGCCAGTAGGCTCAAAATGGGAATTATATATTCCTTACCAATTAGCTTATGGCGAACGTGGAGCTGGTGCGGCTATTCCTCCATTCGCGACATTAGTATTTGAAGTAGAATTATTAGAAATTTTATAATTTCTTATTCTGCGGTAAATCAGAGTAAAAAATAGCTGGTTTTTGCCAGCTATTTTTGTCTCTATACTAAAATAAAGAGATAGTCGGGTAATTAATTTTTATAAGGGGCGTTATCTGCTTATAAAAATAAGAGAGGTGCATGATGTTAGAACAAGTCAGCAAATTAGCCCGCCAAGCAGGTATGGCGATAATGCAAATCTACCAGCAATCAGAGCCTATCCAAGTACAGGAAAAAAGTGATAATTCACCTGTCACAGAGGCTGATTTGGCCGCTCACCAAATTATCAAACAAGGACTTGCTTCTATTGCCCCAGATATACCTCAATTATCTGAAGAAGATCCCCCTGAATGGGAAGTTCGCCGTCATTGGGATCGCTATTGGTTGATTGATCCTTTAGATGGAACTAAAGAATTTATTAGCAAAAATGGTGAGTTTACGGTGAATATCGCCTTAATTGAAAAAGGTATTCCCGTTTTAGGCGTTGTTTATGCACCGGTTCAAAATGTGTTATATGCGGCTGCCAATAAACAAGCATGGAAAGAAATGTGTGGTCGGAAATTACCTATTCATGCGAGCCGTGCTGAACCACCAGTGATTGTGATTAGTCGTTCTCATCAAGATGATGAATTAAAAGAGTATTTATCTCAACTTGGCGAACATCAAACGGTTGCCGTTGGCTCTTCTTTAAAATTTTGTCTTGTGGCGGAAGGTAAAGCGCAACTTTATCCTCGTTTTGGACCAACACACACATGGGATACTGCCGCAGGTCATGCTATTGCGATTGCCGCTGGTGCGCATGTCACCGATTGGAAAGGGATCACGTTAGATTATTCCCCTAAAGAATCGCTGATAAACCCAGGATTTAGAGTTTCTATTTTTTAAATAGACCAGATGAAGTTGGAGCCCTTGATGTGAAAGGGCTCTGACATGGTAAGCTATTCTTTAATTAAATCGTTGATAAGGTTGATTGCCGTCGTAATCTCCGCACCGCTTAATACACCTTCTTTGACGAAACGAACCTTACCTTGCTTATCTAAAACAACAATAGTTGAACTCTCTTTTTCTAATCCCCAGCCTTTTAATGCTACGCCATCGGCATCAACAATAAACTGTGACCAAGGAAATTCTTTTTTACTGTCTTCAACACTGCTACGAACAAATGGACCTGTGCCAAAGACTGCATCATCAGTATTAATAATCGTTGTAGTTTGATAACTGGTATGTGGGAATTTAGCCAGTTTTACGGCTTCAATAAACGGTGCATTCATCCCCTTAGCCTTGCTACGTCCTGCTATATGCTGAACAGTACGTACTTTTCCACTGAGCAGACCACTATTCCAATTTTGGTAGCTAAACTTATCTTTGGTTGTGTCATAAAGTAGCTCACCTTTGTCATTGATTGTGACAGCAGGAAGTACTGTATTTTCAGTGATGTTATGTGCAAACGCCCATGTGGATGTGCTGAGTAAAAGAGCAGCTAAGGTTATTTTGTGCATAGCCATTGTCCTATTATTGAAATCGACGTTAGATTCTATCTAAGCATAGAAGCTAGTGAAGAATAATACCTCATCACTGATACATTTATTTAACATTGAGTGGGTAAAATAACACACACACTATCTTTATTTATATTCTTTACTGTCAATAAATGTAAAAACAGATAAGAAAATCAAATAAGTTGAACCTAGTACTTATAATTAGGTCTTTAAATTTGATATATAAAGATAAGTCTTTATGACTTATTAAACTCAACAACGAGCATGGGAGACTAACTGAAAGATGAAAATCTTCAATCGCTATAACCCTGAAAAAATTGCTCTCTACGTTAAGACGTTATTTCGTGGACGGTTTTACATCAAAGGAATGGGTGCATTTGAATTCGATTATGGCAAAATACTACTGCCTAAAATAAAAGATAAGCTACATTTTAATGTGATGAGTGAAGTGAACCAGCAGGTGGTTTTACTGAAAGCAGAACTGGGCTAACTTTTATCTGATAGATAACTGAGTCTTTCTCGTGAAAACTTTCGATAAGACTCAGTTATTAATTTCAATTTGTTACTAGTTAACTTGTCGTTTTATTTTCATCTACTTTGATATCGACTTCGGTTGTTGTCTGTACAACAGGAACGTGTTCTTGCAAAACAGGTTTAACCGGTGGAATATCATCAACTTTAGTTACGAGTAATTGATCTATTTTGTAATTATCAATATCGACAACTTCAAATTTATACCCTGAGAACTTCACATAATCAGTACGTTTTGGAATTTTACGTAAACGGTACATCATAAAGCCCGCAATGGTTTCGTAGTTACTTGAATCAGGGAAATCATCAATATCAAGAACGCGCATTACATCATCAATTGGCGTACCGCCTTCAACTAGCCATGAGTGCTCATCACGGCTCACAATTTGTTCTTCTTGCCCTGGTCCAATTAAATCCCCCATCAAGGTTGTCATTACATCGTTTAACGTAATCACACCCATCACCATCGCGTATTCATTAAGGATGATGGCAAAGTCTTCACCAGATGTTTTAAAGCTTTCCAGCATATCTGAAAGCGTTAATGTATCAGGAATAATCAGCGCTTTACGGATATGAACACCTTCATTGAGGTTTAAGCTTTGTCCGTTAATAACGCGATTAAGAAGCTCTTTAGAATCAACATAACCAATAATATGGTCGATATCGCCTTCACAAACCAAGAATTTAGAGTGAGGCTGTGTGGCAATTTTTTCTTTGATATCACTTTCTGTTTCTTCACGATCAAAATAGACCACATCTTCTCGTGGTGTCATGGCCGAAGGGACAGTGCGTGACTCTAACTCAAAGACGTTTTCAATCAGTTCATGTTCTTGTTTACGTAAAACACCAGCAACAGCCCCCGCTTCTACAATGGCAAAAATATCATCAGAAGTAATATCTTCATTTCTCACCATCGGGATTTTAAATAATTTAAAGATAAGATCAGCCATGCCATTGAATAACCAAACCAGCGGGCGAAAGAAGGCAAGGCAGAAACGCATTGGGTTCACAATTCTTAATGCGATAGCTTCTGGTTTTATCATACCAATGCGTTTTGGCGTTAAGTCAGCCAGTAAAATAAACATTGATGTGACAATAATAAAAGAGCAAATCGATCCTAATTGTTGTGAGAGTGCTTCATCAAAAAATTGTAGGAAAAAGCTTTTTAATGAAGGCGAAAATGCAGATTCACCCACAATACCCGCTAAGATAGCGACAGCATTTAATCCAATTTGCACAACGGTAAAAAACATGCCCGGCATTTCTTGCATTTTTAATACACGAGCAGCGTTAATATTGCCCTCATCAACAAGTTGTTTGAGCTTAATTCGACGAGAAGCAGCAAGAGAGATTTCAGACAGCGAAAAAAAGGCGCTGATAGCACAGAGCAAAAGCACAATGAGTAAACTATTAAGCATATAAGGCTCACACCACCCCAAGTATTTAGTCCAAAGGGTAATACTAGAGTATTAAAATAGAAGATAAATCAATATATTGTGATGAAATTATTCACAAAGAAAGATAAGAGGGCGCAATTATATCATCGCCCTGCTATTTTCTGCTAGTTTTACTTTTCAGGAGGATAACAGATACCTATCCCACCTAATCCACAATAACCTTGTGGGTTTTTATAGAGATATTGTTGGTGATAATCTTCAGCAAAATAAAAAGGGCCCGCTGGCTGAATTTCTGTGGTGATTACTTCTGTAGCACCTTGAGTATTCATAGCTTGTTGATAGCGTTTTTTGGACTCAATAGCTTGCGCATATTGATCTGCATTAACCGTGTAAATTGCCGAGCGATATTGGCTGCCAATATCGTTACCTTGACGCATACCTTGTGATGGATTGTGATTTTCCCAAAAAAGAGCCAAAAGTTGTGAATAGCTAATCACTGAGGGATCAAAAACCACTCTCACGACTTCACTATGACCTGTTAATCCTTGGCAAACTTGTTGATAGGTTGGGTTTTCTGTTACACCACCGCTATAACCCGCACTTGTTGAGTAAACGCCCTGTTGTTGCCAAAACAGACGTTCAACTCCCCAAAAACAGCCCATCGCAAAATAAGCGATACTCATCTTTTCAGGAATATCATTAATAGAATGCCCATTTACTGCATGATTAGCAGATATTTCTAATGGCATCGAAGTACCCCTTAAGGCATTCTCTGGTTGGTAAGCTTTATGTTGCAAGGTAGACTCCAGTTTTTATATTTGTAAACGCTTTACTATGGTAAAGGCTTAATATTGTTATAAACTAAATCTACAATAAAGCTTAAAATAGTTTGTCGTCAATTCATCACATGGATTAAATCATATTGAGGAGAAAACGTGCCGAGATACTCCGTTATCTACGTTCTCTGTCTGTCTTTTATCGCACCTGTTGCCTATGGGGCAAATTTGCGTTTAAAAGTAGAAGGTTTAGAAGGGCAACTCGAAAAAAATGCGCGAGTCCAGCTATCAAACATTACAACAGAAGAAGTTGCACCTGACGGGCGTTTTCGTGCGCGTGTTGAAAAGGCAATTCAAGAAGGACTTCGCCCATTAGGCTATTATCAGCCTACTGTGACATTCTCTTATCAAGAAAATACACCGCCAGCACGTTCGATATTAACGGCAAAAGTAGAGCCGGGTATTCCTATTTTACTCAAAGGTGTGGATATTGTTCTTGAAGGTGGCGCTAAAACCGATGAGCAATATGCTAAGGTCATTAAAGAGAACACCCCGCCACTTGATAGCGTGTTAAATCATGGTGATTATGAAAAACTCAAAGGTTCGTTAACAGGGCTTGCCGTTCGCCGTGGCTACTTTGATGCTGAAATGGAAAAAAGTCAGCTTGGTGTTTCTTTAGATAATCACGCCTCTTATTGGGATTTTGTCTTTAATAGCGGTGAACGTTACCGTTTTGGTAAGGTGAATTATACTGGCTCTCAAATCCGTGAAGACTATCTACAAAATATTGTTCCTTTTAAAGAAGGGCAATATTACTCCTCAGAAGAGCTTGCCGAATTTAATCGACGTTTAGCGGCAACAGGTTGGTTTAACTCAGCACTTGTGACGCCTGATATCGCAAAAGCACGCAGTGAACATTCTTATTTGCTACCTATGGATGCGGTTGTCACTCCTCGCTCTCGTAACTACGTTGAATTAGGGGGAGGTTATGCAACTGATGTAGGGCCTAGGTTGAATATGCAGTGGAATAAACCTTGGATGAATTCTCGTGGTCATAGCCTGACGTCAGATCTTAGTATTTCTCAACCCGAACAATCTATTGGTGCAAAATACAAAATCCCATTAAAAATTAATCCATTAGAGCAATATTATGCGGTAGACGGTGGTTTTAAGAGAACAGACTATAATGACACGCGTTCTGATACTACAACGCTGAACCTTTCTCGAAATTGGGATATGTCTACAGGTTGGCAATATAGCGTAAATACCCGCTGGAGCCTTAGCCACTTTACTCAAGGGCAAGACACTTATACTACCATGCTGTTATACCCAGGGGTTAATGCGAGTCGGGTTCGTCAACGTGGTGGCATGATGCCTTATTGGGGAGATAGCCAACGTTACTCTATAAATTACTCAAATAAAATTTGGGGTTCTGATGTTGAGTTCTTAGCTTTCAATGCTCAACAAGTGTGGATACGCACGCCTTGGGAAGGACATCGTTTTGTTGTCAGAGGCAATTTTGGTTGGATTGAAACCAATGCTTTTGGGCAAGTGCCACCTGAACTTCGTTTCTTTGCGGGTGGTGATAGAAGTGTTCGTGGTTTTAAATACCAAAGCATTTCACCTGAAGATAGCAAAGGTAACTTAACGGGTGCCTCAAGAATGTTAGTTGGTTCAGCCGAATACCAATATAACGTGACAGGAAACTGGTGGGGTGCAGTCTTTATTGATAGCGGTGAAGCAGTCAATGATTTTACTCGAAGTGATTTTAAAACAGGTGCGGGTGCGGGTGTTCGTTGGGCATCACCTGTTGGTCCCATTAAATTTGATTTAGCATTACCTGTTAGTGATGTAGATAAACGTAGACTCCAGTTTTATATCGGGTTAGGAGCAGAGTTATGAAGAAGTGGTTGAAATGGATTGCACTTACCCTCCTTATCCTTATTTTGCTTACTTTCGGTGCTGTAGCTTGGGTTTTAGGCACACAGTCAGGCTTACATTTTGCCATTAACAGCGCAGCGCGTTGGGTTCCCGGTTTAGCCATTAAAGAGGTTAACGGAGGCTGGCAAGATCTACGTTTAACCGGTGTTGAATATCAAATGCCTGGCGTTGACGTTAATGTGGGTGAATTATCATTAGGATTACGTTTAGCGTGCCTGACTGATAAACAAGTTTGTGTCGATACATTAGGCACGCGAGATGTTGTTGTTAATATTGATACTAGTGCTTTCCCTCCTTCTGAAGAAACGCCACCTTCAGAGCCTTTAACTGAGCTTAATGCACCATTACCTATCTATTTAAATTCACTTTCATTAGAAAATACGCATGTGAAGATTGACGATATGGCGATCTCACTTGGTGAGTTTAAAACAGGCGCACAGTGGGAAGGTCGTCAAGTTACATTAAATCCAACACTCATTAATGATTTGCTGGTGGCATTACCAAAGACACCAGAAGAAGGAAGTGTTGAAGCAACGGCTCAAGATGTAAAAGAAGTTGCTACGGCAAAACCTCAAGCTGAACCCACAACACCAGAAGAAAAAGAACAGGCATTAGCCGACACGATTAAAGCGATTTTTGCTAAACCTCTGTTAGCTGATTTACCCGAAATTATTATTCCTGTTGATGTGAATGTTGAAGGTATTGAAGGTAAGCAGTTACAAATAACAGGGGATACACCTGTTACGATTAACCAATTATCTTTTGAAGCCAATACGAAAGGTAAGCAAGTTAATTTCACTAAATTAACTGTTGATGCACCAGAAGGTGAAGTTAGTTTAAATGGGGGAATTACCTTAGATAAACAATGGCCTGTTAATTTAGATGTGAATGCGACTATTCGTGATGTTGCAGGGCTTGAAGATTTTAAAGATCAAAAAGCGACGCTTTCTTTGCAAGGCGCATTACTTGAAGAGCTTAAATTAGCACTCTCTTTAACAGGAACGGTTACAGCAACTTTAGACGCTCAAGCTGAACTGGCAAAACCACACCTTCCATTAAAATTAACCTTAGAGAGTCAAAAAGTCCGCTGGCCGTTAACGGGGGATGTGCAGTATCAACTCAATGATACTCGGTTGCGTTTAAATGGTCAGACAGATAACTACGATCTTTCATTACGCTCAGATATTGAAGGTCAAGAGATCCCACCTGCGAAATTAATGCTGGATGCAAAAGGTAATGAAGAAAAAATTGAATTAACACGTCTGCGTTTAGCTGCATTACAAGGTCATGCTGATATCACGGGGATTGCCGATTGGAGTAAAGCAATTAGCTGGAATGCGTTATTAACCATTTCAGGTATTAATACCGTTAAACAATACCCAGATATGCCCGCGAAATTAGATGGGCGCATTGCTACAACGGGCAGTTTATATGGTGGCAGTTGGCAATTACGTGTTCCTGAAATCACCTTAGATGGTAATTTCAAAAATAATTTGATTAAGGCGAGAGGGAACGCGTATGGCAACGATTCTGGTCAATGGAATATCCCGCAACTAAAGCTCATTCTAGGTAAAAATAATCTCGATATTGAAGGACATTTAGGCGACAAGTGGGCATTAGATGCCAATATCAATGCACCTGGTTTAAATGGTTTAGTACCAGGATTAGCAGGTGTGATTAAGGGCAAAGTGAATATTCGAGGTGATATTAATACACCTAAGATTATCGCTGATATCAATGCTCATGGTATTAAATGGCAAGATCAAGTTAGTGTTGAATCCATCACTATTAAAGGTGATGTTCAATCGGACAAAGAAATTGGCGGCAAGCTAGCGATTACTGCTCGTCAGTTAAAACAAGCCGATTTAATTATTCGCAATTTAACGCTGGATGCTGCTGGTACAGAAAAACAGCATAAACTGACGTTAAAAATGGAGGGTGAGCCTGTTTCTGGTGGACTGACATTAGCGGGTTCATTTGATAAAGAAAAACAGCAATGGAAAGGAACGCTAAATAATACAGCATTTGATACTCCTGTAGGGGAGTGGCGTTTAAATAAAGCTATTGCATTGAATTTATTGGCTGAGAAGCAAGAAGTTACCATTGGCTCTCATTGTTGGATAAATCCAAATGCACAAGTTTGTGTGCCAAAAGCGATAACGGTTGGTGAAAGTGGCAGTGCAGCTATCACGCTAACGCGTTTTGATTTAGCGATGATCAAACCTTTCTTACCGCCTGAAACGTCTGTTAGTGGTGTATTTACGGGTGATGCAACTGCAACGTGGAATTCAAAAGGCGGATTACCGAAAGCATCTGTAAACCTTAAAGGGCAAGGTGTTGGCGTAAAACAGAATATTGATGGAACTGTTTTACCAATTGATTTTGATACAATTACTTTAAATGCTGGCGTAAATAATGGCAAAGCCACATTGCAATGGCTGATTAGTATCGCGGGCAATGGTGACTTCAAAGGTAATGTGCATGTTGCTGATCTTGAGAAAAAACGCCAACTGTCTGGTACGGTTGATATTGATAATCTGACATTAGATTTAATCAAACCGTTCTTAGGGAAAGGTGAAATAGCTCAAGGAAGCGTGGGTGCTCAATTACGTTTAGGAGGAAGTGCGCAATCACCACTGCTATTTGGTCAATTCGGTATTAATCAATTAAAAGTGGTTGGACATTGGATCCCATTTGATATCACCAAAGGAAATGTTGATATTAGCTTTAATGGTGCAACCTCTGACTTAAGTGGCAGAATCGAAACACCAGAAGGTTATTTAAATCTTACGGGTAATGCAGATTGGCGTAAATTAGATGAATGGCGCGCTGTTGTGGCTGCAAATGGTAATAAGTTACGAGTGGCACTACCGCCAATGGTGCGTATCGATGTCAATCCTGATTTGGTGTTTGAAGCAAGCCCGCATTTACTGAAATTAGACGGTCGCATTGATATTCCTTGGGCGCGTATTGTGGTGCAAGATTTACCAGAATCTGCGGTATCAGCGTCTTCTGATGAAGTGATGCTGGATAAAAACTTGCAACCTATTGCGCCAAAAGAGACATCCATTCCAATTCAAAGTAATTTAGCGATTAATATTGGCAATGATGTGACACTGGACGCATTTGGGCTTAAAGCAAGATTGACGGGTATGCTGAAAGTCAATCAGAATAAACAAGGGCTTGGTTTAAATGGTCAAATTGATATTCCTAAAGGGGAATTCAAAGCCTATGGACAAGACTTACAAGTGCGTAAAGGACAAATCTTGTTCTCTGGGCCTGTTGATCAGCCTTACTTAAATATTGAAGCGATCCGTAATCCTGAAAACACAGCAAATAATGTTATTGCGGGTGTACGAGTGACAGGGCTTGCAGATAAACCTAAAGTTGAAATTTTCTCTGAACCTGCATTTACCCAGCAAGAAGCGTTATCTTACTTGCTAAGAGGGGAAGGGTTAGATAAAAGTGGTGATGCAGACTCATCACAAATGACGGCAATGCTGATAGGATTAGGTGTTGGTCAAAGTGGTCAGCTTGTAGGGCGCATTGGTGAAACCTTCGGTGTTTCAGATTTAGCATTGGATACGCAAGGTGTGGGTGATAGCTCACAAGTTGTGGTCAGTGGCAAGATAACCAATGATCTACAAGTAAAATATGGAGTGGGTATATTTGATTCGCTAGCGACGTTAACTTTACGTTATCGCTTGATGCCCAGGTTGTATTTACAAGCAGTGTCTGGTATGAATCAGGCAATAGATCTGCTTTATCAATTTGAGTTTTAAATTATATGCGAATTATTGTTTATGGTAGTTTACGTCAGAACCAAGGTAACCATCACTGGATGACCTATGCGCAGCTATTAGGCGAGCATAAATTAGTGGGGTATAAACTTTATGATTTAGGGTTTTATCCTGCTGTGGTTGAAGGTGATGGCGAAATAGAGTGCGAAGTTTATCGGATAACGCCTTCTATTTTGACAGAGCTTGATGAATTGAAAAAGAACGATCAAGATTACAAGCGCCAACTGATTTCAACGCCTTATGGCAGTGCTTGGATCTACCTTTATCAAAAGCCTGTTGATGGTTTACGTGAAATAAAAAGCGGTGACTGGTTAAAACGTCACGAAGAAGAGTAATTGGTCAGATTCACCTTTTACTGAAAAGATGTCTGAAAACGGCTCGATAGTGATATCGAGCCGTTTTTATTGATGGAATAGTCAGTATTTTTTTAATTCAATAATATTTTTAATTATATTAAGTTTATAAAAAATATTAGTAATAATTGTTTTCAAAAATTGAAATTAAAATAAATACTTTTTTATTTATCTATATAGATATGAATTTTATTAATGGTGTGGCTAATTGACAATAAAATTAACTTAATGTTAAAACAGTAATTGAGTTTTTGGGTAAAAGAATGAAAAATATTTTATTGTATGCGAATAATTAAATAAATTTTAATAAGGTACTTTTATGGATGAATTAAATGAGATTTCTCGCCTTTATAAAACCCCTCCCAAAGAAGTAAAGCAAAATCAAAATATAGAAAATCATCACTTTACTGATATGATTTTACAAACAAAAGTAACTGCAAAAGATGCATTTGATAAATTAGCTTATCTTGCTGGCATTAAAAATGCACCCGCTGATGATAAATATTCAAAATTGAATACATCTAATCTAGATTCACTTCTAGAAAGCGCAAATTTATTAGGTTATGACATCGAAATAGTCAGTGTTTAATTAAAATAAAGCAGCCTTCTGGCTGCTTTATTAACTCAAGGAGAAAATAATGAATAAGGATATTATTGAGTTAAATAAAAATATTAATATAGTAGGATTACATTGGATCTCTCGGTGGCGAGTTAATAATGGAAAAAAAGATTCTTATGTTATTCCTTTCGCGACGACCTATCCGATTAATATTATTTATCATGGTGAAAATGAATTTAAATATGGGCAATATGGTATTCATCTAGGGCAACAAGATACATTAACTTTTTTAGGTGATAAAAATAAAAAAATACTCGCTAAGTTTATCGATTGTCGTAAAAATTCACCAACTTTCAAATCAAGATTAAGCTTTTATATTACGCCCTCATCGGCAAGAACGTTGATTATTCCTCCTGGTGTTGCTCATACTTTTCATCACTTAGAAAATATATTTACTTTAAATAGTTACACTTTACTTTTACCTCCGATAGATAAATTAGCGAGTAAAGCACTGATGTGGTCACCAAATAATGACGTTATTAATCTTCCTGAAGATATTGATATTAATGATATTGATGGTTATGAACCTATGACAGAGGAAGCCTCTGATCTGGTCTACCATCGAATAGCAGATATACAACATGAGATCTTAAGCCAACATGCTTTTTTACATTCAGAAACACGAAAAATTCGTTTAGATGATGGCGATGAAGTTAATTTAAGATTCAGAGAAAAAATAACAGAAAACCAGAAACGGCAATTACCTATATCAAAAATTTTAGGTGTGGCGTTTCGTGACATACCTACCATGCAAACAGGCAAAGAGAGTGGCATCGTTCCGTTAACACGAAAATCGCCTATGTATCTTGTTGAACATGGTAATGAAGATTACAACTTTGACTCTTATGGCTTACACCTAGGGCAAGAAGACCATTTAACTTTTTTAGGGGATGCTTCTAGTGAGATAACATTAAAACTTGTCGACATGCGAGAAGGCTCCGCCACTCTATTTTGTGAAGATGAAATAACGTTCAAGCCTTTACCTAATATGGAATTAGTGATCCCCTGTGGGGTAGCTCATGCATTGTTTAATATGGCTAATATTATTACAGTTAATCGGCCTGTTATCTATTTAGATGAAGAAAAAGAGTATATTCCAGGGCATGATGTTATCGACTGGGAAATCGCTAATAAAAATTATCAAGCATATTGCACTAATAAAACAGAGGCTGACTTAGGTTATTATCAATTTATTGTCTCTAAACAAAAAGAGATAATTAAACAGAAACCTACTCATCATACACCAAAGTCAATTATTATATATGACAAGAATAATAAACCGATTAAAGTCTTAATTAAAGAAAAGGTTTAGTTATTATTATGCGTATTATCTTTTTTTATATGCTTTTTTTTGTTTTAACAGCTGATGGATTAATGGTATTTCTTACCCCCGTTATTGTTTATCAGTTAACAACAAGTATTGAATATTCAGGATTAACATACGCATTATGGTGGTTACCTCGACTTTTTTTAATACCACTTATTGGTAAGTATATTGATGGTCTAGGTATTCGTCCTATCGCTGTTATTTCTGATAGTTGTAAAATAGTAGGGTGTTTATTTTTATTAATTACTCATTTTACATCTGATTTGATGATAGCGATAAGTTTTGGTTTGATTGGTAGTTTAATTTCTATTGGAAATTCACAAACATTGATTTCTTATGAAAAAATTATTGCGTTGATAAGTCATCATAAAGAGCATCATATTAATCTAATGTCTAGAATGGATTTCTTAGGTATGGTCATTGGACCATTATTGGGGATTGTTCTTATTGATTTTGGCTACAAGTATTTACTTGTTATACCGTGTCTATTCTATTTTATTAATGCTATCTTCTTTTTATTCTTTTATGCAAGAAAAGAGATTAACACTGAAAATATAAATAACTCGGAAGAGAAAATCTTTTTTACTAAAAAATTTATTTATATTTTTTCCTCACCCATACTGATATTTTCTGTTTTTATTGCTATTGGTAATAATATGTTTGATGGTTTAATTGAATCAAGTGGAACGGCGTTAATTGATCAGGTTATGAATTTACCGATTAAATACTATGGTTTTATTGATATTGCTGCGGGGATCTTCGGTGTATTTGGAACATATTTATATGGCTGTTTAAATCAGTACATAAGTAGAGTGTTGTTAACGATTATATCAATTGCCATTATTACTATAAGCTCCTCTTTGCTTGTGTTTTTTCAAAGCTCAATAATTATATTTATTATTTGCTATGCGGTTTCAATTATTGGAAAAGTCTTTTCAGGTAATATACTGAGAATATTAAGAATAGAAATTATTCCCATAAATCAGCTCGCTAGCGTTTCATCATTGGTTATTTTATTAAATCAGATGATATTACCCATTGTTGGTGGGCTTTTGTTTTTCTCTATGGGGGAGGTCACCGTTATTTACACACTGATGATTATTTCTATAGGAATAACATTGATAAGTGGTGGATTGCTTGTAATACGCTTAAAAAAGAGACGTCGTTATCATAAAAAAAGCCCTTCAATAAAATGAAGAGCTTATTTATTAGTAAATTATTAAGTCATAATTCACTTAGTTATTCTGAGTGGGTCAGAATTATTTTTTAGCGCGTTCGAAAGAAGACAGAATTTCAGCTTTAGCTGCTTCTACGCCTTCCCAACCGTCAACTTTAACCCATTTGCCTGCTTCTAAATCTTTGTAGTGTTCAAAGAAATGTTTGATCTGTGCTTTTAAAAGCTCTGGCAGATCAGTCACATCTTTAATGTGATCGTATTCTTTGCTCAGTTTAGTGTGTGGAACTGCAACCAGTTTCGCATCTTCACCTGATTCGTCAGTCATTTTCAGTACGCCAACAGGGCGGCAACGAATAACTGAACCTGGTTGTAATGGATATGGAGTTGGAACCAGAACGTCTACTGGGTCACCATCTAAAGATAACGTGTTGTTGATGTAACCGTAGTTGCATGGGTAGAACATTGCAGTTGACATAAAACGGTCAACGAACAGTGCGCCACTTTCTTTATCAACTTCGTATTTGATAGGATCAGCATTTGCTGGGATTTCAATAACAACATAGATATCTTCTGGTAGTTCTTTACCAGCAGGAACATGATTCAGGCTCATAAAAAATTTCCTATAAAAAAATTAATTTTACGTGGGCTTTAGTATAGCGAAAAGTTTTTAACAATACCCGTTTTTTGCCGAACATGTTGCGTTCTGACGTAAAAATAAGCAGCAAATAAAAGAAAGAGTTATTTTCAAAGATGAAAAAACCGGACGAATAAGAAGTCCGGTTTATCTATGTTAGTGCTAAACGAATGGATTATTCTTCGTCTGGATATTGCGCCATAAAGCTTTCAGCTTGTTCAACCATCGATTTAGTCCCCACAAAGAAAGGCATACGTTGGTGAAGTTTTTTTGGTTCGATATCAAGAATACGCTCTTTACCGTTACTTGCTTTACCGCCAGCTTGTTCGGCTAAGAACGCCATTGGATTGCATTCATAGAGTAAACGTAATTTACCAGTAGGGTGGCTTGCAGTACTTGGGTAAATATAAATACCGCCCTTCAGTAAGTTGCGGTGGAAATCAGCAACTAAAGAGCCAATATAACGTGTGGTATAAGGGCGATTTGTTGCTGCGTCTTGTTCTTGGCAATACTTAATGTATTTTTTTACACCTAATGGGAATTTGATGTAGTTACCTTCGTTGATTGAGTACATGTTTCCTGTTGGTGGGAAATGTACGCTTTCATGAGATAAACAGAATACACCTAAAGATGGATCGTAAGTAAAGGCATGAACACCACAACCTGTTGTATAAACTAACATGGTTGATGAGCCATAAACGACATAGCCCGCGGCTACTTGGCGATGACCTGGTTGTAAGAAGTCATCTAAAGTGACAGATTGGCCAATAGGCGTAATACGGTGGTAAATAGAGAAAATTGTTCCGACGGAAACGTTTACATCAATATTCGACGAACCGTCTAAAGGATCCATTAGTACAACATACTTAGCATTTTCAGCACGATCACCTTCAAAGATAACAATATCATCTTCTTCTTCTGATCCGATACCCGCAACTTCACCACGCGCTTTTAATGCAGCTTTTAGTTTCTCATTCGCGTAAAGATCCAGTTTCATCTGGGCTTCACCTTGAACATTAGAAACACCGTTAGTACCAAGGATATCGACTAACCCTGCTTTGTTAATATCACGGTGGATAATTTTAGCCCCAAGCTTAATCGCCGAAAGTAATGCAGTAAGTTCGCCAGTTGCATGGGGAAAATCTTGTTGTTTCTCGACGATAAATTCGCCTAATGTTTTCATGACGCAGGTCCTGAATGTGAGTGGGTAAAGTAAAAAAGGAGAAAAATCTCCTTGGTGGTGGCAAGTTTAGCCAAAGAATCGCACGATTCAAAGGTTAATCCGTTTCTTATCTGCTTTTTGATCGTTAGAATAGTGACCAACTTCATGCTATTGGACAGAAATTCATGCACATTCATATTCTTGGTATTTGTGGCACCTTTATGGGAAGTCTTGCCATTTTAGCTAGAGCGAAGGGACATAAAGTCACAGGCTCAGATGCTAATGTCTATCCACCCATGAGTACTTTATTAGAAAATCAGGGAATCGAACTGATTGAGGGATATGACCCAAAACAATTAGAACCTGCCCCTGACATGGTGATTATTGGTAATGCGATGACACGAGGAAATCCTTGTGTTGAAGCTGTACTTGAAAAAGGTTTACCTTATACCTCAGGCCCTCAGTGGTTACATGATTATATTTTACCTGAACGTTGGGTGTTAGCCGTTGCTGGAACCCACGGTAAAACCACAACAGCAGGTATGCTGGCTTGGGTTTTAGAAGACTGTGGTTATAAACCTGGTTTTTTAATTGGTGGTGTACCGGGTAATTTCCAAGTATCTGCACAGTTAGGCGAAAGCCCTTTCTTTGTGATTGAAGCTGATGAATATGATAGTGCTTTCTTTGATAAACGCTCTAAATTTGTTCATTATTCTCCACGCACACTGATTTTAAATAATCTTGAGTTCGATCACGCCGATATTTTTGATGATTTAGCGGCAATTCAAAAACAATTCCATCATTTAGTTCGTATCGTCCCAGGCACAGGAAAAATCATCATGCCTGATAGCGATATGAATTTAAAACAGACCATTGGTATGGGATGCTGGAGTGAACAAGAATTCACAGGTGAAACAGGAGATTGGCAAGCTAAAAAACTCAGTAATGACAGTAGTCATTTTGAGGTATTTCACAAAGGTGAGCGAGTTGGTGAAGTGTGTTGGGGACTTTCTGGTGAACACAACATGCAAAATGGCTTAATGGCGATTGTTGCAGCGCATCATGTTGGTGTTTTACCTGCTGATGCTTGTGAAGCGTTAGATAAGTTTATTAATGCGCGTCGTCGCTTAGAGCTACGTGGTGAGGTTAACCAAATAAGTGTTTATGATGACTTTGCACATCATCCCACAGCGATTTTGGCAACGCTTGAAGCGTTACGCAGTAAAGTCGGTGGAACTGCTCGTATTATTGCGGTGTTAGAGCCTCGTTCAAATACCATGAAAATGGGAATTAGCAAGGATGATATCGCACCTGCATTAGGTCGTGCTGATGAAGTCTTTTTATTCCAGCCACCTAATATTCAGTGGTTAGTGAGTGACATTGCAGAGCATTGTGTACAACCTGCTCGTTGGAGTACGGATCTTGATACATTAGTCGATATGATTGCGAAAGAAGCTCAAGCGGGCGATCATATTTTGATTATGAGTAATGGCGGTTTTGGTGGTATTCACGAAAAACTGCTCGCAAAATTAGCACAGCCTAAAGATCTTGATAGCCAGTATTAAAAATAAATAAGCCACTGAAAATTCAGTGGCTTATTTTTTGAAGCTGTAGAAAGGCTAATTATAATTCCTGATCAAAAAGATTCAGAATAGCGTCTCGTAATTCTTCTGTGGAAAATCCTGGTGCCGGTGTTGAAAAAATGGTGTCATCACCCGCAATACTGCCAAGGATCCCTTCTGCTTTGCCTAATGAATCTAATAAACGTGCAATAAGTTGTGCCGCACCCGGACTTGTTCTTATCACCACAACAGAATGGTTATGATCGATATCGAGTACCAGATTTTTTAGTGGGCTGCTTGCTGTTGGTACGCCAAGCTCAGTAGGAAGACAATAAACCATTTCCATTTTGGCGTTACGGGTTCTTACTGCACCAAATTTTGTTAGCATACGAGAGATTTTGGACTGATTAATATTATCAAATCCAGCCTCTTGTAATGCAGTCACAATCTCGCCTTGTGAACTGAATTTTTCTTCTTTCAGCAGGGCTTTAAACGCTTTAACCAAGTCTTCTTGCTTAGAAGGAACGCGCATAGTTCACCTTTAGTGAGTTATCAATAACCTGTGTATTATGCAGAGAAGTGAATTTTTATGCAACAAAAGACGAAGAAAGGCGCGTGATAGCCTCCTCAAAATTGTAAAGTAGAATGTACTGCAAAAAAAATTTATTTACGGCGCGTGAATGTGATAATTTAAGGAAGGTAAAATATTTGTTAAATAAATGATAAGGTTAAATGATTATCATAAGGATGATGGTGTACTTAACACTTTGTCATGTTTATTGAAATTATTTATCAAAAGAGTGTCCACTATCTCATTAACAGATAAGCAATTTGTTTAGAATAACCAAAGTATTATTTTTCACTGTAAATGCCTTATTATGCAATATTGCTGTTAAATAATTGTTTTTTACAAGGTGAATTGCGTAATAGTGAATATCTCTAAGGCGTTCCACTATCTTGTAAACTAAGGAGTATCAGAATGAAAGTAGCAGTTCTCGGTGCAGCAGGTGGTATTGGTCAAGCACTGGCACTTCTTCTTAAAAACCAGCTTCCTGCTGGTAGTGAACTCTCTTTATATGATATCGCTCCCGTCACGCCGGGTGTCGCAGCTGACTTAAGCCATATCCCGACTCAAGTTACTGTAAAAGGTTTTGCGGGTGAAGATCCTTCTCCTGCACTAAAAGGCGCTGATGTTGTTCTGATTTCTGCGGGTGTTGCCCGTAAGCCAGGCATGGATCGTTCAGATCTTTTCAATGTTAACGCGGGTATTGTGCGTAACTTAATTGAAAAGGTTGCACAAAACTGCCCTAAAGCACTTATCGGTATCATTACTAATCCAGTGAATACAACGGTTGCTATTGCCGCTGAAGTACTCAAAAAAGCAGGCGTTTATGATAAAAAACGTCTCTTCGGAATTACTACACTCGACATTATTCGCGCCAATACCTTTGTCGCTGAACTAAAAGGTAAAGATCCACAAAAAACCAATGTTCCTGTAATCGGTGGACACTCTGGTGTGACTATCCTTCCTCTATTATCTCAAGTTGATGGCGTTTCATTTACTGATGATGAAATTGCTGCACTGACTAAACGCATTCAAAATGCAGGTACTGAGGTAGTAGAAGCAAAAGCCGGTGGCGGATCAGCTACATTATCAATGGGCCAAGCAGCGGCTCGTTTTGGTCTTTCATTAATTCGCGCTCTAAATGGCGAGAAAAATGTTATTGAATGTACCTATACAGAAGGTGACGGAGAATATGCCCGTTTCTTTGCACAACCTATTCTTTTAGGTAAAAACGGTGTAGAGGAATATTTATCTATTGGTAAATTAAGTGATTTTGAAAAGCAATCTCTTAATGGCATGTTAGATGTATTGAAAAAAGATATAATTCTTGGTGAAGAATTTATTAATAAATAAAGAAATACTTTTTTTGCTATAAAAATAATGCAAATTTAAATAAAAACCGCTGATACTATATCAGCGGTTTTTTTTATTAATTATAATGTCTGTAATTATTAGTTAATTATTAGTTTTGGTACGAATCTTTCGCTCAAGTAATTCTCCTGTTTCAGGGTGAAAATAACGGCTAGGCCAAATTTCAGAGGGGGAGATACCAAGATAATCAGCAATGATTTTTTCTCCTTTAGGCCAAGGGCGTGATAGCGCATTAGCGAGTGTTGAAGAGCTTAACCCTGCTTGGCGAGAGATGGCAGCAAGTGTTGTTCCTCGTTTTCTAAGTGCGGCAATAATATCGGCAGGATGCCAATCAGATTTCCTTGAAATCATTTTTAATCCTTTTTCTATAAAATTAATTGCTGTGTTAGTGGTATAAATAACAGTTTATTAGAAATGTCCTAAAGCATTTAAACTGATTATTTAGAAAATAAAATAACATTATTTTTCTAAAAAGATTTCTGATTTTTTTCTTAATAATTTCTTTTTTGAAGTTGATAACAATTTTAGAGAAACATAATGAAAAAAGAGTGGTATACGGCAAAGGAATTGACGGGTATAGGTGGATTACCTAAATCACCACAAGGTATAAATTCAAAAGCAAGACGCGAATCTTGGCAAAAACAGAATGTAAAAAATAAGCAAGGTAATGGTGTTGAATATCATTATTCTTGTTTACCAGAAGAAACTTTAATTGCTCTAGAACTTTATGAGCCATTAGCACATTACAAATTAAATAAAAAAGAGGAGCCACTCGTTATCTGGGTGAAAGCATTCCAACAACTAAATGATGGTGAACAAAAAACCTTAACAGAGCTGATATTGCGGGATGGTATTAGAAGTTTTTTAGAAAAAGTCGTCAATGATTAAGCGATTTTAAAGAATCTATTATTGCGTTATCCGCAACAGATATCTATCTGACTAACCTCTTAGTTGAATGTGAGATGAGATCATGAAAAAAGAATGGTATACAGCGAAAGAATTAGTGGGGCTTGCGGGGTTACCTAACTCACCGCAGGGAGTTAACTTGATGGCGCGTCGTGAAGGATGGGAAAACCGTCGTAAACGTGGCGTGCAGGGAAAAGCTGTTGAGTATTCTGTAAAAAGTCTGCCTGATGAGGTGATCAGTGTGCTCGCTGCACATGAACCTCCGGCTGAGTATTTATCGAAACGTCAGGATGCCTTTTTGATTTGGGTTGAAGCCTATTATCAACTGACTAAATCAGAACGAGAGAAAATTGTAAAATTTGTGCTCCGTGAAGGATTAGCAAAGCTCATTAGTTATATTGATGCAGATAATCAAGATGCTATTGAACGAGAAAACGAAGAAGTTCTCAATAAATTAAAAAGCCCACCAGAGTCGACGTAGTTGCTCTAGCGGGCTTCTTTACATAACTAATAGGGATTATATATCAAAGTTATGATTGACGTTGTACAGCGACGTGAGCAAGCCCAATAAGCGCATCTTTATACGGTGAGTCAGGTATAATTGATAAAGCTTCAATCGCTTTGTCTGCTTCTTCTTCTGCTTTTTGGCGGGTATATTCCAAAGAGCCACACTGTTTCATAGTATTTAAAACAGTATCCAATAAATGGCGGCCATTACCTTGTTCAATGGCTTGGCGAATTAATTGGGATTCTTCTTCATTGCCGTTATGCATAGCATGAAGTAATGGCAACGTTGGTTTACCTTCATCAAGATCATCACCAGTGTTTTTACCCAACTGGTTGTTATCTGCATCATAATCAAGTAAATCGTCAATGAGCTGGAAAGCAGTCCCAAGATAACGACCATAATCTTGGAATGCTTTTTCTTGCTCAGGTGTCGCACCTGAAAGGATCGCTGATGCATGAGAAGCAGCTTCAAAGAGACGAGCTGTTTTGCTGTAGATAACTTGCATATAGTCATCTTCAGAAATGTCGGGATCGTTACAATTCATTAATTGTAAAACTTCACCTTCAGCGATCACATTGGTGGCGTTAGACATTAATTTTAATACACGCATCGAATCAAGATCCGTCATCATCTGAAAGGATCGTGTATAAATAAAGTCGCCAACAAGTACACTGGCAGCATTTCCAAAGACGGCATTTGCCGTTTGTTTTCCTCTGCGCATATCAGATTCATCAACAACATCATCATGTAACAACGTTGCAGTATGAATAAATTCGATAAGCGCTGCGACCGAGATATGTTTGTCACCTTGATAGTCCAATGCTCGTCCAGTGAGCACTGCGATCATTGGTCGGATCCTTTTACCACCACCACTAATGATGTAGTAACCAAGTTGGTTTATCAAAGAAACATCTGAATTAAGCTGGTAAAGGATTGCCTCATTTACCGCAGTCATATCAGCGGATGTTAGTTTTATAATAGATTCTAAATTCATGTTTTTTCGACTTTGGCTCGCCAATGAGCGCGTTATTATTAATAAAAAATGATCATGCCATAGATTTTACTCTCTTATAATTTAGATTGTACTTTAAAAATGGCTGAAATAAATATCGTGTAAAAAACTCTTTTTTTTAACGCTAGTTTGCGATCTGTACTTGTCATCGGCACTAAATTTGCGTAGAATTCGCGCCCTATGTGAATATTTTAATTGTGCACTCAAATTATACATATTGGGAGTGTGCGGAAAGCGGAGTTTATATGTACGCGGTTTTCCAAAGTGGTGGTAAACAACACCGAGTCAGCGAAGGTCAAACTATTCGTTTAGAGAAGCTGGAAGTAGCTACTGGCGAAACAATCGAGTTTGATACTGTAATGATGGTCGCTAATGGCGATGACATTCAAATTGGCGCTCCAATCCTTGCGGGCGTTAAAGTTAAAGCGGAAGTGGTTGCTCACGGTCGCGGCGATAAAGTTAAGATTGTTAAGTTCCGTCGTCGTAAACACAGCCGTAAACAACAGGGCCACCGTCAGTGGTTTACTGATGTTAAAATCACTGGTATCGCTTAAGGTTTAGGAGAGTAGTTCAATGGCACATAAAAAGGCTGGCGGCTCGACTCGTAACGGTCGTGATTCCGAAGCAAAACGTCTGGGTGTTAAACGTTTCGGTGGTGAAGCTGTATTAGCAGGTAGCATCATCGTTCGTCAACGTGGTACTAAGTTCCATGCAGGTACTAACGTTGGTTGTGGTCGTGACCACACCCTGTTTGCATTAGCTGACGGAAAAATTAAGTTCGAAGTTAAAGGTCCAAACAACCGTAAATTTATCAGCATCGAAGCTGAATAATTACTGGTCCTTTAAGCACCGAGTCAAAAGCCCTGCAAATCTGTTGCGGGGCTTTTTATATTTAAAAAAGGCCATCTCTGGGTAATTTCGGCCATCCAGCACGTTAATGGCTACTATACGGAGTAAAATCATGAAATTTGTTGATGAGGCCAAGATCCTAATCGTCGCGGGCGATGGTGGTAACGGCTGTGTAAGCTTTCGTCGCGAAAAATATATCCCTAACGGGGGACCAGACGGTGGTGATGGTGGTGATGGTGGTGATGTCTACATGATTGCAGACGAAAACCTTAACACCTTAATTGATTACCGTTTTACTAAATCTTATCGTGCAGAGCGTGGTGAAAATGGCCACAGCCGTGATTGCACCGGTAAGCGTGGTCAAGATATTACTATCAGTGTTCCTGTCGGAACGCGTGTCCGTGATTTAGCAACAAATGAAGTCATTGCTGACTTGACTGTTCACGGTCAAAAGCAAATGGTTGCTAAAGGTGGCTTCCACGGTTTAGGTAATACGCGTTTTAAATCGTCGGTGAACCGTGCTCCACGTCAACGTACAATGGGAACGCCAGGTGAATCTCGCGAAGTCCTATTAGAGCTAATGTTATTAGCTGATGTGGGTATGCTTGGTATGCCAAATGCGGGCAAATCTACATTTATTCGTGCAGTATCAGCAGCAAAACCTAAAGTTGCTGATTATCCATTTACAACATTAGTACCAAGCCTAGGTGTGGTGCGTATGGATAATCACCAAAGCTTTGTGGTTGCAGATATTCCCGGATTAATCGAAGGCGCTGCTGATGGTGCAGGTCTTGGGATCCAATTCTTAAAACACTTAGAACGCTGTCGTGTGTTATTACACTTGATCGACATTGATCCTATTGATGGATCGGATCCTGTGGAAAATGCAAAAATTATTATCTCTGAATTAGAGAAATACAGCGAAAAATTAGCACAAAAACCACGTTGGTTAGTGTTCAATAAAGTTGATCTTCTTGATGCTGAAGAAGCAAAAGAGAAGGCAAAAGCAATTGTTGAAGCACTAGGTTGGGATGAAAACTATTACATGATAGCGGCAATCAACCAAGAAGGTGTGAAAAAACTTTGCTGGAATATCATGGAATTCCTGAATGTTACTCCGCGTGAGCAAGATATTGTTGCAACAAAAGCAGAGCCAGGAAAAGTTGACTTTATGTGGGATGATTACCATAAAGAACAACTAGAAAATCCTGATTTCGAAGAAGATGACGATGATGATTGGGATGAAGAGGATGACGACGGTATCGAGTTTATCTACCAACGTTAATCATTATTTTCATCATGATAAAATAAAAACGCCTGATTAATCAGGCGTTTTTCATATACATTGACTACATTTACTGAGTGTAAATCTAGCGGTTGTTGTACATATCTTTATACAGATTAGTTTCAAAACGCACTAAATAAGCACGTCCAGCATTGCGATTCTGTGTAGGAGGTGAATACGCCGAAACGTATTGTACAAACGCAACTTTTTGCCCATTTGCCGTGGTCATAAAGCCCGCTAGATTGTAAACCCCTTTTAATGATCCCGTTTTGGCAGAAACCTTGCCATCCACACCCGCTTCATGAAAACCGCCTCGATATTGTAATGTACCGTCATGTCCTGCAAGGGGAAGCATAGTGATAAAGTTTAATTCACTTTCATGTACTCCAATATATTGAAGGATTTGCATCATGGTTGCAGGTGAAATGAGGTTATGGCGAGAAAGACCAGAGCCATCAACTATAACGGTATTTGCTAAATCAATTCCGGCTTTTTGTTTTAAAATAGCGCGGGTTGCTTCTGCGCCAGAGCGCCAAGTACCTGCAACGCCATAATACTCACGACCAATAGTTCTAAATACGGTATCTGCAATCATATTGTCAGACTCTTTTAGCATGGTCGTCAGTAAGCTATGTAACGGTTTTGATTGTGTCTGTGCCAGTACAGTAACAGGCGCTTTTAGTTGAGATCGACGTTTGATATATCCATCAAGTTCAATATTGGCGCGTTGTAACTCTTCTTTTAAAATTGTACCCGCCCAATGAGCACCATCTTGAATAGAAAACATTAAAGGTACTGCATCATCACGTTTAGGAATACAACCTGTGATTACATAGGTATTTAAGTCACGAACCGTGACATCTAATTCACAAAAACGGGTACGAGTTGATCCTTTCTCATAAGTTTCAACTTCACTTAAAACAGTGACAGGATAGAAAGAAGCTTTACGTATTGTGGCAATATCACCTTCTTTTTTGCCACTTTGCAGTAAGACGGAAAAGCAGTTCTTATCAACAATTGCAGCACTAGGAGGGGCACTAAAGCATTGTGTCAGATCATTCCAAACCCAACCTGGGGCCTTGTCGTGGCTTGAAAAAGCAGAAGTATCAATAAGCAAATCACCATGCACTTTTGTAACACCTGATTGCTTTAATATGGCAACCATTGCTCTTAATTGCTGACGGGTTAATGTAGGATCGCCAGTAAAACGAAAGATCAAATCACCATTAAGCTGATTGTCTTTTATCTTGCCTTCTGTTTCCATTGTTGTGGTGAATTGATAATTTCCACCTAATTGAAGTAATGCAGTAAGTGCAGTCACCACTTTCTGAGTACTTGCTGGAAGTGCTAATTGCTCGGCATGATAGTTAAGATTAGGAGAAGCCGCGCCAACGGGTTGAGTTATTAAACCTACTTGTGTTCCTTCAGGAAGAAGGGATGTGTAGTTTTCAACAGGTATTGCTTGGGTTGAAAAACTAATGATACTTAATGTGTAAAGTATCCGTCGAAATGTTGATAGTAAGTGCATAATTTCTCTATCCGTGACTATAGCGTGTAACGTTACAGTATTGATTGCCAGAGGCTAATACTAAAGGGCAATGAGGGCAAAAGTAAACGGTAACAAGCAGGATTAGCTCATTATCGGAAAAAGTCTGTTTATCTCTTTATAAAGAGAGATAAGGCGTGAAGCAATGCGTCTGTTGTGTTAGATTTAGTTTTAAGTATGGGAGGTTTAGTTTACGTCCCAATAGCATGAGTTGGGAATATAATAGCGTCCCCTCATTTACCGAATATATGTAGAGACAGGCCCAATTTAAGGTTGCCTGTGTCTTTTTTTGTCTTGAGAAGAGTAAATAGATCCTTTTCTCTGTGTTGTTAGTATAAAAAATCAGGATGATACCTATTTTTTATTAGGAATAGTATTGAGGTATTAACACATGAATCAGATCCCTATGACAGTTCTAGGTGCAGAAAAATTACGCGAAGAGCTGGAATATTTAAAAGGTGTTCGTCGTCCCGAGATTATTGCTGCTATCGCTGAAGCTCGTGAACATGGAGACTTAAAAGAAAACGCGGAATATCATGCTGCAAGAGAGCAACAAGGTTTCTGTGAAGGCCGCATACAAGAAATTGAAGCAAAATTATCAAATGCTCAAGTCATTGATATTACAAAGATGAATAACAATGGTCGTATTATTTTTGGTTCAACAGTGACACTATTGAATGTTGAGACTGAAGAAGAGCAAACTTACCGCATTGTGGGTGATGATGAAGCGAACATTAAAGAAAACTTAATCTCTGTTAACTCACCGATTGCGCGTGGGTTAATTGGTAAAGAGTTAGATGATGTCGTGGTTATCACAACACCTGGTGGACAAGTCGAGTATGAAGTTTTAAACGTAGAATATATTTAATTTGTAATTTACGTTTCTATAGAAAACTAGACTGTTATCCTGTGGTAATATAAAAAAGGCCTTAAAAGGCCTTTTTTGCCATAGAGTTACTTATGGCATTTTTATATAAAGATACAAGTTTTATTTCGGTAAAATGATCTTACGTGCTTCTGAAGGACGATAAAGAACAAGAATTTTTCCGATAACTTGTACATTCTGTGCACCGCTTTCGCGTACAATCGCTGCTACGATCAAGTTTTTAACATCTCGGTCTTCGCCTGCGATTTTGACTTTGATAAGCTCATGGTGTGCCAGAGCGAGTTCAATTTCTGCAAGAACGCCTTCAGTCAGCCCGTTGTTACCAATCATAACGACTGGATTCAGGTGATGAGCGAGCCCTTTCAGGTGTTGAATTTGTTTTTTGTTAAGAGTCATCATTAATTTTTGCTTTGTTGGGATTGAAAACGATCTATTCTAACGCCATCTCTCACTTATCACCATAAAATGTCGTTAAGACGAGGTTAAATGAGTGAAAGAGTAAAAATTTTGATAGCTAAGTGTATGATAGTTGGAAAACGCAATGGCCAATAAGAAACGTTCGGCAAGCTCTAGCCGCTGGTTACAAGAACATTTTAGTGATAAATATGTTCAGCAAGCAAAGAAAAAAGGGTTTCGCTCTCGTGCTTGGTTTAAACTGGAAGAAATTCAGCAAAGCGACAATATCTTTAAACCAGGTATGACCGTTGTCGATTTAGGAGCAGCCCCAGGAGGGTGGTCTCAATATGTTGTACAGCAGTTAGGAAGCAAAGGTCGAATTATCGCATGTGACCTTTTACCTATGGATCCTATTGTTGGAGTCGATTTCCTTCAAGGCGATTTTCGTGATGAACTTGTGTTGAAGGCGTTGCTTGATAGAGTAGGTGAAAACAAAGTCCAGGTTGTCATGTCTGACATGGCTCCAAACATGAGCGGTACACCCGCGGTCGATATCCCTCGATCCATGTATTTAGTAGAGTTAGCGCTTGATATGTGTCGTGATGTACTGGCTCCCGGGGGAAGTTTTATTGTCAAAGTGTTTCAGGGAGAAGGCTTTGATGAATACCTGGGGCAAATACGCTCCCTGTTTACGAAAGTGAAAGTTCGTAAACCAGACGCTTCGCGGTCTCGTTCTCGTGAGGTATATATTGTAGCCACAGGGCGTAAACTTTAGTACCCTAAAGCTATTTGTTAACACAGTTGTAATATGAGGTTAATCCCTTGAGTGACATGGCGAAAAACCTGATCCTCTGGCTAGTTATTGCAGTCGTTTTGATGTCATTATTCCAGAGCTTCGGACCCAGCGATTCGAATAGTCGTAAGGTGGATTACTCTACCTTTATCAATGAGTTAACTAATAACCAATTACGCGAGGTCAGCATAAGTGGTTATGATATTAATGTAACTAAAACAGATAACTCAAAGTACAGCACGTATATGCCTATGCGTGATGATAACCTGCTGACCACTTTAATGAACCGTAATGTAAAAGTAACGGGTGAACCACTTGAAGGCCAAAGCCTTCTGACTCAAATTTTTGTGTCTTGGTTCCCAATGCTATTACTGATTGGTCTTTGGATTTTCTTTATGCGCCAAATGCAAGGTGGTGGCGGTAAAGGTGCGATGTCTTTCGGTAAAAGCAAGGCGCGCATGTTGACAGAAGACCAAATCAAAACAACCTTTGCTGATGTAGCGGGTTGTGATGAAGCGAAAGAAGAAGTAAGCGAATTAGTTGAGTATTTACGTGATCCAGGTCGTTTCCAGAAGTTAGGGGGTAAAATCCCTAAAGGTATTCTGATGGTAGGGCCTCCAGGTACAGGTAAAACATTATTAGCAAAAGCCATCGCGGGTGAAGCTAAAGTCCCATTCTTTACCATTTCAGGTTCTGATTTCGTTGAAATGTTCGTGGGTGTGGGTGCTTCTCGTGTTCGTGATATGTTTGAACAAGCTAAAAAAGCAGCACCTTGTATTATCTTTATCGATGAAATCGATGCGGTTGGTCGTCAACGTGGTGCTGGTTTAGGCGGTGGTCATGATGAACGTGAACAAACACTGAACCAAATGCTAGTTGAAATGGATGGTTTTGAAGGTAATGAAGGAATTATCGTTATCGCGGCAACGAACCGTCCAGATGTGTTAGACCCAGCATTACTTCGTCCAGGTCGTTTTGACCGTCAAGTGGTTGTTGGTTTACCTGATGTGCGTGGACGTGAGCAAATACTTAAAGTCCATATGCGTCGCGTACCTTTATCACCAGATGTTGATCCAGCAATTTTAGCGCGTGGTACTCCAGGTTTCTCTGGTGCTGACTTAGCTAACTTAGTTAACGAAGCGGCTTTATTTGCTGCTCGTGGTAATAAACGTGTTGTCTCAATGGTCGAGTTTGAGAAAGCGAAAGATAAGATAATGATGGGTGCAGAGCGCCGTTCAATGGTGATGACTGAAGAACAAAAAGCATCAACCGCTTATCATGAAGCTGGTCACGCAATTATTGGTCGTTTAGTACCTGAACATGATCCTGTGCATAAAGTGACGATTATTCCTCGTGGACGTGCATTAGGTGTGACTTTCTTCTTACCTGAAGGCGACCAAATTAGTGCGAGCCGTCAGAAGTTAGAGAGCCAAATTTCAACACTTTACGGTGGCCGTTTAGCTGAAGAAATTATCTATGGTGTAGAGCATGTTTCTACGGGTGCTTCTAATGACATCAAAGTTGCAACCAATATTGCACGTAACATGGTGACACAGTGGGGTTTCTCTGAAAAATTAGGGCCATTGCTGTACGCAGAAGAAGAAGGTGAAGTGTTCTTAGGTCGTTCTGTTGCTAAAGCGCAACATATGTCTGATGAAACAGCTCGTACAATTGACGAAGAAATTAAAGCTATCGTTGATCGTAACTATGTTCGTGCTCGTCAGATCTTAATGGACAACCTTGATATTCTACACTCAATGAAAGATGCACTGATGACTTATGAAACTATCGATGCGCCTCAAATTGATGATTTAATGAATCGTCGTGATGTTCGTCCACCTGCGGGTTGGGAAGGCAATAATGGCAATAGTGGTGCAACGACTACTGCCCAGCCAGCACAAACGCATGTAGCGAGTGAGCCAAAAGACAAGCCTGAGTCAGAAAGTGATACGCCTTCTGATAACAATACTCACTAATCCTTATTGGGTTACGCATATTGAGTAAGCTATAAATACAAACCCCAGGCTTCTGGGGTTTTTTTATGAAGGTATCAATGAAATGAAATTAATGGCTAGAGGAACCGAACTTAACTTATCAACACCTCAAGTTATGGGGATTTTGAATGTCACTCCAGACTCTTTCTCTGATGGTGGCACTCATAATTCACTTAATGATGCAGTTGATCATGCAGCAAAATTGATCGCTGAAGGGGCTTCTATCATCGATATTGGTGGTGAGTCTACCAGACCTGGTGCAAGTGACGTCTCTATTGATGAAGAGTTACAGCGTGTTGTTCCTGTTGTTGAGGCTATTCGTCAGCGTTTTGATGTTTGGATCTCTGTTGATACATCTAAAGCTCAAGTCATTACTGAATCCGCAAATGTAGGTGCTTCAATTATCAATGATATTCGCTCATTACAAGAACCTGGCGCACTTGAAGCAGCCGCTAAAACAGGTTTGCCAGTGTGTATTATGCATATGCAGGGTGACCCTAAAACCATGCAACAGTCACCACATTATGAGAATGTGATGATGGATGTTGATCGTTTTTTACAAGAAAATATTCAACGTTGTGTTGATGCAGGTATCGAAAAAAATCAAATTATTCTTGATCCAGGATTCGGCTTTGGTAAAAATTTAGCGCATAATTACCAACTATTAGCACACCTAAGTGAATTTCATCACTTTGGTTTACCCATACTTGCCGGAATGTCACGCAAATCAATGGTTGGGCAACTATTGAATGTACCACCACAAGAGCGTGTTGCTGGTAGCGTGGCATGCGCAGTCATTGCAGCGATGCAAGGCGCACAAATTATTCGTGTACACGATGTTAAAGAGACGGTTGATGCGATGAAAATCGTACAAGCGACTCTTTCTGCAAAGGAAAATAATGAATGAGCGAACGTAAATACTTTGGAACAGATGGTATCCGTGGAAAAGTAGGTGATAGTCCAATTACACCTGATTTTGTATTAAAACTGGGTTGGGCTGCGGGCAAAGTATTAGCACGTCATGGCTCTCGTAAAATCATTATTGGTAAAGATACACGTATCTCAGGCTATATGCTGGAATCTGCATTAGAAGCGGGTTTAGCAGCGGCAGGTTTATCCGCCTCATTTACAGGGCCAATGCCAACACCTGCTGTTGCTTATTTAACGCGTACATTCCGTGCTGAAGCAGGGATTGTTATTTCAGCTTCTCATAACCCTTATTACGATAACGGGATCAAATTCTTCTCTATTGATGGTACAAAATTACCAGATGAAGTAGAAGAAGCCATTGAAGCCGAAATGGAAAAGCCAATTACCTGTGTTGAATCAGCAGAGCTTGGTCGTGCAAATCGTATCGTGGATGCGGCAGGTCGTTATATTGAATTCTGTAAAGGGACTTTCCCAAATGAAAACAATCTTAATGGTCTAAAAGTGGTTGTCGATTGTGCTCATGGTGCAACATACCATATTGCACCAAACGTATTTCGTGAATTAGGTGCTGAAGTGATCACTATTGGCTGTGATCCAACGGGTATCAATATCAACGAAGAGTGTGGCGCAACAGATGTTCGTATGTTGCAAAAACGCGTCTTAGAAGAAGGCGCTGATGTTGGTTTAGCTTTTGATGGTGACGGCGACCGTATCATCATGGTTGACCATCAAGGCCTAAAAGTTGATGGTGACCAAATTCTCTACATTATTGCGAGAGAAGCGTTACGCCAAGGTCAATTACGCGGTGGCGCAGTTGGTACTCTAATGAGCAATATGGGATTAGAGATTGCACTTAAACAACTGGGTATTCCTTTTGTAAGAGCAAAAGTGGGCGACCGCTATGTGCTTGAAAAATTACAAGAGAAAGGCTGGCGTTTAGGTGCTGAAAACTCAGGCCACATTATTTTATTAGATAAAACGACTACAGGTGATGGTATTGTTGCAGGTTTACAAGTTTTAAGTGCAATGGTGCGTAACCATATGAGTCTGCATGATCTATGTAGTGGTATGAAACTATTACCACAAATTTTAGTGAATGTTCGCTTTACCGGTAGCCACGATCCGCTACAAACACCTGAAGTTCAGAAAGTCGCTAAAGCGGTTGAAGAAGAACTGGCTGGTAAAGGTCGTGTATTACTGCGTAAATCAGGAACAGAACCTTTAATTCGTGTCATGGTTGAAGGTGAAAATGAAGAGCAAGTCACTGCGATGGCAAATCGTATTGCTGACGCTGTGAAGCACGTTGGTTAATTGATGCTTTTTTCTTCAATCAATCACTTTGTAGAAAAATAACCTTGCTTGTCAGTTCAGCTTTGGTTAGTATTCACACCCGCTTAGTAAGGTCTTGAACTAAAGCGGGTGAAGCAATCGAAGGTTATCGTTAAGACGATAAGTTCCATAGAAAAGGTAACGCAAATGTATACGGCACTCATTGTTATTCTTATCATTGTAGCAACAGGGCTAGTTGGTCTGATCCTGTTACAGCAGGGTAAAGGTGCTGATATGGGCGCTTCTTTTGGTGCAGGTGCTTCTGGTACAGTATTTGGTTCAAGCGGTTCAGCTAACTTTATGACCCGTATGACCGCTGTTTTAGCGACAGCTTTTATTGTACTTGCCCTTATTTTAGGTAATCTAAGTGCCAATAAAACTGTGCGTGAAGACAGCAAATGGATGTCTATCGAGCAGACTACAGAAGAAGCTAAAAAAGCTGAGCAATTAGCAGCGCCTGTAGCGCCAGCAAATACAGATATTCCGCAGTAAACTAAGTAAAGATTTAAATGAGATTGTTAATTTTTACGCAGTAACAGTCTCATTAAGTGCCGAGGTGGTGAAATTGGTATACACGCTACCTTGAGGTGGTAGTGCCTATAAAACGGGCGTACGGGTTCAAGTCCCGTTCTCGGCACCATTATTCCAGATAGCTTGCGTTTTGCTTGTTATCAGCGTAAAATTTGCCACGTTTTTCGAACGCGGGGTGGAGCAGCTTGGTAGCTCGTCGGGCTCATAACCCGAAGGTCGTCGGTTCAAATCCGGCCCCCGCAACCACTTCTAACAATACAGCACTTTTCTCATTAATCATCTTGTTGAACCGATTATGATCCTGAGTGGAATGTGCCGTAAGAAGAGGTTATTCTCGAATGGCAAGTTACAGGGTCCAGTTGCATAAAGCCCCGAATTTCGGGGTTTTTTGTTATCAGAGAATAGAATACTGGGCTATAGGCCCTTTTTTTATGCCTTGGGGGTGGGTTTGTCCACATTAGAGCAAAAATTAACAGCGATGGTTTCAGCACCAGTAGAAGCATTAGGCTTTGAATTTGTCGGTCTTGAGTTTATTCGTGGCCGAGAATCAACATTGCGCATCTATATTGATAGTGAAGACGGTATCACTGTTGATGATTGTGCTGATGTTAGCCACCAGGTCAGTGCTGTGCTGGATGTTGAAGATCCAATTCAAACAGTTTATAACCTTGAGATTTCTTCTCCTGGTTTAGAACGACCTTTATTCACTGCAACGCATTATGAGCAATTTATCGGCGAAGAAGCCGCTATCGTATTACGAATTGCAATGCAAAACCGCCGTAAATGGCAGGGCATTATTAAGTCTGTCGCTGGCGAAATGATCACGGTTACTGTGGATGGTAAAGACGAAGTGTTCGCACTGAGCAACATCCAGAAAGCTAACCTGGTACCCCACTTTTAAGTTTTGAAGAGGCAACTAGGATGAACAAAGAGATTCTGGCTGTTGTGGAAGCGGTCTCTAACGAAAAATCTCTTCCTCGTGAAAAGATTTTTGAAGCACTGGAAACCGCACTAGCGACAGCAACTAAGAAAAAATACGAGCAAGAAATTGACGTTCGTGTATGTATCGACCGTAAAACGGGTGACTTTGATACATTCCGTCGTTGGGTTGCCGTTGATGAAGTCACTCAACCTACTCGTGAAATCACACTTGAAGCTGCTCAATATGAAGATCCTAGTATTGAACTAGGTGGTTATATTGAAGATCAGATTGAATCTGTCACTTTCGACCGTATTACAACACAAACCGCTAAACAAGTTATCGTACAAAAAGTACGTGAAGCTGAAAGAGCAATGGTTGTTGATCAATTCCGCGAACAACTCGGCGAAATTATCACGGGTGTTGTGAAGAAAGTGAACCGTGAAAATATCACTTTAGACTTAGGCAACAACGCTGAAGCGGTTATTTTACGTGAAGATATGTTACCGCGTGAAAACTTCCGTCCAGGTGACCGTTTACGTGGTGTTTTATACGACGTACGTACAGAAACCCGTGGTGCACAACTTTTCGTGACACGCTCTCGCCCTGAAATGCTGGTTGAACTTTTCCGTATTGAAGTACCAGAAATTGGCGAAGAAATTATTGAAATTAAAGCTGCAGCGCGTGATCCAGGTTCTCGTGCCAAAATCGCAGTAAAAACTAACGACAAGCGTATTGACCCTGTGGGTGCTTGTGTTGGTATGCGTGGTGCGCGTGTACAAGCCGTTTCCAGTGAATTGGGCGGCGAGCGAATTGATATTGTTCTGTGGGATGATAATCCTGCACAATTCGTCATTAATGCAATGGCTCCGGCAGATGTTGCTTCTATTGTTGTCGATGAAGACAAATGTACAATGGATGTTGCAGTTGAAAGCAGTAACCTTGCACAGGCAATCGGCCGTAATGGTCAAAACGTTCGTCTGGCAGCACAGTTACTGAAAAAACATCGTGGTGATGACAAGTGGGAATTAAACGTCATGACTGCTGATGAACTGAATGCAAAACATCAGGCAGAAGCAAACGCAGCCATTGAAATATTTACTAAGCATCTCGACATTGATGAAGACTTCGCAACTGTTTTAGTTGAAGAAGGTTTCTCTACCCTTGAAGAGTTAGTTTATGTGCCAATCAGTGAACTGCTGGCTATTGACGGATTAGATGAAGATACCGTTGAAGCTCTACGTGAAAGAGCAAAAGCTGCACTAACAACGATTGAGTTGGCTCAAAAAGAAAGCCTAGGCGATAACCAGCCAGCCGAGGACTTATTAGCTCTCGAAGGATTGGAGCGCTCTTTAGCATTTGATCTAGCTGCCCGTGGTATCTGCACACTGGAAGATCTTGCCGAACAGGGTATCGACGACCTAACTGATATTGAAGGTTTAAATAGTGAGCGCGCAGGCGAACTCATTATGGCCGCACGTAATATCTGCTGGTTTGGGAATGATGCGTAACAACTGAGCAGGAAGGAACAGAATGACAGATGAAACAGTAAAATCACTGGCAGAAGAGATTCAGACACCGGTTGAACGTTTGGTACAGCAGTTTGCTGATGCCGGTATTAAGAAGACCGTCTCTGATTCTGTCTCCCAAAAAGAGAAAGAAACCTTACTGGCTTGGTTGAATCGTGATAAAGACGTATCAACCAACCAACCAGAAAAATTAACGTTACAACGCAAAGTGCGTAGTACGTTAAGTGTTCCTGGTACAGGTGGCAAAAGTAAATCAGTAGCCATCGAAGTCCGCAAAAAACGCACTTATGTGAACCGTGACGCCGTTGAAAAAGCGCAAGCGGATGAGCAAGCTCAGCGTGAAGCGGAAGAAAAGGCGCATCGCGAAGCCGAAGAAAAAGCCCAGCGCGAAGCACAAGAGAAAGCACAGCGCGAAGCTGAAGAAAAAGCAAAACGTGAAGCTGAAAAGGCGAAGAAAGACGCCGAAGAAAAAGCGAAACGTGAAGCTGAAGAAGCAAAACGTGAAGCAGCGGAATTAGCTAAGCGCGAAGCAGCGGAAAAAGATAAAGTGAAACAAAACGATAAACCAAAAGCTGATAAAGCAGCAGATCAGGAAAAAGCACGTCGCAATGCTGAACAGGCTGAACTGAAGCGTAAAACGGAAGAAACACAGCGCCGTAAAGCGGAAGAAGAAGCACGAGTTGCAGCAGAAAAAGCACGTCGTTTAGCTGAAGAAAATGCTGAAAAATGGACTGCTGAACCTAAAGCGCCAGAAACTGAAGGCTCAGACTATCATGTAACAACATCACGTTATGCTCGTGATGCAGAAGATGAAAGTGATGCTGAGGTTGAAGGTGGCCGCGGTCGTGGTCGCAACGCTAAGGCTCCTCGTCCTAAGAAAAACAACCGCCATTCTGAAAAAGCAGATCGTGAAGAAGCACGTGCTGCTGGCCGTACTAACAAGAAAGGTAAACGTAAAGGTAGCTCATTACAGCAAGGCTTCAATAAGCCAGCTGCTGTTGTAAACCGTGATGTTATCATCGGTGAGACTATTTCTGTTGCCGAACTTGCTAACAAAATGGCAGTAAAAGGGTCTGAAGTTATCAAAACTATGATGAAAATGGGTGCTATGGCGACCATTAATCAGGTTTTAGACCAAGAAACTGCACAGCTTGTTGCTGAAGAAATGGGCCATAAAGTTATCTTACGTCGTGAAAACGAGTTAGAAGAACAAGTCATGAGCGATCGTGATACTGGCGAAGAAAGCGCAGTATCTCGTGCACCAGTTGTAACTATCATGGGTCACGTTGACCACGGTAAAACATCATTACTGGACTACATTCGTTCAACGAAAGTAGCATCAGGCGAAGCGGGTGGTATCACCCAGCATATCGGTGCTTACCACGTTAAGACTGACAAAGGTGAAATCACCTTCCTAGATACTCCAGGTCACGCCGCGTTTACTTCAATGCGTGCTCGTGGTGCTCAGGTAACGGATATCGTTGTTCTGGTTGTTGCGGCAGATGATGGTGTAATGCCACAAACTATCGAAGCAATCCAACACGCAAAAGCGGCAAACGTACCCGTTGTTGTTGCAGTGAACAAAATTGATAAACACGAAGCTGATCCAGATCGCGTTAAAACTGAACTGTCTCAATATGGCATCTTGCCAGAAGAGTGGGGCGGCGAAACTCAGTTTATGCACGTATCTGCAAAACAAGGTTTAGGTATTGACGAACTGCTGGATGCTATTCTTTTACAAGCTGAAGTTCTTGAACTGAAAGCAGTTAAAGAAGGTATGGCAAGCGGTGTTGTTATCGAATCTTACCTTGATAAAGGCCGTGGCCCAGTTGCTACTATTCTTGTCCGTGAAGGTACACTGAATAAAGGTGACATCGTTCTGTGTGGTTTCGAATACGGTCGTATTCGTGCGATGCGTAACGAATTAGGTCAAGACGTTCAATCTGCTGGTCCATCAATGCCAGTTGAGATCTTAGGTCTGTCTAACGTTCCTTCTGCGGGTGATGAAGCAACGGTTGTTCGTGACGAGAAGAAAGCGCGTGAAGTTGCATTATACCGTCAAGGTAAATTCCGCGATGTTAAACTGGCTCGTCAGCAGAAATCTAAACTGGAAAACATGTTCGCTAACATGGAAGAAGGTAAAACTTCTGAACTGAACATCGTTCTGAAAACAGACGTTCAAGGTACTTGTGAAGCGATTACTGATGCCTTAGTTAAACTGTCTACTAATGAAGTTAAACTGAAAATCATCGGTTCAGGCGTAGGTGGTATCACCGAAACTGACGCAACATTAGCAGCGGCTTCTAACGCAATCATTCTTGGCTTTAACGTTCGTGCTGATGCATCTGCTCGCCGTATCATTGAACAAGAAAGCGTTGATTTACGTTACTACTCTGTTATCTATAGCCTGATTGACGAAATCAAACTGGCAATGAGCGGTATGTTGGCACCTGAATATAAACAAGAAATCATGGGTCTTGCAGAAGTCCGTGATGTGTTTAAATCACCTAAATTCGGCGCGATTGCGGGCTGTATGGTGGTTGAGGGTAACATCAAACGTAATAACCCAATTCGTGTTCTACGTGATAACGTGGTTATCTATGAAGGCGAACTTGAGTCACTGCGTCGCTTTAAAGATGATGTCAACGAAGTACGTAACGGCATGGAATGTGGTATCGGTGTGAAAAACTACAACGATGTTCGTGTTGGCGACATGATTGAAGTCTTCCAAGTTATCGAAATCAAACGTTCTATTGATTAATTTAGTCCGTTTTGTTTTAAAAGGGAGCTCAAGGGCTCCCTTCTTATTCCTTTCTTTGCTGTATTCTCCTTTTATTTCCTCTCCATTTTTCAACATAACCGAAATAGATTGCCTTTCAGTAATTTATGAAAGTGAAATAACAGGGTAAAATAGCACCAAAGAAACATTTTATTTCTAAAGAAAGAAATCAGAGAAAGCGGTTGTTAAATATCACTTCATGTATACTCTTTAGATATCATTGATTTTAGATTTGAATTAACAATGACAATCAGGGCGATACCCTATTGTCAGGGAGAGATAAAATGGCAAGAGATTTTAGCCGTAGTCAGCGTGTTTCTCAGGAAATGCAAAAAGAAATCGCCATCATTTTACAACGTGAAGTCAAAGATCCACGTATTGGAATGGCAACGGTTTCTGGCGTTGAAATTTCTCGTGATTTGGCTTATGCCAAAGTATTTGTCACCTTTTTAAACTTATCAGGTGGTGAACAAAGCGAAGAAGAGATGGTTGCAGAGGGTTTAGCTGCACTTAATGAAGCCGCTGGTTTTATTCGTTCTTTATTAGGTAAAGCGATGCGTTTACGTATTGTGCCTGAACTGACATTTGCTTATGACAACTCATTAGTTGAAGGTATGCGTATGTCTAACTTAGTTTCTAACGTCGTTAAAAGCGATGAAGAGCGTCGTCATAAAGAGGATAAATAATGGGGCGTCGTCGTAAGGGGCGTGAGATTAACGGCGTATTGCTACTCGATAAACCCCAAGATATTTCCTCTAACGATGCACTCCAAAAAGTCCGCCGTATGTTTAATGCCAGTAAGGCTGGGCATACAGGGGCATTGGATCCTTTAGCAACAGGTATGCTCCCTATTTGTTTAGGTGAAGCAACAAAATTTTCACAGTTTCTATTGGATTCTGATAAGCGTTATCGTGTTATTGCACGTTTAGGGCAACGAACAGATACCTCCGATGCACATGGTGAGGTTATTCAAGAACGCCCAGTACAATTTACACAGCAGGCTTTAGATGACGCCTTAGAGAGTTTTCGCGGTGAAACATTGCAAATCCCTTCAATGTACTCCGCTTTAAAACATCAAGGTAAACCGCTTTACGAATACGCTCGACAAGGTATTGAGGTTGAGCGTGAAGCAAGACCCATCACGGTTTATGAACTTCAGTTTATTCGCTGGGAAGGTGATGAGCTAGAGCTAGAAGTTCATTGTTCTAAAGGTACTTACATTCGAACAATTATTGATGATCTTGGTGAGAAATTACAATGTGGTGCTCACGTTATTTTCTTACGTCGATTAGAAGTCGCTGATTATCCTAAAGAGCGAATGGTCACATTAGAGCAATTAAGAGCGATGATAGAGAATGCACAAGCTGCTCAAGAAGATCCTTTCTTAGCACTTGATGCACTGTTATTACCTATGGATACCGCTGTTGCACATTTTCCTGTTGTGAATTTGACCACGATTATTGCGGGTTATCTCAAGCTGGGGCAACCTGTTCGTGTTAATCATGACATCAATGAAGGCGAATGGGTAAGAGTAACTGAAGGCGATGAAAAAAAATTCATTGGTCTTGCTATCATTAAAGATGGCCTAGTTGCTCCGAAAAGAGTGGTTGTAGACTATAGCGCACAAGATAACACTTAATAGCAATCTTGCGCTAAAAGTGTTTGAAGCGTAGAATAATGCGGCTATCTGTTTAGGTGGCTGAGTTGGATAGCTGAATTAGAGATTGGCTATCTGAAAATTTTACTTAATTTGGAGTTTATTATGTCTCTAAGTACTGAAGCGAAAGCACAAATCGTTGCTGAATTTGGTCGTGATGCTAACGATACTGGCTCAAGCGAAGTTCAGATTGCACTGCTGACTGCAGAAATCAACCACCTGCAAGGTCACTTTTCAGAGCACAAAAAAGATCACCACAGCCGTCGTGGTCTGCTGCGTAAAGTTTCCAGCCGTCGTAATCTGCTGGACTACCTGAAACGTAAAGATGTTGCTCGTTACTCTGCACTGATTGAACGTTTAGGTCTGCGTCGCTAATCAAGCGAGTTTCAGTGGAAAGGGGCCTGTTGGCCCCTTTTCTACTAAAAAGTGCTATTTTTAATGTTAGTCGTTATGTTTTAATGTGGTGATTGTTATTTAATCTCTCTAGTTACGACAATTCGCGCGGCTAATGAAAGTATTTATCATTAAATGGTTAATATTTTCATTAGTCGCGAGGGGACGTAGCGGAGAAAAGATCATTCATCGTCGCTAAACATCTGGCGACAATAAGATAAAGGATATTATTTTGCTGAATCCTACAGTTCGTAAATTTCAATACGGTCAACATACTGTTTCGTTAGAAACAGGCATGATGGCTCGTCAAGCAACAGCCGCTGTTATGGTTGACATGGACGGCACTGCTGTTTTTGTTACCGTTGTTGCAAAGAAAAAAGTTAAAGCTGGACAAGATTTCTTCCCATTAACTGTTAACTACCAAGAGCGTTCATACGCTGCTGGTCGTATCCCAGGTAGCTTCTTCCGTCGTGAAGGTCGTCCTGGTGAAGGCGAAACGTTGATTGCACGTTTAATTGACCGCCCTTTACGCCCATTATTCCCAGAAGGTTTCTTAAACGAAATTCAAATCGTTGCTACCGTTGTTTCAGTTAACCCACAAGTTAACCCAGATATCGTTGCAATGATTGGTGCTTCTGCGGCATTAGCGCTGTCAGGTGTTCCATTTAATGGTCCTATCGGTGGTGCGCGTGTTGGTTTTATCGATGGACAATATGTTCTAAACCCAACTGTTGATGAGCTGAAAGTTAGCAAATTAGACTTAGTGGTTGCAGGTACTGCGGGTGCGGTACTGATGGTAGAATCAGAAGCTGATTTATTATCAGAAGAAGAAATGTTAGGTGCAGTAGTATTTGGTCATGATCAACAACAAGTCGTGATCGAAAACATCAATGCATTAGTTGCAGAAGTTGGTAAAGAGAAATGGGATTGGGCGCCAGAAGCCATCAACCAAACTTTACATGACCGTATTGCACAATTAGCACAAGCTCGCATTGGTGATGCTTACCGTATCACTGAGAAACAAGAGCGTTATGAACAAATCGAAGCTATCCGTGATGAAGTTATTGCGACGTTAGTCGCTGAAGATGAAACTTTAGATGAAGCTGAAATCAGCGAAATCTTCTCAGGTCTTGAGAAAAACATCGTTCGTGCTCGCGTATTAGCTGGCGAACCACGTATTGATGGCCGTGAAAAAGACATGGTACGTGCATTAGACATTCGCACTGGCTTATTACCACGTACTCACGGTTCAGCACTGTTTACTCGTGGTGAAACTCAGGCTCTGGTAACTGCAACATTAGGTACTGCGCGTGATGCTCAAACTATTGATGACATCATGGGTGAGCACACTGATACATTCTTGCTGCACTATAACTTCCCTCCATACTCTGTTGGTGAAACAGGCATGATGGGTTCACCAAAACGTCGCGAAATCGGTCATGGCCGTTTAGCAAAACGTGGTGTGTTAGCAGTAATGCCAACAATTGAAGAATTCCCATATACCGTTCGTGTGGTTTCTGAAATCACTGAATCAAATGGTTCATCTTCAATGGCATCTGTTTGCGGTGCTTCTTTAGCACTGATGGATGCAGGTGTACCAATTAAAGAATCTGTTGCAGGTATTGCAATGGGTCTAGTAAAAGAAGGCGACAACTTTGTTGTTCTTTCCGATATTCTGGGTGATGAAGACCATTTAGGCGATATGGACTTTAAAGTTGCGGGTAGCCGTAACGGTGTCAGCGCATTACAGATGGATATCAAAATCGAAGGTATCACTCGTGAAATCATGCAAGTTGCATTAAACCAAGCGAAAAGCGCACGTCTACATATTTTAGGCGTAATGGAAGATGCAATTAGCCAACCTCGTGCTGATATTTCTGAATTCGCACCGCGCATTCACACTATCAAAATTAATCCAGACAAGATCAAAGACGTTATCGGTAAAGGCGGCTCTGTTATCCGTGCATTAACGGAAGAAACTGGCACAACTATCGAAATCGAAGATGATGGTACAGTGAAGATTGCTGCAACAAGTGGCGATCAAGCAAAACAAGCTATCGCTCGTATCGAAGAAATTACTGCTGAAGTTGAAGTGGGTCGTATCTACAACGGTAAAGTAACTCGTATTGTAGATTTCGGTGCATTCGTTGCTATCGGTGGCGGCAAAGAAGGTCTGGTTCATATTTCTCAAATCGCAGACAAACGCGTTGAGAAAGTGAGTGACTACTTGGAAATGGGTCAAGAAGTTCCAGTTAAAGTACTGGAAATTGACCGTCAAGGCCGTATTCGCTTAAGCATGAAAGAAGCTCAAGCTAATCAGCAGGAAGCAACAGAAACTTCTTCTGAAGATTCTGCGAATTAATGATATTCTACTACCGATATCTAGACATAGGTATCGGTAGAGACTTATTATGATTGACAAGTAGGACGTCTAGAACGCTTTTTGTTGAAAGGTCTGACTTTGGGAGTGAGAAATGAAAACATTTCTGCGCAGTTGTTCTATTGCTGTTTTCATCTTTATTTCCGGATGCAGCACTAGTCCAGAGTGGCGTCAGAATGCGATTTTTGCCACACCATTGCAGCCTTCTTTACAACAAGAAGTGATATTGGCTCGTATAGAACAAATCTTAGCGAGCCGCTCATTAACTGAAGATGAATACGCACAGCTTTTATATGAGCGTGGTGTGCTGTATGATAGTCTCGGTTTACGAGCTTTAGCGCGCAATGATTTTTCAATGGCGCTATCAATACGACCAGATATGCTAGAAATTTTTAATTTTCTAGGTATCTATTTTACGCAGGCAGCGAATTACGATGCTGCTTATGAAGCGTTTGATTCTGTTTTAGAGCTTGATCCAACTTACAATAATGCGCGTTTTAATCGTGGTATCGCTTCGTACTACGGTGGCCGATTGAAATTGGCGCAGGATGATCTGCAGGCGTTTTATCAGGTCGATCCAAATGATCCCATTCGTTCGCTTTGGTTATATCTTGTAGAAAAAGAGATAAACACTGATTTGGCTAAACAACAGCTAAAACAGCGATACCAGCAGGCGGATAAAACGGGGCAATGGGGATGGAATATAGTTGAGTTTTATTTAGGCGATATTAATGAGAAAACATTAATGTTGAAACTAAATGAGGCTTCAACCGATAACACTTCGCTCGCTGAGCATCTTAGTGAAACTAACTTCTATTTAGGTAAGTATTACCTAAGTCTGGGGGACATGGATAGCGCAGAAGCGTTATTCAAGCTGACGGTTGCCAACAACGCACATAACTTTGTTGAGCACCGCTACGCATTGTTGGAATTAGCACTGTTAGGCCAACAAGAAGACCTAGCGGAATCGGACCAGCAATAGCTGACGAACATTTCTCTGATCAGTTTGAAAGCCATCATCTACATAGGATGAGGGCTTGTTTGTTCGTTTAATAATATAATTTGAGCCAGTTCACATTTTAGATGATAAAGACCGACAAACCATGCGGTATGTTATGTCAACTGGCTGCCATAATGAATGAGGCACAGTGACATGACTACTGAAACCGATATGACTTTTGCTGATCTAGGTTTATCAGCACCTATTTTGACTGCACTGAATGACTTAGGCTACGAGAAGCCTTCTCCAATTCAGCAACAATGTATTCCTTTCCTTTTAAACGGCAATGATGTTTTAGGTATGGCACAGACAGGTAGTGGTAAAACTGCCGCATTTAGCCTGCCTTTATTACACAATCTTGATGAATCATTAAAAGCACCACAAATTTTAGTTTTAGCACCTACTCGTGAACTTGCGGTTCAGGTTGCTGAAGCAATTGAAGATTTTTCTAAACACTTACCAAAAGTAAATGTTGTTGCACTGTATGGTGGTCAGCGTTACGACGTGCAATTACGCGCGTTACGTCAAGGTCCACAAGTTGTTGTGGGTACACCAGGTCGTTTATTAGACCATTTAAACCGTGGCACATTAGATTTATCTAAACTGAAGGGCTTAGTATTAGATGAAGCTGATGAAATGTTACGTATGGGCTTTATTGAAGATGTTGAAAACATTTTAAGTAAGATCCCAGCAGAACACCAAACTGCACTGTTCTCTGCAACAATGCCAGAAGCAATTCGTCGTATTACACGTCGCTTTATGAATGATCCTAAAGAAGTGCGCATTCAAAGTAGCGTAACGACACGTCCAGACATTAGCCAAAGCTATTGGATGACATTCGGCGCACGTAAAAATGAAGCGTTAATTCGTTTCTTAGAAGCTGAAGATTTTGATGCGGCAATTATTTTCGTTCGTACTAAAAACGCAACATTAGAAGTTGCTGAAGCTTTAGAGCGTAACGGCTATAACAGCGCAGCGTTAAATGGTGATATGAACCAATCACTGCGTGAGCAAACATTAGAGCGTCTGAAAAATGGTCGTTTAGATATTTTAATTGCAACTGACGTTGCTGCTCGTGGTCTTGACGTTGACCGTATCAGCCTTGTTGTGAACTATGATATCCCAATGGATTCAGAATCTTATGTTCACCGTATTGGTCGTACTGGTCGTGCGGGTCGTGCTGGCCGTGCAATTTTATTCGTTGATAACCGTGAGCGTCGTTTACTGCGCAATATCGAACGTACAATGAAGATGACTATTCCTGAAGTAGAACTGCCAAATGCAGAGCTTATCAGCCAACGTCGTCAGGAAAAATTTGCACAGCAAATCGCACAACAATTAGAAACTAGCAACCTTGACCAATACCGTGCTCTGTTACCTAAATTAGCTCCACAAGGTGAAGAAGCGCTGGATATGGAAACACTGGCTGCGGTATTACTGAAAATGGCTCAAGGTGAGCGTGCACTTATTCTGCCACCAGATCCAGTTCGTCGTCCTCGTCGTGAATTTAACGATCGTGACGATCGTCGTGGTGATGATCGCCGTCGCGGTGATAACGATCGCGAGCGTTCTCCTCGTCGTGAACGTCGTGATGCTGGCGAGATGGATTTATACCGTATCGAAGTGGGTCGTGATGATGGTGTTGAAGTGCGTCATATCGTTGGTGCGATTGCTAACGAAGGCGATATCAGCAGCCGTTACATTGGTAATATCAAACTGTATGGTTCTCACTCAACCATCGAATTACCAAAAGGTATGCCAACAGATTTATTAAGCCATTTCACACGTACGCGTATTATGAACAAACCACTGAATATGCAATTAGTGGGTGATGCTCAATCTCAGCCTTTCCGTGAGCGTCGTAATAACAGCCGTCGTGATGGTCAGCCACAAGGTGGTCGTCGTTTTAACAATGGTGATCAACCACAACGTCGTGGTAATAACGACCGTGGTGGTGAGCGTAGCAACGATCGTGGTGGCGAGCGCGGTAACTTCCGCAGTCGTAACAACGAAGGTACACCACGCCGCCGTAGCAGCTCTCATAACCAATAAGAGTTGGTAATTAACTTAATTTTTAATTGAGTTGATGACAAAAAAATAAAACCAGTCAATGAAAGTTGACTGGTTTTTTTATCATTTGATTAGTAATATAAAATTTATTACGACACATTTCTGTCAATATAAACAATAGGAAAGCTTATTCAAGTAAATCGGTTAGATTTACGTGCAGATTTTAATTTATAACAAATTAGCTTAAGCCAATCGCTTCTTTTAATGGCTTTAAATATCGACGGCTGACAGGAATTTGGCTGTTATTGTGTAATATCAACTCCGCTTGCCCATTATCGCCAAAAACAATCTCATTAACATAATCCATATTCACTAAATATTGGCGATGGCAACGGACCAGCTGTGTCCGTGTTTCTAACGTGCGTAATGTTAATTCTGTAAAGCCTTCTTGACCTTGATTATTGGTTACATAAACCCCACTGAGCCTTGATGTTGCAAATACCGCTTCATCAATGGGCATTAACCAAATACGGCTATGACCTGTACAAGGAATACACTTTAAACGTTCTTCAGGAGGCGTTAAGAGATCAATATTCTGCTTATTACCTTGGCGTAAACGGTTTAATGTTTTTGTTAGGCGTTCTTGCTCTAAAGGTTTGAGTAGATAATCAAAGGCGTGCTCTTCAAAGGCTTGGATTGCATACTCTTCAAATGCGGTTAAAAAGACGATATACGGGCGATGTTCAGGATCAAGCATTGTGACCATTTCAAGCCCTGTAATGCGTGGCATTTGAATATCAAGAAAGACGACATCGGGTTTCTTACGGTGTATCTCTCCTATGGCTTCAATTGCATTACTGCATTCACCAACAATATGAATATCCTTTTCGACTTCAAGTAAACAACGTAAATTTTCACGAGCTAACGGCTCATCGTCAACGATTAATATATTCATTGTTATGCAACGTTATCCATGCTTTTTTCTAGGGGTAAGCAAATTTTCACCTTTGTATATTCATCAGCTTGGCATTCCACTAAAACACCATAAAGTTCGCCATAGCGTAATTTTAATCGCTTATCCACCAGCCTCATTCCTAACCCTAATTCATGAGAAGGGCATTGGGGTTGATAAAGCCCCGCATTATCACAGATTTCAATAATGATTAAATGGTGCTCTTGGTGTGCTCTAATTGTAATCTTTCCTGTATCTAATAACTGTGATGTTCCATGTTTAATTGCATTTTCGACCATTGGTTGAAGCGAAAAAGCAGGCAAACGGGCATTAGCTAGGCTTTCAGGAATTTGAATATCAATCTGTAATCGTTCCTGAAAACGGGCTTTTTCGATTTGCAAATATGCATTCACATGTTCAATTTCATCACTTAATGTCACAACTGCTTCAGGTCTTTTTAAATTTTTACGAAAGAAAGCAGAGAGAAATTGCACTAATTGCTTTGCTTGTTCGCTATCTCGTCGAATAACTGCTTGTAGTGTATTTAATGCGTTAAAAAGAAAGTGGGGATTCACTTGCGCATGGAGAAGTTTAATCTCTGACTCTAAAAGAGATTGCTTATTTCGCTCATATTGTCCAGCCAGAATTTGTGCAGATAATAGACTTGCAATCCCTTCACCTAGGGTTCGGTTAATAGAACTAAATAGGCGATTTTTAGCTTCATAAAGTTTTATTGTGCCAATGACTTGGTTATTTTCGCCTCTTAATGGAATAACTAAGGTTGAGCCAAGTTTGCAATGGGGTGAAAGCGTACAACGGTAAGGTGTTTCATTACCATCTGCATAAACAACTTCATTATTATTGATGGCTTGTTTGGATTGTTCTGATGAAATAGGTGTACCCGGTAAATGATGATCAGCGCCAATACCAATAAAGGCGAGGAGTTTTTCTCTATCTGTAATCGCAACGGCACTGACTCTTAGTTCTTGATAAATGACTTTTGCCACTCGAGTGCTATTATCTTGATTAAACCCTTTACGCAAAATACCTTCGGTGCAAACGGCAATTTTTAATGCTTGAGCTGAAAATGCACTGGTATATTTTTCAAATATTGCCCGTCTATCTTGTAATATTCGAATAAACATCGCCGCACCAACGGTATTTGCGACAATCATTGGGGCAGCAATATCTTTCACTAAGGCAAGCGCTTCATTAAATGGGCGAGCTAATAATAAGATAATGCTCATCTGTATTATTTCGGCAAAGAAAGTCACGGCTGCTGCGGTCCATGGATTAAATATGCGGTGCATTTGCCCGCGTTTGACGTAATAACGGTGAACTAATCCGCCAATTAATCCCTCTACAATAGTAGACACCATACAGCTAAATGCGGTCATACCGCCCAGAGAATAACGGTGTAAGCCTCCCGTAAAACCGACAAGGAAGCCGACATAAGGGCCACCTAGTAATCCGCCTAATACCGAACCAATGGCACGCGTATTGGCAATAGAATCATTAATATGTAGCCCAAAATAGGTGCCCATAATACAAAAAATAGAGAAAATGACGTAGCACATCAACTTATGCGGAAGCTTTATCGTGACCTGTAGAAGTGGCGTAAATAAAGGTGTTTTGCTTAAAAACCAAGCAATGATTAAATAAACGCACATTTGCTGTAATAACAGCAAAATAAGATCAAATTCGTACATAAGTATCGAGTACCGTTCTCTTCTTTATCTGATAAATATAAAAATACCAGATAAAACAGGGCTATTAATGAGGCGATAAAGTTTGATATAAGAATAACTTAATCGCACTTTCAAAGAAAATATTCCTTTGCGTCAGTGATCTGGCGCACAAAATTCTTAAAGAAATTCTGAGTTATTGTGTAATATAACTCCGTCAGTGAGTGTTCTACTTCACTATTAAGGTCTAATCGTTATATGAAAAAAAGAGCCATCTATCTTATTTTATTAATGCTAATACTAATTGCATTAGCCATACTTTTCCGCGCGCATAATCAATATTTATTACTGCAAGGCGAAGTGGATGCACCGGAAGTGATTGTCGCCTCTAAAGCCAAAGGCCGTGTGATTGAGCGTCATATAGAGCGAGGTGATGATGTAAAAGCGGGGCAATTGATGATCACATTAGAAAGCCCCGAACTCAATGCGCAAGTTGCTGCACTTGAAGCCGCTAAAGCACAAGCACAAGCTCAATTAGATTTGTCATTACATGGCACAAGAGAAGAGAGTATTCGTAACCTAGAAGCCGTGTTATCTCAAGCAAAAGTGGAAGCTGCAAATTCAGCAAGAGATTATCAGCGTATCAGTGCTGTGGCGAATAAAGGCTATGTATCAGCGACAGAACTTGATAATGCACGCCGTAGCCGTGATGTTGCTTCACAACGTGTAAGAGCCGCGCAAGCTGAGCTTGATGAAGCCCAAAATGGTGATCGTATTGAATTACGCCACAAATATACGGCGGCGGTGCAACAAGCAGAACAACAACTTATTGAGTTGAAGATCCAACAAAACGATCTACAAGTTAAAGCGCCAGTGGATGGAGAAGTTGGTCCTATTCCTGCGGAAATTGGTGAGCTTTTTAACGCGAATAGCCCACTTGCTACACTGATCCGAATTCCTGATGCTTATTTTGTTTATAACCTCCGCGAAGATATCTTAGCGGATATACGTAAAGGTGATCGCATTACTATCACGGTTCCCGCATTAGGCAATAAAGAAGTAGAAGCTGAAATTCGCTATATCGCCCCAATGGGCGACTACGCAACAAAAAGAGCAACAAGAGCAACAGGTGATTTCGATTTAAAAACATTTGAAATCCGACTGTATCCTGTTACGCCAATTGAAGGGCTACGTCCTGGTATGAGCGCATTATGGCGCTGGGATAAATAAGGACGAATAATGAGAGTAAAGGCAGCTTGGCGTGGCTTTAGTAGCGCATTTTCACGAGAAACTCATATGGCAGTTCGTAGCCCCGTTTTTCACTGGCTAAGCTGGCTGTTTCCATTGATGTTGTTTACGTTAATTAGTGCTAACTTTTCTGAAGGCACATTGCTGAACTTGCCTGTTTCCGTGATTAATAATGACAATAGTCCATTATCAAGGACCCTGATAAGAGACCTAAATGCAGGCTCTCATGCGCAATTAAATACGCTAGATGGTAATCCTCGCACAGCAATGGAGCGATTAGGTAGCGCAAAAGATTACGCGATACTGACCATCCCTCGACACTTTGAAAGTAAGGTATTAGCAGGAAAGCAACCGACCACACGGATGTATTACAACGGATTGTATTATGCGGCGGGGAGTTATGCGATTCAGGACTTTAGCGGACTCATTGCAGAGCTTAATGCGCAATATCGCACTGTTTTAGCGCAAGAGATGAATAAGCCCGTTCCACCATTGGCAAAAGTTACGCTCTCTTATGACAGTTTGTTTAATGCCAGCGGGAGTTATATTTATTACCAGCAATTTGCGGCTACGATCCATATGCTCCAACTGTTCGTCGTGACTTGTACTATTTATTCTTTGTCACGAGGAAATATGCTCCTGAATATTAAGCCTTTTACTTTTGCGCTTATTGGGAAGCTTACACCTTATACGCTGTTTTTCTTAACCTTATTAATTGTCGAACTCGCGGCATTAGTGCATTTTTCAGGGGCAAAGGTGAACGGTAATCCGCTATACATGGTGTTAGTGGGATTCTTCTATATTATTGCAGCTCAAAGTGTGGGGTTGCTGCTCTTTGCGTTTACCAATAGTGCGATAACGGCATACAGTATGATAGGTATGTTGGTGAGTATCGCATTGGCATTTTCAGGCATGGCTGTGCCCGAGCTTTCGATGATATTGCCTGCAAGGATCATCTCTAACTTAGAACCATTAACGCACGCCTTAAATGCGATGTTTGATATTTTCTTAAGAGAAGTATCACTACAAGGCATTTTATATGTGTGTTCACTTTTGCTGATTTATCCTTTTGCTATCGCCTTTTTAGTTCGTAAACGTATTTTTAAACGATTGGAATTACAGGTAGGTGTTGCATGATGCAAATGTATTTCCAAACCTTCAAGCGTGTTCTATTGGGTATGTTAGAAAAACCCATGTGGATGTTACTTATTGTTTCTCTGTGCATTATGAGTTTGGTTTATGCCAAGCCTGTACTGTGGGATCTTCCTGTGGCTGTTATCAATCAAGATCACAGTCCCGCAAGTTATTCACTGATCCGCGCATTAAACTCCACACCAAAATTAAGCATCAAGAATTACGATAATTTAGATGAAGCCCGCCACGATATGATTATGCGAGAGTTATTTGCCATTATTATTGTTCCAACCGATTTTGAGAAAAAACTACTCAATGGTAAAGATGTTACTGTGCCTGTATTTGGTGATGCGACAAACCGTCTGGCTAGCGGGCAAATTCAACAAGAGTTGATGTTGGCTTATCAGCAGTTATTAGATGCTTACAATGGACGTATTTTGAGAAATGCAGGCTTTAGTGTTGAACAATCAAAAATCCTATTAAAGCCTATTCAAGGCGAAACCATTGCGATGTATAACCCTGGGGTAAGTTTTGCTGCGATTATTTTCCCTGGCTTATTAGTGATGCTATTACAGCACTCACTTCTAATAGCTTGTGTCCGCGTCAGTATCGCGGTGAGAAGTACCCCGAAAGGAAAGCCACCTTTAGCGGTTTATCTAGGGGCATTATCTGCACTTATTCCGATTTGGTTATTTTTATCTGCGGTATTCTTTGCATTGTGGCCGTGGGTATTGGGTTACCGCCAGGAAGCGCCGCTTTACCAGATTTGGATGCTGACTTTCCCATTCTTATTGGCGGTCTTAGGGTTAGGTAAGTTAATTACAGAATGCTTACGCAGTGTTGAGATGATTTATCTGACACTAGCCTTTGTGACAACACCAGTGTTCTATATTTCTGGCACAATCTGGCCATTACAAGCAATGCCAGATTGGGTATTTGCCATTTCATCTGCATTACCTTCTACATGGGCTGTAAACGCCATGGCGGGAATCAACCAAATGGGGCTGTCATTCCAAAGTATATTGGGTGATATCGTGATGATGCTCGTTTTAGGTGTGATTTATACGGTATTAGGTGTGCTGGTGGGTATGCTACGTAATGGTGAGTTAAGACATATTACGCATCAGTTTAAGCATTGGTTACATCATCGTGGTGAGTCAAAATAAAAAGCCCTTAAGGGCTTTTATTTATCAATATTGTAGATCTTATCTTTACTAATAATATTTACTATGTGGTGGCAACAATCCATTGATAATTTTCTTGGTTCCCATTTTGAAATATCTATTAATGAAAGACCGTGGTAACTCCAAGGAATAATACCGCTTACACCACATCCATAATGATTTAATTGATCTATAAATGTTTTGTTAAGTGTATCATATATCTTTAATTCACCAATTCCAATCCTGCCAACTTACGCCAATAACCATTACAGTCATGATGATGAATCGTTGTAAGAGGTTGTTGACCTTGCTCATTTTGGCGAAATTGTTGCAAGGTATCAAAAATAGCGTCAGATTCAGGTGAAAGGCGAATAATATCCACTAAACCTGCCATTGAAGCTTGATCGTTACCCAAGTTATAGCAATAACCACTTTGTGTTTGAATGCCATTAAGCACAAACACTCGCTGATTTTCTTGTGATAATACTTCACGGCCTTGAGGGTATTTTTGACAACAGGTTTCACAATCATCTTTAGAGCGATTTTCAGAACGCGCAGTAAAACAACGTGCTGAATAAGCGAGAGGAAGATGCCCATAAGCCAATACTTCAACTTCAAACTTATTGCGAATGCCTAATTTTTCACATTGATTTAAAAGATTATTTAACCACTCGCGAGAAAGCTCAACAGGCATACACCAACGCATCATGCCTTGTTTATGCAACAAACGTAGTGCATAAGCGTTGTAGCAGTTAAGCCCGTGGCCTGCAACAAAAGGAAGATTGCGCTCGTAAAGCATATTAATCACGCCAAAATCATGTGCTTCAACTAAAAACTCACCGTTATCAACCAGCTTAGCAATTTCTTTCAATTCAGAAGGTGCTTGTAATAACGCTAAGGTAGAAAGAACCACTTGTTTGCCACTTTTAGCGACTTCTTTGGCGAGGTTTATCCAATCTTGAGGTTTGGTTTCTCGGCGTTTACTGCAAACTGTTTCGCCTAAATAAATAATATCAGCGTCGCATTGTTTTGCTTTTTCGTAGAACGCTTCAAGTGTCTCTTTTTGCCAATAATAAAGTACAGATCCTAATGCATATTTCATTTTCGTATCCTTATTATTGCCATTTACGGTGATAAGCACCCAGTGTTGTTTGTGTTCCTTCTGAAATCTTTCCTAGCGCGTTCATCCAACGTGGATTAGTACTAAAACCTTGAGGATCTTTCTTACATTGATCAATGGCTGCACGCCAAACTCTCGCCACTTCTGTCACATAGGCAGGGCTACGTTGACGACCTTCAATTTTAACTGACGCAATATTCATCGCCATTAATTCAGGTAAGAGTGAAAGAGTATTGAGGCTCGTAGGCTCTTCTAATGCGTGATAACAGTGATCATCAACAAAATAGCGACCTTTACACAGTGTTGGGTAGCCTGCATTTTCATCAGGTGAATAGCGGTCTATCAAGACATCATTAAGGCGAGATTCCATCCCTTGTGGTGTTTGTTGCCAACGTACAAAACGTGCAGGAGAGCAAGCACCTACCGTATTTGGCGATTCACCTGTTAAATAAGAAGAGAGATAGCATCTACCTTCAGCCATAATACATAAACTGCCAAAGGCAAAAACTTCTAAAGGTACAGGGCTAGTTTGTGCTAATTGTTTGACTTGATGAATAGATAGAACACGAGGAAGAACAATACGAGCCACATCGAAGTTACGTTGATAAAACTCAATAGCTTGTGTATTGGTTGCTGAGGCTTGTACTGAAACATGACGTTCAATATGAGGATAACGCTCTGCAGCGTACTCTAACATGGCGATATCCGCCAAGATAAGAGCATCAGCCCCTAAAGATGCCGCCATATCAACGGCTTTTTGCCAGCGTTCAAATCCATCAGGGTGAGCAAAGGTGTTTATTGCAATATGCAATTTTCGCTGGTGGCGATGAACATAATTAACCGCTTCTTGTAACTTCTTTTCTGTGAAATTTAAACCAGCAAAATGTCTTGCATTAGTATCATCTTTTAAGCCGATATAAACGGCATCCGCACCATTATCTATGGCCGCTTTTAAGGCAGGTAAATTACCCGCTGGGCACAGCAATTCCATCTTCACTTCCCTTTAGAAATTAAGAATGATCAGAAATTGTAATGAGCAGGATAAAAAAAGGTTTTGATTTAGGGCAGAGAACTTCGTTTTTTGCTTAAGTAAAATCAAAGAACACAAAATGTGAGCAACGGATTAACCGAATATTGATATAGGATCGCAGAATATCTGTCTATATCTGGCACAATAGCCCGTAATTTTATTTATAGGAGTCCGAACGTGTTTAACAAAATTCGTACCCATTTGGTTAAAGAGGGACCTCGTTTTTTACGTTACCCTTTACAAGTTACCCCATTTGCTCTGCAACGCGATATTTTAGAACAGTTTTTAAGCTGGCAATTTCGTGAATCTTTAGCGGAAGGCGATTTGCACTTTCTAGAAAATAAATGGCTAAAAGTTGAGATAAGAGACTTACATTTACAGTGGTTTATCAGTGTTTGTGATGATAAATTAGTGGTCAGTCGCTTAGAAAAAGAAGATGTCAGCTTTAGTGGAAATGCAAATGATCTTATTTTAATTGCTGCGCGCAAAGAAGATCCTGACACCTTATTTTTCCAACGCCGTCTACAAATTGAGGGTGATACAGAACTCGGGTTATATGTTAAGAACCTGATGGACGCAATTGAATTAGACTCAATGCCATCTGTGTTGCGTTTTGGTTTATTACAACTGGCTGAGTTTGTAAAAAGTGGGCTTCAAGAAGAAACCGAAGACACTCTACACAGCCATGAACTGAGCTCAACTTCATGCTAATACGTGTTGAAATTCCCGTTGATATTCCAGCTATTGATAACCTTTTACGTCAAGCGTTTCCTACAGGTGCAGAAGCTGATTTAGTGGGACATTTACGAGAAGAGGGACTGCTGACATTAGGTATGGTCGCAGTCGATGATGAAGGCCACGTTATGGGTTACATTGGCTTTACACCCGTTGATGTTGATGGTGTCGATTGCCAATGGGTAGGGCTTGCGCCTCTTGCTGTTGCACCTGATTTCCAGAACCAAGGTATTGGACGCCAACTGATTAATGAAGGGTTAGATAGCCTAAATGAATTTGGTTATGGCGCCGTGGTGGTATTAGGTGAGCCAGAGTACTATCAAAAATCAGGCTTTATTCCTGCAAAATCACAAGGGTTACATTGCAAATGGCCTGACACCGAAGAGGCATTTCAGTTCTATGCTCTCGATAATGGTAATGTTGAAAATATTCATGGTTTAGTGAATTTCTCGCCATTATTTGATGAGGTTTAATCGAACAGATTGTCTATCGTGTTAAATACAACGCAATGTCTGAAGGCTGGTCTTTGATCAGCTTTTCTTTTTGCGTTTTCTTCAATTGTTTTAATTGGTATTCCAGTTGAGAAGCACGTTGCCGAGAGCCTATTTGGCAATGAAACTCTAATAATAAAGGTCCTTTTCCTTTCAGTGCTTTAGCGCCGGTTCCATTCTGGTGTTGAGTAAAGCGTCGCTCAACGTTTGTCGTTATCCCTGTATAAAGATAGCCAAGACGATTTCTGACAATATAGAGTGACCACACTGTATCAGCCATCATTTTTTCCTTTTCGTGCTACTTTTTTTTTGATAAATAATATTTCTTAATTTTTGAATTGAGTAATTTATCGTTTTATCAAAATGAAATCTATTAGATATATCAATATGTTGTGAAATATTTGTGACAGAATGCTTTGTTATTTATAAAATGACATTCAATTTTTTTGAAAATGAACAGCAATTATTGCTAATTTTAAAGTTAAATTAAAGCGCATAGTATGATCCATATCACAGAGAGACACTCCGCGATACCTAACAAAATTAGAATTTAATTGGAGTTTATTATGAAAAAATCTACATTAATCGCTGCAACATTAGCTTTAAGTGCTATTTCATTCGGTTCGATCGCATCTGATAGCGTATCAAAAAGCCCTTCTGTTAATGGTGAGTATATCACAATCACAGGTAGCGATACTTTAGATGGTTTAACCACTAAAATTGCTCAAATTGCAAAAGATGAAGGTGCAAAAGGCTTTAAAGTTGTTGGCGCAACAGGTGACGATTACCTCACTGTAAATGCTGAAATTTATCGTTAATTTTAATTATTTTCGATAAATAACCTGTAATAAGAGACACGCGGTAAGACGCTCGTTTTGATGATATAATTATCAGCTAAACAGCGTCTCTTTTTGTATCTATACAGGTGTATTATGTCTTCTTTAGACTCGATCAAAATAATTAAACAATACATTCGAGATAACCATGTGTTTACCTTATGTACAACTCGTTCATTAGGTGATGTTTGGTGTGCAAATTGTTTTTATTGGTTCGATGAAAGCCAGATGAGGCTTGTTTTTCTTTCTGAAAAGAAAACGCGTCATGCTCAAATGATGCAGGAAAATTTATTAGTTGCAGGAAGTATTAGTACGCAAGAAATTGCAGTATCCGATCTACAAGGTATTCAATTCACGGGTTCTGTTGCTTTACTGGCAGGTAAGGACGACATCCACGCAAGAAAACATTACTGTTTACGCTTTCCTGTCGCATTAGCCGCCATCCATGTGCCTTTATGGGAATTACAATTACAAGAAATTAAGATGGTCAATAATCAGTTAGGTTTTGGGACTAAGCTGTATTGGCAACGTGATTAAGCTGATTATTTTTTCTCAAATTTCTTTTATTCCCAAAAATAATGATTTTTCTGTTCCCACCCTTTTAAAGACATACATGAAGTATAGAAGGTTCTTCTGTCTTCTTGATTAATGTCCTCAACATAACTTTCTGTCATTGGTACGCGTTCAGTGTAGGTTTTTTTATCACCACAATGGTCTTTATCATCTTTACGACACGTTCTTTGTACATCACGATAAACAGTACGTTGTAGCACTTCTTTGCGGATAGGGTAACGAGTATTGGCATCGAGATCACAAATTAGCTTTGCTTCTTGTAATGTGTAATCTGATGCGCCTTTGGGTTCCCAAGTACTACTGCAACCCGAAAGTAAAATCATTGAAAATAAAGGGAAGAGCGCTAATTTCATATCAAATATCATCATAAAAAGAATAGTCAAGAGAGTTAATAATAAAACAAAACTAATCACTTTTACCATCTTTTTTGAAAATGATTCGCATTTGATAACAGGAGTGATTAAGTAAGAATGGTAAGAAAAAAGCCCATTATATAAATGGGCTTTTAGGGATTACTCGAATGATGAAAGATTTTTTTCTATCTCAGCATCTATTTCAGTATGCTGGAGATGTTTAGCACCAAGTTTCTTTTTCAATTCGGTGCCTAGCTTCACGAGTTGTTCTCGATTCGCTTTAGACTGCTTTTTACCCCATTTTTTTAAATGGTAGTTCAGTTCATGATCTTCAGAAAAGCTTACATATTTATTATCACTTAAAGGCATACATCCTCCAGTTAATTTAATTCAATGTGTATTACTTCAATTTATGGATCACCTGATTACTACTACCACGCCACAGTAATGCGGGATCATAAAGTTCTTGTACGAACTTCCCATCAATCAGTACGTTAATAAAGTTAACGACTTCTTGCTGCTCTGGGGTTAAGTCAGCCAGTAAGTAGCCAGTCCAAACCCAAATATCTTTCTCAGGGCATTCCGTTTTAACGCGTTTTACCAATTTTAATATAGCAGAAAGATTTTGAGGGTGTAGTGGATCTCCACCTGAAAGTGATAATCCTTGTCGTTTAATCCGACTGTCTTGGAGATCAGCAATGATCTGATCTTCCACTTCTTGTGTAAACGGCTTGCCCGACGTTAATGACCACGTTGATTGGTTATAACAGCCGCGGCATTGGTGTATGCACCCTGCAACAAACAGGGTGCAACGAGTACCAGGACCATTTACCACATCAACAGGATAGTATTGATGATAATTCACTCTGTTAGCCTAACTGACCATTTGCCAGATGTTTAACTCGACGTTTAACTTCTTCCTGTTTACCCGCATTAAATGGACGTGAATCGGGGCTACCTAAATATCCACACACACGGCGAATAACAGAGACTCTAGCAGGGTTGTGATTACCACAACGCGGGCAAGTAAAGCCTTTACTGGTGCAAGAGAATTCACCGGTATAACCACAGTCGTAACATTCGTCTATTGGAGTGTTTGTTCCATAGTAAGGAACTCGGGTATAGCTATAGTCCCACACATCCTCTAACGCTTTAAGGTTATGCTGTAAGTTTGGATATTCGCCATAGCAGATAAAACCGCCACTTGCTAATGGAGGATAAGGCGCTTCAAAATCCAGTTTGTCGTATGGGTTTACTTTTTTCTCAACATCTAAGTGGAAGCTGTTGGTATAATAACCTTTGTCGGTAACACCAGGAAGAATACCGAACTCTGCGGCATCTAAACGACAGAAACGGTCACATAAGTTTTCGCTTGGTGTGCTATAAAGGCTAAAGCCATAACCTGTTTCAGCTTTCCATTGATCTGTGGCTTCACGTAGACGATTAATAATCGCTACCGCTTTTTCTCTTAAGGTTTCGTCGTCAAAAACGTGTTTTTGAGTACCAAACAGTGCATTAATGGTTTCATGAACACCAATATAACCAAGAGAAATTGAGGCTCTACCATTTTTAAAGATTTCAGCCACATTATCATCTGCTTTCAAGCGAACACCGCAAGCACCTTCCATATAAAGGATAGGGGCAACACGCGCTTTGACGTTTTCTAAACGAGCAATACGTGTCATCAGTGCTTTTTTCGCTAATTCAAGGCGGTCATCAAGTAGTGACCAGAATGTCGCTTCATCACCTTGAGCTTCAATAGCAATACGCGGTAGATTCAGGCTGATAACGCCTAAGTTATTACGCCCCTCGTGGATCATTTCGCCATTTTCTTCGTAAACACCTAAGAAACTACGGCAACCCATTGGAGTTTTAAATGATCCCGTCACTTTCACAACTTGATCGTAATTTAAGATATCGGGATACATGCGTTTACTTGCGCATTCAAGAGCAAGTTGTTTTATATCGTAATTAGGATCACCAAACTTATGGTTTAAGCCATCTTTAATGGCAAAAACGAGTTTAGGGAAAACAGCCGTTTTACGGTTTTTACCTAAACCTGCCATACGGTTTTCAAGAATAGAGCGTTGAATTAAACGCGCTTCTTTTGATGTACCAAGACCAAAGCCAAAAGTGACAAATGGGGTTTGTCCATTAGCCGTATGCAGCGTATTGACTTCATACTCTAAAGATTGGAATGCGTCGTAACACTCTTTTTCAGTGCGTGCAGTGGCATAGGCTTCTTTGTCAGCAATTTGCCATTCTTCTGCCACTTTATAGTGTTTGTCATAACTTGCTTTTACAAATGGTGCTAATACTTCATCGATACGATTTATCGTTGTACCGCCATAAATATGGCTTGCCACTTGTGCGATAATTTGTGCAGTTACTGCTGTTGCTGTTGAAATAGATTTAGGGGGTTCTATTTCTGCATTTCCCATTTTAAAGCCATTGTTTAACATGCCTTTAAGGTCAATTAGCATACAGTTAAACATAGGGAAAAACGGTGAATAATCGAGATCATGATAATGAATTTCACCACGCTCATGAGCGAGTACCACATCTCTTGGCAGGATATGCAATTTTGCGTAATGTTTAGCCACAATACCCGCAAGTAAATCACGCTGGGTAGGGATAACCTTACTGTCTTTATTCGCATTTTCATGAAGAATAGAGACATCACTTTGTTCGATAAGACCTCGGATTTCCTGAGTTAGTCTTCCACGTTGCTCACGAGCAACATCTCGGTCATGACGGTATTCAATGTAGGCTCTGGCGACATCTTTATGTTCGCCAGCCATCAGCTGATTTTCTACGGCGTCTTGGATCTCACGGATATCGACATTCGAACGTCCTGCGAGAGATTGTGAAACGGATTGCGCGACAGAATCGCAATAATCATCATCAGTGATCTCACAAGCTACGGCGGCTCTTTTGATAGCATCGCTGATGCGGGTTTGGTCAAAAGAGACTTTACATCCGTCTCGTTTTATCACTATGGTTTTCACAATCTTGCTCCTTAACTATTTATCCACAGGCTCAAATCCCATAAAAACAGGTGATGGCACAGCATTCAGGCTTATTGTGGATAAGATGTGTATAATTACTATATGTTGTAGGTCGGTATGTATTAAAGCACAATATATAGTTATTGGAAGGGAAATAATCTTCATTAAAACTGATCTATATCAAGGTATTTTTGCTACGTCAGGTATCAAGAGGGATTAGCCGAATTGTAAATATGTGCCAAAAATAGAAGTGATAAATTATTCATCAAAAAGTGAGAACATAAAAAAAGCAAAGTGCTCATTAAGAGACCTTTGCTTTTTTATGACTCATTATTGAGACGAAATTAACGGATAGCGATAACTTCGATTTCTACTTTTGCATCTTTTGGTAAACGTGCAACTTCAACACATGAGCGAGCTGGGAATGCGGCATTATGCTCTTTAAAGAACGCTTCATAAGCCGCATTGATTGTACCAAAATCATTTAAATCTTTTACGAAAACAGTAGTCTTGATGATGTTAGCAACGGTTAAACCCGCTTTTTCAATGATTGCTTTTACGTTTTCTAAAGATTGACGAGCTTGCTCTGCAGCATTATCAGAAACAAATTCACCGGTTGCAGGATCAACAGGTAATTGACCTGAAGTGATCACTAAGTTACCTAAATCAACACCTTGTACATAAGGGCCGATTGCTGCAGGGGCTTTATCGGTATTAATTTCGTAAGACATGTAGAACTCCTGTTTTTATAAGATTAACGCTAACATTCGATTAGTGTGGCGCTATTATAGCCAGTGCTTTAGGTTAGCAATATGACAGATGTCAGGCTTTATCATAAAGTTTGTCAGTGTAAAAAGAAAATGAATGTAGAGTTATACTGCATCTTGACGCTACTTTTAGTCCATAAAAATAGTGAAATTGTAGTAATATTTTTTATAAAAAAGAGGAAATAAACTATTTCTATTTTTAGTAAAAATAGTCTTGGGGCTTTTAAGAGATAATTATTCTTTTTTTATAAAAAAACTATCTGCCCTTTCGAGCAGATAGTTAAAAGAATTAACGAATTACCGCATGGCGTTCGAACTCTTTTTCACAGTATTTGCAGGTTAATACAACATCTGAGGCCAGTTTTTTCACACGGAAACTACTTTGTACTGGCTCGTTATGGCTAATACAGTTGCTGTTCGGGCAAGGCACCACATCTTCAAGTAATTCAGGTAAGCTTAATGCCATCTTATTAATCACTTGATAATCATCGATAATATTTACCGTTGCTTGCGGTGCATACATTGCTAAACGGTTTGCTTGTTCTGGGGTTAAAAAGACATTCTCAATTTTAATTAAGTCTTTTTTACCTAAATTTTCTGAAGGTAAATTAAAACCCACTGTTATTCTTTCATCAGTTTCAGTTAAACGAAACAGTGAAAGAATTTTAAAGCCCACCTGCGCTGGAATATGATCAATAACAGTCCCACGTTTGATAGCTTCAACTTTTAGTTTGTGATCATGTGTCATGGTGTGCTCCTTATTAAAGAACTAAGTTTTTATTCAGAACTAAGGCAAGTAATGCCTGGCGTGCGTAGATACCATTGCCCGCTTGTTGGAAGTAGTAAGCGTAAGGTGTTTTATCTACATCAGTAGTGATTTCATCAATACGTGGCAGTGGGTGTAGGATCTTGAGGTTATCTTTCACATTCACAAGATCTGCACTGGTTAAGATAAATTGTGCTTTCACATTCGCATACTCAGATGGATCTAAACGCTCTTTCTGTACACGAGTCATATAGAGAATATCCAGCTCAGGCATGACTTCATCTACTGTTTCATGCTGGCTATATTCAACACCATTCTCTTCCAGTAAGTGAAGAATATGCTCTGGCATAGCGAGTACTTTAGGGGCGATAAAATAGAGATGATTACCTTTAAATTTCGCTAATGCTTGTGCTAGTGAGTGAACTGTTCTGCCATATTTTAAGTCACCGACCATCGCGATATTAAGATTATCTAAACGACCCTGTGTCTCTTGAATGGTAAACAAATCCAGTAAAGTTTGTGTTGGATGTTGGTTTGCGCCATCACCCGCATTAAGTACTGGAATATCGCCAGCAAACTCAGAAGCTAAACGCGCTGCACCTTCTTGAGGATGGCGAATAACAATGGCATCAGCATAAGTGCGAAGAACCGAAATGGTATCCGCTAAAGTTTCACCTTTTTTACCCAGTGAAGTGTTGCTTCCATCAGAAAAACCGACAACAGATGCGCCTAGGCGATGAATCGCAGTTTCAAATGATAGGCGAGTACGTGTTGATGCTTCAAAAAAGCAACTCGCAATCACTTTATCTTTTAACAATTCGTTATTAGGTTGCTGTTTTAATTTATTAGCAACGTGAAGAACAGCTTCCAAATCTTCCCTGTCCAGATCATTGATGGAGATAATATGCTTTTGGTAGAGCGGATTAGTCATTTGAGTTCTCCTTTAGCGATGAATTGTGCGATAAGTGGTTTTTTACAGGCCAAAAAAAACCCCTCAATAAGAGGGGTTTTAAAAAATTGGGCTATTGGAAAAAAGAGAATGCGCTTGCGACCAGTTAAGGTGCTTGTTTTAGTAACAAATTGGAATAGGCGCTGTTTCATCTTTCCTCCTGACAAATTGTGGCGCATTATACGCATCTTAGATTTGCACGCAAGCGTTTGCTTTTGTTTTTTTCTAAAAATTTTTTTTTGATTTAAAAATCAATAAGCTTGGGATAAAACAAAGAAAACACCTATTTTTTGATAAATAAAAAATAGGTGTTTTGCATGATTATGTATTTTAGAAAGGATTTGCAAGGGTAGCGACCATCACTGCTTTTATGGTGTGAAGACGATTTTCTGCTTCATCAAACACAATGCTGTGTTTTGATTCAAAAACCTCATCAGTGACTTCAAAACCACCATATAGGTTAAATTCTTCAGCTAATGCTTTACCCATCGTTGTTTCTTCATCATGAAAAGCGGGTAAACAGTGAAGGAATTTAACATCTGTATTTCCAGTTAATTTTATAACATCCATATTGACCTGATAAGGCTTGAGTAAAGCAATACGCTCTTTCCAAACCTCTTTCGGTTCACCCATAGAAACCCACACGTCAGTGTAAAGAAAATCTGCATTTTTAACGCCTTCAGCGACATTTTCAGTGAGTGTGATTTTTCCACCATTTTTTGTTGCAATTTCTTGGCATTGAGCAACTAAACCTGCTTCAGGCCAACATGCTTTAGGGGCAACTAAACGTAAATCCATACCTGTTAATGCTGCCGCTTCCAGCATGGTATTTCCCATGTTATTACGAGCGTCACCAAGGTAAGCAAACACAGTTTCTGATAACGGTTTAGTTTGATGTTCAGTGATAGTGAGTAAATCTGCTAGTAGCTGTGTTGGGTGAAATTCATTGGTTAAACCATTCCAAACAGGTACACCTGAATATTGTGCAAGTGCATCTACCGTTTTTTGCCCGTAACCCCGATACTGAATACCATCATACATACGACCTAATACTCGAGCGGTATCTTTTATCGATTCTTTATGCCCAATTTGGCTTCCTCCTCCTAAATAAGTCACTCTTGCGCCTTGATCAAATGCAGCAACTTCAAATGCACAACGGGTACGTGTTGAGTCTTTTTCAAAAATCAGTGCGATATTTTTTCCAGTAAGATATTGAGTTTCTTGACCTGATTTTTTGGCTTTTTTCAATTGCGTTGACAGTGTAAGCAGTTGCTGAATTTCCACAGGTGAAAAATCAAGCAAACGTAAGAATGATTTTTGATAAAAAGGGTTCATAGAGTGATATCCTGTTATTGAATTTATATTCAATTTATATTAATAAATATTCATCATCAACCCCTAAGGCAAAACTTTTAATTTAAACAGTCTGCGATAAGGGCATCATATTAAGTATGGAGTGTTGATCCTGCCTGTGGGAGAATGAACGAGATACCTTTTCAGACTATTGCGGAGCATGATTATGGCGGACAGCAAAGAGTTAGCAGAACAACGTGAAGAAACACGTCTTATTATTGAAGAGTTACTGGAAGATGGCAGTGATCCTGACGCACTGTATGCCATTGAGCACCATATTTCTTGTGAAAACTTTGAAACACTAGAAAAAGCAGCAGTTGAAGTCTTTAAGTTAGGTTATGAAGTGACTGAGCCTGAGGAAATTGAAGTCGAATCAGGTGAGATCCTAGTTTGTTTTGATGCTGTGAGTGAAAGTGGTTTGAATGCTGAACTTATTGATGCCCAAGTTGAGCAATTAATGAATTTAGCTGAAAAAATGGGTGTCTATTACGATGGTTGGGGGACTTATTTTGAAGATCCTGACGCAGAGTATGATGATGAAGAAGGTGAAGACGAAGATGACGAAGAAGAAGAGTCTGATAAGTCATCTCGCTTACATTAATTTTTGCTAAATGTTGTCCTTTTGTACCTGATTTATCAGTGCAAAATAATAGCACCAGCCACAAAATAATTACTTTGTGACTGGTGTTATTGGTTTTAAGATCGAGCGATTAGTTCATCACCCCAAATCTACCATTGTCATAATCATCAAAAGCTTGTTGTAACTCTTCTTGCGTATTCATCACAAAAGGTCCTTGTCCAGCAATCGGCTCATTAATCGGCTCACCTGTTAGAATTAAAACAAGGGTGTCACCCATTGATTCTAATGTCAGCGTATCGCCATGATTATCTAACACGACCATGTCATGTTGGCGTGCTATTTCACTGTCATTGATATGTACCGCACCTTTTACTACAAACAGCATTGCATTATGGCCTTCGGGAATACTGTAATGTGAAACACCTGCGTGATTTAAATGCAGATCCCACACATTCAGTGGTGAATAGGTCATTGCAGCACCTTGGATATTGGCATAATCACCCGCAATGACTCTGACATAACCCTGACCATCAGGTAATTCAACATGAGGGATATCCTCTGCTTTTAGCGCCTGATAACGAGGCTGTGTCATTTTGTACGCTGTCGGCAGATTCACCCAAAGTTGCACCATTTCCAATACACCGCCTTCTTTGGTCATTTTTTCAGAGTGATACTCTTTATGCAAAATGCCAGAAGCAGCAGTCATCCATTGCACATCACCTGCGCCGATGGTTCCAGCATGACCTTTAGAGTCATGATGAGAAACTTCGCCTTGATAAGCGATTGTCACGGTTTCAAATCCACGATGAGGATGCGCTCCTACACCACGGGCATTAGTAACAGGCTTAAATAGTGTTGGCTCGGCATAATCCATCAGCAGAAACGGGCTATGTTTTTCACCATTTTCCTGATAGGAAAATAAGGTGCTGACTGGAAAGCCATTACCTACCCAGTGTGAATTTGGCGCCGAATAAATATGATTAATCTGTCTGATAGTCATGATTGTTCTCCGAGTTAAGGAAAGAAACCGCAATAACCAAGACACAGAAGGAGGTAATACAGATTATCGCGATTTCTTAATGAAGCTGATCATAAAGTGTTCGCGAGATGAACAAAATAGGGGGAATTTGTTGATGGTGTTCAAAAAAAATGAATGATTTTAATAGATAGAAATAAAAGAGATGTAATAAAGAAAATAGAAATAATAAATAGGCTATATTTAAATAATTGAATAAATAGTTTTTAGTGTAATAGATTTAATTTTTTTTCATTTCTTTTCAAGAAATGAAAAATAAAAAACTACATTCTTTCTTAGCAACAATAAGTCAGAATGCAGTTTATTAATATGTTTATTTCTTAGTTCTTATTTGCTTGTGTCGCCACAGCCGCCAATAATTTTAGAAATAGAAACTGCTGGGTGCAGTAAGTAGTCGTAGTTACAGTCTTTTTCTTTATTGTATACGCTACCAGTACAACCAGTCATTACGGTAATTACAGAAGCAATAAGTGCAATTTTAACAAAGTTTTTCATGAAAAATTCCTTTTAAATTTTAGAGTTATAAAAGCCATCACATGACTTTATCTGCATAAAGATATTAAATTAGCGATAAATAGCAATATAAAAAAGAAGGAGAATTAAAATAAAATAGAAGCTAAGAGATATTTAATTTAAGAAGTTAAATAGAGTTATCTAGAGTGAAATGAATAATAAATTAAACTTGTAGATTTTAATAAAATATAAGATAAGAATTTCATTAATAATACTTTGATAATAATTAATTAAGAAATTAATTGTGAGAATAAGTATAAAATATACTGTATTTATATCATTTTGATAAACAGAATTTGTGTTAATGGGTGCTATTTTTGACAATAAAAACCCGTATCAGAAATACGGGTAAAGTAAAACTTATTTTATTTATTGTATTACTTAGGGAACAGCAAGAACGCTTAAAGTGGCTTCACCATACGGATCTCACAATCACTATGTCCCGTGTTGCCTAATGCTTCATCAATAAATTCGAATCCTAGCTTTTCGTATAAACCGACAGCCGCTTTTAAGATATCTGTGGTTTCTAAATAGCAACGGTTAAAGCCTTGCTCTTTACCAAATTCAAGAGATTGTAGAACGATTTTTTTCGCAATACCTTTGCCTCGTAGTTTGGATGAAAGGTATATTTTTTGTAATTCACAAGTATTGCCATCACCTCCAGCAAGTGGTGCGACACCGCCGCCGCCAACAACTTCTCCATCCATCTCAACAATCCAGTAAGCACTGCGAGGCTGATGATAAACTTCATAAAGGGTATCTAAAATTGGGTCGGCAACCGCAAAGCCTTTATCGGCAGTTAAACCGTGCTCTGCGGAGACTTCACGAATAACGCGTGCAATACCTGCGTTGTCTTTTTCTTCAATTGCTCGGATAACAATATTTGAGGTTATAGCTTGGGTTGCAGTCATAGTTGCACTCATCGTTTTCACTTATTAGTAGAATACTTTTTGATTATTTATTGAGAGAGCACCGGAAAGGAACTTCTTCATTGAAAGTAGCGCGGATGGCTACAAAAACTATCTTAATTGATTAAGCGTGTTTGTAAACCGTTAACCCTTTTTCTTTGCTTACTTATCCCCTTTATTTCTAGCGTTATATTTTAGTGAGTGATTAAATTTAAGCGAAAATAAGGGGGGAGAAAGGCGGATTGACGAGAATAGAACCGAGAATAACAAGAAATGAAGTGAAAAATGGTTTTATTTTTTAGCTGAATGATATTAAGTCAAAACCCGCGATAAACGCGGGTTTTTATTATTAATCTCAGTGTCTTTAAAGCGACTATGCTTATAAAGAGGCGATAGAGATTTTTTGTGCGATTAGTTTTTCTTTTGCACTTAAGCATGTTGCTAAGCGTTCACGCTCTTTAGCAACAACCGCTTCTGGCGCACGGCTAACAAAGCCATCGTTAGATAATTTGCTGTCTAAAGTTGTGATATCTTTTTCTACTTTTTCAAGCTCTTTATCTAAACGTGCAAGCTCCGCATCTTTATCGATAAAGCCCGCCATTGGGATCAGCAATTCTGCACCGTTAACCAGTTTATTAACTGATAATGGCGCTTCTTCGCCTTCTGCTAATGGCCGAATATCCGCTAAACGACCCATTGCTTTTAAGAAACCAATATTGTCACTAACGCGACGTTTAGCATTGTCGTCGGCACCACGTAAGATAACTTCAAGTGGTTTACCTGGGGCAATATTCATTTCAGCACGGATATTACGTACAGCAACGATAACTTCTTTGATCCACTCAAGATCGTTAAGTGCAGCTTCATCAACAAGTGATGCATCGAATTCAGGGAAAGCTTGTAGCATGATGGTTTCACCTTCGATGCCTTTCACTTCCTTCACACGTTGCCAGATTGTCTCTGTGATAAATGGAATAATTGGATGAGCAAGGCGCAGTAAGCCTTCTAACACTTCAATCAGTGTATGACGCGCTGCGCGTTTTTGTGCATCATTACCTTTGTGTACCGCAGGTTTTGATAGCTCAAGATACCAGTCACAGAATTGGTTCCAAGTGAACTCATATAAAATACCAGCAGCGATATCGAAACGATAGTTGTCTAACGCTTCACGATAGGCTTTAACGGTATTGTTAAATTCAGCTAAGATCCAACGGTCAGCCAGTGAGAATGTCATCTCACCACCTTGGTAGCCACAATCTTGATCTTCTGTATTCATCAGCACAAAGCGGCTTGCATTCCACAGCTTGTTACAGAAGTTACGGTAACCAGATAGACGTTTCATATCCCAGTTAATATCGCGACCCGTTGAGGCTAACGCGGCTAAGGTAAAGCGCAGGGCATCTGTACCGTGTGCTTCAATACCTTCTGGGAACTCTTTGCTAGTACGTTTAGCAATTTTTTCAGCCATTTGTGGCTGCATCATATTACCAGTACGTTTTTCTAACAGGTTCTCTAATGAAATACCGTCGATCATATCCAGAGGATCAAGTACGTTACCTTTAGATTTTGACATCTTCTGGCCTTCTTCATCACGAATAAGACCTGTCATGTAAACCGTATTAAATGGCACTTGCGGTTTACCGTCTTCGTCTTTGATAAAGTGCATGGTCATCATGATCATGCGAGCGATCCAGAAGAATATAATATCGAATCCACTGACTAAAACATTCGTTGGATGGAATGTCTTCAGTGCTTCAGTATTTTCAGGCCAGCCTAATGTTGAGAATGTCCATAGTGCCGATGAGAACCACGTATCCAGTACGTCATCATCTTGGCGTAATGCAACATCAGCTGCGATATTGTTTTCACGACGAACTTCTTCTTCGTCACGACCAACATAAACGTTGCCTTCATTATCATACCAAGCTGGGATACGGTGACCCCACCACAGTTGACGAGAAATACACCAATCTTGGATATCATTCATCCATGAGAAGTACATGTTTTCGTACTGCTTTGGTACAAATTGGATATCGCCATTTTTAACAGCTTCAACTGCTGGTTTCGCTAAAGGTGCTGCGCGAACATACCATTGGTCTGTTAATAAAGGCTCGATAACGACACCACCACGGTCGCCGTAAGGTACGGTTAAATCGTGAGGCTTGATCTCTTCTAATAAACCTAGACGTTCAAATTCAGCGACCATTGCTTTACGTGCAGCAAAGCGTTCCATACCTTGGTAGGCTGCTGGAATTTCAGTGCTATAAACATCAGATTCAACACCATTGGTGTCTAAGACTTCTGCGCTTACACGGATATTGCCGTCAAAATCCATGATATTAATCATTGGTAATTGATGACGACGTCCAACTTCATAGTCATTAAAGTCGTGAGCAGGGGTGATTTTTACGCAACCTGTACCTTTTTCCATATCAGCGTGTTCATCCGCTAAAATAGGGATACGGCGGTTAACGATTGGTAGAATAATTTCTTTACCAATTAAATCTTTATAGCGAGGATCTTCTGGGTTAACAGCAACACCTGTATCACCTAACATGGTTTCAGGACGTGTTGTTGCAACAATGAGGTAGTCTTTACCTTCGGCTGTTTTCGCCCCATCCGCTAAAGGATAACGCAGATGCCACATAGATCCTTTAACTTCACGGTTTTCGACTTCAAGATCAGAAATCGCTGTGTGTAATTTAGGATCCCAGTTTACAAGGCGTTTACCACGGTAGATTAGATCTTCTTTATGTAAGCGAACAAAAGCTTCTTTAACCGCTTTAGATAACCCTTCATCCATTGTGAAACGTTCACGTTCCCAATCAACAGAGTTACCTAAACGACGCATTTGGTTAGAAATGTTACCACCTGATTCTGCTTTCCATTCCCAAATTTTGTCGATAAATGCATCACGACCATAGTCATGACGATTTTTACCTTCTTCAGCGGCAATTTTTCGCTCAACAACCATTTGCGTTGCGATACCCGCATGGTCAGTACCTGACTGCCATAAGGTATTTTTACCTTGCATACGCTGATAACGGATCATGGTATCCATAATAGTCTGCTGGAAAGCATGACCCATATGTAGGCTACCTGTGACGTTTGGCGGTGGGATCACGATACAGAAGCTTTCTTTCGTTGTATCGCCATTGGCTTTGAAATAGCCATTTTTTTCCCAATGCTGATACAGAGGTTGTTCAATCTCTGCTGGATTATATGTTGTGTCGAGCGATGGCTCTTTCGGTGCGGATTTATTTTCCATATTTTTTACGTATTCAATAGGTTGGCGGCGTAGCCATTGTCAAAGTAAAGCCGACGCTACGATAAATTTTATATCGTTCACGCGCCAACTGTTTCAATTGTTCATCAATAGGTACAAAGTCTATCACTTCATGGAAAGCTGTGGCAAAGTCTACGAATTGCGATTGCAAATTAATCAAGAGATCACGAGGTGCATTACCACGTTTTCCTGGCCAACATAATTCAACAGGAGAGCCATAACGAGGACCTTCACCTGCAAGATTATGAGGAACAAACTGATGAGGTTCTCTTGCCCATAATGCCTCATCAAGCAATTCAGCTTGAGCTTGAGACTCACAAACCAACAAAATACGTTTGCCTAATCGCCAATGTTCAGCGGTAAGTTGACAGGCAAGCCACTCATGAGCCTGTAAATCATCGTGTATTGATGGGTGTTCCATTAAATAAAACGTGGCGTTTTTCATGATATCCCGATAACAGAAGGGTATTGCGTTGCAATACCCTTCTTGGAGTCTGCTCTATTTACCATAATAATAGGGTAATACCTTAACCCTGATAATTATGCGGTATTACTCGTCGCTATTCAAACCCGCGCGATTAAGTAAGAACTGAGACAATAAAGAAACAGGGCGGCCTGTCGCGCCTTTTGCTTTACCAGAACGCCATGCTGTGCCTGCAATATCCAAGTGAGCCCAGTTATATTTAGTCGCAAAGCGCGCTAAGAAACAACCCGCAGTAATTGCGCCACCTAAACGGCCACCAGTATTAGCTAAATCAGCAAAATTAGATTCGATTTGTTCATAGAACTCATCGCCTAATGGTAAACGCCAAGCGCGGTCACCTGCTTGTTCTGATGCATTCATTAATTCATGTGCTAATGGATTATGATTAGACATTAATCCGCTGTAGTGATGTCCTAAAGCCACCATACAAGCACCTGTTAATGTAGCGATATCGACAACTAATTCAGGCTCAAAGCGCTCAACATAAGTTAACGTATCACACAGCACTAAACGACCTTCAGCATCGGTGTTTAATACTTCTACGGTTTGTCCTGACATGGTTGTTAAAATATCACCTGGGCGATACGCTTTTCCACCCGGCATATTTTCGCAACCCGCAAGTACACCAATGACATTGATTGGTAACTGGAGTTCAGCAACAACACGCATCACACCGTAAACCGTTGCCGCACCACACATGTCGTATTTCATCTCATCCATGCCATCAGCAGGCTTGATGGAAATACCACCCGAGTCAAATGTCAGCCCTTTACCTACTAACACAATTGGGCGAGCTTCAGGATCTTTATTGCCTTTATATTCGATAATCGACATTAAAGATTCATTTTGAGAGCCTTGTCCTACTGCGAGGTAAGCATTCATATTTAGCTCTTTCATTTGTTCTTCGCCAATAACACGCGTAGAAACATTTGAAGATGAGTCTGCTAGTTGACGAGCTTGAGATGCTAAATAAGCGGCATTACAGATATTTGGTGGCATGTTAGCTAAATCTTTACATGCTTTAATACCTGATGCGATGGCTAAACCGTGTGCAATTGCACGTTCACCACTTGGTAGTTCACGACGAGTAGGTACATTAAAGACCATCTTACGTAATGGGCGACGTAATTCTGTCTTATTGCTTTTCAGTTGATCAAAGGTATAGAGGCAGTCTTTTGCAGTCTCAACCGCTTGACGCACTTTCCAGTAATTATTACGACCTTTAACATGTAACTCAGTCAGAAAGCATACGGCTTCCATAGATCCAGTTTCATTGAGTGTGTTAATGGTTTTTTGAATGATCTGTTTATACTGGCGTTCATCCAATTCACGCTCTTTACCGCAACCAATTAGTAAAACGCGCTCAGAGAGAACATTTGGTACATGATGTAACAGCAATGATTGTCCGACTTTGCCTTCCAGTTCACCTCTGCGTAACAAGGCGCTGATATAGCCATCACTGATTTTATCAAGTTGCTCCGCGATCGGAGATAAACGACGAGGCTCAAACACCCCCACGATAATACAAGCGCTGCGTTGTTTCTCTGGGCTGCCGCTTTTTACATTAAACTCCATGCGTTCTCCTGAATATTAAAGACAAAAACGGAAAGTATCGTTTAGAATAGTGATCCGCATTAATCTACCCCATAGAAAGTTTACTTTTTATGTTAAGCTAAATGCATTAATTGAACACAACTAATTTAGCTAACTTATAAGCTTGTTCTTATTGGGAACCTGTTTATAGCATGTTTTGATATCATTTGGGCTGCAAGAATGTCTAACTGAGATGCACAAATGATAGATATACAACGAAGTTAGCGATTTTCCTGCAAAAAGACAAGTTTTCACAGGCATAACTAGCGTGATTATAATTCGATATTTAGCTCGGGAAACCCTTAAAAGTCAGATAGCCATCTTATTTATTTTGATGCTTATCTTTTTTAGCCAGAAACTGGTTGAAATTTTAGGGGCTGCTGTTGAAGGTAACATTCCTACAAACCTCGTGATTTCTCTGCTGTGGCTGGGAATTCCTGAGATGGCACAGCTTATTCTTCCATTAAGCCTTTTTCTTGGGCTTCTGATGACTTACAGCAAACTTTATGTTGAAAGTGAGATAACCGTCATGAATGCGTGCGGAATAGGTAAAAAAGCATTAGTGCAAGCTGCACTGTTGCTTTCATTACTCACCAGCGCATTAGCCGCAGGAAATGTCATTTGGCTTATTCCTTGGTCTTCGGTGCATCAAGAGCAAGTCCTTGAGGATGCTAAAGCAAACCCAAGTTTAGCTGCATTGATGGAAGGGCAATTTAAAATGTCCAGTGACCGCAATATGGTGCTCTATCTTGGCAGTGTAAAAGGGAATCAATTCCAAGATGTATTCCTTGCACAGTTGCGTCCAACACAAGATCAACGTCCTTCTGTCGTGGTGGCAGATAAAGGCTATACCAAAGAATTACCTAACGGGAATCAGATAGTTGTATTAAGTGAGGGTACTCGCTATGAAGGTACGGCTGTGCTACGTGATTTTCGTATTACCGATTTTAATGATTACCAAGCTGTTATCGGGCACCGTGAATCTACCATTAGCAGTAATCGTGTAGAACAAAAAACGATGACTGAACTTTGGCATTCAAATGAAACTGAGTCTATCGCTGAATTCCATTGGCGTTTAACTTTGATTTTCTCTGTTATCATTATGGCGGTGATGGTCGTGCCTTTAAGTGAGGTAAACCCACGTCAAGGTCGCGTATTAAGTATGCTACCTGCCATGTTGCTTTATCTGGTGTTCTTCTTACTACAAAGTTCATTGCACTCTAACGGTGAAAAAGGAAAACTGGACCCTCTAATTGCAATGTGGAGTGTTAATGGTGCTTATCTTGCCTTGGCTATCTTATTGAATATTTGGGATACCTTGCCTATGCGTAAATTCCGCGCTCGCTTTAAGAAAGGAGTTGCCTGATGTTTGGTGTACTAGATAGATATATCGGGCGTACTATTTTACAGTCGATTTTGATGACACTGTTTTTGCTAGTTTCACTATCTGGCATTATCAAATTTGTCGATCAACTCCGTAAAGTAGGGCAAGGGGATTTCACCACACTGGATGCGGGTATTTACGCCATTTTAAATATCCTTAAAGATGTGCAGATTTTCTTTCCTATGGCGGCATTACTTGGTGCGTTATTAGGATTAGGCGCATTAGCAACGCGTAGTGAGTTGGTGGTGATGCAAGCATCGGGATTTACCCGTTTGCAAATTGCAGGCTCGGTAATGAAAACCGCTATTCCCTTGGTACTATTAACTGTACTGATTGGCGAATGGGGCGCACCACAAGGTGAACAGTACGCACGTAACTACCGTGCCGAAAAAATCATGGGTAACTCTTTAGTTTCGACTAACCGCGGTATGTGGGCTAAAGATGGCAATCAATTTATTCATATCAACCGAATAAAGAGCCAAAATGAGATGCAAGGCATCACACTCTATGATTTTAATAATGATAGAAAACTAGAAACGGTACGTTATGCATCAAGTGCAACCTACGATGTGAATAAAAAAACGTGGATGTTGAAACAAGTTGAACAGTCAGATTTAACTGATCCACAAAAAATCACAGGTAAAAAACAGGTATCACTTGAATGGCCAACACGATTAACGCCAGAAAAATTAAGCGTTGTGGCGTTAGATCCAGATGCATTATCGATCAGCGGGCTTTATCAGTACGTTAAATATCTAAAACAGAGTGGGCAAGAGTCAGCAAACTATGAGCTGAATTTCTGGAAAAAAATCTTTGCTCCAATCTCTGTTGCTGTAATGATGTTAATGGCATTGTCATTTATTTTTGGCCCATTACGTACTGTACCAATGGGATTAAGAGTTTTAACGGGTATCTCTTTTGGTTTCTTATTCTATATCGTCAATGAAGTTTCAGGACGATTAAGTTTGGTTTATGGCATACCCGCAGTGATTGCCGCATTAGTACCGGGAATACTCTTCTTAACGTTGAGTTTATGGTTATTGATGAAGCGTAATCGCTAGATAACATCAGACTGAAAAATAAAAAGCGCCTTATTAGGCGCTTTTTTATTGCTATTGAGTATGCGATCACTGATAAAAATCTTTTGCTAGCGCACGAACAAGAGCATTAGTACCCTGAGTTACTTCACTAAATTTAGTGCCGTTAGGTTTACGGGTGATCACCACAAATACACCGATATTTAATTCAGGGATGGTTGCCATATAAGTATTAAACCCACCGCCGCCACCTGTTTTTTGGTAAATGGCCGGAACACCATTGGCGGGAGCCATATAAACCCAGCCTAAACCCACGCCATCAGCACGACCCGCTACATCCATCCCTTCTATTGAAGAGAGTCGATTACGAGGAAAGTAAACAGACTGCTCTTTACTTGCTGTTGCCTTTCGCATGGCATTATGAGAAGTCAAAAAGCCTTGCATCCAACGTTGCATATCGGCAGGCGTAGAGTACACACCACCACTTCCAGCTGCTGCAATGGTGTCAGAGCATGGGCTTGGTTTATATCCTACTAATAGTCGTTGGCATTGTGCTGGAGTCGGCGTCAATGTGGTATTCGTCATGCCTGCGGGCTGAGTGACATATTGTTGTAAAAGTTGAGGATAACTTTTACCTGATGCTTTCACCAAGGCATCCGCTAATAGATCGTAAGCGAGGTTTGAATAAGCTGCTTGTTCCCCAGCGGTAGATGTCAATGTCGCCTTTTTCAACCAGTTCCAGCGGTCGCCATGCGTTGGCCATATAAAAACAGGTCTTCCCCATTTTCCACCGGGTTGTTCTCGTGGAAAACCACTGGTGTGACTCGCTAAATGATAAAGACGGATAGGGGATTGAGCGCTGACTAATGGAATGTCTACACCATAGTAACTGTATTTTTGTAGTGGATCGGTGACTAATAATTTTCCATCATCTTGTAACTTTAATAGCACTTCACTTGTCATCAACTTAGTAATTGAAGCGATACGAATAAGCGAGTTCATTGATGGTGCATTGCGGCTTTCAGGTGTTGTCGTCCCAAAAGAACGATTCAAGGTTTGAGAGTTATTGATCATGACAATAACCATGCCTTGAGGATTACTCTTTTGATAAATCTGTGAGGCATATTTATCAAACAGCGCGCTTGCATTGCTTACATTAGGGCTTAATGCCGTAGGCCATTGCGTTAACTCAGGCACACTGTTCTGTTGATTTAACATAGAAGGCTGTGTCGCTGGTGGTAATGACGAACGTTGGCTACACGCATTCAATGTCAGTAAAGCGATTGGGATCATAAGATATTTTAGAAAATGTTTTTTCATTTTTACTTTCAACAGAAGTCAGTGAGGTGAAAGGAATGCGATCAACATAAAATGGTTTATGTTTTAATTTGGTGCCTTTCTTATCGCGTTATTTTTTCTTTATCATTTTTAATACGGCACCTAAGATAATACCAACAAATATGCCCGTTATAATCCAGCCAACAATGCCCATAACACCGCCTTCTAATCAGATTTAAACCAAATTTTGATTATATTATCAGAAATAAGAATGTCTATCAGTGCAAGAGTCAGTTATCAAAAAGTTGGCATTAAATGTGTCAAATTGTCTCTAAGAAAAGGATAGTGGAGAAAAACTGCATCATAAAAAGACATTTTTCTCATGTTTCTCCTCTAAAAGTGAGGTAAGTATTACCGTTAAGTTACAATCTTCCTCAGTTACCCTAGTTTTTAACCCTATTATTAGATTTTCTTTATTATTAAGTTAGGATATGTATATCAAGAAAATGTTAATGAATGGTTTTTTTATTCAATAAATCGCTTTTAGATAACGTATTCATCTTTAATTTATCTTATTTTGATGAAATTACGGTATTATGTAAAGATAATATAAGAGTGTGACATATTTTGTAATAATTTATTGATTGTGAGATTGTGAAATTAAACTTATTATAGCTTCATCAAGTCGAGAGACTGAGAATATAAGAGTTATAGAGCAAAGATAACACAGCAATAATAGAGTGAAGTAATAAGAAGGCATATTATAAAATAGCCTCTTCAATAATAAATAAGTTATATATTAGTCGTAATATTTCAACACCATTATATTAAATAGTAGTACATTCGTTTTAGATGTAATAAATGCCTTTATATTAGATAGTAGTACCTTTGTTATAGTAGTAAATAAGTACCTTTGTGTTAAATAGTAATTTCCTATGTAGTAGTAAGAAGTATCTTATTAAAGTAGTAAATCCTTTATATCAATAATATGCAGTATAGATAAAGAAGTACATTATATTAATAAAACATAACTACCTTCTTCCTCACACCAGGGAAGAAAAGGGCAGTGACGCTACAAAAATAATTTATAGTCATTAAAATAAAATTAAGCCCTCGTTTAGCAGTACTGTCGGATCAAAACACTAACCCAAGTTTTGATCCTTTTTTTATTTATCGGTATATAAATTAAAATATATCGTTTAAATAAGTTAGTTTTAATGAATTTATATAATGACGATATAATCTTTAAAAGAGAAAAAGATAAGATAAGAAAAAAGTAGAAATAAGATGACGAATAAACTTAGATACAAGAATAACAAGATAATTGATTTATCGATACAACATGATTAAATCATTAACGATAGATACCTAGATGCAACTTATAAGTCGCGTTTTATGATAGCAACAAACCCCAAATGCACTTTTTTTCGCCAATCAAACTGAAAACTAACAATAATTGTTGCGAGGGTTCTTCACGCAAGTATAATGGGCAGGTTTTCCAGACACACTTCAGTGCCGGAGTGGCGAAATTGGTAGACGCAGTTGATTCAAAATCAACCGCCTTCGGGTGTGCCGGTTCGAGTCCGGCCTTCGGCACCAAAAATCAGACGCTAAAAGCGTCTTTTTTTATGCCTAAAGTTTATGATTTATAGGGCGTTACCTACCTTTTGGTTTTTCAAAGCATCCTTCTGCTGAATGTGAGGAGATAAATACTTACATCACGATTCAAAAATGCATACTCCTCACTGAGTGCCTTTAAGCAGACAAGCCATTGAGATCTTAAAACAGATCTATCAATTCAGTGGTAATCATAAATTGATCTTTATCGGTGACCATAATCCTAGAAAGCCTATGAGTGAAAACACGGTAAACAATGCGTTACGTGTGATGGGCTATGAAACTAAAACGAAGTTTGCGGACATGGATTTAGAACAATGGCGTGTAGCTCGTTGATTGAGTCTGGATTACCCAATCAAGTCCTGAAATAACTGAGTCAAAAGTATTATAGAAATAGCCATTAGGATTACGACAGCCTTTGTTAAGTGCTATTTCTAGCTCGCCAATTTTTTTCCATATTGCCACAGTACTTTTGCTGTTTATTCATATACATAAGGTCTATTTCTGAGTAGATAATAAAAAAATACAGCAGAGCCACATAAACTCGTTCCACCTTGATTGGGATAATCGAAATGGTCTAAACGCATTTTTAATTCCATCTAAAATAGGCTTTTTTAAAAGGGAACTTTAATGCTTCCCACTAGATACTCTTTTGCAATAAATTGTCTCTCAGGTACAGTGAATTGTAATTTTATGGTGTTATTATCTTCATTAACTGGTTTTGTTTGTCCACTTGATTCGAAATAACAGGAAAATTCCCTTTTTCGATTAATAGCATACAATGCGCAGTAATAACTAATTAAACTCCAATACAAAATTTGCAGTGGCATTAAGTTTGCCGGGTTTAATATCATCACCATAACGATAATATTCTGCTTTTAGTGATACGCTATTGCTGCCACTGGTTAAATCAGCCAGTGGAACAAACTGGTTATTAATTAACACAGTATCACCACTTGAAGGGGATGAAACAACAAACCCTACACCTTTGGCATTATTACTGTCGCCTTCATTATCAGGTTTGATAATGGTTTTTTGCCCGTCGTAACTTGTGGTGTTATGCGCCATTAGTTTAATTTTAGCGGAAGCATTACCTGTGCAATTTATTCTCAGATTATCTTCAGCATATTGATTATCACGAGGAAACCCAATGCTAGAAAATGCAGTAATAGGCATTTTAGGCAAATTCATTTCAAGGTTCGTATTTTCTGCACTACAAGATGTTGGCGCGCTAATAATATTCACGGATAGGCGATAACTAAAACCAACAGCCGTTGTACCGCCACCTGAATTAAAGCGATTAATTAATATAGAGCCAATATATTGAGTCGTAAAACGCTGAGATTTAGGGTTATCTTTGGTGGAGTAAACAATAACGGTAGCATCCCTTGTATTAAGTTTAGGGCTGTTAACAGGAACTTCTTGTCCTGGCTGACTTCTAAATGACAAACCTGACTCATTTTCAATTAAAACATAAGCATAATCATCTAAGCCTGTAATATGACCGTTACGTACAACATAATAAGCAGGTCTGCCATCGATATCCATATAATAGGTTGGCATTACGCCACTGGCTTCGCTATATGTTGCATAAGCATAGAACTCAGCGCCATCTGGGCAATCAGCAACGGCGACATCAGAGCCATCACGCTTAAATGTAAAACGTGCGATCTCTTGATTCTTTTTAATCATTCCTTTTAGTTCAATGGTGCCACCTCTCGCATCCATCGTGCCATGTTTAATACCGCCATTATTGACACAATCAGGTGCGGCATGACTGTAAAAAGAGAGGGTAGATAAACTAAGAATAAAAATTAGAAATAATAATTTATTCATTTTATTTTTTAAGTTAGTCATTTTATTTCCTTATTTACACTCAGTATCTAAAATATATAAACCATTAACTGGCGCTTTATTATTAATGTCATAAATTGCATGGCAGGTTTTTTGCTCACCATTAATTGTCCACGAAACTTGAATATTGCCTTGTGGTTTATTGGCAACAAAATAGAGTTGATGGAAGCTTGCGACTAATTGCGTATCATCGTTATCAATTTCAGCTTTAGCACCCATAGGGATGGTACTTTTATCTGGTGTTTGTAATGTCAGTAGGAATTTAAAGCCTTTTTTAGCATCGAAATCAGCCAGTACTAAAGCACCTTTTGTTGGAACAATATTACTAATAATATTATTCGAAATTTCAGTATCACTCGGAATAGAATTGGTATTAACACTAATGCTATTTTTTTGGTAAGGTGACATTCCAGAAACAACTGCTAATCCACTATTATTCGTTTTAATAGACTGACCATTAATGACTTCTACACCAGAGGTATTTTTAGTCAGTATTAATGCATTCGTCTGTTGCAATGAAGGGGCAAATACTGCGCCATATTGTGTTGCAACTAATGCACCACTAATACCGTAGTTAATATTTTGCTTATCTTGAGTATACGAATAACCCGCATTAAAAACAGCGCTTTGTGTTTTGTAAGAGCCATTTAAACCACCGCTATAATTAACACCTTTATTACCATAGCCTTGATAAACATCCCAGTTTGCTTGGTTTTTATCACCATAGGTTCCACTTAAACGTGCGGTCTGTAATACTTGGTTATCATTGTTCGTTGATATACCGTAATTAGCCCAAATGTAGTTTTCATTCCATGAAAAAGGAATACTGACATTCATACTCAAATCATGGCTATTTTTTTTATTACTCTCGTTATAACGACTACCATCGTAATAAGTGTAATAAACGCTATAGTTAACTTTATTAATAGCGCTATTAAAACCCATATTATAAGAATGAACGGTTTTACCACTAACGTACTTATAAATAACTGAATTTAAATTAATCGAAGCGTTATTAGAAAATAAAGGTTGATTAATCGAGAGCGTATATTCATTTTTTAACCCATTGCTTGAATGGTATTTGCTGTCTTTGTATTCCATCGCTTGAGTAAAATTGAGAAAATTGGCATCGAAGTGACGATAACCGACTAACGAAAGAGTCGTATCTGTGACTGATATATTTTTAGAATAATTAACTCTAAAAGCATTGCCATGTAATGAATCATTGCCATTGTTAGTGGAAGATTTCGCATACAATAAATCAGTGGTGATCGCGCCGTAGCTACCTAAATTTACCCCAGTACCCACACCAACAGATTGATATTTTTCACCAATAAGTACGCCGCCATAAAGGGTGACATAGTCAGTTAAACCATAGAAAGCTTCGGTCTGAACAACATAAGCGCCATCCCCGCTATTATTACCGTCGTATTTACCCGTTGAGAAGCTATATTTTAATTCACCTTTTCTTTCTAGATTGGCAATAGAGGAGAAAGGCACAATAAAATTCTTTTCAGAGCCATCCGCTTCAGTAACGCTGACATGTAAATCTCCGCCGCTGTTCATCGGATAATAATCAGTAATATTAAAAGGCCCAGCGGGTACACTGCGTTTATAAATAACTTGGCCATTTTGGGTGATAGTGACGATAGATTCTGTATTAGCAATACCCGAAACGCTAGGTGCATAGGTTCTATTTTGTGTCGGTGTCATTAGTCTATCGGTGACTAATTTAATTCCTCTAAATTTTACTGAATCAAAGAGTTGTGAAGAGGTATAGAGATCACCCATCATTAATTCACTATTAATACTGGTGATCGCTCTGGAAAGAACATTACTCAATGTATTCCATTTTTTCTCGCCATTTTCATTCTTTGTCCAGGTTGAATAGTTATTAAAACGCCAAGGACCTAAATTAACTTGGGTTTGAATGTTGCCATAATAGCTATCCGTCGTATTACCCTGACTACGACTATTAAATGAAGATAATGCGTAATTAACTAATAATGCAGGAATACCTGAATCCCAGTTTTTTATTTCATTTTCTTTTAATCTATCTTCATTAACATATAATTGTGGTAATGTTAGAATATATTGTTTTTTATTTAAATCTAAATAGCCGTTCGCATTATTGATCTCGTTGAGATTAATAAAATCATTATTTTTGTTTTTATTAATCACATCATAAGGAAGATCAACACCAGCTTTATACCACTCTTCTGCTGAAAGACGTGGCGCTAATATTGGGTTACCCTCTTTATCTTCCATCAAAATAAAATCAAAGTCGCGTGTTAATACGCGATTATCATTGATAAAAAGAGTAACTTTATAGTGACCTGGGGCGATATTATTCTCTCTAAAGACATTTAGATCTTCATTTGTCACTTGTTGAGCGCTTCCTTCAATATTTAATAGATTAGCAGGATAATAGTCATTTGCTGATGTATTAAAAGAAGTGAATAAAGCGCCAGCAATAAATAAATAGAATGGCGATTTATTAAAATAATTATCCTTTATCTTTTTCATATTGAATAATATCTCTTATTATAATGCGAATTCCATTGGAAGGCTTTTTCCAAAATCGTCGATATAAAATAATTTTATTTTTTCTTTACCCGATAATGTTTTGTTAACGCTAATAGTGGTTTCTGATTTTGGCGAAAGAAAACTGGGTAATTGTTCAATCTCTCTTCCATCAATAAAGAGTTTGCTAATATTAATAAAATAAGGTGAGCTATTTGATACTACAAGATCGTTATTCTTTGGTGACCATTTTAACTCTTTGATTTCTTTTTCAATATTGTCATTTTTTAGAGATTGTGGTCTGTAAATTAACTTAATTCTATTTGTCATTGAATAACGCAGAACATTTTCTAAATTTTCATTGCTTGGTGCGACAAACTTAACATTGATCCAATACATGGATTCAATATCATTAGGCAGTGTTGTATTTTTAGTGACTTGTAGTGTATTTTTTTGTTGCGACATTAATTTAATTAATGGTGGAGTGATCACAAAATCTTGAGTGAGTTTGCCATTAAGATCTTCAACCCAGGATTGTAATAAATAATTAGTATTTTTATCACTGTTAAATGCAACGAAACCTTCATTTTTATTTGTTTCATTATAAACAACGCGAGTTGTTTCTAAACCAAATCCAGCAAAGCTTGATGTTATTGAGCTGAATATTAACCCCAGTCCTAAAAGTGTTTTTTTAAATTTCATCGGTAAATACCTTTTTAATAAAAGCAGGTTAACAGGATTATTAACCTGCGATTTTTTATTATTGATAAGTCAATGTATAATTCAATGTTGCATCAGCACGGCCAGCTTCTACGTTATTGCTTGTACTAACGTATTTAGCAACAAAATAAAGTGTTTTAGATTTAAGATCACCCGTATCTTTAATTTTATATTCTCTCGTTATATTGAGATCGAAAGGTGTGCTCAAATCATCTCTATCATAAATATGGATACCAACATTTTTTGCTGTATTCGAACCATTAGGATCATCTAAGGCTAAGATTTGATCTGAGCTACTATCTGTTTTACCTTCTAGCTTTAATTTTACAGTACCTTGTGGTGGGCAATTAATTAAAGAGATATCTAATTTACCATTACCATTAGCTCCGCCAACTTCACTACCGGTACGATCAAATTCACTTGTTGCATAACGTCCCATATTAACGTTACCGTCAGAACCAGAGCCATTAATATCAATGGTGCAAGTAGATGAATAAATTAAACCTGAAAAAGAAATTTGTCCTGTTTGCTCATCAGCGAAAACTGTTGCACTTGCCGTTATTGCTGAAATAAGAAAAGCCATTGGAAGCAGTTTTTTTGTTAAAATAGGCATTTTTAACCCCTAGTGATTGATATAAAAAGTATTTAATAAATCATATTAATCGCTATTTTTTTACAATTAGTCTGTTATTACTATTTCTTAATCAATTAAAGGTATACTGCAATATAAGCACGTTGAACAGATTAACTTAATAGTAAATATAATCTTAATAAAATAGGTTTTTAGTATTAATCATAAAATTTGCAAAGCATTTTCATTATTTTGCTTTTTATCATTAATATTAAAATTTAATATGAAAATTCACTTCAGTTTTTGTGTAAACGGATTATATGTAGTTTATTTTTTGGTGTCTCATGCACAGTGTTACAAAATTTGCTTATGTAATATGAAAAAATCATTAATAAGATAATAGATTTAATTTTTTTTATTATTTATTTTCAATTGGTTATGCTTTTGTGGGGAGTTATGGATAAAACGTGATAGTTTAAATTTACTTTATGGAAAATATATTTAGTTACAAATTCTATTAAGTTTAAAATATTATGATGACAATACTTTATAAAAGCTAGTCATTAAAAGAATGGTTTCTAATAATATATATAGAGTAATTAATGAAAATAATTCTTATTAAGTACCTTATATTAAATTAAATCTATTGATTAAATTATTAATATTCAAAAAATCATCTTAAATACCTTTTATCGTATTTTTATTTTCCTATATAGAGTAGCAATGCTTATCCCTAAAATTTCTGCCGCTTTCTTCTTTCCTTCTAATGTTGTCCCTGTTTTTTCTAATATGTTCATAATGGTTTGATACTCTGATGTCTGGTTTTGAGTTTTGAGAAATTCTTGTGCGTTTAACGGTTGATTTTTATTATCTGTTTTAGCTGCTGTATAGATGCCACTGGTTTTTTCTTTTTCTAAAGGATCAGAATGAGGTGTTTCTAACAAATAAGGTGGAAGGTGGCTGAGGTTTAAATCCACTGTATCTCCTTGCATAACATACATATATTCAATCACATTACGTAGCTCTCTGATATTGCCCGGCCAATCATAGGAATATAAGTAGTTAATAACAACGTTGGGGATCTTTGCAGCAGGCCGTTGATAGGTTGAAGCCAGATCATCAGCAAAGAATTGTGCAAGTTCTGCAATATCTTCTCGGTGATCACGTAATGCAGGTGTATGGATCGGAACAACATTGAGGCGATAAAATAGATCTTCACGAAATTGTCCTTTATTTACCATTTCACGTAGATCTTTGTTGGTGGCAGCAATGATCCTTACATCAATATTGATCATATTATTAGAGCCAACACGAGTGATGCTTTTTTCTTGAAGAACACGTAAAAGCTTGGCTTGTAGATGTAAAGGCATATCTCCAATTTCATCTAGGAAGAGGCTTCCACCATGTGCCAATTCAAATTTACCAATACGTCCTTTAGGATCAGCACCACTAAATGCACCGCGTACATAACCAAAAAGCTCACTTTCTAGTAGTTGTTCTGGGATTGCTGCACAGTTAATAGTAATAAAAGGTTGCTTCGTGCGTAGGCTTTGTTGGTGAATAGTGTAAGCAACCACTTCTTTACCTGAACCGCTTTCTCCGGTGATAAGTACACTGGCGTGGCTAATAGCAACTTTACTTAACATGCTTTTTAATTGAAGCATATTTTGTGAGTTGCCAATTAAAGGGGAGTGAGGATTTTCATCAACCGATAAGGTATTCACCTGTGTCATATAATCGCGGGCATCATGGAAGATAACCATTGTGAGTTGGTCATTATCAACAGATGAAAAGGTGATTTTTTTACACAGAACATGATAGCGTTGTTGATTTAATATTAGCCATGCTTCTTCATCACCATAAAGAATATCGCCAGTCATATCGATATCAAGAGATTGCCCAATTAATTCACAATCAAAAAAACGTAGAGCAGAAAGATTGGCATGCCAAATTTTATTTTGGCTATCGATTGCAATCACACCTCTATCCATCACATCAATCAAGTTTCTAAAAGTCCCAAATCGCTCTTGCTCTCTAAGCCTTTCAAGACATTCAAAAATACGACTTGAAATCATCGCCGAAAACTGTTCGATAAAGGTGATAAAGGCTTGTTTTTGTTTCATCAAAAACATTTTTTGTTCTCGATTAGAACAAATAATCCCTATTACGCCAATAACTTGATTATTCAGGAAAATAGGAGCATTGAGATCAAGTTCTTCAGTGCAAGTTAATCGGTTTTGACACAGTTGGCATAGGCTATTTTCTTTGGGATCTTCAATCAAAATGGTTTTTTGTACTTGCAGTACATGGCGATAAATATGCCCATTACTAGAGACATCTTGATTGAGCATATAGCGATAACGCCCTGTACCTGCAATGCGAATCAAGTTGTTATCAATAATTTCAACATCGGTACCAGTGATACCTGCAATGGCATCGGTGTACTTGCTGATTTCATCTTGTAGAGTACTTAGTAATGAGTGCATCACATTCTCACCTTAAAATTATCAATATTGATAATAAATTATCACTTCGCATTTAGAGTATTAAATTTAATTATTATTTATTAGTTAGTTATGTATTTTTTGTATAAAGCTCACACAGTTTCTTATTATTGATAATTTATCACCTAAATAAAACCGCCTAGATCACAGCTTCTCTGTATCATTAATTTCACTTCTTAATTGTTAAAACAATAAATGTATTTTAAATCAAATGGTTACGTCTTTATTAAATGCTTTTTGAATGAGTTGGCATACATATTGCGATATAGGAGATAACCCTATGTATTCCGATTAATCGCGATATTGGGTTATCGCGAATTTTAAAGTGTGATTAAGAGGTAATTCCATGCAGGAGCAATTGCAGTACCTGATTAACCAAAGTTCATTTACGCGAAAACCAACCGCTGAGCTTGCCCCTTTTCGTTATGAAGAGTTAGTCAAAGCGTTAGATTTTCATAGAACTATTCCAGGATACGCACCTACACCGTTATTTCATTTACCCCAGTTAGCCAAAACCTTAGGGATTGGTGAGTTATATCTTAAAGATGAGTCTTTTCGTTTTGGTTTAAAAGCATTTAAAGCGTTGGGTGGTGCTTATGCGATGGCACGCCATATTGCTGATTTCCTTGAAATGGACATAAGTGAATTACCTTATGAGGTAATGATCAGTGATGAGATCAGGAAAAAGTTAAATGGCGTGACTTTTGCGACAACCACTGACGGGAATCATGGACGTGGTGTTGCTTGGATGGCAAGACAGTTAAAGCAAAAAGCGGTGGTCTATATGCCAAAAGGATCATCACAAGAACGTTTAGATGCCATTTTGCGTGAAGGTGCAGTCGCTGAAATCGTTGATATGAACTATGACGATGCAGTGAGAATGACGGCTGAAATGGCTGAAAAATATGGCTGGATAGTGGTTCAAGACACTGCATGGGATGGCTATGAAGAAATCCCACTTTGGATCATGCAAGGCTATGGCACTTTAATGCTGGAATCTCTTGCTCAATTACATGAAGTCCCCCCAACGCATATTTTTGTGCAAGCTGGTGTGGGCTCTTTTGCGGGTATGGTGCAAGGCATGGTAACAGCTGCTTATGGCAAACAAGCACCGAAAGTGATTGTGGCTGAAGCACGTATTGCCGACTGTTTATATCAATCTGCGGTATCAGGGAAAGCGGATGCTATTCCTGTTGGTGGGGATTTACAAACAGTTATGGCAGGACTTGCTTGTGGTGAAGCGAATAGTATTGGTTGGAATTTATTACGCGATTATTCAGCGGCATTTTTCTCTTGCCCTGATGCTGTTGCGACGAGGGGAATGCGGATTTTAGGAAATCCTTTACCCGGTGATCCGCACATCATTTCTGGTGAATCTGGTGCCGTGACAACAGGCTTGCTCTCTATTTTGATGCAATCACCTGTTTATCAGAGTGCAAAAGAAGCGCTGGGATTAGATGAAAATGCAAGAGTGCTTGTGATAAGCACTGAAGGTGACACCGATCCTGAGCGTTATCGCGATATCGTGTGGGATGGCGAGTTGCCTAGCTTCAAACAATTTTAAAAAAACAAATAAGTCTTTTGGAGTGAACAGTATGTTATCAGCAAACCGATTTGATGAAGTTATTAAGAATTGCCAATTATTAATCCAACAAAAAAGCTATTCAGGTGAAGAAGGTAACGTTGTTAAAGTCATAGAAGAGATGATGAAAAACTATGATTTTGACGACATTCATATTGATAAATACGGCAATATCATTGGCGGAATTATAGGTCAACACCCAGGGAAAACCCTTGTTTTTGATGGTCATATCGATACTGTACCGGTGAGTGAGCGTGACTGGAAAGAAAAACCTTATGGTGCAGAAATCAAAGACGGCAAGATTTATGGTCGCGGCACCAGTGATATGAAAGGTGCCGTCGCTGCGATGATTTCAGCGATAGGTTTTTATGGCCAAGATAATCAGCGTAATTTTGCTGGTCGTATTTATGTTTCTTGCATTGTGCATGAAGAGTGTTTTGAAGGCGTTGCCGCAAGACTCGTTTCTGAACGTTATAAACCAGACTATGTGGTAATTGGTGAAGCCTCCGAATTAAACCTCAAAATTGGGCAACGTGGTCGTGCTGAAATTGTTGTTGAAACCTTTGGCAAACCTGCTCACTCCGCCAATCCAGATGCAGGGATCAACTCTGTTTATAAAATGGCAAAACTGATCGAGAAGATCAGAACGTTAACGCCTTCCGTTCATCCTGTATTAGGAAAAGGGATCTTAGAACTTACGGATATTAAATCATCACCTTATCCGGGCGCTTCAGTTGTACCTGAATATTGTCGTGCCACTTACGATCGCCGTTTATTAGTGGGTGAAACTAAAGAAGAAGTGCTTGCACCATTACAAAAAGCCATTGATGAACTTGCTTCTCAAGATGCTGATTTTAAAGCTAAAGTCTCTTATGCCTACGGTACGGAAAAATGTTATACCGGCGCCACAATTGAAGGTGAGCGTTTCTTCCCTGGTTGGGTATTAGAAGAGAGCGATCCTTATGTACAAAGCGTTTTAAAAGGGCTGCATGAGTCCGGCTTTAAACCTACCGTCACACAATACTCTTTCTGTACTAATGGTAGCCATTATGCGGGTGAAGCAGGTATTAAAACCATTGGTTTTGGCCCATCTCGCGAAAACTTAGCGCACACCATTGATGAATATATTGAAATTGAACAGTTAAAAGGTGCTGCGAGCGGTTATTACAGCATTATGAACAGCCTTTATCACCTTTAATTCTTACGAAATAAATCCTTACTAGAAGAGTATCTGGCGAAACAGTTAGATGCTCTTTGGAGAAATAACAGAATGAAAACAATATTTAAAAACGCCACTGTTATTGATGGAACAGGGGCAAGTGCATTTCAAGCTGATGTTGTGGTTAATGAAGGAAAAATAATAAAAATCGGTCAGTTTGATGCAAAAACGAATGATCAGATCATTGATGCAACAGGGAAGATAGTCTGTCCTGGTTTTATTGATACTCATACTCACTCTGATCTTTCTGCTCTGCTTAATCCAGCTTTATCCGCCAAAATCCGCCAAGGGATCACTACTGAATTGTTAGGGCAAGATGGTGTCGCGTTAGCGCCATTACCAGAACAATATATTTCAGCATGGCGCAAGAATATTGCGGGTTTAGATGGTGATTCTGACAGCATTGATTGGCATTTTAAAAATACCGAAGGTTACTTAGGTATGTTAGAAGCGAGAGGCTCTGCAACGAATCTTGCTTACCTTGTTCCTCATGGCAACATTCGAATGGAAGCCATGGGATTAGAAGGTAATCCTTCTACTCGTGAAGATGTCGCCAAGATGTGTGAAATCTTAGAGCGTGAATTAAAAGCAGGGGCGTTTGGTTTATCAACAGGGCTGATTTATATGCCTTGCGCCTTTGGTGATACTGCTGAAATGATCGAACTTTGTAAGGTTACAGCAAAGCATAATGGTATTTTTGTTGTTCACCAGCGTAGTGAAGCTGACGATATTATTCAGTCGACTCAAGAGCTTATTGATATCGCCAAAGCATCGGGTGTTTGGTTGCATATTTCCCATATGAAGGTTTGCGGTAAGAAAAACTGGGGATTAATCGACGAAATGCTTGGCATGTTAGAGCAAGCACAAAAAGAGGGTATTCGTATCTCTTTTGACCAATATCCGTATGTGGCAGGCAGTACCATGCTTGGGGTGATTTTACCACCTTGGGTTCACGCAGGAGGCACAGAGAAATTATTAGAACGTTTAGCTTCTCCAGAACTGCGTAAAAAGATGATTGAAGATATCGAAAAAGGCATCCCAGGTTGGGATAACTTTATTGATTTCGCAGGGTTAGAAAATATTTATGTGACTAGCTCTAAAACAGAAAAAAACCAAGATGCCGTTGGACTTAGCCTTGTAGAACTAGGCAAATTGAGAGGTAAAGATCCATATAACGCAACCTTCGATCTGCTATATGAAGAAGAAAATGCGGTAGGAATGGTAGATTTTTACGGTACAGAAGAACACGTTATCAAATTCTTATGTCGTCCTGAACAAAACGTCTGTACTGATGGGTTAATGGGAGCAGGTAAGCCTCATCCTCGTGTATTTGGTGCATTCCCTCGTGTTTTAGGGAAATACGTCAGAGAAGAAAAATGCCTCACTTGGGAACAAGCTATCCGCAAAATGACAGGTAAACCAGCTGAAGTCCTTCGATTAACCGACAGAGGCTTAATTAAAGAAGGGTATGCCGCAGATATTGTGATGTTCGACCCTGAAACCATTATTGATAAAGGCACGTTTGTTGAACCAAACCAATACCCAGAAGGGATCGCTTTGGTGATGGTCAATGGTCGTATCGCATTAATTAATGGGGTCGAAAGTTACGCCTGTAGTGGCCATGTTTTAAGAGCATAACCGCACAATAGCGCTCTTAAACGTTAAACCTTATCTCTGTTTATCACGGTTGTTCTTCAACCGTGATGGTTTCCCCTTACCTGAGGAACAGGAAAATGAGTTCAAATATTATTCCAAACCTTCAACAGAAGAAAACATGGAAAGCTCGTTACACCGTTTTATCCTTAATTTGGTTAGCATGGTTACTTTCGTTCTTAGATAGAATGGTAATGAGTGTTTCATTACCCTTTATTGGACGTGATCTGAATCTTGATACCACACAACAAGGCTTAATAATCAGTGCGTTCTTTGTCGGTTATGCGGCATTCCAAATACCGGGTGGATTCTTAGCTGACCGCTTTGGCGCACGTAAAATTATGGCAATCGGCATTGCATGGTGGTCAGTTTTCACCAGTTTAACGGGGATGGTGTTTACATTGCCATTAATGTTAGCGGTGCGATTCTTATTTGGTATTGGTGAAGGCTGTTTTCCATCGGCTTCTTGGAAAATGATCTCAACTTATTTCCCATCTAAAGAGCGTGGTCGTGCAACGGCAATTCAATCAACAGTAAATACCTTGGGGCCAGCATTAGCTGTAATTGTTGCGGCGAGTATTATCGGTGCTTTTGGCTGGCATATGGTGTTTATTGTTTTAGGTATTCCTGGCCTATTAATTGCAGCTGGTATTTATTTTTTCACTCGTGATAATCCAAAAGATCACCCAAGTATTACCCAGCAAGATCTCGATGAGCTAGCAGCAGATGGCACATTAACGGATAAACCTGTTGAAGCTGTACCCTTTAAAGATGTTTTAAAGATGCCAGTGTTGTGGCAAATGGCAGCAATTTGGTTTCTGTTTGATATTACCTTTTGGGGATTCTCAACATGGTTACCAAGTTATTTAATTACTGTTCGTGAATTCTCTTTGGCTAAAACAGGGGTAATGGCGGCTATTCCATTCTTATTTGGTGCTGGTGGTACATTATTAGGTGGTTATGTTTCTGATAAATGTAAATCACAGCGTAAATGGTTATATATGGTTACCGCAGTGATTGCAGCTGGCTTCTTATATATGACATATACTGTTGAAAGTGCTGATATGGCGGTTGTATATCAGTGTATTTCAGCATTATTTATGTTCTTCGCCATGGCAATGTTCTGGGGTATTTTAATGGATACTATCCCAAATAAAATCATGGGGCGTGCTTCAGGGATTGTTAACTTCGGTGGTCAAATGGCGGGTGTTGTTTCTGCACCTGTTATGGGCTTCTTAATTAAAGCGAGTGGTGGTAGTTACGACAGCGCATTTATGTTTATGATAATTGCATTAGTTGCCACTGCGGTTGTGACGTTCACGGTTAAAATGCGAAATACACCAGCAGCCATTTAATTAATTAGTATTAATAATATTTATATCTAAATAAGTGTGATGTTATTAAAAGAAATAAGATTAATTAAATAAAATAAATGTATTAACTGTAAGATTTATTTATTAAAACTCACTATACGCTTTATTGATTTTTTAATTTAAAAAATCTTATTGCAGGGTACTTTTGTCTTAAAAAAGCCACGATTAAAAATCGTGGCTTTGCTTTTGTTAGATCAATAACATTATTTGCTTATAAGTATAAAGTCGTTGCCACTAAAACAGAGTGTGGCATCGCCACGAATAACGCGGTGATGGGCAATATGGCGTTGACTATTTAATGAAGCGTGCTGTTTCATCATATAAGCCTCTAAATGCCATGCAATAAGTTGTTTAGCGAGCTTTTTATTCGCGTGCTGGCTACGTTCTGATTGCACTTTGACACTAATACCTGTGGCAATATGTGTTGCTCTGACCGCAGATTCTGTTTTATTAACATGCTGACCGCCGGGGCCATTTGAACGCATGGTTTCAAAGACAATTTCTTTGTCATTAATTTCATCAGGTTGTTCAAAACAAGCAACACCAATAAACCAATTTTTACGTTTATGCCGCGGTCGTAATGTGCTTGCACATTGCCATTGTATAGAGCCTGCCCACTGTTGCGCGATAGCCTGTGCATCAGCACCTTCAAGAGACACTAACGCCGATTTTAAGCCATAACGTGAAGGCTCTTTTTCAAGAACCGTGACGTTCACTTGTTGTTTTGTGGTTGATTTCAAAAAGTAATTTAAGGCTTTTTCAACCGCTAAACAGCACTCTTCAGGGCCTTGTGCGGAGGTGAATTGTAATAACATTACGCTATCTCCCCACTTGTTTTATAGGTGATCACGGGTTTTAAACGTGCGATGACTTCGATTAGCCCGATACTCACCATGCTTTCAATCACTGTTTCAATCGATTTATAAGATTGCGGTGCTTCTTCATAAATCAGTTGTTTATTGGCACAAATAATACGGCTACCTAATGCCGTTCGTGAAAGTTGTAGTGGTGTAAAACGGTGTGATAATCGGCCTTTGCACTCTGTACGCATCCATTTTCTACCTGCACCATGGGGTAAGGAATGAAGGCTTAATTCAGACACAATTGGCTTAACAATATAGCTGTAATCACCGCGTGAACCCGGAATAACCACCATATCGTGATGTGCTGGTGTTGCACCTTTACGATGTAACCAACCTTGTTGACCATGTAATTCACAAGGCTCTACAAGGTTATGATTTACATCAGAAATAACTGCACCTTGAGTGCGAATTTGGCGCATCATTCTTTCACCAATAAGGCGACGATTAATCTTTGCGTAATCAAGTGCATTATTGTGGGCTTGCAAATATTCATTTGCCTCTTCGGTGTTAGCAACAAGCCCTTTATGACCAAACTGTTCTGTATGAGCACGTAAGATAGATTGTCCTAAACCTCTCGATCCGCTGTGAACTAATAGCAATAACTGTTTTTTATTGATACCACTTGCAGCGAAAAGCGTTTCATTAATCACTTGGTCAATTTGTTGGAATTCAGCAAAGTGATTACCACCACCAATAGAGCCTAAAGAGCCAGCAAAAGGATGATTTTGCATTTCAGTCGGTAGATGCGTTTCTAGCCATTCTGAAGGTGCGATATCACTCATTTCACTCAACTGTTTCTCTGCTTTATCTAAGTTGAGTTTGCTGTTTTTAAATTCCGTTTGAAAGAGCGTCATGCCACAGCCAATATCATTTCCGACCAAAGCAGGGTAAAAACGATTAACAGAAAAAAAGGCAGCGCCAATGGGATAACCACGCCCCGGATGTAAATCAGGCATACCTGCGACATAAGCCATATCAGGAAGTTGAGCGGTTGTTTCTAATTGTTGGATTGCTTTGCTTTCAATCCAAGTATTATCCGATGCGATATAACAAACGCTATCAGATAAATAATGAACACACTTGTCCATATACCAATCCATATAATGTAAAGGATAAAAAAATAAATTGATTGGCGGACAGCAAAAAGAAGGAAAAAAGGATTACTTCTGAGATTGTCCGCAAAGAGTATTCATATTTGTAGTTGTCATGGGATACCTCCTTGCAGTTAATTGAAATGGATGAAAAATAATAAATCGCGGGCATATTAACCACTTTTTTTTGCATTGGCAATCAAAAAGTGGTGTGGTTTTTCTTTATTTTTTAAAAAAAGAATTAATAGATTTTATTTAATTTAAGGCTAACTTCCTTTTATTTGCTATTTCAGTTAGTTCTCTATTTTTAATTAATAAATTACTTTTACTGAGCTTTTTCGGCAATAATCTTCGTAATCATCCGTTAATTTTCTATCTGTGATAACAACATCAAACTGAGCTAAATCGCCCATATTGGCTGTCGCTGTTTCATCAAAATAGTGATATTTGGTGAGTAAGATCTTACGAATAGATTTATCCATCGCTTTTTTCTTCATGTACAGATCGTCGATGTTATAACAGGTAACGCCAAAATCGAGATGAACACCTTCGGCTGAAATAAAGGCTTTTTTGGGATTAATGCTATCAAGATAAGAAGGTTGGGTAGGATTGTAGAAAGAGTCACTTTTAGGACGATATTCACCTCCGCAGAGTAATACGGTGGCATTTTTTTTCTGGCTTAATGCCAAAAATACTCGATGAGAATAACAGATCCCCGTGAAATGCAGATTATCAGGAATAAGCTCAATCAGTGTGGGAATAAACTGCCCGTTATCGAAAAAAAGAACATCGCCGTCAGACACCATGCCAGCGGCAAGATTAGGAATATGAAGTTCTTCAGTTTGATCTGGCGTAATGATATTAGAGGATGTTGAGATTAACCCTGAATGGGGCTGGGCTAATGCAACAATGTAGCCACCTAATAATGACATCGGAAAAGGGTTTTCGGCGTCAGAACTAAGGTCGCGCCTAATTGTCATTTCAGAAACTTCAAGGATCCTTGCGGCGTCTTTAAGATGTATGCGACCTGAGCGTTTTATACATTCACTGAGGCGGCGCAAACGTTCGTGCTGTTTGGTCTCTATCACCGAAGGATCCTTGTGTTATCGAATAGCGTACTCCAAGAAAATATACGCTAAATAATTAGTAGTTTGATTCAGGTGCATCTGAATCTGTTGCGATAGCGACACTTGCGCTAGCGCCGATACGTGTTGCACCTGCTTTGATCATGTTTAATGCTGTTTGGCGATCGCGAACACCACCTGATGCTTTCACACCAACTTCATCACCCACTGTTTTTCGCATTAAAGCAACATGATGTTCTGTTGCGCCCATTGTACTGTATCCTGTTGATGTTTTCACAAAATCAACGCGGATCTCACGACACATTTCACAAACTAAACGTACTTCGTCGTCAGTTAATAAGCAAGTTTCTAAAATAACTTTCAGAGTTGTATTACCACAAGCGGCTTTTACTGCTTCGATATCTTGTTTTACGAAGTCTAAACGGCCGCTTTTTAACATACCAATATTGATAACCATATCGACTTCTTGTGCGCCTTGGCGAATAGCTTCAGCCGCTTCAAAGGCTTTTGTTGCTGTTAAACCCGCACCAAATGGGAAGTCGATAACACAACATACTTTTACATCACTTCCTTCAAGGCAAGTTCTTGCTAAAGGGATGTAAGAAGTGTTAATACAAACAGAGAAGAAACCGTGTTCAACTGCTTCAGCACACAATTTTTTGATTTGCGCTTCAGTTGTATCTGCAGCAAGAAGGGTATGATCGATATAATTAGCTAATGGACGCATAGTATATTCCTTAATAAGAAGATTGTTATTCATCACCCATGTGATTTTGGCAACATATTAGTGCCGTTTTAACGGGATAACAATCACAAATGATATTTAAATAACATGATACTGTTATACATCTATCAAAATGTCACTATTTTCACATTTAAAAATTTCACATAAGAGTAAGAGGCGCTATGGATATCGCAGTGATTGGTTCAAATATGGTGGATTTGATCACCTATATAGACAGGATGCCAAAAGAGGGAGAAACCCTTGAGGCGCCAGCATTTAAGATTGGCTGTGGTGGTAAAGGGGCGAATCAAGCTGTTGCTGCTGCTAAATTAAATTCAAAAGTGATGATGTTAACAAAGGTTGGCGATGATATTTTCGCGGATAACACCATCATGAATTTAGAGTCTTATGGTATTAACACGCGCTATGTTGAAAAAGTGCCTGGTACAACAAGTGGTGTTGCGCCCATTTTTGTGACTTCTCAATCATCAAATAGCATTTTAATTGTTAAAGGTGCTAATCAGCATTTATCGCCAGAGGATATTGATAGAGCCACAGATAGCCTGAAAAAATGCAAAATAATCGTATTGCAATTAGAAATCCCGCTTGAAACGGTGTATCACGCCATTGAGTTTGGTAACAAACATCATATTCCTGTGTTATTTAACCCAGCGCCTGCTTCAAAAGCATTAGATCTTGATATTGCAGCTCGTTGTGACTTTTTTGTTCCGAATGAAACAGAACTTGAAATTTTGACTGGTATGCCAATCACTACAATGGATGAAATCCGTGAAGCCGCTTGCTCTTTACTACAAAAAGGCTTTAAGAATGTCATCGTTACATTAGGTGAAAAAGGTGCATTATGGATGAATGGTGAAATTGAAAAATATATTCCTGCCATTAAAGTTGATGCAATTGATACTAGTGGGGCGGGGGATGCCTTTATTGGTTGTTTCTCCCATTATTATGTTCACACCAATAATATTGAAGAAGCGTTAAATAAAGCCGTGATGTTTTCTGGTTTAAGTGTTGCAGGAAAAGGCACACAATCTTCTTATCCGAGCATTGAAGAGTTTGGGCAGTTTTTAGCGCAAGCCAAGTAGTACACTTCTGCACTATCACATCTTTGTATTCCACTTGCTATCTTATTTAGAAAGTAAGTGGAATTTCTTTAAAATTAATAGTTTGCTGTGTTTTTATAGTCACTGTTGGATTTCTTACAAAGAAAAACGGTTTAACTTAATGTGACTGATTTCACAGAGTGGTGACAATTATTATTGAAATCTTATTTCATAAGATGTAATTTTAATTGAAATTTAGTTTCATTAAGGTTGTTATGATGAAAGAAGATGCATTAAGCGAATGTCTTAAAAATGAAAGCAATCAAGAAACAACACAGTTTTCTGAATTAAGCGCTTTAGAGTTGGTTACGCTTATCAATAGTGCAGATATGACTGTTGCAAATGCAGTTAAAAAAGAATTACCCGCTATTGCTAAAGCAGTAGAAAGAATTACTGAACGTCTGCAAAAAGGTGGACGTATTTTTTATGTTGGTGCAGGAACAAGTGGACGATTAGCGGTACTAGACAGTGCGGAATGTCCACCTACTTTTGGTGTATCTCCTACATTAGTACAGGCGATTATTGCTGGCGGTCATGATGCAATGCTAAAAGCGGTTGAAAATATTGAAGATAGTCAAGAGGCGGCAATTGAAGAGCTCCAACGTCGTCATGTCAGTGATAAAGATGTCGTTATTGGCATTGCCGCAAGTGGTCGTACTCCCTTCACTGTCGCAGCTTTGCAATATGGCAAGAAGCTAAAAGCATTGACAGTATCTATTACTACGCGTGGCAAAAGTATGATGAGTGAAATTGCCGACTTATCTATTGCACCAGATGTGGGCGCAGAAGTGTTAACAGGTTCCACAAGAATGAAAAGTGGCACAGCTCAAAAAATGATTTTGGGTATGTTAAGTACTAGCGTGATGACTAAACTTGGAAAAGTGCATAAAAACCTTATGGTGGATGTGATTGCGAGTAATGAGAAATTGCAACGTCGTGCTGAAGGTATTGTCAGCGAGGTGTGTGGAATTTCACATGAAACAGCCAGAACCCTGTTACAAATGGTTAATTATCATCCTAGAAAAGCCATTTTAATGTATGAACTTCACCTGAGTGTGGAGAAAGTTGAGCAAATTACACAGCAATATCCTTATCGTTCGTTACAACAGCAACTCGCCCTATTTAACTAATAACAATATGAGTAAACACTCTGAACTTTAGCAGGCACGCATATGGCTAATAAAATAGAACATCTCGACACGTTAGCAATAGAAATAGAAAAACATGCTGGTGGGTTTCAAAATGTGGCAACCCTAACACATTGTATGACTCGTATTCGACTGATTTTAAAAGATAGCTCGCTATTTGATGCCGACGCTTTAAAACAAGTCGAAGGCGTTAAAGGTGTTGTATTTAATGGCGAACAGCACCAAGTGATTGTAGGAATGGGAACCGCGGCAAAAGTTTATTCCATCATGAATAAGCGTATGCAAAACAGTTCAGCAAGTAGTGAAGATGAGCCTGCGTCAACACCAGTGAAAAAAGGCTTCTCCATTCGTCGTATGCTAAATACATTAGCGGCTATTTTTGTCCCGACAATTCCTGCTTTAATTGGCTGCGGTTTGATTATGGGGTTAATTAATATTATCCGTTTAGTCGCACCAGGCTTAGTTGAGCAATTCCCTGAGCTATTTAAATTATTCAAATTAATTGGTAGTACGGTATTTGCATATCTCTCTATTATGATTGGGATAAATACAGCTAAAGAATTGGGCGCGTCAACGTCGATTGGTGCTGTAATGGCTGGGTTATTAGCCATGCCTGGGCTTGCTGATATCACCTTATTTGGTGAGAAATTACAGCCAAACAGTGGCGGGATCTTTGCAGTATTAATGGTGGTCGTGTTCTCTTCAAAATTAGAATTATGGTTTCGTAGTATCGTTAAAGAGAGCCTAGATCTTATCTTAACGCCGTTTGTGACTATTTTAGTCTCTTCTCTTGTGGCGATTATGATATTCCAACCAATCGGCCATTATCTTAATCAGTTATTAGCACAAGGCGTATCATTATCACTTTTAAATCAAGGTGGTGGTGCGGTTGTAACGGGTGCTGCGCTAGGGGGAAGCTTCTTATTTTTACTCTTAACGGGATTGCATCAAGGACTAATTCCTATTCATACCGAAATCTTAAATACTTTTGGTTTAAATTACCTGTTCCCTATTTTAGCCATGGGTGGAATGGGGCAAGTAGGCTCTTGTTTTTGGGTTTATTTACGCACTAAAAACCAACGTTTAAAGAAAACATTAATGGGTGCATTACCTGTTGGTATTTTCGGTGTCGGTGAGCCTTTATTATTTGGTGTTTCCCTTCCATTAGGAAAACCTTTTGTAGCGGGATGTATTGGTGGTGCGGCTGGTGGTGCATTAATGGCATATTTCCAAGTTGGGATCATTATTCCATTTGGTACAGCTGGGTTATCATTAATTCCATTAGTGGGAGATGGGCAAATTATTAAGTTCCTGATCGCAGTATTAGGTGCATGGATTGTCGGTTTTATTGCCAGTATGCTAATGGGATTTACCGATCCAGAGAAATAAGTCAGAAATAAAAAGGATAACAGAATGTCGACACTGACCAAAAAGCTTGAAAGTTTGCTAATACAAGGCAAAGGCACAGAACAACGTATTGCTCATTATTTATTAGAGAATAGTGAGAATATTGCCAGTATGAATGCGGCTGATCTGGCACTTAAAGCAGGTGTAAGTAGTGCTTCTGTTATTCGTTTCTCTCGTCAAATGGGGTATCGCGGTTATCCTGAATTTAAAATTGATTACCTTTCAGAAGAAAAGCAACAAAAAAGCAGTGGCGATATTCTCTATGGCAATCTCGCGAAAACAGACCCGACAGAATTAATTATTTCCAAAACAGGGCATCTGTTTACCAGTGCTATTCAAGATTCATTAGCGTTGTTAGATCCTAATACCATAGATCTATTAGCTGAAAAAATGGTATTAGCAAAACGCATTGTATTGTTTGGTATTGGCGCATCCGCCGTTGTGGCGAGCGATATTTTTCATAAATTAATTCGTGTAAATAAAAACACCTTATTTAGTCCTGATCTTCATGCTCAATTGGCTTATTCCGCTAATTTATCTACTGATGATATTGCCATTGCTGTTACCGCTAGAGGAAATACGACAGATATTAATCGGATGCTGAAATCAGCAAAAAATGAAGGTTGTTTAACTGTGGCATTAACGCGCTTCGGACAAGATGAAGCAACTCGATTATCTGATTATACATTGCCTTATTTTTATGATGAACAACACTCTCAATTAGGCGTGATTACGCCACAAGTTTTACAAATGGTGGCTTTTGATGTGCTGTTTTTTAAATATATGACATTAGCGAGTGAGTCAGCAGAAAAAGCATTATTAAAAGGGCGAGAAGCTGTTATGCAAGGAAATCAATAATGTTACTTATCACCACATTAGCGGTGGGTGCGGCTATTGGTTTAATTATAAGTACGACGGGTGTGGGCGGCGGTGTTATTGTTTTACCTGTATTGACCTATTTCTTTGGTATGAATGCGTTAATGGCAGTTGCAACAGCGAATTTATTATCCATGTTGATGAAAGTTACTTCGTCTTATATGCATTTTCGCCTTGGAAATATTCCTTTTAAAAGAGCGATGATTGTCTTAGGAATAATGCTACCAAGTACCTTTTTAGCCAGTGTTTTGGTTAATTATTTAGGTTCGTTAGCGCAGTATCAGCAACAAGTTGAATGGGGAATTAATGCGCTTGTTGTTAGTGCTATTGTTTTTTCTCTATTTCTCTTTGTACAGAGAATGTTTTTCTCATTACCTCCCGTTGTGGTTGAAAATACAGCGTTAGCTCCTTTAAATATAAAAGCGCTATTACTTCCTGCGATCGCAGCAGGTGTTGTTTTAGGGGCAACGGGGGTGGGTGGTGGTGTGGTTGTGTTACCGTTATTGCTACGCTACGCGAACCTTTCTATTAAGCAAGCTATTGGCACTTCTATATTTACCACAACATTGTTATCGGGATCTTCAGCACTAGCCTATATGCAAGATGGGCATACGGATATTCATTTGGCACTTTTGTTATTTTTAGGCTCGCTAATCTCTATTCCGCTGTCTAAGTGGCTGTTGATCAGAATGCCTGACAGAATATTTCAGTATGCAACGCTGATTTTAATTATTTGTAGTGCGGTGATGATGCTAGCTAAATTATTTTAGTATTTAAATGTATCATTAATGTTAATTATAAAAGTGATATAAAAAAAATAGCTAAATAAAAATAAATTTTTATTGGTTATTTCTTGATTATCTTATTAATTTAATTGAGGTCATTCTTAATATAGAAGCGATTATCCATTTTTTATTTGTGTGTTAATGGAATGTATTCTTGATGATTTATTTTTACTGATATATGGTTTTTATCATAAATAGATAATTGAGATGATAATCACATTAAAGTTAATTCCTATATGTTTCACTGTAACCCTCATTTAATACCTATAAGTGAAGGTACTAGTATTATGGAAAATAATAATAGGAAAACGCCTCATATTAGACGTATTGCCCACATTATGATGTATAAACAACGTCAGTGTTTCCATTTCTCCGTTTTTAACGGGTAAGCCCTCTTTTTACATGCTGAAAATATAAAGCATATTTCCTAATAACGTGTGTTATTGGGGAGACATCTATTTTTCATAAATAATGAATCATTTTTTAACTCTATTATTATCAAAATAATTAGGAGATAGGATTATTATGTCTATTAATATTAAAGGTAGAAGTTTTTTAAAATTACTCGACTTTTCATCAGCTGAAATTCAATATTTATTAAATCTTTCTAAACATTTTAAATCATTAAAAATGGCAGGTATTCCTCACCGCTCTTTGGAAGGTAAAAATATCGTTTTATTATTTGAAAAAACCTCAACACGTACACGTTGTGCTTTTGAAGTGGCAGGTTACGATTTAGGAATGGGAGTGACTTATCTTGATCCAGGCTCATCACAAATGGGTAAAAAAGAGTCTATTGAAGATACTGCACGTGTATTAGGGCGTTTCTATGATGGTATTGAATATCGTGGTTTTGATCAGTCATTAGTTGAAGAACTTGCGGCAAAATCAGGTGTGCCAGTATGGAATGGTCTTACCGATAAATTCCATCCAACTCAGATGTTGGCGGATATGCTAACAGTTGAAGAAAATTTTGGTCATTTAAAAGGGCTTAAGCTGACTTTCTTTGGTGATGCGCGTAATAACGTTGCTAACTCTTTAATGGTGGTCTGTGCCAAATTAGGCTTACATTTTACAGCATGTGGCCCAGCATCTTTAATGCCAGAAGAGCAACTTGTGAAGGAGTGTCGTGCAATCGCGGCTGAAAACGAAGGCTCTATCACATTAACAGAAGATATCGAGAAAGGGGCAAAAGAGGCTGATGTTCTCTATACCGATATTTGGGTTTCAATGGGAGAGCCAGATAGTGTTTGGGATGAGCGCATTCGCTTACTGAAAGCTTATCAAGTCAATGAATCTATGATGAAAATGGCAAATCCTCATGCGATTTTCTTACACTGTTTACCTTCATTCCATGATCGTTTAACGCTCATTGGTGAAGATATTTATCAGAAGTTTGGTTTGAGTGAAATGGAAGTGGCAGACGAAGTTTTTGAGTCTCGCCAATCAAAAGTTTTCGATCAGGCCGAAAACCGTATGCATACCATTAAAGCCGTTATGTTCGCGACTTTAAGCTAAAGCAAGGAGTTAACAATGCCTAAGAAGGTATTTATTGCTTTAGGGGGAAATGCATTGGGCAGTACGCCACTAGAGCAAAAGCAGATAGTCCGAAAAACCGCAAAGCCCATTGTGGATCTGGTTGAGAAGGGTTACCAAGTCATTATTGGTCATGGTAATGGCCCACAAGTTGGGATGATTAACTTAGCTATGGATTATGCATCGCAACAGAACATCGGCACGCCTTATATGCCATTTGCTGAATGTGGTGCCATGAGCCAAGGTTATATTGGTTATCATCTACAACAGGCTATTAATGACGAATTATGTGCGAGAAATCTGAATAAAAATCATGGTTGTGCCACCATTGTGACCCAAGTGGTTGTTGATAAAAACGACCCTGCTTTTTTATCACCGACAAAACCGATTGGTGCTTTTTATACTCAACAGCAAGCTGAGGTTATTCAAAAAGAGCACGGTTTTCACTTTATGGAAGATGCTGGACGTGGATATCGTCGAGTGATCCCATCACCTAAGCCGTTAGAAATTGTAGAATCGCCGATTATTAAACAGTTGGTTGAACGTAATATTGTGGTGATTACTGTTGGTGGCGGTGGTATTCCTGTTATTCGGAAAGGGGATTTATTAGAAGGTATTGATGCTGTTATTGATAAAGATAATTCTAGCTCAAAATTAGCCGTAGAATTAAAAGCAGACATTTTATTAATATTAACGGCTGTTGATAAAGTTGCTATTAATTTTAATAAACCAGATCAAATGAATTTAGATAAATTAACGCTTTCTCAAGCGCAGAAATATATTTCCCAAGGGCAATTTGCTAAAGGAAGTATGCTACCTAAAGTTGAGGCTTGCCTTAACTTTCTAAAAGAGAGTGATAAAGGTGTACAAGCTATTATTACTTCTTTAGAGAATGCATTATCTGCTTTAGAAGGAAAAACAGGTACAACAATTATTTCTGATTAATATCATACTTATCATTATTCTACATTTAATTCTAATAATAGACTCTGCCAGATAGATATTATTTCTACTGGCAGAGTAGCCTCTTATTTAAGTCGAGGACGCTTATGAAACTTAAAAAGTTTGCGTTTCCGACCGCATTTACTATTTTATTTGCCATTACAGTAATTGTGGTTGGATTAACGTGGATAATTCCAGCTGGCGAATATCAGCGATTAAGTTATAACTCAGCGGGGCCATCATTAGTGGTTGCGAAAATAGATGGTTCTCATGAAGTGTTACCTGCAACTCAGGCAACATTAAATGATTTAAATGTCTCTATTGAGATTAATAAATTTACAGATGGGACAATTAAAAAACCGATAGCGATACCTGGAACCTATGAACGCGTAGCACAGCAACCCAAAGGGATTATGGATATTACCGAAAGTATGGTGAAAGGAACGATAGAGGGAGCTGATGTTATTGTTTTCATTCTTGTCTTGGGGGGGCTTATTGGAGTTGTTAATAAAACCGGTGCATTCAATGCAGGTTTAACAGCACTAGCGAATCGAACCAAAGGCAAAGAGTTTTTAGTCGTGTTTGGGGTCACGATTATATTATCCATCGGCGGGACAAGCTGTGGGATTGAAGAAGAAGCCGTTGCCTTCTATCCCATATTAGTACCCATATTCTTAATCTTGGGTTATGACGCTATTGTGTGTGTTGGTGCTATTTTCCTTGCCTCTTCAATGGGGGCTGGGTTCTCAACTGTAAATCCTTTCTCAGTTGTTATCGCATCAAATGCTTCGGGGATCAGTTTTATTGAAGGGATCGGCTTTCGTACTATTGGGTTGGTGATTGGTACGATGGGGGTTTTGGTTTATTTATATTGGTATTGCAAGAAGATCAAAAAAGATCCGACTTTCTCTTACAACTATGAAAATGCCGAAAGTTTTAAACAGCGCTTTTTAAGTAATTACGATCCTAATGAGATATTAGAATTTTCGTGGCGTCGTAAAGTGATCCTCTGCTTATTTGTTGCTGCTTTTCCTATTATGGTTTGGGGTGTTATGGACATGGGCTGGTGGTTTCCACAAATGGCAGCTCTTTTCCTTGCTATCGCAATCATCATAATTTTTCTCTCTGGATTAAAAGAGAAAACAGCCATTGATGGATTTATTCACGGGGCATCGGAATTAGTCGGTGTTTCATTAATTATTGGTTTAGCGCGTGGTGTTAACCTTGTGATGGAACAAGGTAAAATTGCTGATACCATTCTTGAATTTATGTCTCATATGGTTGCAGGAATGCCACCAAGTTTATTCTTATTGGCACAGCTCGTTGTCTTTATCTGTTTAGGTTTTATTGTTCCGTCTTCTTCAGGGCTTGCGGTTTTAGCGATGCCAATCATGGCGCCATTAGCGGATGCAGTTGGTGTTCCTCGTTATATGGTGGTATCGGCATATAACTGGGGACAATATATTATGTTGTTCTTGGCGCCTACTGGGCTGGTGTTAGCGACATTGCAAATGTTAGATATCTCCTATAATAAATGGCTTAAATTTATTATGCCGATGGTGATATTTATGTTTGTACTCTCGGCAACACTATTATTGGTTCAAGTTGCTTTTTTATAAAATTGAGTCGATGTGTTTACGTTGAGAAACGAATTTTTGGTTATTCTGTAATGTGAAATTAATCTAGATTTTTATGCTGCAATCAGGGTTATTTTTTGATTTTCACTAGAAGTGATCTAGCTCTCGTTTTTGGCGGTGATAAAAAATAAACCGAAAAAAAAGGTTGTTAATTTGTAGAAGTTATGTTTTTTTAAATACAGATAACACGTAAACACATCATTAAATTAATTGATAGGTAACCCATGATCATCACTACTCTACTACAAAGCCTACGACTAACAGCGCACATTGCGGCTGTGGTTGTCGTGCGTGTGGTGGTGGTCGTCGGCAAAGCGCCGTAACGGGTCCGAATCAACACAGTTTCGCAACCCCGCCGGCGCACTAACCGGGCGGGGTTTTTCTTTTCTACCGCCCATAAAGTCCGGCTTAGAACAAAGGACAGAGAAAAATGGGTGCTCAACAAGATAACGCCACAAGTAGAACCTTTACTGGCGCACAATTAATCGTTTATTTACTGGAACGGCAAGGCATTACGACAATTGCAGGGATCCCCGGTGGTGCGGCGTTGCCTTTGTATGACGCATTAAGCCAAAGCAAATCTATTCGCCATATCTTAACTCGCCATGAACAGGGCGCAGGTTTTATCGCTCAAGGTATTGCAAGAGCAAATGGTAAACCTGCTGTTTGTATTGCCTCAAGTGGGCCGGGGGCGACGAATTTAGTCACTGCAATCGCAGATGCTAAATTGGATTCTATTCCTTTGGTGTGTATTACTGGTCAGGTATCTTCTGCAATGATTGGGACAGATGCCTTCCAAGAAGTTGATACTTATGGCATGTCTATTCCCATTACTAAACATAATTATTTAGTGCGCGATATTGCTGATTTATCCGAAATTATTTGTGATGCGTTTCGTTTAGCTATGTCAGGGAGACCGGGCCCAGTTTGGGTTGATGTACCAAAAGATATTCAGCAAGCCACAATTACATTAGAAGCGTTACCACCTATTCCACAAAAAGATCCCGTTCCCGCATTTAATACTGATTTAGTGATACAAGCGGCGCAAATGATCAACCAAGCTAAAAATCCAGTTTTATATTTAGGCGGTGGAATAATTAGCTCAGAAGCATGCAAAGAAGCGATTGAATTAGCAGAGAAAAATAATCTGCCAACAACGATGACCTTAATGGGATTAGGATTAATGCCACCTTCACACCCTCTGTATTTGGGGATGTTGGGTATGCATGCGACGCGTAGTACCAATTTTATTTTAGAAGAAGCGGATTTGTTGATTGTATTAGGTGCGCGCTTTGACGATCGTGCTATTGGTAAAGCAGAGAAGTTTTGCCCTAATGCCAAAATTATTCATGTTGATATCGATCGTGCTGAAATTAGTAAAATCAAGCGCCCAGATATTGCGATCCACGCTGATGCGAAATCAGTGTTATCACTGTTATTACCATTGATTAATACCAATAAGCGTAATGAATGGATAGAGCGTGTTACGACACTGAAACAAGAATATCCATTGGAGATGAAAAACTCTGAAAATATTCTGAGTGGTTATGGCATTGTATTAGCGGCCGCAAATTGTGTTGATGATGATGCCATTATTACAACAGACGTTGGGCAACATCAGATGTGGGTTGCACAAGCGTATCCGTTAAATCGACCTCGACAATGGTTAACATCTGGCGGTTTAGGCACGATGGGATTTGGTTTACCAGCAGCGATTGGTGCCGCATTAGCGGAGCCAAGTAAGAAAATCCTCTGCTTCTCTGGGGATGGTAGCATTATGATGAATATTCAAGAGTTTGCTACGGCGGCTGAACACCAATTAGATATCAAAATTATTTTGATAAATAATCAGGCATTGGGATTGGTTCACCAACAACAAACGCTGTTTTTTGAAGAGCGTATTTATGCGGCGGCTTACCCTTATCAAACAGATTTTATTCGTATTGCACAAGGCTTTGGTTTAGACACCTGTGACTTAAATCAGGAAGCGGATCCTGCGAGTGCATTAAAAGCAGCAATTGAAAAACCAGGTCCGTGTTTAATTCATGTCATGATTGATATTCATGAAAAAGTATTTCCAATGGTACCGCCAGGGGCGGCAAATATTGAGATGATAGGAGCTTAATTTATGTCACAACAATCACAACCTATCGCGCTGGAATTGATTGTTCGCAACCATCCCGGTGTTATGACCCATATTTGTGGGCTATTTGCTCGCCGTGCCTTTAACGTTGATGGTATTTTGTGTTTACCGATGAAAAATAGCGATAAAAGCCGTATTTGGCTATTAGTGCAAAAAGATGATCGCCTAATGCAGATGGTGAGTCAGGTAGAAAAGCTTGAAGACGTAAAAGAAGTGAGATTCAGCGACGATTTACGTGTTTTTGAACAAATGGAAAGTTATCTAAGTTAATTTGTCATTTTTATTTTATCAGTGGCTTTATTCTTAATTACGGTATTTTTAATTAATAGGAATAAAGCCATATTTTTATCGCAAATAAAAAAGCTAAGGACGATGATGATAATGCTGTTGATTGGGGCTAGACATAATGACGGATGCACGCAAATGCCCTTCAACACAAATATAAGAGTGAGGGGTATTACCATGAAAGGCGTAAAAATCACCTGTTTCGAGTAAGACCGTTTCATCATTGTCAAAACGCATCATTAATTTACCCGAATAGACCATGATGTGTTCTTGAGTTCCATCTGCGTGAGCTGGGCTATTGATGATCGCGCCATGCTTCATTTCGATATGCCAAATTTCAGTAATATTGCCGATACCAATACGAAATTTAAACTCTTGGGCATAATCACCCACGATAGGCTTATGTCGTTCTAAACGAGGATATTCTTCTCGTGTGAAACTAAATAAATCCCCTAACGGAAAGCCAAGCGCTATTGCGATAGCCTCTAAGGTATCGATTCTAGGATTAGAATCACCCGATTCTAATTTTGACAATGCAGCCTTGGATATTCCCGATTTTCTTGATAACTCATTAAGTGACAAGTTTCGAGACTGTCTTAATTGTTTGACTTTATTACCAAGGTATTCATTCGTTTTTTTAGGAGGTTGTGGGTTCATTGCCAATTCAAAATATCGTTAGTTTAAAAGAGTTATTCCGATTAGATAATAACACTAATTAACCGTATTCGGAAAAATGAGATCCTGTTTCTGCTGTATTTTGTGAATAGTCTTACGATCACTGTTCGATTTTTAATAATTACGCTAATATTCTTCATTAAATGATAATTATTCAAGGTTTATTATGATGGACTTACTCAGTTGGTCTGATCTTTTTATTTGCCTACTTACCTTATTCTTTGCTTATGTTATTTTCGGTATGGCTGGGTTTGGCTCTGCGTTAATTGCAGGCCCTGTATTAGCACTTTATTTACCTCTTTCAATGATAGTGCCTTTATTGGCATTAATCGATTTAAGTGCTGCCATAGTGAATGTTTTAAGAGATGGCAAACAGGCTGATTTTAAAGAGATACGCTATCTTATTCCGCTGATTATTATTGGTAGTCTGGTCGGTGCGACGATTTTATTAACCACACGACCTGATTTGCTTTCTCTTCTTTTAGGTATCTTTGCCGCTTGTTATGCCATTTATGCCTTGTTTTGGAAAAAACAAGAAAGCCAATTTTCTCAACGCTTGGTTTATCCTTTTGGGTTAATTGGTGGTGTATTTAGCGCATTGTTTGGTAGTGGTGGCTTTTTATATGCAATCTATTTATCAGGCAGAATTGCAGATAAAAACAAGTTTCGCATTACACAAACGACATTGATTGGCTTTAGCACACTAACGCGAGTGGTGATTTTCTTATTTGCGGGTATTTATTGGCAATTGGATATTCTTAAGTTAGCTGTCATTTTCTTGCCTGCTATGTTTGCAGGAGTTTGGTTAGGGCGAAATTTAACATTACGTATGTCGAAAGCTCGATTTATGAGTGTGATTTATACCATTGTATTGGCATCAGGTACTGTGCTTATTTATCGTTATTTTTCTTAAGCGTTGCAGGATAAATGACGGTGAAGTGAGAATATTGTGAAAGGCAAAGATCTTGGTGAGTCAAACGGAGATCTTTCTCTGATTAATGTTACTTTTTAAGCATGTTTATCTATTTCTTATCCCCTATAATAAAACAATATTTTATTTAACCACCTTCCTTTTATTACAGAGGTTTCTGTTATTCGCAGAAACAAAATAACATGTCACATCAAAATTATCGCCAATCTGAAGTTTTTGCGATAACAACTATCACGGTAAGTATTGGCGTTATCGGGATTGTTATCGGATTAACTATTCCTATGGTTGCACTGCGCCTTAATTTAGCGGGAATTAGTGAATCTATCATTGGACTTATTTCCGCTGCACCCGCTATTGGGATGTTAATTGTTTCGCCTTTTGCTCGGCGTATTGTGCAATGGATAGGCAAACGCTTTGCCATGCTATTAGCAACCATTGTTTCTGCAATAAGCTTATTACCTTTAATGGGGAGCTTGCCTTTAGAGGTTTTATTTCCTCTACGATTAATCACTGGGATTGCCAGTGGTGTGATGATTTGTTTAGGTGAAACGTGGATTAATGAGCTTTCACCAGATAATAAACGTGGGCGGATTTTAGCGGTATATACTACGGTATTTACTATTAGCCAGTTATTAGGGCCTTCAATTATTGCGCTTTATGGCGTCGCAGATAAGACACCTATTTTAATTAGTGTCTTTATTCATATTATCTCTATTGTCCTGTTTTTAATGATGGATCAGAAAACGGGTGATAAATTACCGAAAGATACGCAAGAGCCTAATTTTTCTATTATCCGCTTTGTTAAAGTGGCACCCGCAATCTGTGGTGGTATTGTTTTCTTTGCTTTTTTTGATGGCACCGTACTTTCTATGTTTCCTATTTATGGCCTAAGTATGGGACACACTGAAGCTATTGCCGCAATGATGATAAGCGCTATTTTAGCGGGTGATGCCATTATGCAAATGCCATTTGGCTGGCTTGCTGATCATATGAACAGAACACGGTTATATCGAATTTGTGGTGTAGTGACTTTACTTGCAAGCTTATTATTACCTATCACTATGTCCCATACATTTTTGATTTGGCCTTTATTGCTGGTGTTGGGTGCAACAGCTGGTGCGATATACACCATTGCGTTGGTACAAATAGGGCAATATTTCTCAGGCAATGATCTGATGGTTGCTAATGCGTCAGCTGCGATGTTATGGGGAATTGGTAATTTAGCAGGGCCTTTGCTGGCTGGCGCGATGTCAGAAATTTCTTCATCTTCACTACCATTTTTATTGGTTGCTATGACAGGTTTATTCTTAGTTTCAACGATGGAACGTTGGAACCTAGGTGTTGAAGCACTCAATAGTAGCTCATCTTAATATTATTTCTTCTCTATCGTATTCCATTTAAGGTCAAACGAATGCGATAGAGGAAGCCTTTCTTTTCTCGATTTCTAAATATTAAAAATTTATCTTATTGTTTTTTATAAATGATTATGATTATCTTTTGTAGTTGTAACTATTTTAAAATTTATTAAGAATAATCTAGAAATGCTTATGCAAAACGGAAAATTATTTGCTAAAACTGCGCCTACTCATCTAACGTTAGAAGTAGAAGATGACACTATCTTCAGATAAAAATAGTGAATACTGCAAATCATTAATCGCCACACATTGGGAACGGGAGGTATTATTTATCTAAGCAACTTATTAAAGTTACTAATAATAGATAGATATACCTAGTTATCATATCGTGTAATATAAATTCAATAAAAACAATTGATTAATCTGTTTTTCTACTGTGAGATAAGCATGATATTGGATGATTGTACAAAAGTAGAATGATGAGGAAAGTCGGTAGCTGCTTTCCTCTTTTTCTTTTTTCTAACTTTAAATTATCTTTTTATGACATTTTTATTAAAAATGTATTTTTTCGCTTGATTCTTACCCTAAAAGCACCAGATAATCGTTTGCGTCAAATTCTCTCACTCAATCCACACGAAAAACCAAACGTTTGCTTTTGACTCCCTCTTAAGATTTTTCATCGACAAGAGGTTATTCTAATTGATACGTAATCGTTTTCGTTTTTTTGGAGAGTGAACCGTTTTTATGTCAGAGGAAAGTAATGTCTGCTAATCAATCAGCAAGCACAGGTAAACTGGATAGCTATTTTAAACTTACAGCACGCGGCACAACTGTTCGCAAAGAAATGATCGCTGGTTTGACGACATTTCTGGCTATGGTGTATTCCGTTATTGTTGTTCCTAGTATGTTAGGACAAGCCGGTTTTCCACATACAGCGGTTTTTATTGCAACCTGTTTAGTCGCGGGATTAGGCTCCCTTCTAATGGGATTGTGGGCAAATCTTCCTATGGCAATTGGTTGTGCTATTTCATTAACAGCATTTACCGCTTTTAGCTTGGTCTTGGGACAAAACATCTCTGTGCCCGTTGCATTAGGTGCCGTGTTTTTAATGGGGTGTTTATTCACCGTTTTCTCATTAACTGGCATTCGCACTTGGATATTAAAAAATATTCCAATTGGTATCGCACATGGTGCAGGAATAGGGATTGGGCTTTTTCTGCTTTTAATCGCAGCAAACAGTGTTGGATTAGTGGTTAAAAACCCATTTGATGGTTTGCCTGTCGCAATGGGTAAATTTACATCATTTTCTGTTCTGATGTCACTTGCTGGATTGGCCGCTATTTTCGGATTAGAAAAACGTAAAGTGCCGGGTGGCGTGCTATTAGTGATTGTGGCTATTTCGATTATCGGCCTTATTTTTGATCCTAATGTAAAATATCAAGGCATCTTTAAAATGCCTCAATTAGGTGAAGATGGACTTTCTTTATTGTTTGCAATGGATATTAAAGGTGCCTTACAGCCTTTAGTATTACCGAGTGTTCTTGCGTTAGTGATGACTGCCATTTTTGATGCCACTGGGACTATTCGCGCTGTTGCAGGTCAAGCAAACTTATTAGATAAACGCGGGCAAATTATTAATGGCGGAAAAGCGCTGACGTCTGACTCTGTCAGTAGTATTTTTGCGGGTGTTATTGGTGCTGCACCAGCTGCGGTTTATGTTGAATCAGCCGCAGGAACAGCTGCTGGTGGTAAAACAGGATTAACCGCAACAGTTGTCGGTATTTTATTTTTACTGATCCTTTTCTTATCGCCTCTTTCTTATTTAGTTCCTGCTTATGCAACGGCACCAGCGTTAATGTATGTGGGTTTATTGATGCTAGGTAATGTCACTAAGTTAGATTTCAGTGATTTTGTTGATGCAATGTCAGGCATGGTGTGTGCTGTATTTATTGTTTTAACCTGTAATATCGTCACAGGTATTATGTTAGGTTTCGGCTGTTTGGTGATTGGCCGTATATTTGCAGGTGAATGGCGTAAACTCAATATTGGCACAGTATTAATTACTATTGCTCTAGTGGCATTTTATGCGGGTGAGTGGGCAATTTAATTTAAATAATCGGTTTTAAAGACAAAAGGCGGAATATATTTTTATTCCGCCTTTTTGCTATTTATTTCTCTACTTTTATTCGCTATTGTCGAAATTAAATCTAGTAATTAAATAGTTGGTAGAAGATATGCAAGAAATAAAAATACGCCATGGTGAACCTGACGACGCATCAGCAATTCAACAACTATATACACATCCTGATTTATATATTTGCACTTGCCAATTTCCTTATCCTTCAGTCACGATGTGGAAAAAAAGATTACTTGAATTTTCAGAACAAAATATCCCTAATTTTGTTGCAACTATTGATGGCCAAGTCGCGGGACATTTAGCACTGATAATCGATAATCATCCTCGTCGTCGCCACATTGTGAGTTTTGGTCTTGGTGTTGGTGCTGAATATTCCGGAAAAGGCGTTGGTAAATTACTTATCAATACAGCAATTGATTATGCTTTCAATTGGTTAGCAGCCACTCGATTAGAATTAGAAGTGTATTCAGACAACGAAAGAGGCTTACATTTGTATAAGAAATTGGGTTTTGAAGTTGAAGGTATACGCCGTAAAGCTGCTTTTAGAGAAGGTAAATATTGTGATGTTGTCATGATGTCGATGTTAAGAACAATTGAATAATCATTAGCATTACGAGTTAGCTCTCAAATTTAATCGCTATTGTCATTTATCTATTATTTTTTATTTAATTACTTAACGTTTTACGTTTTTATACGGTCTATTACATTGTTTAGACTGAAAAAGAGGAATAAAAACGTATGCTTTCTATAATTAATGCCGTTAATAAATAGAGAGCAATAAATAGCGTACAATGTGCGGTGTTAGATACGATTAGTCTTAATTTTTAAATATTCTCACAGAGTCTGAGTGGGATCTGTTTAAAATAAGCAGTGATGCATAGATAAAGAAATGTATGATGCGCGAATTTTACATAATATGTTTCTTTATTGTTCGGTAGGTTTTCCTTTTATAAGGGAAAGATGTCAGGTTTTCAGGATAAAAATAGGCATGTAAGGGTAACATGGAAATTTTCTTTACTATTTTGATTTTAATACTGGTGGTTTCAGTTTCGGGAGTTATCACAAAATTAATTCCCTTTCGTGTTCCGTTACCATTAATACAGATTGTGATAGGGGCTTTATTGGCATGGCCTCAGTTTGGTTTACATGTCACTTTTGATCCTGAATTATTCCTCGTTCTATTGATCCCGCCTTTACTTTTTGTTGATGGTTGGAAAACACCGACACGAGAATTTATCCAGAATGGGCGTGAGATTTTTATTCTTGTGCTTGTTTTAGTCATGGTGACCGTTGTTGGTATCGGTTATCTGATTTATTGGATGATGCCAAGTATTCCCCTGATTTCGGCATTTGCATTGGCGGCAGTACTTTCGCCAACGGATGCGGTCGCACTCTCTTCCATTGTTGGTAAAGGGCGAATACCAAAACGAATTATGGGCATCTTAGAGGGTGAAGCATTAATGAATGATGCTTCAGGTCTGGTTGCCTTGAAATTTGCGGTTGCTGTGGCAATGGGAACGATGGTGTTTACTGTTGGTGGTGCAACCCTTGAATTCTTTAAAGTCGCCGTTGGCGGATTACTGGCAGGTATCGGTGTCACCTTAGTTTACAGTAAATCTCTGCGATTAATGAGTCGTTGGAGCGGCGACGATCCTGCTACACAAATCGTCTTTATGTTGCTGCTACCTTTTGCCTCTTATCTTATTGCGGAACATATTGGTTTTTCAGGCATTTTAGCGGCTGTTGCTGCCGGTATGACTATCAGTAAATCAGGCGTTATCAGAAATGCACCTCTTGCGATGCGTTTACGTGCTGATAGCGTGTGGTCAATGCTTGAATTTGTCTTTAACGGTCTTGTCTTTATCATGCTTGGCTTACAGCTTCCTATTATCTGGACAAGCTCTGTTATTCAAGCCGATCTTGACCCAGAAGTTGAAGTCTGGATGCTGTTTGCAGCAGTTTTTGTTATCTACTTTGCACTGCTGATCCTGCGATTTACGTGGTTATGGCTAATGAAGAAAATGAGTCGGATCTTTATGAAAAAGCATCCACTTGATTTCGCTAATTACACAACGCGTGAGTTGTGGTTATCGTCATTTGCAGGTGTTCGTGGTGCAATTACATTGGCGGGTGCGCTTTCTATTCCACTCTTTTTAACCGATGGCAGCACTTTCCCTGGGCGTTATCAAATAATCTTTATTGCTGCTGGTGTTATTTTACTGTCGATTTTAGTGGGCATTATTTCACTTCCTTTCCTATTAAAAGGCGTGAAGGCAACTGACAAAGAAGCAGATAAAAACGAAGTTCGCTACGCACGTAAAGTGATGGCAGAAGTGGCAATTGTTAGTCTGAATAAAATGGAAGAGCGCTTAGCTGCAAGTACTGAAGAGCAGTTGGATGCAGAAGAAATTAATGAAGTTGCTTCTCGTGTAACGGGTTATTTAAGACGCCGTACTGCGGAACAAGATGAAATGGTTCATAACGCGTTAGAAGAAGATCTCGAAAGGCGTTTTCGTTTAACGGCATTACGTGCTGAACGTGGTGAGCTTTATCATCTAAGAGCAACGCGAAAAATCAGTAATGAAACACTCCAATTATTGCTACATGAATTGGATTTAATGGAAGCACTGTTAGTAGAGAAAGACAGTTAATTATGTGGTTATTGGTTATTACAACACTATTATGGGCTGCTTCTTTTAGTCTGATCGGTGAGTATCTCGCCGGTCAGGTTGATAGCTGGCTCTCTGTTCTGATCCGCGTTTCTTTAGCCGCTTTGGTCTTCTTACCTTTCTTACGTTGGAAGGGGATCCGCTTTAAGGTGATTTTGCTTTATATGCTTGTGGGGGCTTGCCAACTAGGGATTATGTATCTGTTTGTCTTCCACGCTTATAACTATTTAACCGTCGCAGAATTTTTACTTTTTACCGTATTAACACCGCTTTATGTCACGTTAATTTATGATTTATTAGAACGTCAAAGATTACGTTGGGGTTATGCCTTTAGCTCATTATTAGCGGTATTAGGTGCGGCGATTATTCGCTATGACCATTTAAGTGATGATTTTTGGTATGGCCTGTTATTAGTACAACTGGCGAATATTTTCTTTGCGATTGGTCAGGTTGGTTATAAACGCTTAATGGAAGTTCATCCACTTCCACAACATCATGCTTTTTCTTGGTTTTATCTTGGTGCTGTTGCGGTGGCACTTGTTGGCGCATTGTGTTTTGCCGATTGGCAGAAAATGCCAACAACATCACTACAGTGGGGTGTTTTACTCTGGTTAGGAATTGGCGCTTCTGGAATAGGGTATTTCATGTGGAATTATGGTGCCACACAAGTTGATGCTGGAACCTTAGCGATTATGAATAACATGATGGTTCCAGCAGGGTTATTAGTGAATTTCTCTATTTGGCAACAACATCCGAATTGGCCAAGTTTCATCATAGGCGCGAGCCTGATTGTTGTATCACTTTGGATCCATCAACGCTGGATACGCCGACCTGTTTTACAAAAGGAAGATTGTTAACAGCGTGCTGGCCTGATAAGCGAATAAACTCACGGATCGCTGGTTGATGTTGCTCTCCACTACGGTTGGCAGCATATAACCGGCTCCATAATCCCTCACCTAATGTTTTTGTCACCACTAATCCCTGTTTTTCGAAATTCTCAACCGCCCAGTGTGGTAATGCTGCAATTCCCATGCCAGCTGCAACCATTTGAATTAGCAGTAATGTATTATCGACATGTTTGAAATGTGGCGTAATACCCGCGGGTTGTAGAAAATGACGCCATACATCAAAACGCTCTCGTTGAACGGGATAAATAAATAAGGTTTCTGCAATCAAGTCTTGTGGCTGAATATGCAAGCGATTAGCAAGAGGGTGATCTGGTGATAAAACTAATTTGACTTCATAGTCAAACAACGGCGTGTAGTGTAAACGAGAGTCATCTAAGATATCTGATGTCAGTACTACATCTAATTCACGTTGTAATAACGCAGGTTGTGGATCAAAAGTCACACCCGAATGAAAATCAACAGTCACTTCAGGCCATGTTTGGCGATATTGTTGTAATGCAGGGGTTAACCATTGAATACAACTATGGCATTCAATCGCTATATTTAAATTCACACTACCTGGCTCATTACACGCTTCAATAGCTCTACGAACGATAGGCAATACTTCTTCTGCTAATTTAACGAGCACTTCTCCTTGTGAAGTAAAGCGCAGTGGCTGGCTTTTACGCACAAAAATTCGATAACCAAGGCGATGTTCTAATTCACTAAATTGATGTGAAAGAGCCGATTGCGTTTGATGCAATTGATTTGCTGCGTTAGCAAGAGAGCCTGTGTGCTTTAAGGCTAATATCGTTTTTAAATGTTTTATTTCTATCATGAGAAACCTTCAAGTTATTGATGAAAAATTTGCGCTTGTGATTTATACACTACCTGTAGATTATGGATGTGTAAACATCTAGACGGCTAAAAATAGGATTTTAATTATGACAATTCGCAATCACACACTCGGCTTCCCTCGTATTGGCTTAGATAGAGAGCTAAAAAAGGCACAAGAAAATTATTGGGCAGGTAAGATTTCACAGGAAGAATTAGTTGCAGTGGGTAAAGAGCTTCGTGCTCGCCATTGGCAACAACAAGCAGATGCGGGTGTTGAATTATTACCTGTTGGTGATTTTGCTTGGTATGACCAAGTGTTAGGGACAAGCCTACTGTTAGGTAATGTACCGCCTCGTCACCGTAATGAAGACGGCTCACTCGATCTTGATACTCTATTCAGGGTCGCTCGTGGTAGAGCGCCAACAGGTAAACCTGTGGCTGCATCTGAAATGACGAAATGGTTTAATACCAACTACCACTATATCGTACCTGAATTTCAGCAAGGCCAATCATTTACCTTTGCATGGAAAGAGCTATTAGACGAAGTCGATGAAGCATTAGCATTAGGTCATAAAATAAAACCTGTTTTACTTGGTCCGGTGACTTACTTGTGGCTAGGTAAAGTAAAAGGCCCTGAATTTGATAGATTAACGCTTCTAAAAGATATTTTACCTATCTATCAACAAGTGATTTCTGCATTAAAAGAGAAAGGTATTGAGTGGGTGCAAATTGATGAGCCTGCATTGGTACTGGATTTACCTGTTGAATGGCAAAATGCCTATCAAACAGCTTATCAAGCATTAACGGGACAAGTTAAATTACTGCTGACAACCTATTTTGATGGTATTTCTCATCATCTTGATATTATTAAAAACTTACCTGTTAATGGGCTTCATGTTGATATTTCAGCAGGGCAAGATGATTTGCAGCACTTACACCAAGCATTACCCAAAGATTGGGTACTGTCATTAGGTGTGATTAATGGTCGAAATGTGTGGAAAGCAGATTTAAGTGCACGTTATCAGCAAGTGATTGCGCTAAAAGGGAAACGCCCTTTGTGGATTGGAACTTCATGTTCATTACTGCATAGCCCAATTGATTTAAATGCAGAGACGAAACTTGATGATGAAGTAAAAAGCTGGTTTGCTTTTGCTGTTCAGAAATGTGAAGAAGTCGCTTTGTTAGCTAAAGCATTGAATGCACCAGAAGGTGAATATGATGAACAACTGACACAGTACAGTGCGCCAATTCGTCAACGTCAACACTCGACTCGTGTACATAATGCAACAGTTGAAGCTCGTTTACAGGCAATTGAAGCGCAAGATAGTGAAAGAAATTCACCTTATACCCAACGCGCAGAAGTACAACGTACTCGGTTTAATTTGCCATTATGGCCAACCACCACAATTGGCTCATTCCCACAAACAACAGAAATTCGTACTGTTCGTTTAGATTTTAAGAAAGGGCGTATCGATACGGCAGCTTATCGCACAAATATCAGCGAACATATAAAGCAAGCAATATCCGAACAAGAAAACCTTGGTCTTGATGTATTAGTTCATGGCGAAGCAGAACGTAACGACATGGTGGAGTATTTTGGTGAGCATTTTGATGGTTATGTGTTTACGCAAAATGGTTGGGTACAAAGCTATGGTTCACGTTGTGTAAAACCACCTGTGATTATCGGTGATATTAGTCGCCCAGCCCCTATTACCGTGGATTGGGCAACTTACGCACAGTCGTTAACTGAAAAGCCAGTCAAAGGCATGTTAACAGGCCCTGTGACAATTTTATGTTGGTCTTTCCCTCGTGAAGATGTGACGCGTGAAACGATTGCAAAACAGATCGCGTTAGCACTGCGTGATGAAGTGGATGATTTACAAAAAGCAGGTATTGGTATTATTCAAATCGATGAGCCTGCATTACGTGAAGGATTACCATTGCGCCGTAATGAGTGGCAGGCTTACCTTGATTGGGCAGTCGATGCCTTTAAATTAAGTGCCGCCATTGCTGATGATGAGACACAAATCCATACCCATATGTGTTATTGCGAATTTAATGACATCATGGATTCAATCGCAGCGCTGGATGCGGATGTGATTACAATCGAAACATCACGTTCAGATATGGAATTACTAGAAGCCTTTGAGCACTTTGATTATCCAAATGAAATTGGACCAGGTGTTTATGACATTCACTCACCTAATGTGCCAAATGTGGAATGGATCGTTGGATTATTAAGAAAAGCGCAATCGCGAATTCCAGCAGAACGTTTATGGGTAAATCCAGATTGTGGATTAAAAACACGAGGCTGGCCTGAAACACGCGCTGCATTAGCGAATATGGTTGAGGCGGCTAAATATTTGCGTCAGAACGCGTAATAAAAGAATTAATTGTTTATTAGCCTGTTATTTTTGAACTGTCACTTTAGATAAGTCGCATAGTCAAAATAGCAGGCTAACTTTATATAAAATTAAAAAAAGGCATTCATTAAAACCCAGAGCAAATCTTATTATTGATATTCTTGATCGTTGCTATACTGCGAAAACTCTTTAATTTTATGGATATAATTATTGTGCAAACTAGCATTAAACTTTCGGATAAGGTATTAGATGCTTTTCCAACTCGACCTTTGAAATTAGTTCCACTAAGAGGAGATGGTGGATTATTTCGCACCTTATTCTTAGTTATTTTCATGTTAGCAATGACTGTATTTAGTGCTTATCAAATTCCCAATATTCTTTATGATTATAAAATCAGTGAGAATGCAGTACCTGTTGATGCTACGGTGAATGGCTCTTGTCGCTCTCAACTCTTTGTTCTGACTAACTGTAGTGTTGATTTACGTTATAAAGGCAATGAAGTTTCGCGTAATTTTACTTTTTTAGGTTTAGGCCCTAAAGATGTGTTAGTTGAACCCGTCGCTGATGCAAATGATCTCAGTAAAATGACCGTTGATGTGGCGATAGATAATATTTGGCTTCGCTTAATGAGTACGATTATTTTTATCGGCTTGTTTGGTTTTAGTGTGATCTTTTTTATTTATCGTCAAATACTGATCAGTAAAGTAAAAAAAGCATTATTATCAGTAGGCACTCAACCTTTAAAGTTAATAGCCATTCCCGCAAAAATGGTTGTGAGTAATAAGCAATTTATTGCAACTTATCATCTTAATTTAGAGGGTAAAGATATTCGTATTGCTTATTCAGGGAATAAGAAAACACCGCCTATTGTTATTGAGCAAAATGGAAATACCTACGTATTAGCCGTTTATTCACCACAACAAAATATCCCTTATGCTTTGGATGTACCTTTAGAACGTATTCAGGCAACACCTGAAGAAAAACAACGTTTTCATGAAGCGTTGATTGAAGAAGGTTTGCTGTAATCAAATTTGATTATTAAGAACGTGATGCGTTTTCTCTTATGGGATGGGATGTAAGGGAAAACGCATTAAAACAGTTTGTTTATTTATCCACCGAAAATCTTCGCTTTTAAAATATCCATTCCCGCACTGACTAAATCTAAGTCTTTAGGTACAACGCCATCAGGTGTGACTTTATCAATTAATTTAGGTAAATATTGCGCGGCCATTTCAGAAGCTTCTGTCGCATTTAAATTAATTTTCGCCGCAAGATCATTAATCACTGGAGATGAAAAAACAGCGACGATTTGCTCTGCACTGATCGGTAAATTGGCGTTGGTACTTATCCATGATTGAATAAGCTCACTTAAACCCGCGGTATCAAATTGCTTTACTAAGCCTTCAATGCCACCTTGAGATCCAACCCACTCAAGGACGGTTTTGTATTGATTGATTTTTTCGCCGCCTAGTAGGCTCGCAATTTGGTTAAATAAGCTCATGTTCACTCCAGTGACGATGTGTTTGTCACATTAGATGTTTGTTTTAAGGGCGGGTAGTGTACGCGCTATGCTCGTTATACTTCAAGTTACTCGTCATACTTCAAGCTACAGCGTTGTTGACTTCGTTTATTCGCACTAGTCACATACTGATGTATGCTTCTAGCGACTCCTTCACTTGTCGCCTAGCCACTCGTCATACTTCAAGGTGTAGCGTTGTTGACTTCGTTTATTCGCGCTAGTCACATACTGATGTATGCTCCTAGCGACTCCTTCACTTGTCGCCTAGCTACACCTCGAATTATTTAGAGTGTATATATTGAGGTATTTATATTCGATAATGTATTTATCGCATCTATACTGATGAGAGAAATGTTTACTTTAGTTAATGATTGATGCTGGCGAATATTGATAATGTATTCGTGGATAATGTATTTAAAATGTCACTTTTTGTGATAATAATCACAATTTTATGAAATTGTTACTTTGTTTGATGTCCTGTAGGTGATGTTTATCACTAAAAAGGACTGAAAAACTGATACAGTAACTTTTAATTTAATGATCATTGGTTTTGTCCCATTGAGGAGTCCGATATGTCTGATGTATTTCACTTAGGTTTAACCAAAAATGACCTACAGGGTGCCACTTTAGCAATTGTTCCAGGTGATCCTAAGCGTGTTGAAAAAATTGCAAAATTAATGGATAACCCAGTTCATCTGGCTTCTTTACGTGAATACACGTCATGGCGTGGCGAAATTGATGGCAAAGCTGTCATTGTTTGTTCAACAGGTATCGGTGGCCCATCTACTTCTATCGCTGTTGAAGAATTAGCACAGCTAGGTATCCGTACTTTCTTGCGTATTGGTACAACTGGTGCAATTCAAGAACATATCAATGTAGGTGATATTCTTGTAACTACGGCTGCGGTTCGTTTAGATGGCGCAAGCTTACATTTCGCACCAATGGAATTCCCAGCTGTTTCTGATTTTGAATGTATGAACGCACTGTACAAAGCCGCTAAAGACAATGGCTCCACTGTACACGTCGGTATTACTGCATCTTCAGATACATTCTATCCAGGACAAGAACGTTACGACACCTATACAGGTCGTGTTGTTCGCCGTTTCAAAGGCTCTATGAAAGAGTGGCAAGAAATGGGCGTAATGAACTATGAAATGGAATCTGCAACATTATTGACAATGTGTGCAAGCCAAGGTTTACGTGCAGGTATGGTTGCGGGTGTTATCGTAAACCGTACTCAACAAGAAATTCCAGATGCGGAATTACTGAAGAAAACTGAGAATAATGCACTCGGTATCGTGATTGAAGCGGCTCGTAATTTAATGAAATAATATTTCGAATCGCTGATAGAAGCCCTTAATACGTAAGTGTTAAGGGCTTTTTTTATGCAATAATTCATTAGCTTAATATACTATGTCAATAGAACTGCATTTTTGATAATGTAATTGAGAATTATTTACAATATAACAATGAGAAAATAAATATGACTGATATTTTGCAGACACACCCTTCAGTGTTGCCTTTAACCGGTGGAATTAACTTCCGTGATTTAGGAGGTAAAAAATTAAGCAACGGTGGTATTATCAAGCCAGGTATGTTATTTCGAGCTGGATCACTGGATAGGCTGACGGATACGGATCAATCCCTTCTTATTGATAAAAATCTTTTTCAAATCATTGATTATCGCGATAGTGGTGAAATTGTTGATAAACCAGACCGTATCTGGGAAGGTGCGCAATATTACCATGCTCCTGCAAACCCGCTATCCAAAGAAGTTTCTGCAAACCTTGAAAAGCTGACTCCTGAAATACTTGAGCAATTTGATGCCAAAGCTTTTATGTTTCAGTTATATAAATTACTTCCTATTAATAACCCTGCATATAAACAATTGGCAACATTATTAAAGCAACCTGAGAAAGGGGGCGTTGTGCAACATTGTGCTGTGGGTAAAGACAGAACAGGTGTTGGCTCTGCTTTAGTGTTATTTGCGCTGGGTGCATCTTTAGATGTAGTGATGGAAGATTACCTACTTACCAATGAAACATTAGCGCCTTATCGCGCTTATCTTTTAGAAGAACATGCTAAAACAATGAGTGATAACATTGTTGATAAATTTGCCTATGTTTATTCAGTACAAGAAGAGTTTCTGCAAACAGCATTGGCGAGTATTAATCAGCATTACGGTAATGTGGATACTTGGCTAGAGAAAGATATCGGTCTAGATGCGTCTAGCCGAGATTCCTTACAAAATTATTTTCTCGAATAATAAAGTGATTTATATTCGGTTAATCAATTTATTATTTCACTTAGGTTAACCGAATTTAAGGTCTTTATTTTGACAGTACAAGACATTATTCATACCATCACTCTCTTTGTAAAAGAGCACGAAGTCTGGGCTATTCCGATCGTGTTTTTTCTTGCTTTTGGTGAGTCACTTGCATTTATCTCTTTGCTTATTCCTGCCACAGTTATTTTATTGGGATTAGGTGCTTTAATTGGTGAGAGTGGTCTGTTTTTCTGGCCGATTTGGCTTGCTGCTGCATTAGGCGCTTTCTTTGGTGATTGGGTATCCTACTGGGTAGGATTTCACTATAAAGATGGGGTGAGAAACTTGTGGCCCATTTCACGTTCACCACAAACATTAGTTAGAGGTCATCAATTCTTTAATCGTTGGGGAATTTGGGGGGTGTTTATTGGACGATTTTTTGGACCTTTTCGTGCAATTGTCCCATTAGTTGCGGGTATTTGCGCAATGCCACAACGTTATTTTCAAATTGCTAATTTAATATCAGCGATGATTTGGGCATTTGGTATTTTGGCGCCCGGTGCTTTTGGTTTGCAATGGCTTGCGAAATGGATGGGATAACTGCGTCCTTTATCGCAAATCAAGTCATGATGTAAATTGTTGCTAGACAATATTACCTATGCGTTTTAACGTAGCCCGCTGGAAAGTAAAAAGGTCACTTTAGTGGATATTCAGTTGTTATACGGGATCATTGGTTTATTAGGTGGAGTGCTTGTTGGCGGCGCGCTGGTTTGGTGGTCTATCCAACAACGTTTATCCGATAAAGAAGCCATGCTACGTGAAAATCATACACAGCTTGCTATCGCCCAAGAAAAAGCGGTGATTATCCCCTCTTTACAACAAAATATAGAACAGCTAGAGCAAGAATTACGTGCTCAGAGAGAAATTATTACTTCTCAAGAAGCTGAATTAAGAGAAGTGACAACTCGTTGGGAAGAAAGCCGAATATCCGCAGAAGAAAAACAGCGATTATTAATTAATAGTGAGCAACGGCTTGCAACACAGTTTGAGAACTTAGCTAATCGTATTTTTGAACAGAGTGGGCGTAAAGCCGAAGAGTTAAATCGCCAAGGATTAACCCATTTACTGTCACCATTTCGTGAGCAACTCGAAAGCTTTCGACGACAAGTTCAAGATGGTTTTGGGCAAGAAGCCAGAGAGCGACATACTTTGGTTCATGAAATTCGCCAGCTCCAACAATTAAATGTAAAAATGGCGCAAGAAGCCGTTAACCTAACCAATGCCCTCAAAGGGGATAATAAAGTTCAAGGTAACTGGGGTGAAACGGTATTAGCACGTATATTAGAATCGTCAGGGTTACGCGAAGGTCATGAGTTTGAAACACAGGTGAGTATTCGTCATGAAAATGGTGGGCGTTATCAACCTGATGTCATTGTACATTTACCTCATGGCCGAGATGTTATTATCGACGCTAAAATGTCGCTGGTGGCGTATGAAAAGTATTTTAATAGTGAAGATGATAATCAACGTAAGCAGGCGCTTTGTGCGCATGTAAACTCAATTAGAGCGCATATTAAAGGATTGAGTGTAAAAGATTATCATAAACTACCGGGTATAACGTCTTTAGACTATGTTTTAATGTTTATACCTATTGAGCCCGCTTATCTTGTTGCAATTGGTCATTCTCCAGACTTGCTAGAAGAAGCATTGAAAAACAATATTATGTTAGTTGGGCCATCTACTTTACTTGTTGCTTTGCGTACAATAGCCGCATTGTGGCGTTATGAATATCAAAGCCAAAATGCGCAAGAAATTGCAGACAGAGCGGCTAAAATGTATGACAAATTAAGACTTTTCGTTGATGATATGCAAGGGCTAGGAAATAGTATTCAAAAAGCGCAATCTGGCTATCTATTAGCGATGAAAAAACTCTCTGAAGGTCGTGGAAATCTTATCAGTCAAGCGGAAGGCTTTAAATCCTTAGGGGTTGAGATAAAAAAAACGATTGATAATGATCTCATTGAAAAATCAGCATCTGATTGATTTAATAAAATAAAGAGATAAAGACTTCTGAAAACGGCCAGTACTGAATTTACTAAATTTTGATTAATTAGCGGGCAAATAATATGACTCAACAAACTAAGGAAACAACAGATTTTGGTTTCCAAACCGTTGACAAAGATGATAAACAAACCATGGTTGCAAGGGTTTTTCACTCTGTCGCGTCTAAGTATGATTTAATGAATGACTTGATGTCTTTTGGTGTTCACCGTATCTGGAAACGCTATACCATTGAAGCGAGTGGTGTAAGACGTAACCAACGTGTTCTTGATCTTGCGGGTGGTACTGGTGATTTAACAGCTAAATTTTCTCGTCTCGTGGGCGAAAATGGGGAAGTTGTTTTAGCTGATATCAATGACTCAATGTTGAAAATGGGTCGTGAAAAGCTACGCGACCACGGTATTGTCGGCAATGTTAACTATGTGCAAGCAAATGCTGAAGAGTTACCTTTCCCTGATAACCATTTTGATTGCATTACAATCTCCTTTGGTTTACGTAATGTGACTGATAAAGCAAAAGCTTTACGCTCAATGTTCCGTGTATTAAAGCCAGGTGGACGTCTGCTGGTGTTGGAATTCTCTAAACCTGTTCTTGATCCTTTAAGTAAGATTTATGACGCTTACTCTTTCCATATCCTACCTAAAATTGGTCAAGTGATTGTGAATGATGCTGAAAGTTACCGTTATTTAACGGAGTCCATTCGCATGCATCCAGACCAAGAAACACTAAAAGGTATGATGGAAGAAGCAGGATTTGATCAAGTTACCTATACCAATATGACCGGAGGTATAGTTGCATTACACAAAGGATTTAAATTCTGAGATGGAAAAAGCCACTTTTTCTCATGATATTGCTTCTCAAGTACTGTATCCGCTGCTAACCGCATCCATGGAGACAGCGCTTAATCACGTTTTATATCAGGAAAATGTGCTTAAACCTGCCCGCAATCGCCTTGCGGGCAAAGTGTTGGCGCTTTCTATCAATGAGTTTCCTCGTTCCATCTACTTAGTCTTTAGCGAACAACAAGTTGATGTATTAAGTCAGTGGGATGATGAAACCGATTGTTTGATAAAAACAAAACTATTAACACTGATTAAGCTTCGTGATCGTCAAAAAATGTCAGAACTGATCAACCGTGGTGATATTACTATTGATGGTGATATGCAGGTTGTTCAAAATTGGTCTGCATTATTAGATATGGCGCAGTGGGATCCCGCGCAATATTTAGCTCCTTATATTGGTGATATTGCGGCGCAAAGTCTGACTGTTGTTGCAGGAAAGGGCGTTCAGTTATTTTCTTCACTCTTAAGTCACCAAAAAGATTATTTACGTGACGCGTTAATTGAAGAGTGGAAAACCGCACCTAGTGCATTAGAAACAGTCCATTTTTATGATGAAATAGAAGAACTTGCACAGCAAACCGCCGAACTGGAAAAACGGTTAGGCACATTGGAGAAAAAATAATGCTCCTTAGTGAGTTAAAGCGCCTCTATCATATTATTCAGGTATTTTTATCTTATGGGCTTGATGAGTTAATTCCTAAACACCGAATTACTTTACCTGTAAGATTAGGATGCCGAGCACTATTTTGGATCAAAAATAAACATCCAGAAAAACCATTAGGTGAACGCTTACGACTCGCATTGCAAACATTAGGTCCTGTTTGGATTAAATTAGGCCAAATGTTATCAACTCGACGTGATCTTTTCCCTCCTCAAATCGCTGACCAGCTTGCTTTATTGCAAGACAAAGTTGCTCCTTTTGATGGTAAGAAAGCACGACAATATATTGAAAACTCATTTGGTTGCCCTATCGACCAATGGTTTGATGATTTTGATGAAACTCCACTCGCTTCCGCTTCTATTGCGCAGGTTCACACTGCAAAATTAAAAGAAAACGGCAAAGAAGTGGTACTAAAAGTTATTCGTCCCGATATTCAACCAGTGATCAAAGCGGATATCCGTTTGATGTATCGCTTGGCAAATCTATTACCGTTTTTACCTGATGGTCGTCGTTTACGGCCAAAAGAGGTGATCCGCGAATACGAGAAAACATTACTTGATGAGCTAAATTTACTGCGTGAAGCTGCGAATGCTATTCAGCTACGTCGTAATTTTGAAAATAGCTCAATGTTGTATATTCCTGAAGTGTATTCAGATTATTGCCATGAAAACGTGATGGTAATGGAGCGTATTTATGGTATTCCCGTTTCTGATATTGAAGCGTTGAATGCACAAAAGACAAATATGAAGCTTCTTGCAGAGCGTGGTGTAAAAGTCTTTTTCACTCAGGTGTTTAGAGACAGTTTTTTCCATGCTGATATGCATCCTGGTAATGTGTTCATTAGCTATGATCACCCTGAGAACCCATATTATATCGGTATTGATTGCGGTATTGTTGGCTCATTAAATAAAGAAGATAAACGCTATTTAGCTGAAAACTTCTTAGCTTTCTTTAACCGTGATTATCGAAAAGTTGCAGAATTACATGTTGATTCGGGCTGGGTGCCAGCAGATACCAATGTGGAAGATTTTGAATTTGCGATCCGCACTGTGTGTGAACCGATTTTTGAAAAACCACTTTCTGAAATCTCATTTGGACATGTGTTACTTAATCTTTTCAATACAGCACGTCGTTTCAATATGGAAGTACAACCGCAATTAGTTTTACTTCAAAAAACATTGCTTTATGTTGAAGGGCTTGGACGCCAATTATATCCACAATTGGATTTATGGAAAACGGCAAAACCTTTCTTAGAAGATTGGTTGCATAGTCAAATTGGTATCACGGCATTAATGAACGGTATCAAGAGTAAGGCACCTTATTGGATTGAAAAAATGCCAGAGATACCAGAGCTGGTTTATGATAGTCTGAAACAACATAAAAATATGAAGTTAACGCTAGACAAATTGACGGAACAAATAGGTTCTCAAAGAGTCAAACAGAGACAGTCTTTATTTTTATTGGGTATAGGTACAACACTGTTTTTATGCGGTAGCCTGTTTTTTGTTTCTGGTTTTAAAACATTATTCAGTGTTTTTATCAGTTTAGGTCTTCTTGCATGGATTTTGGGTTGGTTTAGATCTGGTAATGCACAATAAAAACACATCAAAGTTTGTCTTTGAGCAAGTTAAAAGATGAATTCGAGATTCCCGAAAATTGAATTCGTTGTATATAATGGGCACTGTTATTAAGTATAACCCCGAAAATAGTTGAGGAACATAAAATGGGCGGTATTAGCATTTGGCAATTACTCATCATCGCTGTCATCGTTGTCTTATTATTTGGTACAAATAAACTGCGCACATTAGGCTCAGATTTAGGCGCATCAGTAAAAGGCTTTAAAAAAGCGATTGGTGACGAAACTGCAGATAAAGACACCAGCAACGCTGAAAAAACAAATAATGACGCAGATTTTGATACTAAAAATTTAGCGCAGAAGACTTCAACAGAAGAGAAGTCTACAACTGAGAGCAAAAACAAAGAGCAGGTGTAAACCGTGTTTGACATTGGTTTTAGTCAGCTGCTATTGGTCATGGTGATTGGTCTTGTTTTTCTGGGGCCAGAACGTTTGCCCGTAGCAGTAAAAACAATTGCTGGCTGGGTAAGGGCGCTACGCTCTTTGGCTGCGAATGTGCAAAATGAACTGACTCAAGAACTAAAACTTCAAGAACTCCAAGAGAGCTTGAAAAAAGTTGAAGAGAAAGCGAATTTGCAAACGTTATCGCCAGAGCTGAAAGCGTCTATGGATGAGTTAAAAGAGGCTGCACAGTCTTTAAAACAAACTTATCATGCACCTACAACGCCAGACTCCACGAAAGAGCAGTCTGTAAAAACCGACTCTACGGAACCTTCACCTTCTGATTTAGCTGCACTTGCTGAAGCTGATGAAGTTAATGATGATGCTAATCGCCATAAACCTGTGGCAGAAAGTGTTACAAAGACAGAAGTTCCTGTTACTCAACCAGTAACAATAGAGAAAAAAACAACTGATCAGGTCAATGGTGAGCATTAAAACATGGCAGTAAATGATACCCAACCGCTGATCAGCCATTTAATAGAACTTCGTAAGCGTTTGATGTATAGCTTAGTCTCAGTTCTAGTGGTTTTTTTAGCGCTGGTTTATTTTTCTAACGATATCTATCAATTAGTCTCGGCTCCATTACTCGATAAGTTGCCAAAAGGGTCAAATATGAGTGCGACGGATGTTGCCTCTACCTTTTTGACTCCGATTAAATTGACAATCATGGTATCCATTTTTGCTTCTGTACCTATTATTCTTTATCAGGTATGGGCTTTTATCGCACCAGCATTGTATAAACACGAACGCCGCTTAATGCTGCCATTACTTGTTTCAAGTACGGTATTATTCTATCTCGGTATGGCGTTTGCTTATTTTGTTGTGTTCCCTCTCGCGTTTGGCTTCTTTGTTAATACAACCCCTGAAGGGGTTAACTTTATTCCAGATATCAGTAAATATCTAAGTTTCGTAATGACGTTATTTATGGCGTTTGGTGCAGCTTTTGAAGTACCTATTGCGATTATTTTACTGTGCTGGAGTGGTGTAACGACACCTGAAGCATTAAAGAAAAAACGCCCTTATATTCTTGTAGGTGCCTTTGTCGTTGGTATGATCTTGACACCACCAGATGTTTTCTCTCAAACCTTACTCGCAATACCTATGTACTTACTGTTTGAAATCGGTGTCATGGTATCGCGCTTTTATGTAGGTAAGGGAAGAAGAACAGATGAAGAAGGAGCTGAGGAAGCAGAGGCCGAAACTGAAGCAGAACAGCAAAAATAATTTTAGAACCGATTTTCTAAAATCATATGATATTAGCCCAGCAATTGCTGGGTTAAATTTTTCTAGAGCAACTCTTTTTTAAACTCTTTATTTCCCACTGATTTTTTCACTTCACTATTTAATATATTTAAAAGCAAAATCGAACGGGCTTCACCATCAGGCTCTTGATATATGGCTTTGATCCCTTGAAAAATCCCCTCTGTTATTAATACGCTATCGCCACTGTGAGGTACATTTTCTTCGCTATAAGTGAGAGAAGAAAGCTGAGGGATTTGCAGTGTATCAATCACATCTTGAGGAACAGTGACAGGATATTGCCCAAAGCGAACAAATGAGTTTACTCCACGCGTTGAGTTAATGGTCGTGGTATGGATCACTTCAGGATCGAACTCTATAAAAAGATAATTAGGGAAAAGCGGTTCTGTTACGGTAGTGCGCTTTCCTCTTAGTACTTTTTCTATGGTTACCATAGGTGTAAAACAACCCACTTGCTGACGTTCTAAGTGTTCGATAGCACGAGGAATTTGTCCTCGTTTGCAATACAGCAAATGCCAGTTTTTCATAATAGAGACAATAGGTTAGTTAAATTTAATTTAAGTGATAATAGCAAATTTATCATTAAGGTAACAGTCATCTATCGGGGGATTAAATAAAAAATAGGTTAACGTGGTTTTATACTGAAAAAAGAACAGAAAAGCTGTGTTTATTCGCAATAAAAAGGCTTGTTTTTGTTACTTTCACTTGGATCTCGGATAGAGGTAACAAGTTAATAAAAAAGTGATGGTAAAAATAAGAAAAAGCTCTCAAGATAATTATCTTAGAATTTTGTTCATAATTATAAAGAGGTTCTGTAATGGAAGTTTTTTTATTAAGTAACGGAAAAATTGCCGGGGATCCACGTTGGTTAAGTTATGCAAAAGATAATATCGATAGCATGATTAAAAAACGCGGTATTCGTTCTGCTGTATTAATTGCTTATGCCGTTATTCGTTCCGATCATGATCAACGTGCTCGTGATTTATCAGAAGTGTTAGGTATTGAAGTTACTTGTATTGAACATTTTGATTCAGAAGTTGATGCAATCAACAATGCAGAATGTATTTTAGTCAGTGGTGGCAATACTTGGTTATTAAACCAAATGCTGCATGAGAAAGGATTAGTTGTTCCAATCCAACGCGCCGTACGTGAGCGTAATATTCCGTATATTGGTTGGAGCGCAGGTTGTAACGTCGCGACACCAACAATTCGTACCACTAATGATATGCCTGTACGTTCCTCTGTTATTATGCCTTCATTAGGCCTATTCCCTGTTCAAATTAACCCACATTACATTGATGCTTCTATCAGTGGTCATATGGGTGAAACTCGTGATGAGCGTATTGCAGAGTTTTGTGCAATTAACCCTGAAGAGATTGTTGTGGCTATCCGTGAAGGAAGTTACTTATATATTCAAGGTGAAGAATTACGTTATTACAGCGCTAAAAATGAAGGTTTTAAAATCTTCCAACATGGAAAAACATTCCCTGAACAGTTTGATACTAAGTTACTTTCAGAGTGGGTTCCATTCCGCTGTTTATAAGTATAGTGAACGCTATTAAATAAAAAGCATTGCATTTTAGTGAGTTATGCGTTTAGCTTATAGCGTCTCAAAGAGGGCATTGGCCCTCTTTTCTTTCACTCACTGGCTCGTAAGATTATGATGAAATACCGCGATTTAAGAGATTTCCTTTCATTATTAGAAGAAAAAGGTGAATTAAAACGTATCGCCTATGAAATAGATCCCTACCTTGAAATGACCGAAATAGCGGACAGAACTTTACGTGCCGGTGGGCCAGCGCTGTTGTTTGAAAATCCTAAAGGGTATGATATGCCCGTGCTTTGTAACTTATTTGGTACACCAGAGCGTGTGGCAATGGGGATGGGGCAAGATGATGTTAAAGCCTTACACGAAGTTGGAAAGCTATTGGCTTTTCTAAAAGAGCCTGATCCTCCGAAAGGTTTTCGTGATCTCTTTGATAAGTTACCTAAGTTTAAACAAGTTTTAAATATGCCAACAAAACGCTTGAGTAAAGCGCCTTGTCAGGAAGTGGTTTTAACAGGTGATGATGTTGATCTCACAAAAATTCCTGTTATGCATTGTTGGCCTGAAGATGCGGCACCTTTGATTACTTGGGGATTAACGGTGACTCGTGGCCCATTGAAAGAGCGCCAAAATCTCGGTATTTATCGCCAGCAGGTGCTGGGTAAAAATAAAGTGATTATGCGCTGGTTATCGCATCGTGGTGGTGCGTTAGATTTTCAAGAGTGGTGTCAAAAACATCCCGGTGAGCGATTCCCTGTTTCCGTAGCATTAGGGGCAGATCCTGCGACTATTTTAGGTGCAGTAACACCTGTACCAGATACCTTATCTGAATATGCATTCGCGGGTTTATTACGGGGCAATAAATCAGAAGTTGTAAAATGTCTTTCAAATGATCTTGAAGTCCCTGCAAGTGCTGAAATTATCCTTGAAGGTTACATTGAACCAGGCGAATTAGCCCCAGAAGGGCCATATGGTGATCACACAGGATATTATAATGAGATTGACTCTTTCCCTGTGTTTACCATTACGCATTTAACGCGCCGTAAAGATGCAATTTATCATTCAACCTATACAGGTCGTCCACCTGATGAACCCGCAGTATTAGGTGTTGCGTTGAATGAAGTGCTTGTTCCGATATTACAAAAACAGTTTCCTGAAATTGTCGATTTTTATCTACCTCCTGAAGGATGTTCTTACCGTTTAGCCGTTGTGACAATGAAGAAACAGTATGCGGGTCATGCTAAACGCGTAATGATGGGAGTTTGGTCTTACTTACGGCAATTTATGTACACCAAATTTGTGATTGTTTGCGATGATGATGTTAATGCAAGAGATTGGAAAGATGTGATTTGGGCAATTACGACCAGAATGGATCCTGCAAGAGATACCATTATGATGGAAAATACGCCTATTGATTATCTCGACTTCGCTTCACCTGTTTCAGGATTGGGATCAAAAATGGGTCTTGATGCGACGAACAAATGGCCGGGTGAGACAGATAGAGAATGGGGTAGACCTATTGTGATGTCTGATGAAGTTAAGCAACGAGTCGATACTATTTGGGAACAGCTCGATATTCTTAAATAAGAACAGAGGAACAACATGGCAATATTGAATTGTAAAGTCTCACTTGTTGAGCCGATGACAGATACGGTTTATCGGGTAAGGCTATTACCTGATGGCGAATTTGATTTTCAGGCTGGACAATATCTTTTAGCTGTTATGGATGAGCGTGATAAACGTCCTTTTTCTATTGCATCTATACCTGAAAATAAAGACTTTATTGAACTTCATATTGGTGCGTCTGAACTCAATCTTTATGCGATGGCAGTGCTTGATGTGATATTAGAAAAACAGCAGCTTACCATTGATATTCCTCATGGGAATGCGTGGTTTCAAAAAGAGAGTCAACGTCCATTACTATTGATTGCTGGCGGTACAGGATTCTCTTATACCCATTCAATTCTATTGGCCGCGTTAGCTGAAAATCCTCAACGACCTATTACAATTTATTGGGGGGGAAGAGAAAGCGTTCATCTCTATGATCTCAATGAATTACAAGAATTATCAGAATTGCATCCATCGTTATCCGTTATTCCAGTTGTTGAACAGCCTGATGAGACTTGGCGTGGCCGCAAAGGTACGGTATTAACGGCAATAAGCGAAGATTTTGGTGATTTATCAGAATATGATATTTACATCGCAGGGCGTTTTGAAATGGCGAAAATAGCCAGAGATCGCTTTTGTAATGAGCGTAATGCAGATAAAACTCGCTTATTTAGCGATGCCTTTGAATTTATCTGATAAAACGATAGTACCCCGTTATTTGTTATTATTTTCGTTTTTAAAACCATAAAAAAACCCGCCCCTGACGGCGGGAAAATGGTTTCTAACCATGCAATCGAAAAGAATACGTTCCCCTAACGATCAGAGCGTGGATATACAGAATATCGTATTAAACACGTTCTATAATCGTTGCAATACCTTGTCCTAATCCAATACACATTGTGGCTAAGCCAAATTGTGCATCTTTACGCTCCATAATATTTAATAATGAAGTGGTTATTCGAGAGCCTGAACATCCTAAAGGATGCCCTAAGGCAATTGCTCCGCCATTTAAATTAATCTTGTCATCTATGCTATCGAGCAGATTCATTTTCTTCATACATGCTAATGACTGTGCGGCAAATGCTTCATTTAGCTCAAAAATATCAATATCACCTAATGTTAATCCTGCTTTTTTCAACGCGATTTCTGTTGCAGGAACAGGGCCATAACCCATAATTGCAGGATCACATCCTGTCACTGCCATAGAACGAATAATGGCACGAGGCTTTAAATTATGCTCTTTAGCATAACGTTCACTGGTTATAAACATGGCGGATGCACCATCAGAAACTGCGGATGAATTGCCTGCTGTAACAGAGCCCGTAGCAGGATCAAACACAGGTTTAAGCTGGGCTAATTCATCAAGGCTTGGGTTATAACGAATAACTTCATCATTTTTGACATTAATAAAATTACCTGTTGCATCATGACCATTAATCGCAATTATCTCATTATCAAAATAGCCTTGTTGCGTTGCAAGAGCCGCTAAATGATGAGAACGGTAAGAGAATTTATCTTGTTCTTCGCGTGAAATTTGGAATGATTTAGCCAGCATCTCTGCCGTTAATCCCATTGAAAATGAGGCTTTAGCGACAGAAAGATTAAGTGATGGATTAAAATCTGCATTATAAGTCATCGGTACGTGACCCATATGTTCAACACCGCCAATTAATGCTACTTGACTATCACCCAGCATAATTTGGCGTGCACCATCATGTAATGCTTGCATTGATGAACCACATAACCGATTAACTGTAACTGCCGGAACCTTGTGTGGAAGTTCAGCCAATAACGCCGCATTACGAGCAATATTAAAACCTTGCTCTAAAGTTTGTTGTACACAGCCCCAAATCACATCACCAATATCATTAGGATTAATATTCGGATTGCGTGTTAGTAGTGCTTGCATCAATTGTGCAGAGAGATTTTCCGCTCTGATATGGCGAAATGCACCACCTTTTGAGCGTCCCATTGGAGTACGAATACCATCAATTATGACAACCTTTTCCATTTCATATCTCCTTAAGCGAGTTCTCTGATGTTAACATCTACTTTTGCGGGCTTTGGATAATAGGTTTCGTTGCGTTGCGCTTTCTGTTTTAAGCTTTCAGGAATTTGATAAAGAGATCCTAATGAGGCGTATTGCTGTGCATCTGCAACAAATTGCGCTAATCCGATGGTATCAAGATAACGGAAGACACCTCCTCGGAAAGGAGGGAAGCCTAAGCCATAAACTAATGCAATATCAGCTTCTGCTGGTGAAGCAATAATACCTTCATCTAAACAACGGATAACTTCATTGATCATCGGGATCATCATGCGAGCGATAATTACATCTTGGCTAAAATCTTGTGTTTTGCCAGCATTTTGCTGAATAAGCGTTTGAATTTGACCATCAACAGATTTCTGCTTTTTACCCCGTTTATCAACTGTGTAATTATAGAAACCATGATTATTTTTCTGACCATATCGCTGTTGCTCATATAAAAGAGCAATAGCATCTCGTTCAATTGTACCCATTCTGTCAGGGAAACCCTGAGCCATTACGGCTTGAGCATGATTTGCCGTATCAATGCCTACAACATCAAGTAGGTACGCCGGTCCCATAGGCCAGCCAAATACTTTTTCCATCACTTTATCTACAGCAAGAAAATCAGCACCATCTCTTAGTAATAGAGAGAACCCAGCAAAATAAGGAAAGAGGACACGGTTTACAAAGAAACCAGGGCAATCATTAACGATAATCGGTGTTTTACCCATTTTACTAGCGTAACTGACAATACGGTTAATCGTCTCTTCACTGGTTTTTTCACCTTTTATGATTTCAACCAGTGGCATTCGATGAACTGGGTTAAAGAAGTGCATCCCACAGAAATTCTCAGGACGCTTTAAGGATTTTGCGAGCAGGGAAATAGGGATTGTAGAGGTATTTGACGCAAGTACCGCGTGATCAGCTAATAGTGCTTCTGTTTCTGCGAGTACAGTTGCTTTTACTTTGGGATTTTCAACAACGGCTTCAACCACAACATCCGCATCACTGACAGAAACATAATTCAATGTAGGTTGAATAGAGGCGAGCGTTTTTGCCATATCTACGGCACTCATTCGACCTTTTTCTTGGCGTTTTTGTAATAGGCTTAACGCTTCATTCATACCAAGCTCAAGGGATTTTTGGTTAATATCTTTCATTACAACGGGAATACCTTTTAAGGCAGATTGGTAGGATATTCCACCGCCCATTATCCCAGCGCCTAAGACCGCCGCTTGTTTAGGTAATTCAGCATGACGTTTTTTCGTGATATTTTTGACATACTGATCATTAAGGAAAATACCGACTAAGGCTTTTGCAACATCAGTACGTGTGAGTTTGACAAAATTTTCAGTTTCGATAGCCAGTGCTTCATCTCTATTTAGAAATGCCGCTTTTTCAATAGTTCTTACTGCCGTGATCGGTGCTGGATAGTGAGGGCCTGCTACTTTCATCACCATACCTTTAGCCACACTGAAAGACATTTTATGTTCAAGCTCTGTCAGTCTTAATGGTGCTATTTTTGGATGACGTGCAGCTTTCCAATCAATTTTGCCTTCAATTGCTTGCTCGATTAGCGAAATAGCACTTTCTTTTAAATTTTCTAGAGGGACAATTGCTTGGATTAATCCATTTTTAAGTGCAGTTTGGGCATCAACATCTTTACCAGCAGTAATAATTTCTAATGCGTTATCGACACCAATCAAACGAGGAAGGCGTACTGAACCGCCAAAGCCAGGCATGATCCCAAGTCTTGTTTCTGGTAAACCGATACGTAAATCAGGAGAAGCAATACGAAAATCAGTAGCAAGTACGCACTCGCAACCACCGCCAAGGGCATAGCCATTGATAGCAGAAACGGTAGGAACAGGTAGGTCTTCAAGTCGACTAAAAATCTGATTAGAGAAGTGTAGCCACTGAGTTAATTCTTCTTCAGGGGCATCAAAAAGGGATAAAAACTCGGTAATATCAGCACCGACAATAAAAGCCGGTTTTTCGGAACGCAAGATAACACCTTTCAGGCCTGGTGTTGCTTCTAATACGGTTAAAGCTTCACTTAGCATTGCAACCGTTTTGGTATCTAATTTGTTAATAGAACCTTTGGCGTTAAAAATGAGTTCAACAATACCTTGTTTCACCCAATCGGCTTGAATATTTTCGCTTTGATAGAGCATTTGTATTCTCCCTAAATGTATAGACTGGTATGACCAGATAATAAGAGTGTGAATACTATGTTAAATAAATGCAAATATTTGATTAAAAAACTGCAAGGGTGATCACAGTGAAATTATTCAACTTATTGAATTCTATGTTGTTGCTCAGTTTGATAAAACGAGGGGAGATAAATCGGTAATAATCTATTTTTGTTATGGGGTTAGCCACTCAAAGAGTTGGCGTGTTAAGCTGAATCATTAACAATGAATAAGATAAGGTAATTAATAATGGAAAAATTGCTCTCTCTGTACCAAGAACATATCAAAACTCTACAAAATCGTACTCGTGATGCTTTATCCAGACACCATCTTGATTCGGTATTAATTCATTCTGGTGAACCTATCCGTGTTTTCCTTGATGACAGTGATTACCCTTTTAAAGTGAATGCTCATTTTAAAGCATGGGTGCCTGTAACAGATGTACCACATTGTTGGTTATTAGCGGATGGTGTTAATAAACCTAAATTATGGTTCTATTCCCCAGTTGACTATTGGCACAGTGTTGAAGCTTTACCAAGTAGCTATTGGACTCATGAAGTTGAGTTAATTCATCTTAAAAATGTTGATGATATTCAGAAAGAGCTAGCACCTTATATTAATAAAAATACCGCTTATATTGGTCCAAATATACAGCGAGCAGAATCATTAGGTGTGAGTATTGATAATATCAACAATCAATCTCTTCTTAATTATTATCATTATTACCGCGCCTATAAAACAGGTTATGAATTAGCTTGTATGCGTGAAGCACAAAAAATGGCCGTCAACGGACATATTGCCGCTCATGAAGCTTTTCAAGCTGGATTAAGTGAGTTTGATATTAATATGGCGTATTTAATGGCTACGGGTCATCGTGATACCGATGTTCCTTACGGCAATATTGTCGCATTAAATGAACACGCCGCTGTTTTGCACTACACCAAATTAGATCATGAATCACCAGATGAATATCGTAGTTTCCTTATTGATGCCGGTGCAGAGTATAATGGCTACGCAGCAGATATCACTCGTACTTATAGCGCAAAAGAAAATCATGAATTTACTTCATTAGTTAAAGATATGAATGATGCGCAACAAGCGCTGATTGCAACGATGAAAGCGGGTGTGCGTTATACTGAATACCATGTTCAAATGCATCGACGTATTGCTGGGCTACTTAATAAATACGGTATTGTTAAAGGTGTGAGTGAAGAAGAGATGGTGAGTGCTGGATTAACTACACCATTTTTACCTCATGGCTTAGGGCATGCTTTAGGTCTGCAAGTTCATGATGCAGCTGGATTTATGCAAGATGATAAAGGAACCCACTTAGCGGCTCCTGCAATGTATCCATTCTTACGTTGCACACGTATTGTTGAACCAGGCATGGTATTAACAATTGAACCTGGATTTTACTTTATCGACTCTCTGCTAGAGCCTTGGAAAGAAGGAAAATACAGTACTCATTTCAATTGGAAGCTTATTGAGCATTTCAAACCATTTGGTGGTATTCGTATTGAAGATAATATTATTATCCACGATAACAAAATTGAAAATATGACCAGAGATTTACACTTAGCCTGATGAAAGCGTATTTGATCCCCGCTGAAACCGTAGAATTCAGTGAAGAAATAAAGAAGAGTCGTTTTATTACATTTATTGCTCACACTGAAGGTATTGATGCAGCAAAAGTGTATATCCAGTCTATCAAAGAACAATTTCCTGATGCCCGGCACCACTGTTGGGCTTTTGTTGCAGGAAGACCCGATGACTCACAACAATTAGGTTTTTCTGATGATGGTGAGCCAACAGGTACTGCGGGAAAACCTATTCTTGCACCTCTTTTAGGGAGTGGAATGGGAGAAGTTACCGCAGTGGTTGTTCGGTATTTCGGTGGGATCAAATTAGGAACTGGTGGGTTAGTTAGAGCTTATGGCAGTGGTGTTCAACAAGCATTAAAGCTTTTGCCAACAAAAACGAAAGTGCCACAGTTGCGTTTTAGTGTAGCGTGTGAATATTCACTGGTTTCATTACTTGAACAAGTTGTTGAACAATATCAGGGGCAAGTACTTTCAAGTGAATATACTGATAAAGTCACTTTTATACTTTCATTGCCTGCCGTGCATAGCGGTGAAGTTGAAGTTAAACTACGTGATATAAGTCGTGGCAGTATGCAATTAATCCCGTTAGATAAAAATGAATAATCTTTGCTACCAAGGAAATCGCTAAATGCATTTTCGTTCAATAACCCGTATTGTCGGACTGCTTGTTATCTTATTTTCTGTCACGATGATCATTCCTGGTATTGTTGCATTAATATATCGAGATGGTGCAGGGCGTGCATTTAGCCAAACATTTATTGTAGCCTTGATCATTGGGTTAATGCTGTGGATCCCCAATCGACATAAAAAAAGTGAGCTTAAGCCTAAAGAAGGCTTTCTTATTGTTGTCTTATTTTGGACGGTACTGGGTAGTGTAGGGGCATTGCCGTTTATCTTTTCTGAGCAACCTCATCTTTCTATTACTGATGCCTTTTTTGAATCTTTCTCTGGACTGACTACAACAGGAGCCACAACGCTTGTAGGGCTAGATTCATTACCTAAAGCTATTCTGTTTTATCGCCAAATGCTCCAATGGTTAGGAGGAATGGGGATCATCGTATTAGCTGTCGCTATTCTCCCTCTTTTAGGTGTTGGGGGAATGCAGTTATATCGCGCAGAAATGCCAGGTCCATTGAAAGATAACAAAATGCGGCCTCGAATTGCAGAAACAGCGAAAGCACTTTGGCTTATCTATGTCTTATTAACGATCATTTGTGCCTTAGCATTATGGATTGCGGGCATGGATGTGTTTGATGCTATTTCTCATAGCTTTTCAACTATTGCAATTGGTGGGTTTTCTACTCACGATGCCAGTATTGGTTATTTTAATAGCCCAACCATTAACATCATTATTGGTGTATTTCTTCTGATTTCTGGTTGTAACTTTGGTTTGCACTTTGCCGTACTAACGGGAAGAAGCTTAAATATTTATTGGCGTGATCCTGAATTTCGTATGTTTATCTCAATTCAATTGGGATTAGTCATTATCTGTAGCGGTATTCTATGGCTTTATTCTGTATACGACACAGGATGGATAACCATAAACCAGGCTTTTTTCCAAGTTGTCTCTATGGCGACAACTGCGGGATTTGCCACGGATAGCTTTGCACAATGGCCTGCATTTTTGCCTCTTCTATTATTATGCTCGGCGTTTATTGGTGGCTGTGCAGGATCAACGGGTGGGGGATTGAAAGTCATTCGTATCTTGCTTTTATTCCTACAAGGGAATCGTGAATTAAAACGTCTTGTTCACCCAAATGCGGTTTATACCATCAAACTTGGTCACCGAGCATTACCCGAACGTATTATTGAAGCTGTGTGGGGATTTTTCTCCGCTTATGCGCTGGTCTTTATTATTAGCTTAATGTTGTTGATAGCAACAGGCGTTGATGAATTTTCTGCATTTTCTGCTATTGCCACTACATTAAATAATCTTGGTCCTGGATTAGGGATTGTCGCCGATAACTTCACGACAATGAATCCAGCTGCAAAATGGATATTGGTCGTGACAATGTTATTTGGGCGACTAGAAGTTTTCACACTATTGGTTTTATTTACCCCAACGTTTTGGCGTGATTAACCTAATACAAGGAGTAATGTATGAGCGCGCTATTGTTGTATTGTAGTACTGATGGTCAAACTAAAAAAATAATGACACAAATCGCGAATGAATTAAGACAACACGGTCATGAATGTGATGTGAGAGATTTAACCTCTGTTCAGCAGAGTTTAAATTTATCTGCTTATAATAAAGTCTTAGTGGGCGCTTCGATTCGTTATGGTTACTTTAATAAAGCGCTCGATAAATTTATCACTCGTCATCTTGCACAATTGAATAGTATGCCGTCCGCATTCTTTGGCGTTAATCTTACGGCAAGAAAAGCAGAAAAGAATACACCCGAGACGAATGCTTATATGCGTAAGTTTTTAGATAAGACTCCATGGAAACCAACGTTAACGGGTGTCTTTGCTGGCGCACTTTTTTATCCTCGTTATAAATGGATTGATAGAGTTATGATCCAATTAATTATGAAGATGACTAAAGGTGAAACGGATCCTACAAAAGAAATTGAATATACTGATTGGAATAAAGTAAGCGAATTTGCGGCGCATTTTGCTAAAATTGAGTGATATTTAATCTTTACTGTGGGGTTTTTATACGTCTTGTTGGAGTTTTGAACGAACAGTAAATTATTTTAAAAAAACACTTGCGCTAATCCGAGATCTCCCTATAATGCGCATCC
>NZ_JBLRMI010000008.1:0-193615 GCF_047921555.1 Proteus sp. LHD240705
CTGTTGCGAGGAGGTGCATTCTACATCTTCCTCATTCAGTGTCAAGCGTTTATTTTCAAGGCTTTTCACTTTTTTTCTTCGTTCTCTCGGCTAACTCACTTAGCGTGGTTTGCCGTGACAACGAGGGCGCATTATAGGGAGTTTTGTGAAGCTGGCAACACTTTTTTTGAGTTTTTTTACTGACCGTTGAATTTTCAATCAAATTGCACTTAAAGCGCCAGTTTTCTAAGCGATTCAAAACCAAAACCCGCTAAAACAGGTTTTAATAATTCGCTATTCTCATCTTCTTTTAAGCAATAAGCGAAGTTAATTTCATTTGAACCCTTTATTTTCGCTTGATTTACGACTAACCACGCAGTTCTTCGTGCAATTGCAGCGCCAGAATCGATAATTCGGGTACCATCAGGTAAAACAGAAAGAAGTTCATCAGCTAATAAAGGGAAATGAGTACAACCTAATACCACAGTATCCGGTGGCTCTTTCATTTTTAGCCAAGGTGTAAGGATTTTACGTAGCTCGTCTAAAGACACGGCTTCACCATGAAGTTTTCTCTCAGCCAATTCCACCAGCTCTGCCGAACCTAAAGAGTGAACTTTGCAATCAGTCGCAAAGCGTTCAATAAGTTCATGGGTATAAGGACGTTTAACTGTTGCTCTTGTTGCTAATAATCCAACTACTCCATTACATGTTAATTTAGCTGCTGGTTTAATAGCAGGTACAACGCCCACAATAGGAATATCAGTAAACTTGGCACGTAAAGCAGGGAGGCTCACTGTGCTTGCTGTATTACAAGCAATAACGATGGTCGCGAGATCATGTTTTTCAGCAACCGCGCTAACTATTCGAACAACACGGTCAATAATGAAGTCTTGTGATTTCTCACCATAGGGGAAAGCTTCATTATCGAAAACATAGATATAGTGAGCATCCGGTAATTTTTCACGGATCTCACGATAAACAGATAAACCGCCAACCCCTGAATCAAAAACCAATACAGTAGGGTTAGCGGTAAGTTGTGCATCAGAAGTTGTAGCTTCCTGTGAGGAAGTATTCACGTCCTGGCGTGCGATAGCCATAAGCTGTCTCATAATCTTTATCAAACAGGTTGGCTATTCTACCACGAATTGAGAGATGTGATGTAATAGGATATGAAGCAGTTAAATCCCAAATACTCACACCACCTAAAGAAACATTCTCATAAGTCCCATAATCTTTATCTGTCCGTTGACCGATATATTGGTAAGTCACCCCCATATCGAGTTTCTCGACTTGCCAATCAAGCTGATATTTCAGTTGTTGACGAGCGCGACGATCAAGACGTTGATGCGTTTCTTTATTTCTTGCATCTATATATTGAAGGTTAAAGGTGTGATGAAAAATCCACGTATCCATTTCACCCGTAAATTCCACACCTTTAATTAAGGCCTTACCAACATTGTAGTTACGGTATGGATAACTCGATTCACCTTGGATCAAAGAATTTACATCATTACGATACGCAGTTAATCGCCACGCTAAAGGCCCCGTTAATCCTTCAAAGCCCCCTTCCCACTGTTTACTCTTTTCGGGTTGTAAGTCTGGATTACTTCCCCACTCACTATAAAGTTGCATCAGTGTCGGTGCTTTAAATGCCGTACCATAACCACCAATCACACGATAACCCTCAACAAATTCCCAACCTAGGTTAGTTTGCCAAGTCGTATGCCAGCCATATTCAGAGTGTTTGTCCGAGCGTACTGATGCTTCAGCAATAATATCGCCTAACTTTTGCTGTCCAGTTAGATACAAACCTGTATTGTCGAAGTGTTCTTTATTAGGAAATCCACTAGAGCCAGCTTTAATAGATTGACGTTGCCAATCGACACCACCACCGATACTGCCATTCCCTAATAAAAGGTGATTTCCCCACTGCACATTATATTGTTCAGAGTTGGTAAAACGGCTTCCTTTACCATAGCGACCATAACGAGGATCATAGTCATAATCTTTGGTGTAGTTATAGCTGGTATTTAAAGAAGAAGAGTAGTTATCACGATTAAATTTCACACCACCATCATAAGTACGACTAAATAATGCTCTTGTATCCGTTAACATATCGTTATAACTGTCATAATAAGCATCATAAGCCGTGCGATTATCAAAACCATAAGCGCGTGCATATAAAGAAACATCATCGTTAATATCGTGATTAACCCCTAGCCATAATGACTTGTTCATAAAGCCATCACGATCGGGTTGTGGATGTCCACCAGTATTTCCATTCGCTTCTACATCATAACCTTTGGTATAGAGATAACTGCCAGCGGCTGTTAATGTGGTTTTATCACCGACTTTTTGTTTTATCGAGCCATCATATTCTTGATAACCATGAGAACCCATTGTGGCATTAAGTGTTCCTCCTTCCGTTTTTCTTTCTGTGAGGATATTAATCACGCCACCAATCGCATCAGAACCATAAACAGAAGAACGAGGCCCTCTTATATATTCAATACGTTGAACAAGAGAAAGAGGAATTTGGCTGATATCAGAACTACCAGACACATTCGCCTGATTTAAACGCACACCATCCACTAAAATAAGAACATGACGAGATTCAGCTCCACGTACATAAATAGAGCTCATCTGCCCTATTCCACCGTTTTGCCCCACATCAATCCCTGGCATTCTGCGTAATACATCAATAACACTATTACTCTGCCAACGTTCGATTTGTTCACGTTCAACAACTGTTATCGGCGCTAAAATAGAAGAGTTAGGCTCTTGAAAGCGGTTTGCTGTCACGCTTAACGTATCACTGTTATTTGCAAACGCACCAAAACTGCCCGCCATAACACTCAAAGCCACACTGGAAATGAAAAAAACTTTTTTATTATTCATGAAAATCTGCATCCAACAGAATAAGTAGCAGGATGCCGCCAAAATTAAATAAAACGCGTATTTAATTTAAGATGCGACAGGTCTTCGGCAGGTCTTCGGACTTTAGGTTAAAGAAACAAATTTATATCTTTAAGATAATGACTTCCCACTGCACTTATATAAGTGCTTTGCAGTGTCTTTTATTATCCTTGATCCTATTACCGCTGCGCGTCAGTTCTGGCTTTGCACCAGATTCCCTTTTAACTCCTATTAGGAGACCGAATAACTATGCTACGATTTCAAATCCACTGAGTCCAGAAATTGAACATGAAGAATACTGGACATCTTCATGAGGATCTCTACAATTTCGCTCGCTTAACTTTATTACTGCCAAAAAAAGGCGAGATACCATGCAGAATTCATTACCAACGCAAACATATCAGTCTCAACTGAATGAAAAAACACAACGTCTACAAACAATGATGGCTCCTTTTAATGCGCCTGAAGCAGAGGTTTTTTCATCACCAGAACAGTATTATCGTATGCGTGCGGAATTCCGTATCTGGCATGAAGAAGATTCTCTCTATCATATTATGTTTGACCAAGAGACTAAGCAGCGTATTCGTGTTGACCAATTTCCGGTTGCCAGCCAGCTTATTAATAAAATGATGGTTGCCTTGTTGGCAGAAATAAAAGATAAACCAACACTCAGAAAGAAACTGTTTCAGATTGATTATCTTTCTACGTTGAGTAATAAAATTATTGTTTCCCTGCTTTATCACAAGAAAATTGATGAAACTTGGCAGCAAGAAGCAATAGCATTACGCCAATCATTAATTGCTCAAGGCTTTGATGTTCAATTAATTGGTCGAGCTTATAAAACAAAAATTATGCTCGATAATGATTTTATTGATGAAGTGTTACCAGTGGCAGGTAAAGAGATGATTTATCGCCAAGTTGAAAATAGCTTCACGCAACCTAATGCACAGGTCAATATTAAAATGTTGGAATGGGCATTAAAAGCAACAGAAAATGCAAAAGGCGATCTGCTTGAACTGTATTGCGGCAACGGTAACTTTTCATTAGCGCTTGCACGTAATTTTGAGCGAGTACTGGCAACAGAAATTGCAAAACCGTCTGTTCATGCAGCCCAATACAATATTGCAATGAATCACATTGATAATGTGAAAATTATTCGCATGTCCGCAGAAGATTTTACGCAAGCAATGAATGGTGTAAGAGAATTTAAACGCTTAGAAGGGATTAATTTAAAAGATTACCAATGTGAAACCATTTTTGTTGACCCTCCTCGTAGTGGTTTAGATGAGAAAACTGTAGAATTGGTTAAAACTTACCCTAGCATTTTATACATTTCTTGTAATCCAGAAACACTGTGCGAAAATCTAGAAACTCTAATTAAAACACATAAAATCAGTAAATTAGCATTATTCGACCAATTCCCCTACACCCACCATATGGAATGTGGCGTATTATTAGAAAAAAGATAACAGCTTATTTCTCACGTTAGAATAGAAAATCTTTCAATAACGCCAATAAAAACAAAAACACCAGCAAGATAGCTTGCTGGTGTCAAAATTTCGCTGTGTTTACAACAAAGAGAGGAGTACAGGCTAGTACTGTTCTGCTCGTGATGCTTTTTCAGCTTCTTCTGCCTGTATACGTAAGCGTTGACGCTGTTTGAATTGACGATAAATCCACAATGCAACGATAACGATACAAACTGAAGAGAAGAAATTTGAACCCCATTCAGGGTTAACGGTTCTGGTGTAAGCGTTATAACCGAATAAGCCTAATAAAAAGAATGAAAAAATCAGCTTAGGCATACCATCGGTCATGGGTTGATTTAAGTAGCGCTGATATAAACAGTAAACTGCCAAAATTAAGCTGATGAGTGGGAAAACTGACCACGTCTCAATAAACGGGTTAAAAAGGCTTGAATAAGTACCATGTAAAGCGACACCAATGACTGTGGCAAGTAATAGCGTGCTTTTTTCACAGCGATTTTGTTCCATCATTTGTCTCCTTTCTGATGCGTTTTTTTCTTTATCTCTGGGTTATCTTGTAGAGGTATTTGCGTTTCTTGCTCACGTCGATACCAATAATAGGCACCTTTAGCAATCATTCGCAGTTGTATAACTAATCTTTCTTCTAATTGTTGACGCTTTTCAATATCGATATCCAGTGCTTCTGCGCCTGCACTAAATACAATAGTGACCATTGCTTCAGATTGCATTTCTGTAAAATAACGTGGCATATGGCTTTCTTGCTCAAGATAGTCTGCCAGTTCTGCAATAAAATGTTGGATCTCTCGTGCGACAGCCGCACGAAACTCAGCTGAAGTCCCAGAACGTTCACGAAGTAATAATCGAAACGCATTAGGATTATTACCAATGAATTCCATAAAAGTTGCTACTGATGTTCTGATAACACTGCCACCTTTCGCAATGCGTTGACGTGCTTGGCGCATTAGTTGACGTAACATCAATCCACTTTCATCAACCATGGTGAGCCCAAGTTCATCCACATCTTTAAAATGACGATAAAATGAGGTGGGTGCAATACCAGCTTCTCTAGCCACTTCTCGTAAACTTAGACTTGTAAAGCTACGCTCGGCACTGAGTTGGCTAAAAGCAGCTTCAATTAAAGAGCGACGGGTTTTTTCTTTTTGTTTAGCTCTGATGCCAATATTATTACTCACAGAAATCCTGATAATCCTAATTTGGTTTATACCCAATATATCAAACTTTGTTAAAAAAGCAGTGCGTACAATCATCTCTCAAGACACATTCTCATAAAAACTCAACAAAGTGTGACTAATGCCCTTAATGTCAGTTGGGCTATTATTCATTCTAATGTTAATATAGCGTTGTCGGTTTGTATAAAACAGGTCTTTTCCTATGCAACATTCTCATTTCGATGCAATTGTGATCGGTTCAGGTCCTGGTGGTGAAGGCGCGGCCATGGGGCTTGTTAAACAAGGAAAGCGCGTCGCAGTTATAGAACGTTATAACAAAGTCGGTGGGGGCTGTACTCACTGGGGAACCATTCCTTCAAAAGCCCTACGTCACGCAGTAAGTCGTATCATAGAATTTAATCAAAATCCGCTTTACAGTGACCAATCTCGCCTTATTAACTCCTCTTTCTCTCAAATACTTCGTCAAGCCAGTACCGTAATTAGTCAGCAGACTAAAATGCGTCAAGGTTTTTACGAGCGTAATAATTGTACGATGTATTCGGGTGAAGCTGCATTTATTGACGAGCACAGGATCAGCGTGCGTTATCCTGATGGTACGTGCGATATTCTTTCAGCTGATAGTTTTATTATTGCAACAGGCTCACGTCCTTATTGCCCGCCAGATGTCGATTTCTCTCATTCTCGTATTTATAACAGTGACACTATTCTCGATTTAGAGCATGAGCCTCACCATGTCATTATTTATGGTGCTGGTGTCATTGGTTGTGAATATGCCTCTATTTTTAGAGGATTAAGAGTAAAAGTAGACCTAATTAATACTCGTGATCACCTATTGTCTTTCCTTGATCAAGAGATGTCTGATGCACTTTCTTATCACTTCTGGAATAACGGTATTGTTATTCGTCATAATGAAGAATATGAAAGCATTGAAGGTGTCGATGATGGTGTTATTGTTCATCTAAAATCAGGTAAAAAAGTCAAAGCAGATTGCCTACTTTATGCGAATGGTCGAACAGGAAATACTGACACACTGGGCTTAGAAAACGTGGGTATTAAAACAGATAGTCGTGGACAAGTTTCTGTTAATGCTCATTACCAAACCAGTTGTGAACATATTTATGCCGTCGGTGATGTAATTGGTTATCCAAGTCTAGCTTCTGCCGCCTATGATCAAGGTCGAATTGCTGCTTTGGCAATTACCACTGGAAAATCAGAAACACATTTAATCGAAGATATTCCAACTGGGATCTATACCATTCCTGAAATTAGTTCTGTTGGTAAAACAGAGCAACAACTCACTGCAATGAAAATTCCTTATGAGGTGGGACGTTCTCAATTTAAACATCTGGCAAGAGCACAAATTGCAGGTATGAATGTAGGGAGTTTGAAAATTCTCTTCCACCGTGAAACCAAGCAAATTTTAGGTATTCACTGCTTCGGTGAGCGTGCTGCTGAAATTATTCATATCGGTCAAGCGATTATGGAGCAAAAAGGTGAAGGCAATACTATCGAGTATTTCGTTAATACTACCTTCAACTATCCAACAATGGCAGAAGCCTATCGTGTTGCCGCACTTAATGGTTTAAACCGCTTATTTTAATGCACTCTGTTTTTCTGCATAAAATGCGGTCATATGTTCACGGATTGTCTCTGCTAACTGTTCATAACGATTACGCAAAGGCGATCCGGGACGATAAACCAAAATAATAGAACGTGATGGATTGGGATCAGTACATTCTAGATAACAAACCCCATCACGTTTTTGTTCTTGAGGTACCGATAAATCAGGTAATAAGGTTATTCCACTACCAGCAGCGACCATATTACGCAGAGTCTCTAAACTCGTTGCTCTAAAATGAGTATCTTCTTTTGCACCTGCTTGGAAGCAGAACCCTAACGCTTGATCGCGTAAACAGTGCCCATCTTCTAACATTAATAAGCGTTGACCCGCTAAGTCGCCCATCGGCACAGATCCACGCTCATTCCACGGGTGTCCTTCATAAATTGCTAATTTCATTGGCTCTTCAAATAGGGGCACTTCAATAAACGGCGCACTCTCTTTTACCATTGCTAAAATAGCACAATCGAGTTTTCCGCTATCTAATTGAGCTAATAAGCTATGAGTTTGTGCTTCATGAATATACATCTCTAACTTAGGGTAGTTTTTATGTAATTCAGGAATGATATGAGGCAATAAATAAGGGCCAACAGTAGGGATAAGCCCAATATGTAAAGGCCCTGCCATACTTTCGCCTTGCAATGAAGCCATTTCTTGTAGCACTTTGACTTCACGTAAAACGGTTTTCGCTTGATCCACCAGCAACAAACCTTGTTGAGTAAACAGAACCTTACGGCTAGTTCTTTCAAGCAACATCACACCAAGTTCATCTTCAAGTTTACGAATTTGACCACTTAATGTTGGCTGACTCACATGGCAAGAATCTGCCGCACGACGAAAATGTTTATGCTCAGCTAGAGCCACCAGATATTCCAAGTCACGGATATTCATTGCAGATCCCACATTTATTGCTGATAGTTAATGTCTATAGATAATATAGTAACTGATAAATTTTTCTATCAGTCGAATGTTATTCTGCCTCTCTTTTTCGATATTATCGGCAATTTAAAATAAAAGAACAGAGTGAGATCCACCCTGTTCTTTTTGAATAACAGTAAGTTGTCTTAGGTAAACGCTTTGCTTATTTATCCATATTTAAGACTTCTTTGGCTTTTACTATCGCATAAGCGACCTGTTTTTGAGAAACGCCCCCTTTTGCAAGACGTTTATCTAAACAAGATTGAAGCGATAAAATATCGTACACATCAATCATAATTTTACTATTAAACATCTGTAATTCAGAAAGAGGGAGCTCTTCAATCGCTTTACCTTGCTCAATGGCGCAAACCACCACTTCACCTACAATATGGTGAGCTTCACGAAATGGCACACCTTTCGCAACAAGATAATCGGCCAATTCAGTGGCATTAGCATAACCTTGCTTCGCGGCTTCTTCACAACGAGGGCGACGGATTTGGATCCCATCAAGAACAAGCGTTGCCATATGCAAACAATCAGACCATGTATCGATAGCGTCAAATAGCCCTTCTTTGTCTTCTTGCATATCTTTATTGTAAGCAAGAGGCAGACCTTTTAAGGTCATCATCATGCCCGTTAACGCACCTTGCACTCGTCCACATTTTCCACGGATAAGCTCAAGTGCATCTGGGTTTTTCTTTTGTGGCATTAATGATGAGCCAGAAGTTACCTTGTCTGATAATTCAATAAAACCCGCTTCGCCACTATTAAAGAAAATAAGATCTTCTGCAAAACGAGATAAGTGAACCATACCAATAGCCGCAGAGGATAATAATTCTAAGACATGATCACGATCGGATACGCTATCTAAACTATTATTGGTTGCACTCGCAAACCCCAGCCATTCGGCTAATTGTTCACGATCGATATCATAAGCCGTACCTGCCAGCGCACCACATCCCAACGGGCTGACATCCAAACGTTTTAATGCATCTGCTAGGCGGCTTTCATCTCTGGCTAGCATTTCATTGTATGCTAAACACCAATGTGCAAAAGTGACAGGCTGAGCGCGCTGTAAATGGGTGTAACCCGGCATCACTGCATTTTGATTTTGTTCTGCGGTGATAACTAAGGCTTTTTGTAGCTCAACAATTGCTTGGCGAAGATGAATAACTTCTTCTTTACACCATAATTTTAAGTCTGTTGCGACCTGATCATTACGGCTACGACCCGTATGTAATTTTTTACCTAAATCACCCACTTTGGCAATAAGCTTACTTTCAACCCAGCTATGAATATCTTCTGCATCACTCTGCAAAATAGACTGCGGGTTTGCTGTTACTTCTTCTGATAATTCATTTAAAGCTTGCTCAAGTTGAGCTTGTTCATCTTGCGACAATACGCCAACTGTGACTAACGCTTTAGACCAAGCTACTGAGCCAAAGATATCCTGTTGTGCCAGTCGAAAATCAAACCGCAGTGAATCATTGAATTGTTTAAACCGTTGATCAGCTTCCTGACTAAAACGTCCACCCCAGAGTGCCATAATCGCTTCCTGTATTTATTCTGTGTAATAAAAGAGTGAGAGTGATGCCTTATATAGATATATAGCATCACTCTATTGTTTAACCTTATTTCTTACTCAATGCACGGATACGTGATGGTAAGGAATATAAACGGATAAACCCTTCAGCATGGCTGTGATCGTAAACTTCATCTTCACCAAAGGTTGCAAACTCTTCAGAATACAGACTGTTATCTGATTTCTTCTGAATAGCATTAACATGACCTTTATACAGCTCTAATACCACTTCACCATTCACATCTTTTGCCAGTGACTCTGCCGCCGCTTGCAGTGAAGCGCGAATTGGCGTGAACCAACGACCATCATAAGCCACATAAGACATCTCTAAGCCCAGCTGTTGACGCCATTTAAAAGCATCTCTATCGAGTACAAGTTGCTCAACACCACGCAGAGCCGCCATCATGATAGTGCCCCCCGGAGTTTCATAGCAGCCACGAGATTTCATTCCCACTAAACGGTTTTCAACAATATCAATACGACCGATACCATGTTTAACGCCTAATGCATTTAAGGTATCTAAACATTCAAAAGGTGATTGTGTTTTACCATTTACGGCAACGACTTCCCCCGCTTTTACGGTGACAGTAACGAGTTCTGGTGTTTCTGGTGCTTTCTTCGGATCAACCGTCCATGCCCAACAGTCTTCGTTTGAGGCATTCCACGGACTTTCTAATACACCACCTTCTGTTGAGATATGCCATGCGTTTTCGTCACGGCTATAAATTTTCTCAAGCGTTGCTGTGGTTGGGATATTACGAACTTTCAGATAATCCAGTAATGCTTCACGAGAACGTAAATCCCACTCTCTCCAAGGCGCGACCACTTTAAGTTGTGGAGCAAGTGCCGCATAAGTACTTTCGAAACGAACCTGATCGTTACCTTTACCTGTTGCACCATGAGCGACTGCATCGGCACCGAGTTTTAAGGCTAGTTCAACTTGCGCTTTAGCGATAACAGGACGAGCCATTGAAGTACCTAATAAGTAGCTACCTTCATATAACGCGCCCGTTTTTAATACTGGGTAAACATAGTCTTTGATAAATTCTTCGCGTAAATCGACAATATGACACTCAGAAGCACCTGATGCTAAGGCCTTTTGTTCCACACCCACTAAATCATCACGACTTTGACCCACATCCGCGACAAAAGCGACAACTTCACAGTTATCATAATGTTCTTTTAGCCAAGGAATGATTGCCGAAGTATCCAATCCGCCAGAGTACGCCAGTACGATTTTTTTTATACCTTTAGTCATAGTGATAACCTTCAATTCCTAATTTGTTTAAATTCTGCCAACTATCAAATAGCGATAAGGTTTCTAGAAAGATTTTTAAGCTAAAATACGGGTTCCGACTGCAACACCATTAAACAGAGCCGTTAGTTTTTCAGCATGGCGCCAACTTGCAATTTCAACTGGTCGTCCTAACGTTTTAGCCGCTTCCAATGCTGCGTTTACTTTCACTATCATGCCGTCAGTGATAATGCCTTGGTCGATTAATGTCTGTGCTTTTTCTGCTGACATCTCGGCTATCTTCTGGCCTTTACCATCTAAAATGCCACTGACATCTGAAAGCAACACTAAATCAGCACCTAACGTTTCAGCGATAGCGGTTGCCGCTTGGTCAGCATTCACATTCATCAGTTCACCTTTTTCAGTCATACCGATAGAACTGATAATAGGTAGATAGCCAGCACCCAATAATAAATTGAGTAAATCAGGAGAGCCGGGATTTGCATTTCCTACATGGCCTAGCTCTTCATTGATTTGAGTGACTTTAGCTAATTGTCCATCACCCAAAGAAAGCCCCACACCATTAAGCCCAAACTGAGTTGCCCACGATAACAAGGTTTTATTGGCACTTCCGGCAAGTGCCCCTGTGATGATGTCTATCTGATCAGCCGGTGTGACACGAAGCCCCTGCTTTTTCACCACAGGCAATTGCAATTTACCCATCAACTCATCCACCAAACAGCCACCACCATGTACGATGACTAAGGGGCGAGAATGTGTTGAACGATACTGTTGTAATGCAGTGAAAAACCGCGTTAACGCTTCTTCATTATCAAGGAGCACACCACCCAGTTTGATAATTAATGGTTCCATGAAACTTCCCTACTCATTATTTAAATAAGTGATTCGGTTTCAGCGAAACCAAACCGAATGTTCATACATTGCACCGCTTGTGCAGCAGCCCCTTTCAACAAGTTATCTTCAACACCGACCACAATCAGATGTTCACCTTGTTGAGCAAATCCGATATCACAGAATGCGGTTCCTACAACGGCTTTTAATGCAGGTAACCCTTTTTCATAAACACGCACTAATGGTTTATCTTGATAAGCATCTTCAAAGACTTGTCTTACATCCTCTTGTGTCACACCCACTTTTAACTTACAGGTGATAGTGGCTAAGATCCCTCTGGCAAAATTACCCAGATGAGGTGTAAAAATGACATCAATACCCAGATGTGTTGCAATTTCAGGTTGATGGCGATGCGTAAACACGCCATAAGGTTGCAAGCTCACTTCGCAAAAGCTACTGGTTAAAGAGGCTTTTCTACCAGCACCACTCACACCGCTGGTAGCATTAATCACTGGCCACTGTGCTGTATCTAAAAGTCCCGCTTCCACAAGCGGTTTTAAAGACAACTGAGACACCGTTGGATAACAACCCGGCACTGCAATTAATTGAGCCTGACTAATAATGTCGGCATTCCATTCGGCTAACCCATAAACTGCCTGTGATAACCAATCAGTATTCTTATGCTCGAATCCATAGTATTGTTGATAAAAATGCTTGTTTTGTACTCGATAGGCGCCAGATAAGTCGAACACCACGCAACCTTGCTCTAGAAAAATAGGGGCAATGTCATGGCTGACTTCATGTGCTGTTGCTAAAAAAACGATATCAATATTTTCAACGGCTTTAGCCACATCAACCATCGGCTCTAGTGGGAGATCTACTAAACCACGATATTGTGGATGAAGTTCAGAAAAGCACTTTCCTGCATCTGCACTTTGAGCTGATACCATCAGTCTGCTCAAATTCACATGAGGATGCTGCTGAAGATAGGCGGCTAATTCAGCGCCAGTGTAACCACTTGCTCCTACAATCAGAGTATTTAACATGTCATTCTTACCTTGTACTATGAACACAAACCGATTAATGTATTTTTATTCAAAAAAAGTGCATGAATATTGATACTATTATGAAGAAAGGCTGTCAACAGTGAATATTAAATTACCTACATTTATTGAGATTTATCGTCAATTAATTGCAACTCCCTCTATCAGTGCAACAGATGCTAAAAACGATCAAAGCAACGAAGCATTGATTAACCTGCTTGCTAATTGGTTGGAAACATTAGGTTTTTCAATTGAAATTCAACCTGTACCCGAAACGCGAGGAAAATTTAACCTTCTCGCAACATTAGGGACGGGGAAAGGCGGATTATTACTCTGTGGTCATACTGACACTGTGCCGTTTGATGAAGGCCGTTGGACGCAAGATCCTTTTACGCTGACAGAAAAAGAAAATAAGTTATACGGCTTAGGTACAGCGGATATGAAAGGCTTTTTTGCCTTTATTCTTGACGCATTACGTGACGTGGATACTAAAACACTAACGCATCCACTTTATATACTTGCTACCGCTGATGAAGAAACCTCTATGGCAGGGGCGCGTTATTTTGCTGCTAATACAGCAATCCGCCCTGATTTTGCCATTATTGGCGAACCTACATCGTTAAAACCTATTCGTGCTCATAAAGGGCATTTATCAAATGCAATACGCATTACTGGGCAATCAGGACACTCTAGTGATCCAGAAAAAGGGGTGAACGCGATAGAACTGATGCATGAGTCTATTACTCACCTTAGTACACTGCGCGATACGTTAAAAACTCGCTATAACAACCCTGCGTTTGTTATCCCTTATCCAACAATGAACTTTGGTTATATTAATGGCGGTGATGCAGCAAATAGAATTTGTGCTTGCTGTGAATTACATATGGATATTCGCCCATTACCGGGATTAACACTGCAAGACTTGGATGATTTACTTCACGAAACATTAGCGCCAGTCAAAGCACGTTGGCCGGGTCGTTTAAGTGTTGAGGCATTACACGATCCTATTCCGGGTTATGAGTGCCCAACCGATCATAAAATGGTTGCCGTGATCGAAAAACTATTGGGTGAGAAAGCGCAAACTGTAAATTACTGTACTGAAGCGCCGTTTATTCAAGATCTCTGCCCTACCTTAGTTTTAGGCCCAGGTTCTATTGAGCAAGCACATCAACCTGATGAATTTATTGATATGGCATTTATTGAGCCGACGCGTGAATTAATGGGGCAATTAATTGAAAACTTCTGTTTAACAGAGAAAGCCCAATAATAATAAAATAACCCTATCGATTTATTTTGATAGGGTTATTTATCTTCAATCTGACTTAATAACTAGCGTAACCAATTAGTTTTCGCGAGTTGAACAATCTCATCACCGCGACCATTAATAATCGCTTTCATCATATACAAGCTAAACCCTTTCGCCTGTTCGAATTTAATTTCAGGGGGCATTGAAAGCTCTTGTTTTGCGGTTACCACATCCACAATCACAGGGCCATCATGTTCAAAAGCTTCTTTCAGTGCATTATCCAGATCTTCACCTTTTTCTACTCGAATGCCTTTGATACCAGATGCATTAGCAATAGCCGCGAAATCTGGATTATGCAAATCCGTACCATCCGTCAAATAGCCACCCGCTTTCATCTCCATCGCGACAAAACCTAATACACTGTTATTAAAAATAATCACTTTTACAGGCAAATTCATTTGAGCTAATGAGATAAAATCCCCCATTAGCATGGTAAATCCACCATCACCACACATTGCCACAACTTGACGCTTTCTATCTAACGCCTGTGCACCAATGGCTTGAGCCATCGCATTTGCCATAGAGCCGTGATTAAACGAGCCCAGTAAACGACGTTTGCCATTCATACCCACATAACGTGCCGCCCATACCGTTGGTGTCCCTACGTCACAAGTAAAAATAGCATCATCATTTGCCAGTTCACTTAATCGACGAGCCAGATATTGTGGATGAATAAGCTCACGTTCACTCGGTTGTGCAAGTGCATCCAGATCTTCTCGTGCTTTAGCATAATGTTTCAATGAAGCATCAAGATGAGTGGTATCTGTTTTCTCTTTTAAACGAGGCTGTATCGCATTGAGTGTGGCTTTAATATCGCCAATCATCGCCATATCGACATGGCAATGCGAACCAAGGCTACTTGGATTAATATCAATTTGAATAATATTGGCTTTTGATGGATAAAATGCACGATAAGGGAATTGCGTACCTAACAACACTAACGTATCGGCATTTTCCATCGCATGATAACCCGATGAAAAACCAATTAATCCTGTCATTCCTACACTATAGGGATTTTTCCACTCAATGTACTCTTTCCCTCGCAATGCGTGTACAACAGGGGCTTTTAATGTTTGAGCTAGTTTAATCACTTCGTCGCGAGCTTGAGCACATCCAGCACCGCACATTAAAGTGATATTTTTTGCATTATTTAGCGCATCGGATAATTTTTCAATTTCGAAACGATTTGGCATGATGAGTGGAGATTGCAACGGATACCAGTTTTCATGCGCATCTTCTGGGGCTGGTTTTAGTGCAACATCTCCCGGTAAAACAACAACAGCGACTCCTTTTTTCAAAATAGCGGTTCGCATTGCAATGGCAAGCACTTGAGGGATCTGCTCTGGGTTTGAGACTAATTCACAATAATGGCTACATTCGCGAAAAAGTTCTTGAGGATGTGTTTCTTGAAAGTAATTACTACCAATTTCAGCAGAAGGAATATGCGCAGCAATGGCTAACACTGGAACATGATTACGATGGCAATCAAAAAGCCCATTGATAAGATGTAAATTTCCTGGTCCACAAGAGCCAGCGCAAACCGCTAATTGACCATTAACTGCTGCTTCTGCTCCTGCGGCAAAAGCCGCGACTTCTTCATGACGGGTTCCCATCCATTCAATCGTTCCCATCTTTCGCAAGCTATCACTTAATCCATTGAGAGAATCGCCTGTCACGCCCCAAATACGTTTCACACCTGCATTATGGAGTACTTTAGCAATATAAGTTGCAACTGTTTGCTTACTCATGGTGATGTCTTTCCTCAGTTTTGGGTGAATTACGCCTCTGCGAGCTACACTTATCTCTTTCCCATATTCTGTTTCTCTTCCTCATCAGCTTGCAGAGAAAATTATCTTACTAACTCAAATATAAAGAATAACACCAATCACTATAATGTCACTGTGGGGATAAAATCAGCCCTCAAAAATACAAAAAATAAAATATCACTTCCAAATACATTCATTAAATTTATAATAACCGCATCAAATAAGAATACATCTCATTAATAACATATTATTCTTTATTAAATTATAGACAATACTTTCTTATAGTATTATTTTAATAATTAAAATTATTTTTAATTATGATTTTTCTCTTCACATTTTTATTAACAATTAAGCTGACTCATTTCAGCCTTACTCACTGTCTTTATTAAAAAATTTAACTTTCTCCTATTTGTTAATAAATTTATCACCATTGTATTATTTCATGCACCATGAAAAAGAGGTATGAAATAAACATGACATTGGTCACGCTACCTTTTGCTTTTTGTCCTCTAGAATAAAGCCTGATTATTTTTCAACGGAGATTAACGGATGGACAAAAGTAGAAGTCCGATAAAGGTTTTCTTTATTAGTATTCTTGCAGTCCTTTTCTTAATTTTTATTTCACAATATGTCATTGGTAAAAAAGAAATTAAGATTGGCATTGCGGTAATACCTATTTTACCAATGCTATTTGCTGTAATTATTGGTATGTGTATATCTGCTGGATTTACCCGTAAAAAAATTAAAGTATGGGGTAAATTATTCACAGAAAAAGAAGAAGGCTTCTGCGGTAAAATGGTAGGTTTCAGCCTACTTATTTTAGGTACGCAATATGCGGGAATGATTGTTCCTAATATTAAAATGATTTTAAGTGTCGGTATTCCTTTATTTGTTCAGGAACTCGGTAACTTATTACCAGTATTAATTGCGGTACCATTAGCCATTAAATTTGGATTTGGTCGTCGTGCAATTGGTGCTTGTTCATCTATTAGCCGTGAACCGTCTATCGCTGTTATCCAAGGTAAATTTGGTACAGGCTCTCAAGAATATATTGGTGTATTAGCCATTTATTTATGTGGTTCTGTTATCGGTACTTTATGGTTTAGCGTATTAGGTAGTATTGCTCCACTAACTGGATTACATCCACTTGCTCTTGCAGCAGGCTCTGGTGTGGGTTCTGGTTCAATGTTAAGTGCAGCATCAGGTGCATTAATTAATGGTCTTGATGAAGCATTAGCACAGCAAGTATTAAGTGTTGCCGCTGCATCTAATTTATTATCTTCCGCATTAGGCGCACTGTCATTAACCTATTTAGGTTTACCTCTTTCAGAAAAAATTTATAAAATTTTCACCAGAGGCAAAACTGCATGAAAAATATAATTATTGATATGAAGTTTGTATTCGTTGCTATTTTACTGGCAATGTTTACTCAAACATTAACATCAGGGATCGCTCTTTATGCAATGTGGGATAGCTTTATTGCTATGTCATTAGTGGTATTTATTTCACTCGTTGCAAAACATTATTTACCTTCATCTTTACCCACATTTGCTTATGCAACAATTATCGGGATCCTTATTTGTTTACCCGAAACTCCGGTAAGAGATTTCTTTATTAGTTCTATTGGTAAAGTTTCTTTCTTATCTTGTTGTGTTCCTTTATTAGCATTTGCGGGTTTATCTGTTGGTGGTCAATTAGAAGAACTTAAGAAAATGTCATGGAAAGTTATTCTTATTTTCATGATTGTTTCAACTTGTTGTTTCTTTGGAGCATCAATCGTCGCGCAAATTGGATTTAGTATCCAGGGAGTTATCTAATGAATAATATTTATAATGTCAGTGAAAAACTCTTTCAATTAAATGACTTTAGTAAAAAAACACGACAAGACCTGCACAAAATACCTGAGCTATCAGGTGAAGAATATAAAACATCTAAATACTGTCGTGAATTAATGGAAAGTTTTGGTTATAAAATTAAAACTTTTGATGGATATACTGGTTTCACAGCAGACTTAATTGTTAATTCTGAATTTCCATTAATTGCTATCCGTGCTGATATGGACGGACTAGAAATGCCAGACTTAACCAATAATGAACACAGTTCAGTTCACCAAGGTTGTGCACATAACTGTGGCCACGATACCCATATGACCATGGCATTAACCAGTGCTAAGTATCTTGCCGAAAATAAAGAAGAGATGACGTCAAATGTCCGCTTTATTTTCCAAATGGCGGAAGAAGATATGCGTGTACCTGGCGCTGAAAAAATGGTGGAAATGGGTTGTATGGAAGGCGTTGATGAAACATACGCACTTCATAATGATGCCGCTATCGAAACAGGTTGTGTTCGCTTTAATGATGGTGTGATGTCGTCTTATGGTTCAGCATGGACATTAGATGTTTATGGTGTTTCTGCACATGGTTCAACACCACACAAAGGGTTAGATGCCATTCGTGAAGCAACGCGCTTAATTGACTATATGGATTATGTTGTTGCGAAAAAGACAGATCCATTTAGCCCTGCGGTATTTGGTTGTGGCATGATCAATGGGGGAACAATCCCTAATGCATTAGCTGATCACGTACAAGCGCGCGGTACTATCCGTTCTATGGATGAAAATACCGATCAAATACTGAAAGCCAGCTTTGACGAAATTGTTGCCCGCAGTACGGCTGGTGGATTTAAAACCACATTAAGCTATAGCGGATACCCAGCTGTTGTGAATCATCCAACTGCACATCAGCGTTTATTAGATGCGATGCGTAAATTCTTACCAGAAGAGAATATTGAATCAAACGGTAAGCCAATGACAGGCAGTGAAGACTTTAGCTATATGGTTAACGCCACAAAAGGTAAGGTCGGTGCCATGTTCTTCTTAGGAAGTGGTAACCAAGCGAAAGGGATTAATAATTACCTTCACGCCAATCCTTATTTTGTCGATGATGATTGTTTATTAGTGGGTGCTCAGATTTTTGTGAATATTCTGACTCGCTAATCTTTCTCTTGTTCTGCCTAAGCCCGTTATTGCCCCCGCAAAACGGGCTTTATTATTACTTTTATTCTGTCGCGATATTATTAATATTCACAGAACGCAAATCAGGCAATCCCTGATAGACCTCTTTACTGTGCCATTGTGTTTCCCACTGCTCTGGCATCTGAATAATATTTCTATCAATATGGGGGGCATAGAGAGAAATAAACTCATGCATATAATCTTTCATATGGGTATGTTTACTGACACAAATATGGGTATAACTCGGTTGCACTAAATGATCGATATTAATACATTTTAGTGCGCCACCATCTTCTGTCTCATCATATGAAGCAGCTGCAATAACGCCGATACCTAAATGTCGCTTAACATAGTATTTAATAATCTCTGTATCCGTCGCAGTTAACGCCACATTAGGCTTAAGATTATTTTTATAAAATACCTTGTCTAATTTAGATCCTCTTGTAAAACCAAAAACATAAGTAATCAGTGGATACTCCGCCATCTGCTCGATGGTAACCAGTTCATCGTCTTTCAATAAAGCAAGAGGGTGGTCATAAGGGACTAATAAGCTACGAGTCCAGCGGTAACAAGGCAGTGTAATTAGATCTTCATAAAGGTGCATAGATTCTGTGGCAATCGCAAAATCCACATCACCATTTTTAACCATTTCCGCTAATTGAGCTGGTGCGCCTTGATGAAAATGTAAAGAAATATTAGGGTAATAGCGACGAAAGTGATCAATCACATTCGGCAATGAATAACGAATTTGCGTATGCGTTGTCGCAATATGTAAATCGACTTTTTTATTACGATCTTCTTCCGCCACAATGCTTTTGATTCGGTCAACTTGCCCAAGAATATCACAAGCAATTTTATGGACTTCTTTACCCATCGGGCTTAATGCTAATAAGTTATTATTTTTACGAACAAACAGCGATACACTTAATTCATCTTCTAATATCTTTAGTTGCTTGCTGATTGTCGGTTGTGAGGTATAAAGTTTTTCAGCCGCATTAGTAATGTTGAAATTATTTTTCACGACTTCAACAAAGCTTTTCAGTTGATTAATGTTCATAGAGGTACCTGGGTTAATTTGCACAAATGCGCGGTTAATTATTAAATTTATAAGTTGTTATTCTAAATATGGGGAATGACGAGGCTATCTTTAATATCTCTGTCATGATATCCCGTCATACTATCTTGATGTAATCAATAATAAGAATAGCGAGATCTATTCTATTATCCACATTTTCATCTTCACTATTCGAAAGAATAATAAAGTAAAATAAGGCGTTATTATTTTCTATTTACCTTTCGGTATTTGTATTATGCATAATGCTCATATAAATGCGTTAGCTTGTATCAAAAAACACAACAAATTAGATTAACCAATTGTTATTTATGATAAAAATTGATCTTATTTTTTGATTTTTCTTTTCGATATTTTAAGTTTACTTAACGTAAATTTAAAACCTCTCACACTACAAATTTTACACAAAAGCAGAATTACGTTATGATAACGATCACATTTTAATACTAGAGGCTATGTTTTGTTATATCAAAACGACAAAGAAAACTTCCTAAAATCTTATTTAATCTCATCTATACTTAATAAATATTCTCTTATCTATTAGCTTAATACCACTATTTAAAATAGGTAGAAGTAAGCTGTTTTTTAGTGAATTTTTATTACTCACTCTTCTCGCTATCAAATAGTCACTTCATTTCTTTTAATTAATTGAATAACAAGAAATTACGAATACCTTAATAAAAGGTCACTTAATATGAAAATGAAGAAGAAAAGAAACAAACCATTACAAATCAATGACATAACAATTATTGATGATAGTAAGCTGAAAAAAGCCATTACCGCCGCGGCGTTAGGTAATGCCATGGAATGGTTCGACTTCGGTGTCTACGGCTTTCTCGCTTATGTTTTAGGTCAAGTGTTTTTCCCTGGCGCATCTCCAGGTGTGCAGATGATTGCAGCCCTTGCCACATTCTCTGTACCTTTCCTTGTAAGACCATTAGGTGGCATTGTGTTTGGGATGCTAGGGGATAAATTTGGTCGTCAGAAAGTGTTATCTGTCACCATCATTATTATGGCGCTCAGTACGTTTGCCATTGGTCTGATCCCTGCTTATGAAACTATTGGGATCTGGGCTCCCGTTTTATTATTACTCGCTAAATTAGCACAAGGTTTCTCCATTGGTGGTGAATATTCAGGAGCGGCGATTTTCGTTGCTGAATACTCACCAGACCGTAAACGTGGATTTATGGGAAGCTGGTTAGACTTTGGTTCTATTGCTGGTTTTGTTATGGGTGCAGGTGTTGTTGTACTTATTTCAACTATCCTTGGAGAAACAGCATTCCATGAGTGGGGATGGCGTATCCCGTTCTTCTTAGCATTACCATTAGGTCTTATTGGCTTATATTTACGTCATGCTTTAGAAGAAACACCTGCATTCCAACAGCATGTTGATGAAATGAACAGCGATGACCGTAAATCTATCGAAAATCCACCGCGTGTTTCATTACGTGAAATCGCCTCAAAATATTGGAAAAGTTTGACCGTCTGCGTGGGTTTAGTGATTGCCACTAACGTCACCTACTATATGTTATTAACGTATATGCCGAGTTATTTATCCCATAACTTAAACTATTCGGCAGATCACGGTGTTTTGATTATTATCGCGATTATGATAGGGATGTTATTTGTACAGCCTGTGATCGGCTTACTCAGTGATAAAATTGGCCGTAAACCGTTTGTTATCGGTGGTAGTATTGGGTTGTTTATTCTTGCTTACCCTGCGTTTATGATGATTAACAGTGATGAAATCGGTTTAATTTTCTTAGGATTATTAATTCTTGCGGTTCTACTCAACTGTTTTACTGGGGTAATGGCGTCTATTTTACCTGCCATATTCCCAACGCATATTCGTTATAGTGCATTAGCTATTGCATTTAATATTTCTGTATTAGTGGCAGGTGCAACACCAACGGCAGCGGCATGGTTAGTTGAAGCAACTGGTGACTTATATATGCCTGCTTATTATCTGATGATTGTTGCCGTTGTCGGTTTGATCACAGGGATTAAGATGATTGAAACCGCAAATAAACCTTTACGAGGTGCAACACCTGCGGCATCAGATAGATCAGAGGCAAAAGAAATTCTGTCTGAGCATTATGATAATATCGAGCAACGTGTTGAAGATATTGAAGCTGAAATTGAGGCATTACAGAAAAAACGCCAAGCGCTTATCGATCAACATCCTAAATTAGATTAAGAGAGGTCACATGCACCCGTCTTCTGTTCATTTGGTCTGGTTTCGTAATGATTTAAGAGTGACGGATAACAAAGCACTCTTTAACGCTTGCCAAGATAAACAAGCACAGGTGCATGCTCTTTTCACCGTAACGCCTGAACAATGGAAAGCCCACAATATGGCTTTGTCATGTCAGGCGTTCATTCATAATGCTTTGCTGGATCTTTCAATATCACTGGCAAAACTCAATATTCCACTGACAATCGTGATTAGCGATACTTATTCAAATGCAGCCGATAAAGTGGCTGAGTATTGCCAACAGCATCAAGCCACCGCCCTTTTTTTCAATCACCAATATGCCCTTAATGAACAACGTCGTGATGAAAAGGTCACTGAGTTACTGAAGAATAAGACAACCGTTTATGCTTATCATGACAATGTGTTTATTCCACCAGGTAATGTAGTCACCCAACAAGGGGAGATGTATAAGGTTTTTACTCCCTTTAGAAATGCATTCCTTCGGCTCTTTTTTTCACAAAATAACGCTTCGTTACCTATCCCAGAGATCAGGACACATCAAAAAGCGGTATCACCTTTAAAAGCTCCGCTATTTTCACTTGAAAATACAAGCTTGTCCTCTTTTATCTCTACTGAAGAAGAGGCACTTAAACGCTTAAAGCAATTCTGTTATGAAAGCGTCCCACATTATGCAAAATGGCGAGACATTCCCGCAGTTGATGGTACAAGTCGATTATCCCCCTATCTTTCGATTGGATTACTGTCTATTCGACAATGTTTTAATCGCCTTTATCAAACTGAACCTGATTTCTTAGAAAACAGCACATCAGGTGCATTTGTTTGGTTTAATGAACTTGTTTGGCGAGAGTTTTACCAACACTTAATTGTGGCAAATCCCAATTTATGCAAACACATTGCTTTTCAGCTTTGGACAGAAAAAATCAATTGGCGTAATAATCAAGATGAATTTAATGCTTGGACTCAAGGCTCAACGGGTTTCCCTATTATTGATGCTGCGATGCGACAGCTTAACCAAACAGGTTGGATGCATAACCGCTTACGTATGCTCACGGCGAGCTTTCTTATCAAAGACTTGTTAATTGATTGGCGTTGGGGTGAGCGTTATTTTATGTCACAACTGATTGATGGTGATTTCGCATCAAATAATGGGGGTTGGCAGTGGGCCGCATCAACAGGAACTGATGCCGTACCTTATTTTCGAATTTTTAATCCTACCACTCAAGGTCGTAAGTTCGATCCTGATGGTGAATTTATCCGCCATTGGCTTCCTGAACTCGCCAATGTGCCGAGTCGATATATTCATACACCTCACGAATGGGCAGCAAAAACCAATAATTCTCTCGATTACCCATTACCCATAGTTGATCACGCAAAAGCACGAATAAGAGCTATTGAGTCTTATGAAGAAGCAAAAAAATAAAACCAATATCAGAGATAAGAAATAAAAAACAAAAAACAGCGCTATCATTACGCGCTGTTTTTATTTCTAAATACTGATGCCTCTAGCCTGTATTACGCATACCTGCCGCAATACCTGCAATAGTGACCATTAGTGCCTGTTCAATACGAGGATCCGACTCACTATGTGTACGAGAACGCTGTAATAACTCGGCCTGAAGTACGTTTAATGGATCAGTATAGACATTACGTAGTGCGATAGATTCTGCAACCCAAGGTAAATCTGCCATTAAGTGCTCATCTTTTGAAATCGCCAAAACACTCTTAATATCATCAGAAAGTTGCTGACGTAATTTAGCTCCTAGTGGCCATAAACGCTCTTCAACTAAACGTTGATCGTAATATTCCGCTAACCATAAATCCGCTTTAGCATAGACCATTTCCAACATCGCAATACGTGTATTAAAGAACGGCCAGTTCTCACACATATCGTCTAATACCGCTTGTTTCCCGCCATCAATTTCATGCTGTAATGCAGCACCAGCGCCCAACCAAGCAGGTAACATTAAGCGGTTTTGAGTCCATGCGAAGATCCACGGAATAGCACGCAAGGTTTCGACACCACCAGTAGGACGACGTTTTGCAGGACGAGAGCCTAATGGTAGTTTACCCAACTCGCCTTCTGGAGTTGCCGCTCTAAAGTAAGGAACAAAGTCTTCTTGCCCTCGCACATAGTCACGATACATTGCACAAGAAACGTCAGACAAAGAATCCATGACCTCAATCCAAGGTGCTTTTGGCTCTGGTGGTGGCAATAAATTGGCTTCTAAAATTGCACCAGCATAGTGAGCAAGACTGCTGATTGTGACTTGTGGTAATCCGAACTTAAAGCGGATCATTTCACCTTGTTCTGTCACACGCAGACCGCCTTTTAAACTTCCTGGTGGTTGAGAAAGTAAAGCTGCATGTGCTGGCGCGCCACCACGACCAATCGTACCGCCACGTCCATGGAATAGTGTTAATGTTACGCCTGATTTTTCACAGAGTTTGATTAATGCATCTTGAGCACGATATTGCGCCCATGATGCCGCCATCACACCCGCATCTTTTGCTGAGTCTGAATAGCCAATCATCACCATTTGTTTGTCATCAATTAGATCACGATACCAAGGGATATTAAACAAACGGGTCATTACGCTTTCAGCGTTATTTAAGTCTTCAAGCGTTTCAAATAAAGGAGCAACAGGTAAACGAATATTCGCACCAGCTTCTTTCAGTAATAGTTTTACCGCTAATACATCAGAAGGCACTTTTGCCATTGAAATCACATAAGAGGCAATAGAATCTTTAGGTGATTGTGCAATGACACGACAAGTCTCAAATACTTCTTGAGTCGCTGCGCTTGGTTGCCAATTTGTCGGGATCAATGGGCGTTTAGAATTTAATTCTTCAAGTAAGAAAGTTTGTTTTTGCTCTTCAGACCAATTTGCATAATCACCAAGCTCTAAATATTGTGTTAATTCAGAGAGTGCTTCAGTGTGATTGGTGCTTTCTTGGCGAATATCCAGTTTCACCAGTTGTAAGCCAAAACAACGAATACGGCGTAATGTATCTAACAGTTGCCCATTGGCAATAATACGCATACCACATTGAGTTAATGATTGATAACACGCGTATAACGGCTCCCAAAGTTCTTCATTATCAATCAATAAGCCTTCTGGCGGTAACGATTGTAGCCCTTTAATGCGTTGCTCTAGATAATCGCGAGTCACTTGTAAGCGTGTACGCAATTGTTTAGCAATTTCACGATAAGGCTCTGCAACTTCAGCACCACCCGCTAATTCACGCAGTTCAGGTGTACTTTCTGTCATTGAAAGTTCTGAAACAAGGACTTGAATATCATTTAAGAATAAATCAGCGGCTTTCCAACGGCTTAATAGTAAAGCATGGCGTGTGATTTCAGCCGTCACATTTGGGTTACCATCACGATCTCCACCCATCCATGAGGTAAAACGAATAGGAGAAGCTTCTACTGGTAAGTTGTAATCAATGGACTCTCTAAGCTGCTCATTAAATTCACGTAAAAAAGCAGGAACACCTTCCCATAAGCTATTTTCAACAACCGCAAAGCCCCATTTTGCTTCATCAATTGGTGTTGGGCGAATTTTTCTAATTTCGTCAGTATGCCATGATTGAGCCACTAACTGACGCAGACGGCGCATAATATTAGTACGCTCGTAATCCGCTAAATCATCGTGGTCGAGTTGAGATAAGCAGGTATTTACTTCAACTAATTTATGAATAAGTGTGCGACGTGCAATTTCGGTTGGGTGTGCCGTTAATACCAGCTCAATAGAGATTTGCTCTACGGCTTCTTTTAATTGCTCGTCGGTAAAATTCTTATCTTTTAGTCGGGTGATCAGTTTTGCCAATGCCACAGGATTGCTAGCCGCTTCGCCATGAGGCGAAATGCTATGGTATTGTTCTGCCACGTTCGTCAGGTTTAAGAATTGATTAAATGCTCTAGCAACAGGCAATAATTCATCATTAGAGAGATTTTGTAACGTCAACAACAGTTTTTGTCGCTGAACTTCATTACCTGCTCGTGACGATTTAGATAATTTTCGAATAGATTCAACCTTATCTAAAATTTCTTCACCGAGTGCTTCTTTTATCGTATCTCCAAGTAGCTTGCCAAGCATACTGACATTGCTACGCATAGCAGAATATTGTTGATTCATAAGACTCCTGACCTTGTCTTTGTGGCGGTAACAACATGCTTCTTCCTATTAGAAAAGTCATGTCCTCCCAGTTGTGTAATTAACTTTCATTTCTGATGTGACTTTATTTTGATTTTTGTGATAAGCCACACTGCTTTTTTTACTTAGCCTACTATTCATATCAGAAAATAATCGGTTTGGGGGATTTTTCTGAAATTTAATTACGGCTTTAGTGTTATAAGAATGGCTAATATTCATGTTGTTTTGGCTCAATTTTGCCAAAAATAAGGACATATTTTTGTTTCTTATCGACTAAGAAGCGTTTTTTACTAGAAAGGGCAAGATACGTGAGGGTTTATCTGGCGGTAAATTTAGATGATTTTTTTTAATATTGATAAATTGTCTGGTCTATTTTTTGATTCTTAGCTTATTTCACCGATGGGCTATAACTCATGTCTCTATTTTATTCCTTATTTTTCTTCTCTTTTACATTTTTACTCGATTAAATTTTCCGATTAAAATTTTCATAAGATAAAAACGAATAAAGCGCTGAATATCAGCGCTTTAAATTAAGAATAACGAATTGTTCTTTCAGTAAGTTAAGTTGTCTGTTGTAAAACATGTGGTTAATCGAATTGTACTTTAAATAACGTTCTAACACGTTGTAACCATACTTCCACTTCAACTTCCACTCAAGATGCTTAAATTTCACATCATGAGCTACTGACAAAAGTTCTCTTTAGCTTGATGGTTCACCTCCGTCATTTCATTTCTTAGTGGGACAATCTGTCTTACTACCTTTGACATCAATCGCTCCTTTGTGACTAGAGATAAATTAAGTATAGCCAAAGAAATTAAAAAAATTGGGTGATATGACACAAAAATGACAAAAGGTTATCAGCAGAAAATAACCCGCTGATAACCTTTATAAAAAAGAAATAATTAAATTACAGTAATTGAGAAAGACGGTTTAAATCTGACTGAATTGCGCCTGCGGTCACATCTCTGCCAGCTCCCGGCCCTCTGATCACAAGCGGATTATCACGATACCAACGACTTTCAATCGCAAATAAATTATCCCCTGGTAATAGCGAAGCGAGGGGATGATCTTTTCTCACGGCTTCAACACCGACTTTAGCTTTACCATTAGCATCAAAACGGGCGATATAACGTAATACCATGTCCATTTCATTTGCAGCAGCTAATCGTTGTGCCATTTGTTCATTAATCAGCGCACTGTTATCAAAAAATTCTTCTAGCGAACCAATTTCAGCTTGCACAGGTACTAAAGATTCAACACGTACCTGCTCTGGCTCGATGTCATAACCCGCTTCACGAGCAAGAATAACCAGTTTACGCATCACATCTTGCCCTGATAAATCAATTCGTGGATCAGGCTCTGTTAATCCTTGTTGCCAAGCTTGTTCCACCAGCTCACTGAAAGGAACTGTGCCATCAAATTGCAAAAATAACCAAGAAAGTGTGCCAGAGAAAATACCGCTAATGGATAAAATAGTGTCACCACTTTCACGCAGATCACGCACCGTATGATTAATGGGTAAACCCGCACCCACTGTAGCGTTATATAACCAATGACGACCTGTTTTAGAAAACGCATCTCGTGTGGCACGATAGCGCACACCTGAAGCCGAGCCAGCAATCTTATTTGCACTGATAACATGAAAACCGTAGCTAGCAAAATCTTCATAAGAAGCGGCAAGAGACTCATTGGCAGTAATATCAACTACCACTAAATCATCATAAGGATGTGCTCTCATCCAAAGATAGAGTGACTCTTCCGTATGTTCAGTTGCTTCGTCATCAAAGAATGCCAAAGCACGACTAGGATTAATCCCTTGGTAGTCCAGCAAACTGCGACGGCTATCGACCACGCCCGCAAGGATAAATTCAAAATCACTGCGTGCTGATAAAGGCTCTTGTTCGCGAGCAAACAATTCTAACCAACGTGAACCAATATTCCCTTTACCAAACAGTACTAAGCCAATTTGTTTTTCAGCTCTAAATAACGTTTGATGCAAACCTTGCAGCAAGTGCTCAGTATAATTACGTAATACCGCAACTAAACTGATGTTATCTTCCGCATGCCAAATAAATTCAACTGGTTGGTCTTTAAGTTGTTGATAAAAACGATGACAATGCAGAGGATTTTTACAAACACCCGCCCCCACTAAAGCCACTAATGAGAAACCTTCTCGTAAATGTAATTTACCTGGTAAAACTGCATCTTGTAGCACGTCCAATGCGCTATTAGCTACTTCACTGGTATAGCAAAGTTGTAAAAGTTGACTGTCTTTATCCACACCAGTAGCTAAAGGGCGAATTTGTGCACGCTTAAGTAATTCATCAACCTCTTTCGCCACTTGTTCGAAATTTTGATGAGATGGAAGTTGGAGCTCAATCAAACAAACATCATCATGGCTAGTCACTATTTTAGCGCCCGTTCCTGATGCCAACACACGTTCTATACGTGTTGATCCTTGCTCTGGTTGATAGCTACAACGAAGTTGTAAATCAATATTACTGCCTGAAACGGGTTGAAGTGTACGCGTATGTAAAACTGGGGCGGCTAATCGAGCCAATTCACTCGCTTCATCTAAACGCAACAAGGGTAATAAACAAGCATCTTTTACTTTGCGAGGATCTGCACTATAAACACCCGCAACATCACTCCAAATTGTAACTTTACCAACATCGGCTAAAGCCCCAACTTGTGTTGCAGAGTAGTCACTACCGTTACGACCTAATAAGACCGTTTCACCTTGTTGATTGCGACTAATAAAACCCGTTACAACAAAACGGCTTTCAGGATGTTTAGCTAAGAGTGCTTGAAGTAATGGGCGAGATAACGTTTCGTTGACTTGTGGCTGAGCCGCTCTTTCAGCACACAAGAACTCACGCGCATCTAACCACACACTAGGTAAACCTTGCTCTGTAAGCAAATTCGCCATTAATCTTGCAGACCAAATTTCACCGTGGCCGACAACTTCCGCATAAGTTGCGTCTGTAATAGGTTTATCTAACAAATAACTTAAGCGTTCAAGATCAGCAATAAAGGCTTGAGAAAGTAATTCTGCATTCTCTTTTGAAAGTAACCCTTCAATTAAAGATAACTGGTAACGGCGCAACGTTTGCTGAACTTGATGGGCAGAAATACGATCACTTTGGCTAAGTTTCAGCCAGCTAATCAACTGATTCGTCGTGGAGCCCGCCGCAGAAACCACCATTAGGTCATTAGGTTGGCTATAGTTCGTCATGATATTCACGACACGTTGATAACATTTTATGTCCGCAAGACTGCTACCACCGAATTTATGTAACTGACGGCAAATCGGCTCCGCCTGTTGTTTAATCGCCACTACGCTCATGATCCATGGTTACCTTTTAGTTGCTGCATCAAACGCACTTTGCAAATCATTGATTAAATCCTGGCTATCTTCAATACCCACCGAGATACGAAGTAATGAGGGGCTGATCCCTGCTGTTTTTTTCGCTTCTTCTGACATACCTGCATGTGTCATGGTGGCAGGGTGACAAATTAAGGTTTCTACCCCACCTAAAGATTCTGCCAGTGTAAAGAGTGTTAATTGAGATAAAAAGAGTTTAATCACATCCAATCCCCCTTTTAACTCAAAACTTAACATTGCACCGAAACCTTGTTGCTGTTTTTTTGCTATTTGATGACCAACATGATTTTCCAGTGCGGGGTAATACATTTTTTCGACTAATGGCTGTGCTTGTAAAAACGCCACTAATGCCTGTGCATTTTCTTGCTGAAGTCGAATTCGAGGTACTAATGTTCTTATGCCTCGTAATAATAAATAGCTATCAAATGCGCCAGATGTGACGCCAATATTATTCGCCCACCAGCTTAGCTCCTCAAGCTGTTTCTGACACTGACAGATAACAACACCAGCGACAATATCTGAGTGTCCATTAAGATATTTTGTGCATGAGTGCACAACAATATCAGCGCCTAATGCTAACGGCTTTTGCAAGACAGGGCTCATAAAGGTGTTATCAGCAACCACTAAAGCACCTTGTTGATGAGCAAGTTCACTGATTTTTTGAATATCCGTTATTCTTAAAAGAGGATTACTTGGTGTTTCGATAAAAACAATTTTAGGCTGATGCGCTAAAGCTTGCTTAAGTGCAATATCATCATTTTGATCAACGAAAATCACACGGTAAGCACCACGCTCTTGTTGGCTGTTAAAAAGGCGATAGCTTCCTCCATAACAATCATGAGGCGCAACAATCACATCGCCAGGTTTTAGAAAAACCGTACAAATTAAATGAATAGCTGACATTCCACTGCTAGTGACAACTGCCCCCACTCCACCTTCTAGCTCGGCTAATGCCTTTTGCACCATATCGCGTGTTGGATTACCTCGACGAGAATAATCATGAGCACGAGGCTGATTAAACTCTAAAAAATTATAGGTACTAGAAAGATAGATAGGCGGTACGACACAACCAAATTGAGTGTCTTCATTTAGCCCATTATGGATAGCAATTGTTGCTGTTTTCTTCGTCATACAGGCACCTTGTCACAGCGATAAGTGGAAACGTCGAATGACAGCATATCCAATTAGACACCAAGACGTCAACACATCTAGCCATCTAAACTACTTTACGGATAGATTAAGTAATGGAATAATACACAGATTAAGAATATCGCCAGTGACTGTTACTTTTTCTCTCACCTTCAGCCAGAAGAGTCGGTGGTTTTAGAAAAGTCATGATAAACTGGTATTGCCCATCAGAATGTGGGTTAACCCTATTCTGACTTCAACTAAATGATATTAATTAAGGTAATCCATGGCTGAATGGAACGGTGAATATATCAGCCCTTACGCTGAGCATGGCAAAAAGAGTGAGCAAGTTAAAAAAATTACAGTTTCAATTCCATTGAAAGTGCTAAAAATTTTGACCGATGAACGCACTCGCCGTCAGGTTAATAACCTAAAACATGCAACCAATAGTGAATTATTGTGTGAAGCATTTTTGCACGCATTTACCGGACAGCCTCTCCCAAATGATGAAGACTTACGTAAAGAACGTAACGATGAAATCCCTGAAGAGGCAAAAGAAATAATGCGCCAGCGCGGGGTTGATCCCGATACTTGGGAGTATTAATCAGCGTCAGTTTTTGACTTATTGCTTGATTAACACGAACAAAAAAGCCCAAAGCAAAAACTTTGGGCTTCAGATTATGCCCCCCTAGCTTTTAGCGAGAGGGGGTTCTTTCGGTATGTATCGAAGATTGTTCTCATCAACCGCATGCACAAAATCCAGCAACACATCATCTTAAATTAATTTTTTAGGTCTATTTGTCATCACCCTAGACGAGATATACGCGAACTTGCTTCATCAAGATGACTACGTAACGCTTTAAGGCATGGAGAAAAATTGTCAGAAAAACAATTACAGCTCTCAGCTAAAGTATAAAACTGCTCGGCCAACTCTAAACATTCCTGCCAGATTTCACAGCTGATCCCATCAAGTAATGTCACTGGACGAAGTGTATTGACTATTTCACCACCAGACTTAGGCGCAAATCCCATTGGTAAAATATCGTAGGCAGGTGAAAGCTCATATGGGCGGCCATGTCTACTGATAAACGACAAATTGCCATGATGCATATCAGTATTTCCAATCAACATACCAAATGCCCAACGGCGTGCCGTGCTAATCGCAGCCTCTGAATGAACTCGTTTTTGCTTAATTAGCTCATTAACTAATACTGGCCAAGGCTCCCTTGCCCGTCCTATAAACTCAGCATCTAGTGCTTGTAAAGAAAAAAGACCTATACGACCTAGTGGGCCTACACGATCAAATCGTGGGATTTCGAGGAAGCGTTGCCCTTCAAAATCAAATACCTCTGTTTCAACTCCAAGAACTTTTAATGCCAGATGCTCAGCTTGAAGCAGATCACGCCAACGCTCACTAACAGCATTATCGTCAGGCGCCGTAAATTTTACGATAACATGACCTTTTTCTGTATAGGTGCAGAATTTGGGTTGCTCCCCACCAGCGGATGAACCAGGATCCTCTCCCGAACTAACAGCTCGTGCTAATGTGGGATAAGTTTTATCACGCTCAACAATTTCTGGTGTCTGCATACCCAAAAATTGATCTCTTGCCTGCTCTCCTATTAGCAGATTTCCCACTGCATCATGTCCATGAGTCAGTAATGCTCTGATTATATCGGTATCAGACCAACGATCTGGGTTTTGGGGCAAACCAAGCTCAGCCGAATAGGCTGAAGCATAAGCTCTCCCAAGATATCCTTGGGGGCGCATATCCAATAACCACCATGGCAAACCTTCACTATGTCGGTTCACATTGTCTATCCGCTCCATGACGAAACCTTCTGGGAAAACTGGCGTCAATTTACCTAGCGGCTTGACCTTACCTTCTTCATTTATGCGATAAATAGGAACTGAATTAAACCCACGGGAACTATCGCGTAAAGCATATTGAATAGAAGATCCTGAACCAATTCGCACAATATCATCACTTAGCGCGTTTAATGCCCGTGACAATGTTGGCTGGCTAATATTCATAATATCAGTAAGTTGTCTTGCTGACCTAGGTTCATTACGTAGTATTTGCCGTATCAATTCAGAGCGTATTGTCATGATATTAATTGCTTTATGAATAGGTAAGTGAATAGATGGATGAATAGATAATTTATCAGTTGTGATCTGGCTTGTCACTACCAAAAACGTTATCTAAAAAGGGAGGACTTTGCCCATAAAAAAAGCCCAAAGCAAAAACTTTGGGCTTTTCTTCAATTCCGAACTGTCTGCAAGATGCTAGACTAAGCTGACATCTTGTGACAACAAATATCTTATTTGCTGCCTGGAATTTTGAAGCGTTTGTTGAACAGATCAACACGACCACCAGTTGCAACATCACGTTGTTTACCAGTATAGAATGGGTGGCATTTGTCACAAACGTCCAGATTCAGGTTATGACCTGCAGTGGAGTTGATTTTCATAACGTTACCGCAAGAACAAGATGCAGTAATTTCTTCGTATTTAGGATGGATATCTTTTTGCATGGAAAACCTCTACTAAGGCCGTGTCGCCATTCAGCCCACAGCCGAACACCACACGTCGTGTTGATTGAAATTAAGTGTTTGGTAATTTATCTACCAAAGGGGGCGGATCATACAGAATATCCGCTAAACGCGCAATGAAATCTGCACACTTTTTGTGATATTCTTAGTGTCATCTTTTCGCTAAAACTCTCGGAAACCCTGATATGACTATAGTTCAGGTAATTTTACCTGTACCACTATTCTCCTCTTTTGATTACCTGTTACCAGAAGGGATTGATGCGCCTGTTATCGGCAGTCGGGTGATCGTGCCTTTTGGTAATAAACGCCGCTCTCTTGGTATTGTCAAAGGACTCAGTACACACAGTGAGTTTCCTATCGAAAAGCTAAAGCCAATTGATGAGATCCTTGATAGCGAAACACTCTTTCCGGGTGTTTTGTGGGATATGTTAAATTGGGCATCGGCTTATTATCACTATCCTTTAGGGGAAGTGCTATTTCATGCTATGCCGATTTTATTACGACAAGGAAAACCCGCAGAATTCACACCATTATGGCAATGGTATGCTACTGAAGAGGGGATTAATCTCGATCTCAATAGTTTAAAAGGTGCAAAAAAACAGCAACAAGCATTAGCTGCCCTTCGCCGTACACCTTTATATCGCCATCAACTTGATGAATTTGAAATCACAACTGCAACACTTAATAACTTAAAAAAGAAAGAGTTTGCAGACCTTCGCCCTATTCAACCAGCTCCTATACACTGGCACAATGATCTTGCGGTTCAAGGCGAACGTTTTAAGTTAAACACAGAACAAGCTATTGCAGTAGGTGCAATCACCGCGCAGGCTGACCAGTTCTCACCTTGGTTATTATTGGGTATTACAGGTTCAGGAAAAACGGAAGTTTATTTAAGTGTATTAGAAAAAATTCTCGCGCAAGGTAAACAAGCACTGGTACTGGTGCCTGAAATTGGTTTAACACCCCAAACAATCCGCCGTTTTAAAGCACGCTTTAATGCCCCTGTTGATGTGCTTCATTCAGGATTAAATGATACTGAACGCTTAGCCGTTTGGTTACGAGCAAAACGAGGTGATAACGCCATTATTATTGGCACACGATCGGCACTTCTAACCCCTTTTCAGCATCTTGGCATTATTATTATCGATGAAGAGCATGATGGCTCTTATAAACAACAAGATGGTTGGCGTTACCATGCTCGTGATCTCGCCGTTTTCCGAGCAAAGCAAGAAAACATTCCTATCGTGATGGGAACCGCAACCCCATCAATTGAAACTAGTTTTAATGTTGAGCAAAAGAAATATCAACAACTCACGCTGACTCAACGTGCAGGCAATGCAAAACCCGCAACAGAGCATTTAATTGATTTAAAAGGGCAACCGCTGACAACAGGGTTGTCTCCAATTCTGATTAAAGCAATAAAAGAGCACCTTAATGCAGGTAACCAAGTAATGCTCTTTTTAAATCGCCGAGGATTTTCACCTGCATTGTTATGCCATGAATGTGGTTGGATAGCAGAATGCCCTCGCTGCGATCACTATTATACTATCCACCAAAAACATGGCATGCTACGTTGCCATCAATGTGATAGTCAGCGACGAATTCCAGCACAATGCCCACAATGTGGTTCAACTAATTTAATCCCCGTAGGATTAGGAACCGAACAACTTGAGCAAGGGATTGGTGAATTATTTCCTGATACACCAGTGACGCGAATTGATAAAGATACAACAAGTCGCAAAGGTGCTTTAGAGCAACAACTGGAAGATATTTATCAGGGTGGCTCACGCATTCTTATTGGTACACAGATGTTAGCCAAAGGGCATCACTTTCCTGATGTCACCTTAGTGGCTTTACTTGATGTGGATGGCGCTCTGTTCTCCAGTGATTTTCGTGCAGCCGAACGCTTTGCTCAGCTTTATATACAAGTATCAGGTCGTGCGGGTCGTGCGGGTAAACAAGGCGCGGTGTATTTACAAACTCACCAGCCTGATCACCCTCTTTTGCTGACACTATTAGAAAAAGGTTATGACGCTTTCACTAAAGAAGCTTTGCAAGAGCGACAAGCGACTTTTTTACCGCCTTATTCTAGCCATATTATGATCCGCTCTGAAGATCACAATAATCAGCGTGCGCCTCAGTTCTTACGACAGCTCAAACAGTTTTTTGAACAACACCCAATGCGAGACGCGAATTTATGGGTAATGGGACCCGTTCCAGCAATTCAAGCTAAACGAGGTGGAAATTATCGTTGGCAATTATTGCTCCAGCATCCTTCACGGGGTTATTTACAAAAATTGATGTCTGTCACTTATCCTCAGATTGTCGCCTTACCTGAGAGTAAAAAAGTGAAATGGAATATTGATGTTGACCCAACAGACTGTTAAGGATCTTTCCTGCTCAAATTGGGAATATTTTAGTCAGACTTATGTTGCGGATACAATTTCGCTTGAATACTCGTTACAGCCCGAGATTATTTATCAATTTTGCGAACTACCTCATAAAAACGATTGGTATCACATTTTTTATGCAAACTAGGTAACAGTATCTATTTAAAAAGTGGGTAGAATAACAATTTAGAATATTTCTTGAATTAAAAACCGTCGATAAAATCCTTTTTTGAATATTGGCGGTTTTTTTGCAACAAAAAAGCAATCGTTTAACTAAACCATCCAGAAGGGAGGTATGGGGTTTGCAACAGAATAATAAAGATAATACGCAAGCAACAATGAAAGATGTTGCCTTTGCAGCCGGCGTGTCCACAGCAACTGTGTCACGTACTTTAATGAATCCGGAAAAAGTATCCTCACAAACCCGTCAGAAAGTTGAACAGGCTGTTCTTGATGTGGGCTATTACCCACATAACCTGTCAAAAAACCTTAAGCGTAACGAGTCAAAAACGATCCTTGTGATCGTACCTAACATCAGCGATCCATTTTTTACTGATGTTGTGTGTGGCATCGAAGAAACCGCTGCTCAACATGGTTATCTCGTGTTAATTGGTGATTGTAAACATCAGCAAAAACATGAAAATGCCTTTATTAATCTCATTATCACCAAACAAATTGACGGTATGTTACTTCTTGGCTCACATATCCCTTTTGATGTTTCCAAAGAAGAACAGAAAAATTTACCACCGATGATCATGGCAAATGAGTTTGCGCCTGAACTCGAATTACCTACCGTGCATATTGATAATCTCACGGCATCTTTTAGAGCAACACACTATTTACAGCAAATGGGTCATAAGCGTATTGCATGTATTACAGGCCCTGAAGATATGCCTTTATGTCGTTATCGCTTACAAGGCTATATTCAAGCTATGCGTAGAACAGGCGTACCTTTGCGTGAAGATTATATTATCCGTGGTGATTTTACCCATGAAAGCGGTGCAGAAAGTCTGAAAAAGCTGATTTCTTTACCTGAGCCACCAACAGCCGTGTTCTGTCATAGTGATATTATGGCAATTGGCGTTATGTGGCAGGCGAAAAAATTAGGATTAGAGCTCCCTAAAGATCTCTCTGTGATTGGTTTTGATAATCTTGATATCACACGTTATAGCGAACCAGCCCTAACAACAATGGAGCAACCTCGTTATCAAATTGGTCGTGAATCTATGTTGTTATTACTCGATCAACTACAAGGTAGACCTGTTGCACCTGGTTCTCGCTTATTAGATTGTGAGCTAATTATAAGAGAGAGTGTCTGTCGGCTTAAAAGCTAGGCAAAACACACTATGTTAAGTAACATATCGTTTGTGATACCTATTCCTTTAATTATCAGCGAATCGAACTGTGGCACAACGAGACTATGTGGGACGAGGGCAGACATCTGCTCGTCGTAAAAAGACAACGAAAAGTAAAAGCAAAAAGGCTGCTAAAGGGCTGCCTTTAACGACGCTTATTGCGGCAATCGCTATTGTGGCGCTGTTTATCGGCGGCCTCTATTTTATTACACATGATAAAAAAGAAGCCGTAGAAACAACGCCAACCATCACTGGGCAACATCCAGCGAATAGCCTACCGCCAAAACCGCAAGAGCGTTGGCAATATATTAAAGAATTGGAAAATCGTCAGGTCGGTACGCCTTTACAGCCTGAATATCCTTCATCGGGTAGCCAGATTAATCCGAAAGCAACACTTTCGCCTGAGCAGTTACGTTTTTTACAACAAATTGAAGCGGATAAGCGTCAACCTGCTGTTCAACTGCCAGAAGTGCCTTACAATGGTGAAGTACCGCGCTCACAAGTGGTTGTAACACCACCTGCAACAACAACACCTTCTGTTGCACAACAGCCTGTACAAACTCAACCACCGCAAGTACCTGCAATTGTTACACCGCCTAAACCTGCTGTTACTGAAGCAAACTTTTTAGTGCAATGCGGCTCATTTAAAAATACCGAACAAGCTGAATCAGTGAGAGCAACTCTGGCTTTTTCTGGTGTTGAAAGCCGAGTAACGAAAGGAAATGATGGTTGGATCCGCGTCTTATCAGGTCCTTACAGTAAAGAACAAGCCAACTCTGTGAGTAGACAAGCAGCTGGAGCTGGCGTATCAGGTTGTATTCTTCGCTCTTCTGGGGGTTGAAAAATAAATTTTCTCCCCCACCTATAATTCTAATTCACACAACGGGCAGTGCTTTATCTTAAATAAAGACACTTCCCGTCTCATTTTTATTGATTAAACCAGGGGCTGACTCATGACTACAATCGTAAGTGTTCGCCGTAAGGGCCAAGTTGTAATCGGTGGTGATGGACAGGCGACGATGGGTAATACCGTCATGAAAGGCAATGTTCGCAAAGTACGCCGTCTTTATAACGACAAAGTCATTGCGGGATTTGCTGGCGGCACTGCTGATGCTTTTACTCTTTTTGAACTGTTTGAGCGCAAATTAGAACTTCACCAAGGGCATTTAACTAAAGCTGCGGTAGAACTTGCTAAAGATTGGCGCACAGACAGAATGCTACGCAAATTAGAAGCGTTGCTTGCTGTTGCAGATGAAAATACATCTCTTATCATCACAGGTAATGGTGATGTGGTTCAACCAGAAAACGATTTAATTGCTATCGGTTCCGGTGGCCCTTATGCACAAGCAGCGGCTAGAGCTATGCTAGAAAATACTGAACTTTCTGCACGAGAAATTGCTGAGAAAGCACTTAGCATCGCTGGAGATATCTGTATTTACACTAACCATAATGTCAACTTTGAAGAACTCTCTTCAAAAGAGTAAGGATTAGAGAGCATGTCTGAAATGACTCCTCGCGAAATTGCCAGTGAACTTGATAGATTTATTATTGGTCAAGATAAAGCGAAACGTGCTGTGGCGATTGCCCTACGTAACCGCTGGCGTCGTATGCAGCTTGATGAAGCGCTACGCCATGAAGTCACACCTAAAAATATTCTGATGATTGGACCTACCGGTGTCGGTAAAACTGAAATTGCACGCCGTTTAGCAAAATTGGCAAATGCACCTTTCATCAAAGTCGAAGCAACTAAATTCACCGAAGTGGGTTATGTGGGTAAAGAAGTCGATTCTATTATCCGTGACTTAACCGACTCTGCGGTAAAAATGGTACGTAGCCAAGCAATTGAAAAAAATCGCTTCCGCGCTGAGGAAATGGCTGAAGAACGTATCCTTGATGTACTTATTCCACCAGCAAAAAATAACTGGGGCGTAACAGAACAAGCATCAGAACCTTCAGCTGCACGTCAATCTTTCCGTAAAAAATTACGTGAAGGCCAATTAGACGATAAAGAGATTGAAATTGAGTTATCTGCAACACCAATGGGTGTTGAAATTATGGCTCCTCCAGGAATGGAAGAGATGACGAACCAATTACAATCTATGTTCCAAAATTTAGCGGGACAAAAGCAAAAAGCGCGCAAGATGAAAATCAAAGATGCGTTTAAGCTTATTGTTGAAGAAGAAGCTGCTAAATTAGTTAACCCTGAAGAGCTTAAACAGCAAGCTATTGATGCGGTAGAACAACACGGTATCGTCTTTATTGATGAAGTAGATAAAATCTGTAAACGTGGTGGACAAAGTTCTGGCCCTGACGTTTCTCGTGAAGGTGTACAGCGTGACCTCTTACCACTGGTTGAAGGTTGTACAGTTTCAACAAAACACGGTATGGTAAAAACAGACCATATTCTGTTTATTGCATCAGGCGCTTTCCAAGTTTCAAGTCCTTCTGATTTAATTCCTGAATTACAAGGACGTCTGCCAATTCGTGTTGAACTTCAAGCGCTGACAGCAGAAGATTTTGAGCGTATTCTAACTGAACCTAATGCATCGTTAACAAAACAGTATGAAGCATTAATGGCAACCGAAGGTGTGTCTATTAGCTTCACCGAAGACGGTATTCGCAAAATTGCTGAATCAGCATGGCGCGTAAACGAAACCACTGAAAATATCGGTGCTCGTCGTTTGCATACTGTTTTAGAGCGTTTGATGGAAGAAATTTCCTACGATGCAAGTGAACGTCAAGGTCAATCAGTATTGATTGATGCAGAATATGTGAAACAGCATCTGGATGAGCTTGTCGCAGATGAAGATCTGAGTCGATTTATTTTATAATCAACTTGTGCGATCCTTATCAGCAATATTTACGTGGGAGGCTTGCCTCCCATTCTTATTTTTATAATAACAACGAACATGAGTATCGAATTTCAGCATGAGCTCTCTAAATTCCACTAGCCGGACCCAAGCCTGGCTTGAAAGTTTACGACCCAAAACTCTACCTTTAGGGTTAATTGCCATTGTGACTGGTTCCGCATTAGCGTATTGGATGGGTCATTTTGAGCTACCTATTGCACTGCTTGCTATATTGACAGCAGGAACGTTACAGATCTTATCAAACCTTGCCAATGACTATGGTGATGCCGTAAAAGGAACAGATACTGAAGAGCGTTTAGGGCCACTTCGTGGAATGCAAAAAGGCATAATAACAGCGGCTCAAATGAAAAAAGCGCTGATCCTAAATGTTATTATTTCCTGTATCTGTGGTATTGCACTGATTATTGTCGCCTGTAAAAAGCCAGAAGATGCTATTGGCTTCTTAGTGATGGGTTTACTCGCTATTGTTGCTGCGATTACTTATACCGTGGGTAAGCGCCCTTATGGTTATATGGGGCTGGGTGATATCTCTGTTTTAATTTTCTTTGGCTGGTTAAGTGTCATCGGAACTTATTACTTACAATCCAACACTTTTGATATTGTTACCCTACTTCCTGCCACAGCCTGTGGTTTACTTTCTGTCGCTGTTCTAAACATTAATAATATGCGAGATTTAGAAAGTGATATTCAGGCAGGTAAACATACATTAGCTGTTCGTTTAGGCCCTGCTGGCTCACGAACTTACCATACGTGTGTTATTTTTCTCTCTATTGCCTGCTTAATTATCTTCACTCTACTTTATATGCATCGCTGGACCGCGTGGTTATTTTTACTCGCCACCCCTATGCTTTTACTGCATATCAAACGTGTGAATGCCGATCATTCAGGTGAGGCGATGCGTCCACTACTCGAACATATGGTAAAAGCAGCACTGTTAACTAACGTTCTTTTCTCTTTAGGTTTAGTTTTAGAATAATTTCACTCGATTGTTGATTTGACTCACTGAATTTTCAGTGAGTCTTTTGCCAACCGCCCCTGTTAAGGGATATACTGGACTTTCCTGTGGCAACCTGACGTAATCTCCTATGAAATATGATACTTCTGAACTCTGTGATATCTATCAAGAAGATATCAATGTCGTAGAACCGCTTTTCTCAAACTTTGGTGGTCAAAGTGCCTTTAACGGGCAAATCATCACCGTTAAATGTTTTGAAGATAATGGCCTGCTTTATGACTTACTCGAAGAAAATGGCAAGGGTCGTATTCTTTTGGTCGATGGCGGTGGCTCTGTACGTAAAGCCTTAGTTGATGCTGAACTAGCGCGACTTGCTGTTTCTAATGAATGGGAAGGCATTGTCGTTTACGGCGCCGTACGTCAAGTTGATGCATTATCAGAGCTTGATTTAGGTATTCAAGCAATGGCTGCTATTCCTGCGGGTTGCCAAAGTGAAGGCATTGGTGAAAGTGATATCCGTGTTAACTTCGGTGGTGTTACCTTCTTCTCTGGTGATTATCTTTATGCTGATAACACAGGGATCATTTTATCTGAAGAGCCATTAGGCTTAGATGAAGATTTGATTGAAGAGTAATTGTTACTTTTTATCTGCGTTCTTACGATTTCAATACTCAAAAGCCACCTAACGGTGGCTTTTGTTTTTTAGGCTTTAAGCAAATAAAGACAATTATTGCACGTCTTCCATTTTGCCTAACAGCGCGCGTAAACGCTCTTGCCAAGTTGATTGCTCTTGTTTCAGTTCTTCATTTTCACGAACAAGGGCTTCGCGTGATCCTGCTGCTTCTTGAACTTCTTGGCTCAGCGCGTTATTTTTTTCTTTTAACTCTTCGATTTCCATCTGTAATAACGTGATGGTATCAATTGCTTGTTGTACTTTTGATTCTAACTTCTCGAAAACTTCAAATGACATACTGTAATCCCCCATATAATCGATACTTCCGATTGTAAGTAGCCTATCAACAACTGTCTAGCATCTTCCGAGGAATTACATTCTTTTTTCAATTTATCAAAAATACTGGTCAGATCACATTACAAATGTCGAACAAGTCACTAATTAAGAGCGTTTTCACTCATTTTCTTGATGAGACACACAAATTTCAATTTCGCTTATTCTCGTTTACGCTCATTAACGATAAATTCACAGTTATCTTTTCAATTCGAAAAGAATACTAACAATAAATAACCCTCTTTCAGGATAGAATATATGAGCCAGACGAAAACCTCTCTTATGGGTCAATGCATTTCTGAATTTATCGGAACTGCGTTACTAGTCTTCTTTGGTCTTGGTTGTGTTGCTGCGGTACGTATTGCAGGCGCAGAGCTAGGACTGTGGGAGATAAGTATTATCTGGGGGCTGGGTGTTGCCTTAGCCGTTTATCTTACCGCGGGCACATCTGGTGCTCACTTAAACCCGGCAGTTACCGTTGCATTTTGGTTATTTGCTTGCTTTGAACGCAGAAAAGTTATCCCTTATATTATTGCACAAATGTTAGGTGGCTTCTTTGCCGCTGCTATTGTGTATTTTATGTACTACAGTGTTTTCCTCGACTACGAACAAGTTAATGGCATTGTCAGAGGCTCACAAGAAAGTCTCTTCACTGCTGGTGTATTTTCAACTTATCCTGCAGCTCAAATTTCCGTTGTACATGCCTTTTTTGTTGAAGTTATCATTGCCGTTATATTAGTTGGCTTAATTTTAGCCTTAACTGATGATGGCAACGGTGTACCTAAAGGTCCATTAGCACCTTTATTAATTGGTATCTTAATTGCCGTAATCGGTGGTGCATTTGGCCCATTAACTGGATTCGCCTTAAACCCAGCTCGTGACTTTGGTCCAAAACTGGTTGCGTACTTTGCTGGCTGGGGTGATATTGCGCTGACTGGTGGACGTGATATCCCTTATTTCTTAGTTCCAATGATTGCTCCATTTATCGGTGGTATCTTAGGTGCATTGGCTTACCGTAAATTAATTGGCCGTCACTTACCTTGCGATACCTGCAAAATTGAAGACGATAAATAAAATTAAGAGCAATATTGTTGATTATCAGAACAGGTTACTAACATGACGACAGAAACAAATACATCGAATACCGAGAAAAAATACATTGTTGCACTGGATCAGGGTACAACCAGTTCACGCGCCGTAGTCATTGACCACGATGCCAATATCGTCAGTATTTCACAACGTGAATTCACCCAAATCTATCCTAAGCCAGGCTGGGTTGAACACGATCCAATGGAAATTTGGGCGACACAAAGTGCAACCTTAGTTGAAGTATTAGCAAAAGCAGATATTCCATCCGACCACGTTGCAGGTATTGGTATCACAAACCAACGTGAAACCACCATTGTATGGGATAAAGAAACGGGTAAACCTGTTTATAATGCAATTGTATGGCAATGCCGTCGTACTGCGGATTTCTGTACTCGCTTAAAAGATAAAGAAGGTGTTGAAGAATATATCCGTCAAAACACGGGTTTAATGGTTGACCCTTATTTCTCTGGTACAAAATTAAAATGGATCCTCGACAACGTCGAAGGCGCTCGTGAAAAAGCAGAAAAAGGCGAATTGTTATTCGGTACTGTTGATACTTGGTTAGTTTGGAAAATGACACAAGGTCGCGTTCACGTTACAGATTTCACTAACGCCTCACGTACCATGTTATTTAATATCCACTCTTTAGATTGGGATCAAAAAATCCTCGATCTGCTGGATATTCCTCGCAATATGCTACCAAAAGTAGTGCCATCTTCAGAAGTTTATGGCCAAACAAACATTGGTGGTAAAGGGGGGACACGTATTCCTATCGCCGGTATGGCGGGTGACCAACAAGCTGCACTTTATGGTCAGCTTTGCGTACAAAGCGGCATGGCAAAAAATACCTATGGTACGGGTTGCTTCTTACTGATGAATACAGGTAAAGAAGCAGTTCGTTCTAATCATGGTTTGTTAACAACAATTTGTTGTGGTCCTCGCGGTGAAGTGAACTATGCCCTAGAAGGTGCGGTATTCGTTGGTGGTGCTTCTATTCAATGGCTACGTGATGAGCTAAAACTCATTGATGAAGCTACTGACTCTGAATACTTCGCAACTAAAGTTAATGATACTAATGGCGTCTATGTTGTTCCTGCATTTACAGGTTTAGGCGCACCATATTGGGATCCGTATGCTCGTGGTGCTATTTTTGGTTTAACCCGTGGCGCTAACCGTAATCACATTATTCGTGCAACCTTAGAGTCTATCGCTTATCAAACACGCGATGTGCTTGATGCAATGCAAGCTGATTCAGGCGCACGTTTACAATCACTGCGTGTTGATGGTGGTGCTGTTGCCAACAACTTCTTAATGCAGTTCCAATCCGATATTTTAGGTACGCGTGTAGAACGCCCTGTTGTTCGTGAAAGTACCGCATTAGGTGCTGCATTCCTTGCTGGTCTTGCTATCGGTTTTTGGAGTGATTTAGAAGAAGTGAAAAACAAAGCCGCTATTGATAAGGAATTCCGCCCTGGCATCGAAACCACTGAGCGTAACTATCGCTATAACGGCTGGAAAAAAGCCGTCGCTCGCGCTCAAGAATGGGAAGATCGCGGTTAATTCAGTAAAGGTTAATTGCAGTAAAACTGTTTGAGAGAGAAGTAGCCTAGGCTACAAAACCAAAATGCCGAGATTTTTATCTCGGCATTTTTTATTTCAGTCACTACATCAATCAACTAAATAGTATGTTCTTCATGGCTAAAACGATGAGCCAAAGGAAGCCAACAAAGCATAATCACTACTGACATAGCAAACATAATCATACCTAAACTGAATTGATTATGTTGTGGCAGTAAAGCAGAAAACCATGTTGCTACACCGGAACCTACATTTTGTAAACCACCCACCAGTGCACCTGCTGAACCCGCTAAATAAGGGAATGGCTCCATCGCCCCTGTTGTTGCTAATGGGAATAGCATACCTGCACCAAAGAAAAATAGTGCTGCGGGTACTAATAAAGTCCAAATATTAATAATATTTAGCCAACCGGGGATCCACATTAAAATCCCTGCGGATAAACAACAAAACACAGAATGCCACATCAGCTGTACAAAGGTTTTGCCTTCACGGCCTGCATACCAAGCACCAAAAAATGCAGCGGGAATAGGCAAAATAAATAATATACTGATAGTAATACTATTTAATCCCAACACGCCGCCCATCAATACACCGCTTGATGCCTCAAAGACCGCAATACCTGATAACGCACAAATCAGCATAATTAAAAAAGCACTAAAGGTACTGTTTGAAAGCAGTAAGTAAAATGATGATAACATTTTACGCTTTTCAACTTGTACAGGACGTGTTTCAGGCATCCAACGATACATACAGAAAAGAACGCTACTTCCCAATAATAATAAGAAGATATAACACGCATGCCAGCCAAAGAAGTGAGCGACAACACCACCAATCATCGGCGCTAATAATGGGCTAACTAAAACGCCCATATTTAACAAACTATTGGCGTAACGTAATGCAGTTCCTGTATATAAATCACGAGGTTGGGTACGTGTCATTACACCTGCAACACCGGTTCCCATCCCTTGTAAGGTACTTGCAATCACCAGTGTGGTTAAATTTTGCGAGAAAATCGCTACGAGTGTTGATAAACAAAAAATAGTCATACCAACTAAAATAACAGGACGGCGCCCTACTTTGTCGGAAATAGGTCCATAAATTAGCTGTGAAAAACCATAAGAAAAAAGATAGGCGCCCATAACTTGCTGTACCGCTCCGGTTGGCTCACCAAAGTAAACGGCCATATCAGCAATAACAGGAACATAAATAGTTTGAGTCATTTGACCCACAGCAACCAGTGCAATTATCAATAATAATAGATTTGCATGCTCTAACTTTCTCATTTCTTTTCTTTGCTCAAGAATTTCAGATAAATAAATTAACGGACAGGCACACACCACAGAGAATTTATAAAAATAAACTCCGCAAAATGCATGCCTTTTCAAAATGAGACTAAGTTAACAAATTTGGAGAAATTTGCGAGATAGCCAGCAATTTTTGTATGACACCTAATGTCAGAGAAAAACACCATAGCTGTCAATATAAATGTACATATTGTGTCATTGATTGACAAAATCTCAGATAAATAACATCACCACACCATCTTGATAAATAAAAAATCGCTTCCTATTTAGAATAAATAATCAACATAAGCATATTTATCAAAAGGAGATAATCTCTATGGCTAATTGGGTGAATGGAAAAGTTACTCAAGTTCATCACTGGACTGATGCGTTAATGAGTCTTGTCGTCAATGCTCCTATTGATAAGTTTACAGCTGGGCAATTTGCAAAATTAGCGCTAGATATTGATGGCGAGCGAGTACAACGAGCCTACTCTTATGTGAATGCACCTAATGATCCCAATTTAGAGTTCTATCTGGTGACTGTGCCTGATGGAAAATTAAGCCCTAAATTGTGCGCACTAAAAATAGGTGATGAAGTTCTTGTGACCGAACAAGCCAGTGGCTTTTTTGTATTAGAAGAAGTACCCACCGCGAATACACTTTGGATGCTTTCGACAGGTACCGCTATCGGCCCTTTCCTCTCTATTTTACAATTAGGTGAAGATCTTTCTCGATTTGAAAATATCGTTCTTGTCCACGCTGTTCGATATGCTAATGACTTAAGCTATTTACCTTTAATGGAAAAACTCGTTGAACGTTATCAAGGCAAATTACGCATTCAAACCGTTGTCAGCCGTGAAAATCATATTGGCTCATTAACAGGACGTATTCCTGCACTCATTGAAAGTGGGGCTTTAGAAAAAACAGTTGGCCTAACCATCAGCCCAGAAGAGAGCCATATTATGTTGTGTGGTAATCCACAAATGGTCAGAGACACTCAACAACTCTTGAAAGAGCAGCGGGAAATGCGTAAGCATTTACGACGAAAACCCGGGCATATCACCAGTGAGCAATATTGGTAATATGAAAAAGAGAAATAATAATAGGGGCGAATTCTTCTCTTTCGCCCTTATTAATTTATTTTAATAAAAAGTATTAGCGTAAGCGTCGGTAATCCACTTGCTCAGTTTGTTTACCAAAATAGTTTTCACCGTCATTACCAATAAATACACCACAATCAAGCAACATAATCATCCCAATAAAAGAAGGAAGAAAACGTCCAATCGCCCATTGCCAAAAAGGTTCTAAACTACTGGTATCGGCTAATCCTAACATCACGGCAAGTAAGAGTAATAAGAGCCATATTCCTCTTTTATTTCTATCATGCAGTCTTTTTGTAAAAATCGCGCATAAAGGATAAAGAATAAAAAAGATGAGTATCCACGTAACAATAGCTGGTAATGGATAAATCATATCATTAATAATAAATAAGCCTAAAAAAAGAGCAAAACAAGCCCCTAAACCAGCCCAGAAATCACGACGTCCAATTCGTCCTTTGAATGAAAATGCCCAATGTTGTAAGGTCATAAATTCTCAATAATTTACTTAATTTGTGAATTACACTGTCCATTTGGTATCAAATAATACAGACTAGCCAATAACAGCACAGATAAGCGGAGGACAGATGATAAAAGCAAACACACTTTCTACGTTATACCTGATAATCATAAGTATTGCTCTTTGTTTGCCAACTTCTGTTTTTGCAACAGAAATGTCTGTCACACAAAAACAGCCCACTAAAGATGATATTGCCTATCTTAAACAAGATGCACCTGTTTTTGAGATAACCATTCCAGAGCTAAGAGCTAAGTTCAATCAACAAAATCCGTTGTTATCGCTTAACGAATATAAAATTATTACTAATCACGATATTGCGATCCCTCTTGTTAGAGCTGCAACGCGTATTACGCCTTATCTCTATTCATCTGCAATATTAGAGCGCGGGAGTGAAAAAATAAAAAGTTTACAACTCACGCTGATCCACTCCCCAGATTCACCTGAATTAGAAAAAATAAATCGCGAGCTAACAACACAATATATTATCACTTTGATCGCCCAATTTGACTCATCAATAACCCAAGAGCAAATTCAAGAAGCTCTCAATTTATTCGCATTTAAAAATCAAAATTCTGATTACATTAGCCATGATGTGGGTGCTATTCGCTATATTATTGCCCATGAAGATGACCAATTAACCACCTTTGCCATTGAACCGATTAAGCTTTCTTTAAACAGCAAGATCGTTTCAGCTATTCCGTGATAAAAAACAAAGCTATTCTATTCATTGTTCTCTATACTGTTGTGCATCAACAGAATTCGTGTTTATTAGCAAACTAAATTTAAACCACTCGGTTGGAGGAAAAGTTATGCGCCATCCATTAGTCATGGGTAACTGGAAACTCAACGGCAGCATTCATATGGTTCATGAATTAATTGCTGCATTACGTAAAGAAGTTAGCGGTGTTGCGGGTTGTGATGTTGCTATCGCACCACCAGCAGTTTACCTATGCCAAGCACGCCATGAAATTGGTGGAAGCCGTATTGCATTAGGTGCTCAAGATACAGGTGTTAACTTATCAGGTGCTTTCACTGGTGAAACTTCAGCAGAAATGCTGAAAAACGTTGATGTTAAATACGTTATCATTGGTCACTCTGAGCGTCGTACTTATCATAAAGAATCTGACGAGTTTATCGCTCAAAAATTCGGCGTGTTAAAAGAGTTAGGTTTAACACCTGTATTATGTATCGGTGAAACTGAAGCAGAAAATGAAGCAGGCAAAACACAAGAAGTGTGTGCTCGCCAAATTGATGCTGTTTTAAATGCACATGGTGCAGCAGCATTTAAAGATGCCGTTATTGCTTATGAGCCAATTTGGGCTATCGGTACAGGTAAATCTGCAACTCCAGCACAAGCTCAAGCGGTTCATAAATTTATTCGTGATCATATCGCGAAAAAAGATGCTGCTATCGCTGAACAAGTGATCATTCAATACGGTGGCTCTGTTAATGATAAAAATGCAGCCGAACTGTTTGGTCAACCAGACATCGATGGCGCATTAGTTGGTGGCGCTTCACTGAAAGCGGACGCATTTGCCGTTATCGTTAAAGCAGCAGCACAAGCTAAAGCGAAAAAATAATTTTTATCTTTCTGGCCTATGCCATTAATCGATAAAAAATAGAGAAAATCACCTTACTGAAGATAAAGCAGAAGGTGATTTTTTTGTTTCTAGCCGTGTGATCAGCGACGACTTATTTCATCAAACACACCGCCTGTTGCAAAATGTGTTTTCTGTGCAGATTGCCAATCGCCAAAAACGTTATTAAGCGTAAATAACTCTAGTTTTGGAAAACTACTTTGATATTTTTCCGCTATCGCTTTATCTCTAGGGCGATAATAGTTTTTCGCAGCGATTTCTTGTCCTTGTGGTGAATAAAGATACTCTAAATAAGCGGTAGCGATTTCTCGTGTGCCTCGCTTATCAACCACTTTATCAACGACAGAAACGGTAGGCTCTGCAAGAATAGAAACTGATGGAGTAACAATTTCAAATTTATCAGCCCCTAATTCATTAATCGCTAATAAAGCTTCGTTTTCCCATGCAATCAATACATCACCAATGCCCCGTTCAACAAAGGTGTTTGTGGCTCCTCTTGCACCTGAATCTAACACCTCAACTTGCTGATAAAGTGCTTTGACGAAGGCTTTGGCTTTTTCACTGTCTTGATGATTGGCTTTTAATCCATATCCCCACGCTGCAAGATAGTTCCATCTCGCACCGCCTGAGGTTTTTGGATTAGGGGTAATAATTGAAACACCTGGTTTAATTAATGAATCCCAATCGACTATTTGTTTAGGGTTTCCTTTTCTGACCAGAAAAACGATTGTTGACGTGTAAGGGGCTGAATTATCAGGAAGTCGTTTTAGCCACCGTTTATCAATACTCCCTCTTTGAGCGATTGCATCTATGTCATAAGCTAGTGCTAAGGTAACAACATCCGCTTCAATACCATTTATTACCGATGTTGCTTGCTTTCCTGAGCCACCATGTGATTGACGAATAGTCACTTTATCTCCCGTTTTCTGCTCCCAATACTGGCTAAACACTTGATTATACTGCTGATAAAGTTCTCTCGTTGGATCATAAGAGACATTCAATAATTGAATATCTTTAGCCCATAAAATATTGGAAAAAAGTAATGCCATTAAAACGGTTGATAACACACCCCATTGTTTAAACATATCTATCCCCCTATCGTTAAGTATTTAACTAGGCTGACAGAAAGTTTTATAACGATGAAATAACAAAAAGCCGATGGATATACACAACAGGAATATATCTATCAATATAAAGGGGAGCAGAAGAAATAAAGGAGGATAGAGATCGCTAAATGAAATGTTTTCACTCGAGAAACTACTCTGACACAAAAAAGTATCAGAGCAGTTCACGAATAAGGATAGAACTCAGAAAGGCTTTGGTATTACGGTGAGGCTATTGCTTAGTACAATTTTTTCGCTGTTTCATACCAATCAGCCTTAAAGACACGTTTCATATTCATAACCGCATCAATAATATCATGGTGAACCAGTTTTTCGTTTTGAATACCGACACAACGACCGCCATAGCCTTCTAATAGCAGTTGTACAGAGTAAGCACCCATGCGAGAAGCAAGAATACGGTCGTAAGCAACTGGAGAACCACCACGTTGGATATGACCTAATACCGTTGCACGCGTTTCATGTTTAGTTTCAGCTTCAATAAAACGCGCTAATTCATGCACATCACAAACGTGTTCAGTGATTGCAACGATGGCGTGACGTTTACCACGTTCAATACCCGCTTTGATTTCTGCCAATAACTCATCACGATTAAAAGGTAATTCAGATTCAGGCAGAACAACAAATTCACAGCCCCCTGCGATTGCCGCAGACAGTGTTAAGTCACCACAGTAACGTCCCATCACTTCTACGATAGAGATACGTTTGTGAGAAGTTGAAGTATCACGTAAGCGGTCAATGGCTTCAACAGCCGTTTCTAATGCAGTGAAATAGCCGATAGTGTAGTCAGTACCAGCAACATCATTATCGATTGTGCCTGGTAAACCGATACATGGAAAACCTGCTTCCGTTAATTTTTTTGCACCTAAATAAGAACCATCACCACCAATAACAACTAAGGCATCAAGCTCATTTTGTTTCATGTTTTCGATAGCAACAGCACGTACATTGTCTTCACGGAACTCAGGGAAACGAGCAGAACCAAGGAATGTACCACCACGGTTGATCATGTCTGACACGCTAAAACGGTCGAGTTTTTTCATGCGATTTTCGTATAGCCCCATGTAGCCATCCATAATCCCATAAACCTCTAAACCTTCACTTAGTGCGGCACGGACAACACCACGGATCGCGGCATTCATACCTGGTGCATCACCACCACTTGTTAAAACCCCAATTCTTTTGATCCCATTGACCATGATTACCTCTGATTCTTATTCGATGTAATTATTGCAAAATTGTTGGAATAACTTTTTATTTCAATACCGGCTTATCTGGTGTAATTTTCCGATATCGTAAATGCTGAATTGATTCAACAATACCATTGTACGCATATTTTTTACCAGTTCATCATTATCGTACATTTTTTTTCATAAACTTGATGCGCATTAAACTAATCAAGTAGCCTGTATAAATATTATACTAGTCTATCTCAAACGCATTTCGCCAATAAGTTAACACTTTTTATACAGACACTTTACTGCCTTTTTGCATTCATCTCAAAAAAACGCTATTTATGCTAAAAATAGCATCGGCATCTTTTGATAAATATTCAGTTTTCTCTGGTGTGATGTTCTATCTACCGTTTATCTCTCTATTTTGTGATGTCATCCTTTCAACGAAAAAGATGATCTAGGGTACATTTGTGACCAGCAACAAAGTTCTCTGGTTGATTTACCGCTTTTCAATCTAGACTGATACAGTGGAACTCACACTTAATAGGAGGTTTTATGTTTGATTTAACGGGTAAAATCGCTTTGGTTTCAGGTGGTGCAAAAGGCATTGGTAAAGGTATCGTTATCGCCCTAAAAAATAGTGGTGCGAAAGTGATTATTGCCGATATTGATGATGTTGCAGGCAATAAAACAAAACAAGAATTGAATGTTGAGTTTATGCACCTTGATGTCACTCATCAATCTGCCTGCGAAAAAGTGGTTGATGATGTAGTGAAAGAGTACGGTAAACTCGATATTCTTTGTTCCAATACTGGTATTTTCCCTCAAGCCACTATTAAAGAGATGACGGAAGCCGATTGGGATAAAATGCATACCGTTAACCTCAAGGGGATGTTTTTCTTAGTAAAAGCAGCCCTTCGCGTAATGGAAAAACAAAAACAAGGTCGTGTAATTATCACTTCTTCTATTACAGGCGCTATTACGGGTTACCCGGGTTGGAGCCACTATGGTGCAAGTAAAGCAGGACAATTGGGTTTTATGCGTAGCGCAGCACTAGAATATGCACGTCATGGTATTACCATCAATGCTGTGATGCCAGGAAATATCCTCACCGAAGGCTTACAGGCGCAAGGTGAAGCTTATTTAAATCAGATGAAAGCGTCTATTCCAACACATACTTTAGGTGAACCAGAAGATATCGGCTATGCCGCCGCATTCTTTGCGTCGAATGAAGCCAAGTATATTACAGGTCAAACAATTATCGTGGATGGCGGGCAGATTTTACCTGAATCTCCAGAGGCGTTGTTGTAGTATATTTAAGGGTAGAATAATAATCTGCCCTTATTTTTTAATTATAATTTATATAAGATTTTTGAGTTATAACTGATTAGTCGTGTTATTAGGCTATTTAATAAAGAATGGAACAGGTTTAGTATCATGAAAATACTTCATTTGATTAATTTACAAGGGTTTGGTGGTGCCGAACGTTTGTTTATTGAATATTTAAAAAATAGCTCATTTCAAAATGAGATCTTGTGCACTAGTAACTCTTTAAATAAAAACCTGATCCCTGAGCTTAAGAATTTTAATATAAAATACGCCAATAAAATTGCGTCTACTAAAATAAAATATCCTTCTTTTTTAAGAAAATACGTCTTAATAAAAAAAATTGAAGCAAGCAAAGCCGATGTCACTTTAGTATGGGACTTCGTTCCAAGGTTATCCAGAAAGCCTAAAAACACCAGCTTAGTTTATTATGATCATGGTTGTTCTTGGCGCTATCCTCTTACCAACAAAACACTAGATTTTTTTGGTATGCTCAATAATGCTATAGCTATATCCACAGCATCCAAACGAGTCATGGAATTGAGATTCAATACAACATATGAACCTAAAAAAGTCATTAACCGCTTGCCATTAAAGCCTAGTGAAATAGCAAAAACACTTCATGATGGTAATCAAATTACTCTGGGTACAGCCTCTCGCTTAGTAGGATTAAAAGGGATAGGAATTAGTATTCTCTGTCTATCAGAATTAATAAAATTAAATATAAAAGCAAACTTAATTATTGCGGGTGATGGTGAACAAAGGAATGAATTAGAAGAATTGGCGATACACAACAATGTAAAAGACTATATCAGTTTTATTGGATATCAATCAGATATGGATACATTTTATTCAGATATAGACATTTATCTAAGTACTCCAGTAACAGAACCTTTTGGTTTATCTTGCATTGAAGCTTTAGCTCGAGGTATTCCTGTTATCTATCCTAATATTGATGGACAACCTGAAGCAATAAAAGATAAATATTGTGGTATAGGTATTAAACCGACATTACCTATTCCCGAATATCATAAATTAACAAATTTAGATATTAATTTTCCTTATAAAGTTTATGATCCGATATCTGATACATTAACCGCTCCCAAATTAATATCACCTCAAGATTGTGCTTCATCCATAATAGAAGTTATTAATAATTACGATATTTTTAGCCAAAATGCTATTGATTGGTCAAAAGAAACAACAAATTATAACTTATTTATTAGAGAATTTGAGCATGCCATAAGAGAAAACCAAATCATAAACCACTCGTAAAACGGGTGGTTTGCTCTTACCCTATAAGGCTTGTTACCGATCGCGCCTAAATGACGCTGCTTTCTCTTCGTTCAAGCTAAGTGTCTTTGCTACTTTAGCTTACCCCTTGACGGGGTCTATATATTCTTTACTACTCAATTTATCCGAGATTAAACCCGACTTTTCTTGCTCTCTGATATAATTCTGAATTGTGGCTTCGTTTAGTCCAACTGTCGTGACATAGACCCCTTCTACCCAAAACTTTCTGTTGCCAAATTTATATTTTAGATTGGCATGTCTATCAAAGATCATTAGCGAACTTTTACCCTTCAAATATCCCATGAAACTTGAAACACCTATCTTCGGTGGAATACTCACTAACATATGGACATGGTCTGGCATGAGGCGCCCTTCAATTATTTCCACATCTTTATACTTACAAAGGTCTCTAAGGATCTCTCCTATACTTGCACGAATATTATTAAAAATCACTTTCCGTCTATATTTCGGCGAAAAGGCGATATGGTATTTACACAGCCACGTTGTATGTGCTGAACTTTGTGCTTTAATACCCATCAAAAAAAAAGCCCCTCTCCAGAGGGGCTGCAAAAGACAGGGATGGTGTCTATGGCAAGGAAAAAACTTCGTTGTTGCTACTTACTCTCTAACTAGGTACTACTTTACTACACTACACTCTTACTTCACTACTGATTCTGTTGACCTTGTTGGTCAACAGATGACATTTGCTGTTGGTAATTCTTTTCCAACTGCGCTTTCTGTTCTGGGGTTAACAGCTGATACATTTGGTTATGGACTTTTGCCATTTCAACATGGCGCTCAATTGCTTGTTTATCCATATCTTGCATCTGTGCTCTTACAGCCGCTTCATCAAATTTCTCAGCTGTGACTAATTTATGCATATTCTCATGACGCTGACGGAAATCTCCGTTATATCTGTCTTGATGATGCTGGCGCATTAAATCGCGCATTTGTGTACGTTGTTGCTCAGTTAATGTAATTCCGTTAAACATATAGGAGTCGCCGTAGCCATTCCCCATCATATGTCCACCGTTATTCATCATATGGCCACGTTGTCCACGGTGACCTCTATAATCACGGTCGCCATGCATTCCATTGCCATAACCGCAGTGGTAATTACCATTATACTGTTGCTCAGTAGGCGGATTGGTATTTGTAGTTTCAGCTAATACCATCGTCGGAGCTGCCAAAAACATTGATGCTAGTGCAACTACTGCTACTTTACGCATTGCTTCACTCCTAATTCGGTAAATTAATACCGACCTAATTAATATGACTTCAATGTGTATAATTCATATGTGTAATTCTTTGCTATGTGGATTACTATACCGTTGCGGCTGCAAACTAGCGTCAGAGCGTGTAAAAGAACGTAAAGTCATAGATTCGCGCTATTTATTATCGTATTTTTCTCTTGGAGGAATTGACGAATGCATAAAATCTTATTAGTGGATGACGATCGCGAATTAACATCGCTATTGAAAGAACTGCTTGAAATGGAAGGCTTTAATGTTGTAATCGCCTCTGATGGCGAACAAGCACTTAAACTTTTGGATGCTTCTATCGACTTGTTATTACTGGATATCATGATGCCACGTAAAAACGGGATTGAGACACTCAAAGAATTACGCCAAAATTTCCAGACCCCTGTCATTATGTTAACGGCAAGAGGCAGTGATCTTGACCGAGTACTTGGCTTAGAGCTAGGTGCTGATGACTATTTACCAAAACCTTTTAATGATAGAGAGCTTGTTGCACGTATCAGAGCTATTTTGCGTCGTTCTAATTGGAGCGAACAAAAACAGACTGACAGCAATACATCTCCAACATTACAGGTCGATAAGTTACAACTTAATCCTGGTCGACAAGAAGCAAGTTTTGATAATGAACCGCTAGAGTTAACAGGAACTGAGTTTACTTTGCTTTATTTACTTGCTCAGCATTTAGGACAAGTCGTATCACGTGAACATCTAAGCCAAGAAGTACTTGGCAAGCGCTTAACACCGTTTGATAGAGCGATTGATATGCATATTTCTAATTTACGCCGTAAATTACCAGAAAGAACAGATGGACAACCTTGGTTTAAAACGTTACGTGGCCGTGGTTATCTGATGGTTTCAATAACTTGATAAATATTCTTTATGATAAATAGTCTGTCAGCGCGCATTTTCGCAATATTCTGGCTGACGCTAGCATTAGTTCTCGTGCTAGTTATGATGGTTCCAAAGCTGGACTCGCGCCAGCTTACCCCTCTTTTAGAGAGTGAATACCGTCAAGGCGTTATGCTAGAACAACATATAGAAGCAGAATTAGCTCAAGATCCCGCTAACGATCTCCTTTGGTGGCGTCGATTAATTCGTGCTATTGATAAATGGGCACCACCTGGTCAACGCTTAATCATCGTTACCAGTGAAGGCCGTATCATCGGCGCTCAACGTAATGAGATGCAGGTTGTCAGAAACTTTATTGGCCAATCTGATAACGCCGATCACCCTAAAAAGAAAAAGTATGGCCGTTCTGAGATGTTAGGGCCCTTTTCTGTAAGAGATGGTGAAGATCATTACCAACTTTATCTCGTACGCCCTTCAAGTAGCCCTCAATCTGACTTTATCAACTTATTATTTGATAAACCGCTATTGCTACTCATATTCACCATGCTTATCAGCACACCATTATTAGTATGGCTTTCTTGGAGCTTAGCAAAACCTGCAAGACAACTTAAAAATGCGGCTGATGATGTTGCTAAAGGTAACCTCCGCCCTCACCCAGAGCTAGAGACTGGCCCTCAAGAGTTTTTAGCAGCAGGCACCAGCTTTAATCAGATGATAAGTGCTCTTGAACGTATGGTTGAGGCTCAACAACGTTTAATTTCTGATATTTCTCACGAGTTACGTACACCATTAACACGCTTACAATTAGCTAGCGCATTGTTACGTCGTCGTAGTGGAGAAAGTAAAGAGCTAGAGCGTATTGAAACTGAAACTCAGCGTCTTGATGGCATGATTAATGACTTGCTGGTTCTTTCTCGTAATCAACATAAAAACGAGTTATTACGTGAAACAGTAAAAGCCAATGAATTGTGGGATGATATTTTAGATAACGCTAAATTTGAGGCCGAACAAAGTAATAAAACACTACAAGTGACAACACCGCCGGGGGCATGGCCTATTTACTGTAATCCATATTCTCTGGCTAGTGCATTTGAAAATATCGTTCGTAATGCCTTACGTTATTCCAACTCTCGCATTGAAGTTGCCTTTACTGAGCAGAACCAAGGTATCACCATTATTGTTGATGATGATGGCCCAGGCGTTAGCCCAGAAGATAGAGAGCATATCTTCCGACCGTTCTATCGTACTGATGAAGCAAGAGATCGTGAATCTGGAGGCACAGGCTTAGGTTTAGCGATTGTTGAAACCGCAGTTAGCCAACACAGAGGCCATGTTAAAGCTGACGATAGTCCATTGGGCGGGTTAAGAGTTGAGATTTGGTTACCAAGAGCTGGGGCAAGTAATAAATCAACAACTGCTTAATAGAGTAATTAAACTGTTGTATCAAAATATACTGCCATCTATTGAAGAATAGGTGGCATATTCTTTTAGTTAGCGTTTGTTGATGCAATTCAGAATGATCTGGCTGAATCGACCTCTATTCCGATATTTATATATACTCAATCAATGCTAAAATAGCCAGCTATTACTTGACCGTCTGGTTTGAAGAGTCTACTCTCACTGCGGTTTTTGCATATTGTTAAAGTATGCTTATATAATAAAGCTCTTATATTACAATTAAATAGGAGCTTTTCGAGATAAATTTTGGCGCTCTGGGGGCCGTAAACCCAGTGCGGTAGCTTTGTATACCTATTCATATCAATATTAATAGATACTTATAACTCTCGTTTAATGAGGCATAATGATAATAAATAATACAAAAAAAGACATTAGCTCTGGTGTTTACATATTCATATCTGTACTAACACTATCATTAAATGCATTACTATTTATTCCTTTATTAATAAAAGGAATAATAACAAAACAAAAAAGCACACCTTTATTTACATCGTTCTTCTTTGCATTAATATCATATTATTTTACTCCACCTGAAGAGTTCGATCTATATAGACATTATGAATCTTTTGAATATTTTTTAATAAATAGTGAACCACTACACAAATTAAAAGATCTATATCTATTGTCATTATTTAACATTGGAGAATATTTAAATATAAAAAAAGAGTTTTTATATGCTACATCTACAATCATATATTATTATATAATAACCAGTGTTTTAATTTCATTATTAATAAAAAATGATATAAGAGATAAGACACTAATTTTAATATTAAGTTTTTTATATCTATTTAGTAATACTCTAGTTGAAATTTCCGGATTAAGATTTACAACTGGCTTAGCTTTTTCCATTTTATTTTTATATAAATTTTTTTTAGTAAAAAATAAAAAAACAAGCATATATATATATATGCTTTTAGCCATATTAAGTCATTTTTCATTAATGATAATACCTATAACAATCTTAATATATAAATTATTATCTAAATTATTTATTGATAATAAATTTTCTATATTTTTACTTTTTTTTACTTTATTACTCGGCTTATTTTTTATAAATGATTTAATTTCAATCTTAATTATTAATATTGAAAATACTACGGGTTTATATATTGGAGCTGAGACATATACTGATGGTGCTTGGGGAATAAATAGATTAGACATTCAGAAATATAATTCAACTGGCTTTTTTGTAGAGAAATCAAAACTATATATAACAATATTAATTTCTCTAATAATTTCTATTATTTTAATTTTTTCAAAAAAAGATTATTTAAATGATTTATCAAAATATTTAATACTTCTTACATCTATTAGTTTTTTATTGATTGATTTTGATACTATTTACTTTAGATATCAATCTCTATTAACAATAATAACACTCATGACTATTACAACAAATAAAATAGATTATAAAAAATTAAATTCAGGTTCAACAATATTGATACTATTATACATAAAAACATTACATCAATTTTCGCTGGGTTTTATATCTACTTATTTAAACTATTTATCTGGAATTAATTATACTGATGTCATAGCTAATTCTAATATCATTTCATTTATTGCATATATATGTAATTTTTAATTGGTAACATTATTTTGAATTTAATCAAAACATCATTCCTAAGTCTAATTTCTACATCAATAAAGATACTCAGTGCATTATTTATTAACAAAGCACTTTCACTATTTATTGGTCCTAGCGGTATAGCAACTATTGGTCAACTTCAGAATGTAATACAGATAGCAACCACTATTAGCCAAGGAGGTATACTCCCAGGTGTCACCAAATATACTGCTGAATATAATTTAACAAAAAATAATATAAATCTTAACTTACTTTGGTCTTCTGCATTTAGAATAATAATATTATTATCAATAGTTGTAGGTATTACTTTAATTACTCTTTCCACAAAATTATCTTTATATATATTAAATGATACAACTTATGCTATATATATATCATTATTAGGCATATCAATATTTTTCATAACATTAAATTCATTTTTTCTTTCAATTATCAATGGATTAAAAAAGATTAGGTTTTATATTTTTATAAATATAACACAGAGTATATTTATGTTAATATATTCTATTATATTGATATATTTATTTGGATTAAAAGGAGCTTTATTTTCTCTCGTTACAAACCAAGCTATTATCTTTATAATTATAATCATAAAAATAAGAAATAAATTTAATATAAGTTTCAAATATAGCCATAGTGAAGGGAAAAAATTATTTTTATTTTCTACTATGGCATTAACTTCAGCTATTGTTGGTCCGGCATCCCTAATAGCCATTAGAACTTATCTTACGCATAAAATATCTATTGAAGCATCAGGTTATTGGCAATCAATGTGGTATATATCATCTATGTATTTAATGGTAATTACAACTACTCTATCTATTTATTATATGCCAAGATTATCTGAAATAGTAAAACAAAAAGAATTAATAAAAGAATTATATACTGGATTAATATTTGTTACCCCACTACTCATAATAATGTCATCTACTATATATATATTACGAGAATTTATTATAGAGTTACTTTTTTCCAAAGAATTTATTCAAATGGAAATATTATTCAAATGGCAACTTTCAGGTGATATATTGAAGATTATATCTTGGTTATTTTCATATGTTTTAATAGCAAAAGCTAAAACGAAATTATTTATTGTAACTGAAATTTTAAACTTTAGCTTTTTCAGTATAGCATCACTTGTGTTAATTAATTACTTTGGATTAATTGGCGTATCTTATTCTTATTTCATATCAAATTTTGTATATTTAATTATTGTATCAACAATTGTATACAAAGTATTTTTAACAAAAAATTCAACTAATCAATATACTATATGAATAACGTAATTATTATAACTAAAGATTCAGCTCCAACTTCGGATCCTGCAGGATTAGTAATCTATCGTTACGCTCTATCTATCGCTAATCTAGGAATTAATACTAAATTATATTCTATTTTAAATAAAAAAAGCAAACAGAAAGAAATATTACCGGACTGGTTATTAACCATAATCCCCAAACACCTTAATGTAATTAATAAAGATAATATTTTTATATTATTATTCTCATTAATATTAAACATTAGAAATAAGATAAAAAAAAATGAAAAAATATACATTGTTACACATACTAACCCACTGTATAGCCACTGGCTTGGTATTGTATTAAAAGTTATTTTCCATAAAAATATCATATGGATTTCATCATTTACTGACCCATATGCAAAATCTCCTTTTGAAAAGAAAAAATTAAAAACTATAGGAAAATTAATTAGAGTTATAGAACAAAAAATAACACTTACTATATGTAATAAGATTATTTTTGTTTCGGATCTAATGTGCCAATATATTTGTGATAAAAATAAAACTGCAAAAGAAAAATCTATAATTATTCCTTTTTATTATAATGAATGTTGGAAAGCAGAAATAAAAAATCATATAAATAGTTCTAACTCGAACAATAGAATTAAAATTATACACACAGGTAATATTTACGGAAATAGGGATGCATCTTTATTTTTTAAAGCTTTATCCTATTTTGAAAATGAAATAGATTTTATAAACTTTGGAAAAATAAATAATCTGCCATCAGATATACTTTTACCAAGTAATATTACTATTAACGATGCTATTCCATATGAAAGTGTATTAAAAGAAATACATCAAGCTGATTATATTTTAGTAATTGACTCATTTTTCAAAGATATCCAAAATCCTTATATTCCATCTAAAATCGTTGATGCTATGTATTTAGATAAAAAAATAATAGGAATTACAGATAAAGGAACTGAGCTATATAAATTTCTTCTTAAGACAGAAAATATTACTATTGAAAATAAATTTCAGCTAATTTATGAAGAACTAGGTAAAATAACAAAACAATATTCTTATAAAACAAAGGATTATTCTCAATATTCAGATAATAAAATCTCTTACATTTTTAAGACAATATTTTTTCAGGATAAATAAATGAAAATAGTATTAGTTGGATATAACCCAAGAAATATTGGTGGTATTGAGTCTTTTTCACGAAATTTAAAAGAAAATATTTTCCCTGAACTATATTTTCTATATGAATATGATCAAAGTGGTCCTTTTGAAGTAAATGATTTTATAGGGGTATGTAAATATAATATATTTAATCGATTTTTAAATAAAATATCAAATGGATTACACACTAAGAACAAAATGAGATCTTATTTAAAATCAGAAAACTTTGATTATATATTATTAAACACTCCTAAATACCTAGATATTATTGACGATTTAAATAAAGTAATACTAATACAACATACTACTGTAGATAATTGGTGGTTATCAAAATATAAATTTAATAAAAATAACAAACTACTTTCTTTAGCAAAGAAAGTAAATAAGATTATCTCTCTTTCTGAAAAAGAGAAAGAACAGATAATAAATAAATTTAATATTGATGAAAAAAAAATTAATGTTATAAGCTTACCGTCAGGTCTTGAGTTTTATAATAAAACTAAAAAACCAGGTAAAAGTTTATTAATGCTAACCAGATTCCAAAATGAAATTAAAAGAATTGATTTAGTTATTAATGCAATGAAAAATTTACCAGATTTTAACTTAAACATATATGGAAGTGGTAAAGATGAAAAAGAATTACGATTATTAGCTGAAAAACATTCAAATGTAAAAATATATAAGGCCACTACAGAAAAATTAAAAATATTAGATGAAAATCATATCTATATCTTAAGTAGTGATTTTGAAGGGTATCCAGTAAGCCTTATTGAAGCAGCCTCAAGGAAGTTACCTCTAATTATTAGAAATACTTTTCCTTCTGCATCAGAAATTATTAATAAAAATGGAATATTATTAAAAAAAGATTGGAATGAGAACGAATTTTGTAAAGCTGTTCACGATATTTATCATGACTATGATAAATATTCTGAATCATCTGAAGAAATATACAATAAACATTCTCCTCTAAAAATAAAACAACAGTGGCAATCATTGATTATTGGAATAACCAATGAAAAATAATATAGACGTAGTCATTTATTGGGTTGATGGTGCAGATCCTAAGTGGCGAGAATCCTACAAAAAATATCATGGAACTAATCCAGGTAGATTTAGAGATTTAGGCACCTTAAAGTATGTATTAAGGGGTATTCAATATAACCTTCCATGGGTAAGATACATACATTTCATAACTAATGGCCAGCTTCCTTGTTGGTTAAATATAAATCATCCTAAAATAAAATTTCATACTCATGAAGAAATCTTTATATTTAAAGATAGCTTACCTGTTTTTAATTCTTCAGCTATTGAAATAAATTTTTCTAATATTAAAGGGTTATCAGAAAGATTCATTTTATTCAATGATGATATGTTAGTACTAAATTATTTACCAGAAGAACGTTTTTTTATCAAAAACCTACCTGTCGATTATTTAAAGCTATCTTATCCTAGAAAAGGCTTATTATACAAAAAAATAAAACCTCAAAACTATTTAGCAACTAGGTTTATTAATAATGCTTATAATTTTATCAAGAATAAATCCATAAATTCAATTAATAAAAACTCTCTTTTAAATAAAAATTATCTAAAGAAAACCAACCTTAATAATCTTATTTTTTCTATATTTAAAGAGGTTTATTGGATAGAAATTTATCATCACCCACAACCACATCTAAAATCCACATGGGATAAATTTATTAAAGAAAACAAAAATGGAATAATTAAAGAAACCATATATTCTAAGTTCAGATCACCTTCAGATATAAATCAATATTTATTTAGATTTATAAACTTATTAAATAATGAGTTTTATCCTCAACAATATATGGATCACCTATCTATTTATGTAAAAGACATAAATAAATTTATTAATAAAGGAATTGTACCTTTTAATTATTCATTATTATGTATATGTGAAGATGAATCTCTTTCAGATTCTGAATTTAATATTCTAAAAGATTATTTAACTTGTAGACTCAATGAAAAATTACCATATAAAAGTGATTTTGAGTTTAGTGAATTATAACATAGAAAAATAGAAGGTTTAATTATGTTTTCATCCAAAACGTTACTCATAACTGGTGGCACAGGTTCTTTCGGTAATGCTGTATTACGTCGTTTTTTAAATACTGATATCAAAGAGATTCGCATATTTTCTCGTGATGAAAAAAAACAAGATGATATGCGAAAATCATTTAAATCAGATAAATTAAAATTCTACATTGGTGATGTAAGAGATTATCAAAGTGTTGCCAATGCCATGCGTGGTGTGGATTACGTGTATCATGCAGCAGCATTAAAACAAGTACCATCCTGTGAATTCTACCCACTAGAAGCAGTAAAGACTAATGTATTAGGAACAGAGAATGTATTAGAAGCTGCAATCACATTTGGAGTTAAACGTATTGTTTGTTTAAGTACAGATAAAGCCGTTTATCCAATAAATGCAATGGGTATATCAAAAGCAATGATGGAAAAAGTCATTGTTGCTAAAAGTAGAAATTTGGAACACACCAATACCACTATTTGTTGTACTAGATATGGAAATGTGATGGCATCTAGAGGCTCCGTTATCCCATTATTTATTCGACAAATTGTCAATAATGAACCAATTACTATTACTAATCCAGAAATGACCCGTTTTATGATGACATTAGATGATGCAGTAGACCTCGTGTTACATGCATTTAAGAATGGTCAAAATGGTGATATTTTCGTGCAAAAAGCACCTGCCGCAACAATTAATACTCTAGTCAACGCATTGTTAGAAATAACCAATAAGCCTGATCATCAAGTTAATATTATTGGTACTCGTCACGGCGAAAAACAATTTGAAGCTTTATGCAGCCGAGAAGAAATGTTCGTTGCTCAAGAACAAGGTAACTATTATCGAATTCCAGCTGATAATCGAGACTTAAATTATTCAAAATACTTTGAAAAAGGCGAAAAGGATTTAGCTATTGTTGAAGATTATAATTCACATAATACTCAACGTTTAGATGTTAATGGCATGAAAGAGCTTCTTAGAAAACTTGATTTTATTAGAGAAATTGAATCTGGAAACATCATTATTCCTGAAGGTGTTTAAATGTTAAATATTTATATTTTAGGTGCCAGTGGTATGCTGGGTTATAGTATTTTCGCCAATTTGGCTGAATATAAAGGTTTTAATGTTTTTGGTACAGTTAGAAATATAAAAAATAAAGAAAATTATTTTTCTGAATTTAAAAACAAAATTATAGAAAATATTGATGTCTCTGATTTATCTTCTCTTGAAATTTTATTTCAAAAAAATAAACCAGACATTGTCATTAACTGCATTGGATTAATAAAACAACATAGTATTTCTAAACAATATATTCAAGCGATAAAAGTAAATGCTTTATTACCTCACGAATTAGCTCATATTTGTGACAATTATCAAGCAAAGTTAATTCACTTTTCTACAGACTGTGTTTTTGACGGAAAATCAGGTAATTATCAACAAACTGATATCCCGACAGCGACCGATCTTTATGGTCGAACCAAATACTTAGGTGAAGTCACTTATGGAAAACATTTAACTTTGCGAACATCAATTATAGGTCACGAATTATCTTCAAACGTTAGCCTAGTAGATTGGTTTTTAAATCAGAAAGATCAAGTAAATGGATATACTAAAGCTATATTTTCTGGTTTTCCCACATGTTATATAGCAAAGTTGTTAGCTGAAAAAATAATTCCGAATGAAAATTTGAATGGTTTATACCATTTATCAAGTGAAGCAATTGACAAATATACACTATTATCAGATATTGCGGCTATTTATCATAAAGAGATTATTATAAATCCATCAGAAGATCTTGTTATAGACCGTTCACTTAATTCAGCACCTTTACGTAATGAGATTAATTTTACTCCACCATCATGGAATGAATTAATCAAATACATGTATGAAGATTATAACAATAGGTATAAAAAGTGAAAAAATTAAAGATTGCAACTATAGTGGGAACACGCCCAGAAATAATTCGACTATCACGAATCATAAATAAACTAGATAGCTATTGTGAACATACTCTTGTTCATACTGGACAGAATTATGATTATGAATTGAATCAAATTTTCTTTGATGATTTAGAAATCAGGCCTCCTAATATTTTCCTTGAATGTGCTGGATCATCTGCTGCTGAAACAATGGCTCAAGTGATTAGTAAATCTGATAGAGTATTTGCTGAACTTAAACCCGACGCAATACTAATATTAGGTGATACAAATAGTGCTCTTTCTGCTATTTCAGCAAAAAGAAAAAAAATTCCTATTTTTCATATGGAGGCAGGTAATCGTTGTTTTGATCTTCGAGTTCCTGAAGAAATTAACAGAAAAATAGTTGACCATATCTCTGATGTCAATCTCCCTTATAGCGATATAGCAAGAGAATATTTACTTCGAGAAGGAATTAGCCCTGATTTAATAGTAAAAACAGGTAGCCCTATGGATGAAGTATTAGAATTCTACAAAGATAAAATTGCATCATCTAATATATTAAGAAATCTAAATTTATCTGATGAAAAATATTTTTTAGTGAGTATGCATAGAGAGGAAAATGTTGACTCAGAAAAAAATATAAAAAATTTTGTTAATACTTTAGATTCTCTAGCAAAAAAATATCAATTCCCAATAATTATATCTACACACCCAAGGACAAGGAAAAAAATAGAAGAATTAAAACTGTCATTTAATCCATTGGTTCATTTAATGAAACCACTGGGTTTTTCTGATTATGTACATCTACAAACTAAAGCTAAAGTTGTCTTAAGTGATAGTGGAACTATTACTGAAGAATCTTCAATCCTGAATTTTCCAGCCGTTAATATAAGAGAGGCACAGGAAAGACCAGAAGGATTTGAAGAAGGTGCAGTCATGTTTACAGGAATGAATGAAGAAAGAATCTTACAGGCTATATCTATACTTGAAAATCAGCCAAGAGGAAACTCTCGTCTAATCAAAAAAGTTAATGATTATATTGCTCCTAATGTATCGGAAAAGGTATTAAGAACCATCATTAGTTATACAGATTATATTAATCGAGTAATATGGAAAAAGTAAAATTAAAATTTGCTTTAATAATTGATGATTATTTGCCCCACAGTACTCGAGTTGGGGCAAAGATGTTTCATGAATTAGCATTAGAGCTACAATCCCTCGGGCACCATATTACAATTATTACACCAAACAAAGATCAATCAACTCATTTAGTCGTTGATAATTTAGATGGTATTACTGTTTGGCGTTTTAAAAATGGCCCAATTAAAGATATAAAAAAAATACCTAGAGCTATTAATGAATCACTACTTTCTTATAATGCTTGGAAAGCAATTAAACATTTAGTTAATCAAGATTCCTTTGATGGAATAATTTACTATTCTCCCTCCATATTTTGGGGGAAATTAGTTAATAAACTGAAGAAAAAATGTCAGTGTCCTTCTTATTTAATATTAAGGGATTTATTTCCCCAATGGATTGTTGATGCTGGTATTTTAAAAAAAGGTTCATTAATCGAACAATACTTTCGTTTTTTTGAACGTTACTCCTATAAACAAGCATCAATAATCGGACTAATGTCTCAAAAAAATCTAGATTATTTTTATAATCATGCAGAAAACAAAGATTTTAAATGTGAAATATTAAGAAATTGGGCAAATACTTCTCCAATAACTATTGAGAATGATAAATATATTTCAATACGTGAATCTTTAAACTTACAAAATAAAACTATTTTCTTTTATGGTGGAAATATTGGTCATGCCCAAGATATGGGTAACTTGATGCGACTAGTGAAGAAAATGAATATATATCCTGATGCTCATTTTCTTTTTATTGGGCAAGGCGATGAAGTTGAATTAATTAATACTTTAGCTAATAAATGGAATTTAAGTAATTTTAGTTATTTACCTTCTGTTGACCAAGAAGAATTTAAATTAATTCTTAAAGAAATGGATATTGGTTTATTCTCATTAGCTTCTCATCATTCAGCCCATAATTTCCCCGGAAAACTACTAGGATATATGGCTAATCATATTCCTATATTAGGTAGTGTTAATGAAGGAAACGATTTACAAGAACTAGTGAATAAAGAAAATGCAGGCTTTATTCATATAAATGGTGAAGATGATGATTTATTTGTGTCTGCTAAAAAACTCTATTTTGATGTAGAACTACGAAAAAAATGTGGTCATGATGCCTATTCTCTATTGTGTAAAGAATTTTCGGTTACCTCAATAGCAGAAACAATTGTAACTAGGCTAAGGTTATTAGAATGAAATATATAGATAAAGTATCATTAGATAACTTATATAACGAAGCAAAGAAATCAGAAAGGCTACGTTCCCATTTATTATTACATAAATCCCATGAAGACAAAGTACAACGCCTACTGATTGCTTTAGTGAAAGGTAGCTATGTTGAACCACATTATCACGAATTACCTCATCAATGGGAGATGTTTGTTATTTTAGAAGGGCAAATCGAAATTACTCTATATAACAATTCGAATGAAATTAAAGAAAGCTTTTTAGCCGGTGAAAATACCTCGATTTCTATTGTTAACTTAGAACCAAATGAAATACATAGTATCAAGTGTATCTCCCAAAAAGCACTAATGTTAGAGATAAAAGAAGGTCCTTTTGATCCAAATTATGCTAAAAAATTCTTAATTTAATAGATCCACTTACTATTTATAATATACCTATAAAATTAGGTTAATCTTAAAGGTCTATTTATGAAAATCACCATCTCCGGTACCGGCTATGTCGGTCTATCTAACGGGATACTTCTTTCCCAAAACAACACAGTTGTTGCGTTAGATATCAATAAAGAAAAAGTTGAATTGCTTAACAAAAAAATCTCTCCAATTTCTGATAAAGAAATTGAAGAGTTTTTAGCAACCAAAGAACTCGACTTTACGGCAACTTTAGATAAAGAGTTCGCTTATAAAGATGCGGATTTTGTTATCATTGCAACACCAACCGATTATGATCCTAAAACTAACTACTTTAACACCTCATCTGTAGAGTCTGTTATTCGTGATGTTTTAGAATATAATCCAAATACCACAATGATCATTAAATCAACAATTCCTGTTGGTTTTACCAAAGAAATGAGAGAAAAATATAATACAGATAATATTATCTTTTCTCCTGAATTCTTACGTGAAGGTCGTGCACTTTACGATAACTTATACCCTTCTCGTATTGTGATTGGCGAGCAATCAGAAAGAGCACAAAAATTTGCAGACCTTTTACAACAAGGCGCACTGAAAAAAGATATTGATGTTCTTTTTACAGATTCAACAGAAGCAGAAGCCATTAAATTATTTGCTAATACTTATCTAGCACTGCGTGTTGCTTACTTTAATGAGCTTGATAGCTATGCGGAATCTTACGGTTTAAACTCAAAACAAATCATTGAAGGTGTCTGTTTAGATCCGCGTATTGGCAATCACTACAATAACCCATCATTCGGTTACGGTGGTTACTGCTTACCAAAAGATACTAAACAACTATTAGCAAACTACGACTCTGTCCCTAATAATATTATTAGTGCAATCGTTGAAGCTAATCGCACTCGTAAAGACTTTATTGCAGATTCTATTATTGCTAAATCACCAAAAATCGTGGGTGTTTATCGTTTAATTATGAAATCGGGTTCTGATAATTTCCGCTCATCATCAATCCAAGGCATTATGAAACGAATTAAAGCCAAAGGCATTGAAGTGGTGATTTATGAACCAGAAATGAAAGAAGATACTTTCTTTAATTCAAGATTGATCCGTGATTTAAATGAGTTTAAAGCTATGTCTGATGTCATTATTACTAATAGAATGTCATCAGTGCTAAACGATGTTGAAGAAAAAGTTTATACTCGTGACCTCTTTGGTAACGATTAAATCGATTTCATATGCTCAATATCGTCTTATTTGAACCCGAAATTCCACCGAATACGGGTAATATTATTCGCCTGTGTGCTAACACAGGCTTTCATCTCCATTTGATCCAACCTTTGGGTTTTACTTGGGATGATAAACGTCTCCGTCGTGCTGGGCTTGATTATCGTGAATTTGCAGATATTAAACAGCATCACGATTACTATGCTTTTTTAGAAAGTGAAGGTTTAAATCCTGATAATGCACAATCACCGACAGGTGCGCGTGTATTTGCTTTAACGACAAAAGGGACTCCTGCACACAGTAATGTGAGCTATCAAGATGGAGATTATCTCCTGTTTGGACCTGAAACTCGTGGCTTGCCACCTTATGTATTGGATAATATGCCAACACAGCAGAAAATCAGAGTTCCAATGCTTGCAGATAGTCGCAGTATGAACCTATCAAATACTGTTGCCGTTGTAGTTTTCGAGGCATGGCGTCAACTAGGTTATCCTGGTGCGTTATTAAGAGACTGAAATGCAAAAAGCGCTGTTCATTAATAATGAGCAAGCGCTTTTTTTATTTAATCCAAAGATATTAAAACGTCATTTAATCTATTTCTGGTCGTTTCATTTCAGCAACAACCTTCGTAATATACCGACACCCTTCCCCTACATCTTTCAACACCAATGCGTGGGCGCCAATCACTGCATTATCACCTATATCTATCTCTCCGCCAATAATCGAAGAGTTACAACCAATATAAACATGGTTGCCAACTCGAATATCCGCTTTACCATCTTTCTCTTTTACACCAATAGTCACACCTTGCATTAAGGTCACATTCTCACCTAACTGACAGTAATTAGTGAGTACAATCCCGATGGGATGCGGTAATGAAAGACCTTTGCCTATACGTGTTCTTAGTGAGATATCGTTGCAATAATTACGATTATTGTTAGCACCAATGCGAGTGCCTAATTTTTTAAGAAAGCGATGATTAGAGAAATAAAAGAATTGGGCGACACGCCACCAAAATAGATAACGTGAGCGTTGGCAGAAAAAAACACGGTGCAAAAGCCTTATCCAACTAAAAGGCTTGTTATCACCAATATATTCAGCGTGTAAACAAGCCTTAAGTTCAGAGAGTGTGACTTCGGTTAATGCCATTAAATACCATCACCACATTCAAAACCGGGTACTACACCATTAAAGTGTTGATCCATATCGAGCGAAGGCTTGTCACTGGTCGGTTTACCCACAATGCGAGCAGGAACTCCTGCAACCGTAGTATGTGCTGGCACTTCATGTAATACCACAGAGCCAGCGCCAATTTTAGCACCGCGACCAATCTCGATATTGCCGAGTATTTTAGCACCTGCACCAATCATCACGCCTTCGCGCACTTTAGGATGACGATCACCGCAAGTTTTACCTGTTCCCCCTAAGGTAACAGATTGTAAAATAGAGACATCATTCTCTACGATAGCCGTTTCACCAATCACAATACCTGTCGCGTGATCGAGCATTATGCCATGACCAATGTGGGCTGCAGGATGAATATCAACACCAAAAGTAACTGAAATCTGGTTTTGTAGGTAAATGGCGAGTGCTTTACGATCTTGCCCCCATAACCAATGGGCTATGCGATAAGCTTGTAAGGCATGGAAACCTTTTAGATAAAGCAGAGGTGTGGAGTATTTATCAACAGCAGGATCGCGTAAACGAACGGCGGAAATATCATAAGCTGCAGATTCAATCATAGAATTATCGCTGCGATATGCTTCTTCAACAATCTCACGCACAGCAATCGCAGGCATTGTCTGAGTTGCCAGCTTGTTCGCCAGCATATAACTTAAAGCGCTGCCTAAATTTTCATGCTTGAGTAATGTCGCATGGAAGAAACTCGCCAAAATTGGCTCGCAATCTGCCAAACATCTTGCTTCATTTTTAATATGATCCCAGACTCTTTTTAGCTCTTCTAGCGACATACTCACTCTCATTCTTTTACATTGAAGCCTAAGTAAAAACTTAGGCTTCTTATGTTTAAAACAGAAATAAATAACTGACTATCTAAAATAGACTTAGAACAGATTGCTGTCTATCTCATCTTTCGTTGCGCGACCTAATAAAGATAATGCCGCTTCTTTGGCATCTTTATGCTGATATAAAATCTGGTAGATCTGCTCAGTGATAGGCATTTCAACACCAACTTGTTCTGCTAATGCGCGAACTTCTTTGGTATTGCGATAACCTTCAACTACCTGCCCGATTTTCTCTTGGGCAGTATCAACATCAAAACCTTGACCTAGCATCATACCGAATCGACGATTACGAGATTGGTTATCAGTACAGGTTAAGACTAAATCACCTAACCCTGCCATTCCCATAAAGGTTGCTGCATCTGCACCTAAGGCTTTCCCTAAACGGCTCATTTCAGCAAGACCACGGGTGATAAGCGCTGTACGTGCATTGGCACCAAAACCCATACCATCAGACATACCCGCACCAATCGCAATCACGTTTTTTACCGCACCACCCAGTTGCACACCGATAAAGTCAGGGTTTTTATAAACACGGAAGCTTTTGCCACAATGGAAAAGCTGTTGAAGCTCTTCAGAGAAGGTATTATCCGTTGATGCCACAGAAATCGCAGTAGGTAGACCTGCCGCAAGCTCTTTCGCAAAGGTAGGGCCTGATAAAACTGCTAGCGGGATTTCATTACCTAATACTTCACGCGCTACATCTTGCAATAAGCGACCAGTATGTGCCTCAAGTCCTTTTGTCGCCCAAACAACACGCGCATCCTGACGTAAAAAGGGTTTGATCTGTTGCAATACATCGCCAAAAACATGGCTTGGGATCACAACCAGAATATTACGGCTGGCTTCAATGGCTTTTTGCAAAGAAGCTTCCATGTATAAACTATCAGGAAAGGAAACATCGGGCAGAAATGCCTGATTACAGCGAGCTTGCTCTAACGCAGCAACATGCGCAGGATCATGACCCCAAAGCACAACGTCATGACCATTGCGTGCCAGTGTAATCGCTAAAGCGGTGCCGTATGAACCGGCACCGATAACTGTCATAGAAGCGTTCATTAAGCTTCTTCAACCCCTTCATTAGCGGCATCAGTTTGTTGCTGTTGTAAATAGTTCATAAACAACGCATCAAAGTTAACTGGTGCTAAATTCAGTTGTGGGAAAGTACCACGGCTGACTAAGTTAGTGATACATTCACGAGCATAAGGGAACAGAACGTTAGGGCAATATGCACCTAAGCAATGTGCCAGTTGAGTGCCTTCGATACCTTCAACGGTAAAGATACCTGCTTGTTGAACTTCACACAGGAATGCAGTTTCGTTATCCATTGTTGCGGTTACAGTCACGCGCAGAATAACTTCATAGACGTTTTCAGCTAAAGTATTAGAAGAAGTATCCAGATCTAATTTAACTTCTGGTTGCCACTCTTTTTGGAAAACTTGTGGGGCATTAGGCGCTTCAAAAGAGATATCTTTTGTATAGATACGTTGAATTTGAAAAGTCATCTCTTGGTTTTGCTGTTCTGACATAATAATCTTACCTTTTTATATCCTTATTAATTGAATAGCAGTAAGTATAGAACTCAATCTGCCCGCTCGTTACTTTTTACCTTTAGCCAGTGGTAAATTCTCACCACTCCAGCCTGAAAGACCATCTTTTAAGATAAAGACTTTTTCAAAACCGAGTTTAATTAGGCTCTCAGCAGGTTTTGCACCTTCAATGCCTGATGGTGACACAACAATAACTGGCTGTGATTTATATTTCTCCAGCTCAGCAATATTATTACTTTTGATTTCAGAAGGCGTTAAATTGATAGAATCAATGATGTGTCCTTTACGGAACTCATCACGGCTACGGATATCAACACACACCGCATTCTCTTTGTTTATCAAAGAAATCGCTTCTGTACGGGAAATATTTTTCGTCTTAGAAAAAAGCCCTTTAAAGGTCAATACAATGACCGCCACCAGCAATGCGACCCAAACAAAACTTAACAGGGTGTGCCGGTTGAAAAATTGCATTACTTCTTGCAGCATAGGATGCAATCACTCTCGTTAGTTAAAAATAGTATCAAAGAGCCAAAGTATACCTTTGTCATGGCGCAATTACAGCCTATTCCTGCGTTTCTCTTTCTATTTTTGCGGAAAGTTTCTCAACAATCATTTTTTTTATTGACGGATTTATGTACCATTAGCGCCGGTTCCGTGAAAAATGATGAATTGAAAAGGTATTGCCTTTTTACTCTACAGGATCCCTCTTCAGGCAAGCTATTAATAAATCAGCATCCCTTATAATGGCTACTTACGTATAAAATCGCCCATTTTACGTAAGATTTATACCTGTCTGAGATACAACAACTATCTGTTATTTATTTAAAAGTATTGAGAACACGAGCATGTCGCAAACAAATCAAGTGCCTAAAATTGGATTCGTTTCATTAGGTTGTCCTAAAAATTTAGTGGACTCTGAACGTATCCTAACCGAACTGCGTACAGAAGGTTATCAAGTTGTTCCTACCTATAATGATGCTGATTTAGTCATCGTCAACACCTGTGGGTTTATTGACAGCGCAGTACAAGAATCGCTAGAAGCGATTGGTGAAGCACTCGATGAAAACGGTAAAGTGATTGTTACTGGCTGTTTAGGTGCAAAAGAGAACCAAATTCGTGAAGTGCACCCAAAAGTACTCGAAATCACAGGGCCTCATAGTTATGAGCAAGTTTTATCTCATATTCACCACTATGTACCAAAACCTGATCACAATCCTTTTCTCAGCCTTGTTCCTGAACAAGGTGTAAAATTAACGCCTCGTCATTACGCCTATTTAAAAATATCTGAAGGCTGTAATCACCGTTGTACTTTCTGCATTATTCCATCAATGCGAGGCGATTTAGACAGTCGTCCAATTGGTGAAGTATTAGGTGAAGCTAAAAGATTAGTTAATGCAGGCGTAAAAGAGTTACTTGTTATCTCTCAAGATACTTCTGCTTACGGTGTTGATACTAAACATCAAACAGGTTTTTGGGATGGAATGCCTGTCAAAACCAGTATGGTCAGTTTATGTGAACAACTGGCAAAATTAGGCATTTGGGTTCGTTTACACTACGTTTATCCATACCCACATGTTGATGATGTCATTCCTTTAATGGCTGAAGGCAAAATTTTGCCTTATTTAGATATTCCGCTTCAGCATGCTAGCCCTAAGATCTTAAAACTGATGAAACGCCCAGGTGCCGTTGAACGTACCTTAGAGCGCGTAAAACGCTGGCGTGAAATTTGCCCTGAATTAACCTTACGTTCTACCTTTATTGTTGGTTTTCCGGGGGAAACAGAAGAAGATTTCCAAATGTTGTTGGATTTCCTCACCGAAGCACGTTTAGATCGCGTAGGTTGCTTTAAATACAGCCCTGTTGATGGTGCAAAAGCAAATGAACTGGCGGATCAAGTGCCTGAAGAAGTGAAAGAAGAACGTTATCATCGCTTTATGCAGTTGCAACAACAAATTTCGACTGAACGCCTACAAGAAAAAATCGGCAAAGTATTGCTGGTTATGATTGATGAAGTCGATGAAGAAGGCGCGATTGGTCGTAGCATGGCTGATGCTCCTGAAATTGATGGTGCTGTTTACCTCAATGAGCAATTTGATGTAGAGCCAGGGCAAATCGTGCGTGTTCTTATTGAACATGCTGACGAATATGACCTTTGGGGTACTATCGTCGAATAATCTCTCTCGTGGACAGCGTGATATTCTATTGCGCTGTCACACAGATTGCCTCTTTTTTCCGCTCTCCTATTATTATTGCTTTATAATCTCTTATTAATTGAATAGATTACCTGTTAGGTATTATCTGAAATTTCGGCTTTATTTCGTGTTAGCTGGTCAGTTGTTTTGTGACATGAAATAATCTTACAAACTGTTATGAAAGGTACGTTGGTCAGATGGCAGAGAAAATGGATCTTCAAAAAAAAACACATCCGTCTTATCGTGTATTTTCTTTACCGTTAATCACGTTGCTTATTAGCACCTCTCTCTTTTCTGCATCCCCTGTTTTTGCGAACACATTAACGGATAATCGTAATCAGCTAAAAGATTTACAAACCACGATTGCTGAAAAAGAAAAACAGGTTCAAGAACAACAAAAACAACGTACAGCCCTTCTTAATCAATTAAAAACACAGGAAACCCAAATTTCTAGCGCTGGTCGCTCTGTGCATGAAACACAAAACCGCTTACAAACGTTAGGCAAAGAGATCAAAACCATTACCGCAAATATTGCACGCTTACAAAAACAGTATCAGTCTCAACAAGAATTATTAGCTCGCCAAATGGATGCGGCTTATCGTCAAGGTAAACATCAAGGTATAGAGCTTCTATTTCGTGGTGAAGAAGGCCAGCGTGAAGAGCGTATCTTAGCGTATTACAGCTATATTAATGATGCGCGTAAAGAAACAATGGCAGAGCTTGCTCAAACATCAAAAGAACTTGAAGCGGAAAAAAACGCTCAACAAGCAAAACAAAATGAACAAAAACAAGTTCTCACAAAGCAACAACAAGAGAAGCAAAAGCTTGATAACGCATTAGCCGCTCGCCAAAAAACGCTAACTCAACTTGAATCAACATTAAAAGCGGATCAGAAAAATTTAGCCACTATGCGGGCTAACGAAGCACAGTTAAGAAATAAAATTGCACAAGCAGAGCGTGAAGCCAAAGCCCGTGCTGAGCGAGAGGCCCGAGAAGCCGCTCGCATTGCAGCAAAACAGCGTGAAGCACAACAACGAGGTTCAACCTATAAACCAACAGCCGAAGAGCAATCATTGATGTCTCGTACAGGCGGTTTGGGTAGACCTGCTGGACAAGCCATTTGGCCTATCAGAGGCTCTTTATTACACCGTTTTGGCGAGTCTATTTCTGGCTCTGGAGAATTACGTTGGAAAGGTATTGTTATACCCGCGGCGCAAGGTACCGAAGTAAAAGCTATTGCTGATGGTCGCGTGTTGTTAGCCGATTGGCTTCAAGGCTATGGTTTAGTCGTCGTGGTTGAACACGGTAAAGGCGATATGAGTCTTTACGGTTATAACCAAAGTGCTTTAGTGAATGTAGGTCAGCAAGTTAAAGCTGGACAAGCTATTGCTTTAGTCGGTAACAGTGGTGGGCAAGAGCGTTCAGCACTCTATTTTGAAATTAGACGTCAAGGGAAAGCGGTAAATCCAGTTCCTTGGCTTGGGAGGTAGGTTTGAAATTACTTGGCACATTACAACGCAAGCATTCTTTTTTACTTAGTTTAATGTTGCTAAGTCTGGTTGTGAGTACTCCCTCATTCGCAGCCAAATTAGCCATTGTGATTGATGATTTTGGTTATCGTAAAAAAGAAGATAACCAAGTTTTACAACTTCCTACAGCAGTGTCTATCGCTATTTTACCTGATTCCCCTCATGGTAAAGAAATGGCAACTAAAGCTCATACTCAAGGGCGAGAAATCCTGATCCACATGCCAATGGCTCCTATTAGCAAACAACCTCTAGAGCGCGATACCCTAAAACCTTCTATGGGTCAGGATGAAATTAACCGCATTATTCAGCATGCTATTAGTAATGTTCCTTTCGCTGTCGGTATGAATAACCATATGGGTAGTGCGATGACCTCCGATAGACAAGCGATGGATAGAGTCATTAAAGCCCTTAATCACTCAAACCTCTATTTTTTAGATAGCGTGACCATTGGTAATACACAAGCGGCCATTGCTGCAAAAGCCGCAGGTGTTCCCTCTTTACGCCGTCATGTTTTTCTCGATAACGTACAAACCGAAGCTGAAACAAGACAACAACTCGCTCGCGCTATTGCTTTAGCACGAAAGAATGGCTCTGCAATTGCGATTGGACACCCTCACCCTTCAACCGTCCGAGCATTACAGCAGCAGTTGCCTTTATTACCTGCTGATATTCAACTGGTTGCACCGAGTACTCTATTAAAACCACAGGCAGAAAAACCAATACAACCAGAACCACCCAAAGTTGTACCGCCAACAGAACAACCACAAGAGCCAAAACCTGCGTCTTGGTTAAAACCCGCACAAGAAGCCATTATTTCGATGAAAAAAAGTACGCTGATTAATACCTTATCAAGCGGGTTTAGCTCCTCAGAAAAAAAGAAAATACCGCCTACGCCTACTCCGAACGAAATCGGTGAAGTTGAAAAATAATGCAACAAAAAAGAGCCTTAAAAGGCTCTTTTTTTGCTTAGCTATCACATATCACTGCCAATCTAAAATCACTTTACCCGATTGACCTGAACGCATGATATCAAAGCCTTTTTGAAATTCATCAATTGGGAATTGATGAGTAATAATAGGCGAGAGATCAAGGCCAGACTGAATAAGTGCCGCCATTTTATACCATGTTTCGAACATCTCACGGCCATAGATACCTTTAATAAACAATCCCTTAAAGATAACTTGTCCCCAATCAATCGCCATATCAGAAGGCGGAATACCTAAAAGGGCAATACGACCGCCATGATTCATAGTATTCAGCATGGTACGAAACGCAGGTGGTGCACCTGACATTTCTAATCCCACATCAAAACCTTCTGTCATGCCTAGCTCTTTCATCACATCGATTAAGTTTTCTTTGCTGACATTAACTGCTCGGGTAACACCCATTTTTTTCGCAAGATCAAGGCGATATTCATTAACATCCGTGATCACCACATGACGTGCACCCACATGTTTACAAATTGCAGCAGCCATAATACCAATTGGGCCAGCACCAGAAACCAGCACATCTTCTCCCACTAAATCAAAAGATAACGCGGTATGAACGGCATTACCAAATGGGTCAAAAATAGCTGCTAATTCATCAGGAATATTGTCTGGAATTTTAAATGCATTAAAGGCAGGGATAACCAGATATTCAGCAAAACAGCCCGGGCGATTTACACCCACCCCAATGGTATTACGGCATAAATGCGTACGACCACCACGGCAATTACGGCAATGACCACAAGTGATATGCCCTTCACCAGAGACGCGATCACCAATATTAAAACCTTTCACTTCCTGTCCTATCGCAACAATTTCGCCGATATACTCATGCCCCACAACCATAGGAACAGGAATTGTTTTTTGTGACCACTCGTCCCAGTTATAAATATGAACATCAGTGCCACAAATTGCTGTTTTACGAATTTTGATCATCACATCGTTATGACCAAGTTCAGGTACTGGAACATCGGTCATCCAGATACCTTCTTGCGCTTTTAATTTTGACAATGCTTTCATATGGGAACCTTATGCAATCACATTAAGTTGTTTGCCGATTTTGATAAATGCCGCCACTGCACGCTCAATTTGTTCAGTAGTATGTGCTGCCGACATTTGTGTACGAATACGAGCTTGGCCTTGTGGTACAACAGGATAGAAGAATCCTGTGACATAAATCCCTTCATCAAGTAAGCGGGTTGCAAACTCTTGTGCTAATTTAGCGTCGCCTAGCATCACTGGAATAATCGCGTGATCAGCACCCGCCAATGTAAAGCCTGCCGTACTCATTTTTTCACGGAAAAGCGAAGCGTTACGCCATAAACGAGCACGTATTTCATCGCCTGTTTTCAGCATATCTAAAACAGCAATAGAGGCAGAAACAATTGCAGGTGCTAACGAGTTGGAAAATAAATAAGGGCGAGAACGCTGACGTAACCACTCAACCACTTCTTTGCGTGCTGCGGTGTAACCACCCGATGCACCGCCTAAGGCTTTACCTAAAGTGCCCGTGATAATGTCGACTCTGTCCATCACATCACAATACTCATGAGTTCCGCGGCCTTGTTCACCCACAAAACCCACGGCATGCGAATCATCGACCATCACTAAGGCACCAAATTCATCCGCTAAATCACAGATACTTTTAAGATCTGCAATCACACCATCCATAGAAAATACGCCGTCTGTCGCGATCATAATGTGGCGAGCATTCTCTGCTTTGGCTTTTTCAAGTTGTGCGCGCAGTTCTGCCATATTGTTATTGGCGTAGCGATAACGCTTCGCTTTACATAAACGCACACCATCAATAATAGAAGCATGGTTTAAGGCATCAGAGATAATTGCATCTTCGGGCCCCATTAATGTTTCAAATAATCCACCATTGGCATCAAAGCAAGAGGAATACAAAATGGCATCTTCCATACCTAAAAATTCAGCAATTTTATTTTCTAATGTTTTATGTGAATCTTGAGTACCACAAATAAAACGTACAGATGCCATACCAAAACCGTGACTATCCATACCTGCTTTTGCTGCTTCAATCAGTTTGGGATGATTAGCCAAACCTAAATAGTTATTAGCACAAAAGTTAATAACATGGCTTCCGTCAGCAACGGCGATATCTGCGTTTTGTGAAGAAGTGATGATACGCTCATTTTTAAAGAGGCCATCTTGACGAGTTTGTTCGAGTTGTTGATTAATTTGTTGATAGAAAGAGTGGGTAGACATACTTTCTCCTAAGACTACAGGGCGAAAAGAGGTAACATACATTTTTGATTATAATGTAGTCGTTATTGTTTCTTATTCTATGCCTTCGTTCTATTAAAAACGACAAATGTAAATAAATAATGTTATTTGTGTAATTAAGATCACTAATACACACTGTGTTTTTCGAGAATTTCAGCCTGTTGTTCCGTGATGAATACTACCGTTAATGCTGTTCAGTGTTATTATAGACCTAGAGCTAATTTTTAGATTTTTATATGAAGGGGTAGCCACATGATTATCGTCACGGGCGGTGCAGGTTTTATCGGCAGCAATATTGTTAAAGCATTAAATGATGAAGGTTATACCGATATATTGGTTGTTGATAACCTTAAAGATGGCACCAAGTTCGTGAATTTGGTCGATCTGAATATTACCGATTACATGGATAAAGAAGATTTTATTGCGAGCGTTGTTGCAGGTGATGATTTCGGCGATATCGATGCGGTTTTCCATGAAGGTGCTTGCTCATCGACCACTGAGTGGGATGGCAAATATATGATGGATAACAACTATCAATATTCTAAAGAGCTACTTCATTTTTGTCTTGAACGCCAAATTCCTTTCTTATATGCCTCTTCGGCTGCCACTTATGGCGGTCGTACAGATAACTTTATCGAAGATAGAAAATACGAAGCACCTTTAAATGTCTACGGTTATTCAAAATTCCTATTCGATGAATATGTACGCCAAATTTTACCTGAAGCAGAATCGATGATTTGTGGCTTCCGTTATTTTAATGTTTATGGCCCTCGTGAAGGACATAAAGGCGGTATGGCAAGTGTTGCATTCCACTTAAATAACCAAGTAAATGCTGGACAAAATCCTAAGTTATTTGAAGGTAGCGAAACCTTCCAACGCGACTTTATTTATGTAGGTGATGTGGCTGCGGTTAATTTATGGTTCTGGCGCAATAATGTATCGGGAATTTTTAACTGTGGTACAGGCCGCGCTGAATCATTCCAAGCGGTTGCAAACGCAGTTATTGCGCACCATAAAGATAAAGATCTCTCTATCGAACATATTGAATTTCCAGAAAAATTGAAAGGTCGTTATCAAGCCTTTACACAAGCAGATCTCACAAACTTACGTAAAGCAGGTTATACCGCACCATTTAAAACGGTTGCCGAAGGCGTTGAGCTTTATATGCAATGGTTAAATCAAGGTAAGTAATCGCTGTTTATGAAAATCTTTGTGGTAGGGCCTTCATGGGTCGGGGACATGATGATGTCTCAAAGTCTTTATCGTACATTGAAAGCATTACATCCTGCGGCAACGATTGATGTGATGGCACCAGCGTGGTGCCGTCCATTACTCGAAAAAATGCCAGAAGTTGATAATGCCATCCCAATGCCGTTAGGCCATGGTGCATTAGCGATTGGTGAGCGTCGTCGTTTAGGAAAGCAATTAAGAGAAAATGGTTACACGCACGCTTATGTATTACCTAACTCGTTTAAATCTGCATTAGTCCCTTTCTTTGCAGATATTCCTAAGCGCACAGGCTGGCGTGGAGAAATGCGTTATGGCCTATTAAATGATTTACGCCCTTTAGATAAAGATGCCTTCCCGCTGATGGTTGAACGCTATGTGGCTCTAGCTTATGACAAGCAAAAAGTCCAAAAAGCGACAGATTTACCTCAACCTCTGCTTTGGCCTAAGTTATCGGTTACAGAGCGTGATATATCTACCACATTGACTCAATTTTCATTATCTACACAGCGCCCTGCAATTGGTTTTTGCCCCGGTGCTGAATTTGGTCCTGCAAAACGTTGGCCTCATTATCATTATGCAGCTTTAGCACAAAAATTAATTGCTGAGCAGGGTTATCAGATTTTCCTTTTTGGCTCTCAAAAAGATAAAGAAGCGGGTGAAGAGATAAAACAAGCCCTAACACCAGAAGCACGTGAAGCCTGTTTTAATCTGGCAGGTGAAACCAGCCTTGAACAAGCGGTTAATTTGATTGCGTCTTGCAAAGCCGTCGTCAGTAATGATTCTGGTTTAATGCATGTAGCAGCTGCATTAGAACGCCCATTAGTCGCACTTTACGGCCCAAGTAGCCCTGATTTTACACCTCCGTTATCCCATAAAGCGCGTGTGATCCGTTTAATTACGGGTTATCACAAAATCCGTAAAGGGGATGCTGAACAAGGCTATCACCAAAGCTTAATTGATATTCAGCCAGAGCAAGTCTTTGCGGAACTTGAACACTTGTTGTCAACGGAGCCATCAGCGTGAAGCGGGTATTAATCGTTAAAACCTCCTCTATGGGAGATGTTTTACATACATTGCCCGCATTGACTGATGCAATAAATGCGTATCCTGATATCCGTTTTGACTGGGCTGTTGAAGAAGGCTTTGCACAAATTCCAAGCTGGCACCAAGCTGTTGATACTGTTATTCCAGTAGCAATACGCCGTTGGCGTAAAAATTGGTTTAGTGCGCCTATTCGTGCTGAGCGCTCACAATTTCGTCAAGCGATTCAAGCTCATCATTATGATGCTGTGATTGATGCACAAGGTTTACTAAAAAGTGCATTTTTAGTGACACGCTACGCCAAAGGCACTAAACACGGCTATTCTCGTCAATGCGCCCGCGAGCCTTTAGCTAGTTTTTTCTACAATGTTCGCCATGATGTCAGCAAAAAAATGCATGCGGTTGAACGTATTCGCCAACTCTTTGCGCTGAGCTTAAATTATCCCATTCCACAATCTCAAGGTGATTATGGGATTGCACAGCATTTTCTCTCACTTCCATCCTTTGATGAACGCCCTTATTTGGTATTCTTGCACGCAACAACCCGTGATGAAAAACACTGGCCAGAATCTCATTGGCGAGAATTAATCGCCCTACTCGCTGATTCAGGATTGCGCATTAAGTTACCTTGGGGCGCAGAGCATGAACATCAACGCGCTATCCGCCTAGCTAAAGATTTTGACTATGTTGATGTATTGCCAAAAATGTCCCTCGCGGATGTTGCTCAAGTGATTGCTGGTGCAAAAAGTGTAGTTTCTGTGGATACGGGGTTAAGCCACTTAACCGCGGCATTAGATAAACCGAATATCACTCTATTTGGCCCTACCGATCCTGGTTTAATCGGCGGTTACGGTAAGGCACAAATGTCTGTGAAAGCAGAAGGTGGAGATATTGGTGAGATAAAGCCACAGCAAATATTCGACCTTCTTGATATTTAGTCTTATAAACCCTAAAGATCACTAGCCTTTTAGGGTTTTATTGACTGCATTAAAGACTTCATCAACCGTTATAAGATCCATTGATGCCTGTATTCCTTCATTTAAGCTAAGCTTCTTATTGATAATAGTATGTAAATGAAGATCTTGATAAGGCCCTGTCCATTTAGGATCTGCTGTTGCAAATAAACTCACTGTTGGACACTGTAATGTAATCGCTAAATGCAGAGGTCCAGTATCTCCAGTGACTAATACATCCATTATTTTTATCTGACTTAGCAACTCAGGTAATGAAGTTTTACCTACTAGATTTTCAATATTGTTATGATATTGCTCTGGCAACAATATAAAAAACGCTTCTGGTAATTCTAACTCTCTTGGTGAACCAATTAGCTTAATCCGTAAAGATGGGTCACTATCAATAAGTTTTTGAGCTAGCTCTACAAAGTATTTAATAGGCCACCTACGCTCTTGCGTTGATGCCCCCATCTGGAATCCAACAATATGATATTCGCCTTTATCTAATTGTTCTATTTCACACGGAAGTTCCATTCTTGTATCCGTTCTATCTATTCCCAAATAACGAATAAGATTAAGTTTACTTTGGATAACATGACAATTAGGAGGCTGATGCTCAGCAATAATCCATTTCTGAAACCACTCTGGAATAACATGAAAAGTATTACGTAAAATATATTGGCAACCTGCCATTACTGCGAATAGCACATCATAAGGGAGGTGAGAATGTAAAATTACAGCTAATTCAGGCTTATATTTTTTTGCCTGTAAGGCAATAGGAAGTAAGTTTTTTATTTTATTATCCCAATAAATCACACTGTCTATTTGGTCATAGCTTTCAACTAATAACCTATTTTTCTCACTCGAAACTAATGTGATATGAGCATCTGGATAATGCGCACGAATGGCTCTTATCGCTGGGGTATTAAACATAAAATCCCCAAGCGCAGTCGTTGAAAAAATAAGAATGCTGTTAAATTGAATATCTGATGAAAATGTATCCGTTTTTTTCATCTTGCCAAAAAGTGGGTTATAGATATTTAAGAAGTTATGTACCCATTTCAGTTTTTTCAACTTCATTTTATTTTGCCTGTACTTTACTTTGATAATACTCAGCCAGCGTCATGCCCTGCACTTTATCTTTTAAGAAACTAAATAGCGTTTCTAAATCGTTATATAGCCCTTCGATATCTTTTTCTGTACGGAATGTGGGGCTACCACCTGGCATAAATTCAGACGAGTGCAACATAAACTCAATATGATCATGACCTTGTGCTAAAGATTTTTCTGCTACTTCAATCATCTGGTGTACATTTCCGCCTTTAGGGCGTAGCCAATTTACAGAAGGTGCCCGCTGTTTACCTCTTAATTTATCGTAACCTTGCTTAAATTTATTCATTAAAGGTGAGTGCTTATATTGAATACTCATCGGCACTTCTAGCAACGTTGAATTTCCTGCTTTAGTGATATCCTCTAGATCCATAAAATAAGCATGACTTGGAAAATCAGTGTAATTTGTTCCACCCGATTGTGCGGGATCACCTTTGGTAAAACGCCAATCCACTTTAGGTGTTACAGAGCAATCAACTTGATAACCAAATTCAACTAAAAGCTGTGCATAAATTTCATTAAATGCCCAACGACCCGCTCGATGACTTAACATTTTGGTTTGTAGTTTATTTTCAAGTAAGTCAGTCATTAACGCGATTTTTTCTCGCATTTGATCTTTAGGATATTCAACTAAGTAAGGCTGATGATGTAAATCATCATTGGTTAAAGGTACAAGTGGTGGGCTATTCCATGCATGTAAGTGCATACCAATTTCACCCGTATTACGTGCAATAACATCACGAGCAAACTCAATATAGGCATCATCCATTACCATTTCGTAATTTGTTAGCCAAACGGGTTTAAAATGAAAATGCTCGCAAAGTTGCTGAAAACGGGGTAAAAAATGCGTATTTTTTGTGGTGATATCACGTTCGTTTTCCCAAAGATTATCGCCTTCGGTATCTAATGTGATAATAAATGCTGGTTTTTTCATGCATACCCTGCCAATTAATGGATAATAGGCTAATAAATTTATATTTAATACTATGGCATGCAGTGTAAAACATCAATTCAATCAATATAAATTAGGTTTTATGGATGCTTTTGGCTGTTTTGTTTACAATTAGAGTATCTCACTAAAGCTAAAGTAATTATGACTAATATAAATCAATCATTTAATAGAATACTGGTTATTAAACTCCAACATCATGGAGATATGTTATTAACGACGCCCGTTATATGCTCATTAAAATCAGCTTATCCTAATGCAACGATTGATGTTTTATTATACAAAGAAACATTACCTATGCTTGAGCACAACCCATTCATCAATAATATTTTTTATCTTGATCGTAATTGGAAACATCAAGGTAAATTCACTCGATTAAAAAAAGAGTGGGAGCTTGGTCGAATATTACAAAAACAACAATATGATTTAGTTGTTAATTTAGCTGATCAGTGGAAAGCTGCCATTTTTGCTTTAGTCACTAAAGCACAAGTGCGCTTAGGTTTTGAATTTGAAAAGCGCAAAAACAGTCAGTTTTGGCAAAAATGCCACAATATTATTGTCTCTACGGCAGATCATGGACAGCTACACACTGTTGAACAAAATCTGAGTATCCTTGCTCCACTTAATATTCCTATTATTTCAGATGTTATGATGGCTTATAGCGAAGCAGATAAACAGTGGTTAACTGAGACTATTGAAAAATATCATCTCCCTAAAAACTATATCGTTATACAACCAACCTCTCGCTGGTTTTTCAAATGCTGGGATGAAGATAAAATGGCGACTTTAATTACAAAGCTTCAGCAAAATCATTATTCCGTAGTGTTAACTTCGGGCCCAGAAGCAAAAGAATTAGAGATGATACAAACTATTTTGGCACGCTGCCCAAACAAAGATGTGATAACGGTTTTAGCTGGGCAAACATCTTTATCTCAACTTGCTGTATTAATTGATAATGCAGGACTTTTTATTGGTGTTGATTCTGTCGCAATGCATATGGCTGCTGCATTAAAAACGCCTTTAGTTGCTCTTTTTGGTCCTTCTAAACTTGAACATTGGCACCCTTGGCAAGCAGTAGGTGAAACAATATGGGCAGGCAATTATGACGATATTCCACACCCAGACCATATAAAGACAGACACCCAACAACGTTATCTTTCCGCTATTCCGGTTGATGTGGTTTACAACACAGCTATAAGGCATTTATCTTAATGAATCACCCGTTACGACTCGCCATTGTCAGACAAAAATATCGCCCAGATGGGGGAGCAGAACGCTTTATTGCGCGCGCATTAGATGCATTATCCAACGATGACCTTGAACTCAATGTGATCACGCGAGAATGGCAAGGTGATACTAATTCAGATTGGCATATTCACTTATGCAATCCACGAAAATTGGGCAGGATTAGCCGAGAATTGGGTTTCGCTAAGGCAGCTAGAGCATGTTGGCAGGAAAATCATTTTGATATTGTTCAAAGCCATGAACGTATCGCAGGTTGTGATATTTTTCGTGCTGGTGATGGTGTACATCGCCGATGGCTATTACAACGCCAAAGAATATTGCCTAATTGGAAAGGGCGTTGGCTATTTTATGATAGATACCACCGCTATGTAATGAATGCAGAAAAACAGATGTATGCCGATCCCGCATTAAAACAAGTTATCTGTAATTCACAGATGGTTAAAAATGAAATTATTGAGGATTTTGGTGTTTCTGCCGATAAAATAACTGTCATTTATAATGCAATTGACCATAATGCTTTCGTACCTGCAACAAGTTCTCAAAAAGAGACCTTAAAAACACAATATAATATTCCACACGATGTACCTTGCTTTATTTATGTGGGATCAGGCTTCGAACGTAAAGGCTTAGCAGCTGCTATCTCAGCAATAGCAAAGACATCAGCTATATTGTTAGTAGTTGGAAGTGATAAAAATCAGCGTAAATATGAACAACTCGCAACACAATTAGGTTGTGAGCAACGCATTTTCTTTTTAGGTATGCAGAAAAAAACACTCGATTTTTATCAAATCGCGGATGCATTACTACTTCCTACTCTTTATGACCCTTTTCCTAATGTTATTCTTGAGGCATTATCGTGTGGTTTACCGGTGATCACCTCAACGACTTGTGGTGGTGCAGAGTTTATTCAACATGGTAAAAATGGATTTGTTTGTGATGCATTAGATATTTCAGCATTAACTGATGCGATTACACAGATCCCAAAAGAAACAGCGTGGACTGAGATGTCACAAGTGGCGAGAGAGACCATTCTCCCTTATACACCACAACGATTATCAGGCGAGCTTATTTCACTTTATAAACGGATATTAGCCTTGTGAGTCAACAACATATACTTTTTATTATTGATGGATTACCGGGTGGTGGCGCTGAAAATGTCACGCTCAGGCTAGCTAATGGTTTTCATCAAGCAGGATACCAAGTCACATTATTATCCTTACATAATAAATTAGCGTATGAACTACCTGATTTTATTGATTATATTGTTGATCATGATAACTATCGTGGAATTTTTAGAAAATTAACTGAAATATCGCGTAGAGCAAAATCGCTTGATAATGTACTCACTCAACTTTTTGCTAAAAAAGGGCGCCCTGCGCTTGTTCTTTCTAATTTACATAAAACAGACCGTATTGTTTGTCGCTCTAAACAACTAAAAAGCTGCAATGTTTGGTACTGTATTCACGGCATTTACTCTCAATCTTATCTTGGTAATAAATCAGGATTTTCATATTGGTTGAAAAAAATAAAAATCCAACGAGTTTATCGAGATAAAAATCTCGTTTGTGTTTCTAATGCGGTAAAAGATGATCTAATCAATGCCATTGGTATTCATGCTGAACAACTAAAAACTATTTATAACCCATTTAATATTGAAGAAATACAGCAAAAAGCTACCCTTTCTAATCCATTTGCCGAACAAGATTATATCTTGCATGTGGGTCGATTACATGAAGTAAAAAGACAAGACAGATTAATTGAGGCTTTTGCTAAAGCCGATTTACCTTGCCAACTCATTATATTAGGTGAAGGTACTCCCACCGTTAAACAGCAATTAGAAGCTCAAATTAAACAACTTAACTTAGTGGAGAAAGTCACACTTGCGGGTTTTATCCCAAACCCTCTCCCTGCAATCAAAGGCGCTAAAGTGGTTGCATTAAGCTCTGATAGTGAAGGGCTTCCTACGGTATTAATTGAAGCATTAATATGTGGTGTGCCTATCGTCAGTACTCGATGCCCTGGTGGGGTCAGCGAAATTATGACAGACGAGCTTTCTGATTACCTCTCTACAATGGATAGTGACTCTCTCGCAGAAAAACTTCGCCTTGCGTATTATTCACAGCCTCAAATATTGCCATCATCCTATGCAAAATTTGAACTAAACCATATTTTAAAGCAGTATATCGCTTTAATTCCTTAATCCGCGCTTACTTGTTTTACACACTTTCTCTCACACAGTGTGATACTATAAGCGTTCGTCCAGATAAGTGAATTTGATAGCATGTTGTTGCGTTTATATCAGGTACTTCTTTACCTTATTCAACCTCTGATTTGGTTGCGTCTTTTATTACGTAGCCGTAAAGCACCCGCCTACCGTAAACGGTGGGGAGAGCGCTATGGCTTTTGCAAAGGCAAAGTCGTCCCTCAGGGTATATTATTGCATTCCGTTTCTGTCGGTGAAACACTCGCCGCAGTGCCGCTTGTTCGTGCCCTTCGTCATCACTATCCTGATTTACCCATTACCGTCACTACTATGACGCCAACTGGCTCAGAACGTGTGCGTTCTGCATTTGGTGATGATGTTTACCATGTCTATCTTCCTTATGATTTACCCGGTTCAGTTAATCGTTTTCTTAAAACGGTTGACCCCAAATTGGTGATCATTATGGAAACGGAGTTATGGCCTAACCTAATTTCAAAACTTCATCAACGAAAAATCCCGTTGATTATTGCTAATGCACGTTTATCAGAGCGCTCTGCTGCGGGTTACCAAAAATTGGGCAGCTTTGTCAAAACGATGCTCCAAAAAATCACTTTGATTGCCGCTCAAAATCAGGAAGATGGTGAACGATTTATCGAGCTTGGTTTAAAACGTTCACATTTACATGTTACAGGTAGCCTAAAATTTGATATTTCTGTCACCCCAGAGTTAGCTGCAAGAGCGGTTGCTTTGCGCCGTCAATGGGCTGCTCACCGCCCGGTTTGGATAGCAACAAGTACCCATGAGGGTGAAGAAACCATTATTTTAGAGACACATAAAAAGCTACTGGCACAATTTCCTCAGCTTTTGTTAATTTTAGTACCTCGCCACCCAGAGCGTTTTCCTAAAGCCGAACAATTAACGCGCGAAGCAGGGTTAAAATATACCTTACGAAGTACCGATGCTGTGCCAGATGCACAAACGCAAGTGGTTATTGGCGATACAATGGGCGAGCTTATGTTGCTCTATGGTATTGCAGATTTAGCCTTTGTTGGAGGGAGTTTGGTTGAGCGTGGTGGTCATAATCCTTTAGAAGCCGCCGCTCACGCTATCCCTGTTATCATGGGACCTTATACTTTTAATTTTAAAAATATCTGTGCCAAGCTTGACCAAGCTGAAGGATTAATTACGGTTACAGACAGTGAATCGATGGCGACTGCTATTGCTTCATTGCTTAATGATGAAGATTATCGCCGTTATTATGGTCGTCATGCAGTTGAAGTGCTTCATGAAAATCAAGGGGCATTACTGCGTTTACTTACCTTACTTTCACCTTATCTTCCTCCACGGAGTCACTAATGAGCCAAAGTAAGCGCCTTTCTGTGGTGATGATCAGCAAAAATGCAGCTGATATCATTGGTGAATGCTTAGACTCAGTACAATGGGCTGATGAAATCATTGTATTAGATTCTGGTAGCCAAGATGACACCTGCCGTATTGCGACAGAGAAAGGGGCTAAAGTCTTTATCAACAGTGAATGGCCTGGGTTTGGTAAACAACGCCAATTAGCGCAGCAATATGCCTCTGGTGATTATATTTTTATGATTGATAGTGATGAACGCGTCACTCCTGAACTCAAAAGCAGTATCCTCGCAGTATTGCAACAACCTGAAGAAAATGTCGTTTATAACTGTGCTCGCCGTAACTTATTTATGGGGCGATTTATGAAACACAGCGGTTGGTATCCCGATAAAGTGACACGTTTATATGCCCGTGAGCATTATCAATATAACGATAATTTAGTGCATGAATCATTAGAAACAAAAGATGCAACAGTAAAAACCTTGCAGGGTGATCTACTGCATCTTACCTGCCGTGATTTAATGGAATTTCAGCAAAAACAGCTAAAATATGCCTCCGAATGGGCAAAAGAACGCCATCAACAAGGTAGAACAACAAGTTATAGTTCTATCTTAAGCCATACTGCTGGTGCTTTTTTTAAGACATGGCTGTTAAGAATGGGTTTTTTAGATGGGAAACAGGGATTAATACTGGCATTTGTTAACGCACAGTATACCTTTAATAAATACGCCTCTTTATGGGAACTCAGCCAGAAGACTGTAAATCATGAAAAATAAAGCTATCTATCCCGGAACTTTTGATCCTATCACTTATGGTCATATTGATATTTTAACGCGTGCGGCAGGTATGTTTGATACGGTTTTATTAGCGATTGCTGATAGCGCCCGTAAAAATCCTATGTTCACCTTAGAAGAGCGGGTTAATTTAGCCAGAGAAGTGACAAGCCATTTACCTAATGTTGAAGTGGTGGGATTTAGTGAACTGATGGCTAACTTTGCTAAGCAACAACAAGCCACCATTTTAATTCGCGGTGTCCGCTCTGTTTCTGATTTTGAATATGAATGGCAGCTTGCGAATATGAACCGTCACTTTGCGCCTGATCTTGATAGTGTATTTTTACTGCCCTCTCAAAATCTTTCATTTGTCTCTTCATCGTTAATTAAAGATGTGGCGCGCCATGACGGTGATGTCTCTACGTTTTTACCTGAAGTTGTCACCACCGCCATGCTAAAAAAACTCGGTAAAATTTAGCTCTCATTTTCACTATGTTGGCAATGTCGGCAGAAAAATGTGCTACGTTGCCCTTGTTTAATACTTTCTATCGGTTGACCACAAATTAAACAAGGCTTGTCTTTACGCCCATAAACAAATAACTCTTGCGCAAAATAACCCGGCTTACCGTCTGACTGCAGAAAATCTTTTAGCGTTGTGCCACCTTGTTCAATAGAACGGGTTAATACGCGCTTAATCGCCGTGACAAGAACCGCACATTCTTCTTGCGTTAAACTATTGGCTTTTCTATCTGGCATAATACCTGATGAAAATAGTGCCTCATTAGCATAAATATTGCCTACACCAACCACTAATTTATTATCCATTAACCACGGTTTTATAGCCGTTTTTTTATTTTTGGATTGTTGATAGAGATATTCGGCATTAAATTCATCTGAAAGTGGCTCTGGCCCTAAATGCGCTAATACAGCGCTTGTGGCTAAGTCTTCACACCATAGCCAAGCACCAAAGCGTCGTGGATCGGTATAGCGGAGCACTTTACCATCACGAAAAATCAAATCGATATGATCATGTTTCTCTTCAGGTTGTTCCTCTAATAGAATACGAACACTCCCTGACATTCCTAAATGAATAATGATCCACCCAGTATTAAGTTCGATTAGCAAATATTTAGCACGTCGCTTTACACTTAAAATAGGTTCATCTAGTAACGTTTTTATTTTTTCTGAAACAGGCCAACGTAATTTGCTATTACGTACAATGGCATAGTGCAACACATTGCCCACAAGATGAGGCTCAATACCTCGGCGACTAGTTTCGACTTCCGGTAATTCAGGCACAGGTTGCTCCATGATTATCAGATAAGAGATACAGCGATAAACACATTTTTATTGTATGATCGCCACTCTATCAAAAGTATAAAGGATGATGGCAGATTATTATGATGGTGTTTAAAGACTATAGTAAAAAATCCCTGTGGAATTTATCCATTATTGGGCTTTACATTATATTGATCTACTTACCAGATATCACTCGCTATAAAAATATTGTGATGGGGTTGATTGGTGCAACAGCACTGTGGTATCTGGTACGTGATTTTAAGACTATCTGCAAAATATTTAAAAATAACCTGTCATTCTCACTGCTGTTTTTATTACTGACTATTGGTTATTCCATCCTAATTTCTGTCGAGCCCAGTATTAGTATTAAAGAAGTAAATAAGCCTATTTTAAATGGCTTACTGCTATTTTCTATTACCTTTCCGATTATATTGTATAAAGAAAAACCTACCGATATTGCTAAAATGGTGATGATAGCTTTTGCAATTGGGCTATTAGTGATTATGGTAAAAGATTTACTACTATATTACTTTGAATATAAAAAAAAGGATATTTGGCCATTTACTTGGCGTAGCCTACCATCTCATAGAGATTTTTCTTATAGTTTACTTTTCTTCTTTCCATGTATTTTATGCGCTTGGTTTTTAGCAAAAAAAAATAAAGTAATTAACTTAATTCTTCTCTGTATAATTAGTTTTTTATTTATATTTACTATATTGGGGACTTTGGCAAGAGGCGCATGGATTGCACTAGCAATAATTATAATATTTATAGTGCAAATAAATCGCCAATGGTTATTATTAATTATAGGTTCTGCAGTATCTCTGTTATTATTTATATCTATAGTAAATACTCCTTTTGGAGATAGAGCGACTAAAACTCTACAATATAAATTAAATCAATCAGACAGTGGACTAAGATTTAGTAACGGTACCCAAGGTTCAGCTTTAGATCTTATTTTAGAACACCCGATAAAAGGCTATGGTTATGGCAATCAACTTTACCATAACGTCTATAATGAACGCGTTAAAGAGCATCCAGAATGGAAATTCAAAAAATCCATTGGACCTCACAATGTCTTTTTAGCTTTCTGGTTTGCAGGTGGTATTTTAGGGTTGATTGGTATTCTCTATTTTTGCTCTTCCATTATTGCCCAAGGTATTCAGCTAATAAGAAAAAACCAAGGTATTATTCGCCAAGCTGCTTTAGTGTTATTGATGTCATTTTTAGGTGTTTATGTACTGCGTGGATTATTTGAAAATGCCTATATCAATCAGGTGGGTATTTTGGTGGGATTAATGTTGGCGTTGCGACACGCTTTACTCAATAATCAATCAGCAACACTGTTAGATAAACAGCAATAGATCACTGAATTAACGTCTCTATTGTCTTTAGAATAACCTCAGCCCGTTTATCCCAGTTGTAATAGTTTTCAACTAATGAGCGGGCATGGGCGGTTTTTTCACTTGCTCGTTGTGGATTATCTCTTAACTGTATTATCTGTTTTGCAAAACTTTGTGCATCGCCACTATCTGCAAAACTTACCGATTTTTCATCTACAACATCACGGATTGAAGGAAAATCTGAAATCACCACAGGTTTTTCCATCGCCATATACTCAAATAACTTAAGTGGTGAAGTATAACGGCTTCCAATACTGGTTAACGTCAGTGGGAGTACACAGATATCGTGCTGAGCAATCGCTTCAAAGCGTTTTTTCGGATCAATAAACCCCAAAAAATTGACCTTATCTTTTACATCCATTTCTTGCGCTAATAAGGTTAATCCTCCGATCTGCTCTGGCGTTCCCCCTGCGATATTCAACCGTGCGTTATCAAGATATTTCATTGCTCGCATCATGGTAGGAATACCCTTCCATTTATGCAGGCTACCTAAATACAGCACTTCAGTTATAGTTTTATCTAATAAAGAAGGAGTAATCTGATAATCCGTCGCGGCATGTAAATCAACACCATCAGGGACAACCGTTATTGGTGTAGTAACTTGATATTGCGAAACAATATCATCTCTGAGTAATGAAGTAAGAACAAAAATACCTGTCGCTTGGCTGTAAACCAATTTTTCCATTTTTAATAACTTATGATATTTAGCACGATTCTTTTTTTTCTCAAATGAATGAGACTCGGCAAAAGATTGCGCAAATATTTCATGGCTTTCAAAAAAAAGAGGAATTTCTGGATAGCTTTCACAAAGATAACAAGCCAGTTTTAAATTACGGGTAAACAACGCATCAACATTATTTTGCTTAACCCAACGCGCTATCTGTAATGAGAAAAGTTTTTGTGAATTAAATGGAAAATACCATTTACGACGAATATCTCTTAAGGAAACTAAACTTGCATTAGCATGGATTGAACGACCTAATATATCGCTATCTCGATATTGTCCTTTTGGTGTAACTAAAGTGACATGTGCCCCCGCTCTGGCAAAAGCATCAACATTTTGCAAAATTTGCAATGAAGCAACTCGTAAGTCAGGAACTGGGTAAGGATCAAGATAGGCAATCTTCATTATTATGACGCCAATGTCTGTAATAAACGTTGTGCAGAATGTTGCCAAGTATAACGTGTTTCTATACGTGAACGTGCATTCTCGCCCATTGTTTTACCTCTGTCGGGTAATTGGCGAAGATGATTAACTGCCATCACAATTTCATCTGCATTGCCTGGTGCGACCAATAACCCTGCAGTGCCCTCATTACCCACCACTTCAGGAATACCCCCGATATGGCTCGCAATAACCGGTTTGGCGCACGCCATTGCCTCTGCAATCGTAATACCAAATGCTTCATCCCCAGTACTTGGGAAAATACCAGCATCACTGGCTGCATAAAATTCAGGTAATTGGTTATGCTCAACGGGCTGATGAAAAATAACTTGTTCAGCAACGCCTTTCGCTACCGATTTACTCTTCAATCGTTCTAGATCATCACCCGTACCGATAATCAAGAGCTTAACATCTTCACCTTTTAGCTTTTCAATGGCATCTATTGCGACACTCAAGCCTTTCCAACCAACTAATCGTCCAGCAAATGAGAGTAAAAAAGTAGACTCACCTATTCCTAATTGCTCACGTAACGAGGTAGTCATAGGTTTAAATTTTTCAATATCCACACCATTATAAATCACACTAGGGAATTGCTTAAAATGATGTTGGATTTGCCAAGCATTAAAATGGCTACATGCTACCCATGCTGAAATCTTTTTACCTAATCTGCGATCACCTTTAAAAAAGCTGGTTCCTCCACTCATATAGCAAAAACGCGTTGAGGATGATTTAGGCATCATAGAAGGCCAAAAAAAATCAAAAGGTTTCGTTAAAATAACCCAATCGAATTTTTGATTGATAACATCTTTTTTAGCGTGTCGTGCAAAAGTGTAGCGCTCAACAATACGACGAAAACGACCACCAAGATCGATAACTTTATCTCGCGGTGTATAAGGATAAGTGTGTACCTGTATTTGGCGTCCAGCCAGATTGTGTCGAATATCGCCATTACCACCATAAAGATGAACTTCATGCCCCGCATCATGCAATTGCTTAGCCAGTTCCCAAACCGCTGTTTGGATCCCGCCATAAGACATGGTGATTGTGACATCAATTATACCGATCTTCATGGATTACTTTTTCACCTTCATTCCATCAATGATATTACGCACTGCACCCCACACTTCTTCGACTGATATATCAGCCATATTATCTTCACGGCGGGCATTGTCCAACGACGTTGGATGCTGGATAACCTGACAACAAGAATGCTGTAATGGCGCTAAATAACACCCTGGGTGATAACTATGATATAACGCCACCATTGGGATATCTAAAGCCCCAGCTAAATGTGTGGGACCTGTATCTACCCCAACATAAAGCGATAAATTCGCCATAATTGCCGCATTTTGCCGCATTGAAACTCGACCCGCTAAGGCTAAACAATGTTGTTCACCCATTTGTTTAGCTAAATCAATGGATAATTGTTCACTTTCCTTACTACCTAATAGCAAAAAGTACGCACTCGCGTCATGGGTAATAATCTGTTTTGCTAATTGTAGAAAATTTTCCACAGGCCAATCTCGATAGGCTTTAGCTGGAAAACTTTGCAGTTGAAAACCAATAATATTCTTATTAATTAATGAATTATCTTTTAAAAACTGTTGTGCAAAAGTCGCTTCTTCCTCATTGATAAAGTAACGCAATTGCCAACAACTCGGATAAATCCCTAATGCATTAATTAATAAGGCACGTTCTTTTTGTGCAACTATCGGCGACTTGGGACGAGCAACCCAAGTCACATTGCCTTGTTGCTGAGAAATATCAGCAAAAGCAACGGTATGATGAGATTGGCGACGAGCATAATTCACCAAATCACGATCATTACCGTATACCAAAGCCAAATCATAAGGCTTATGAGGTAACCAACCAGCCCAAACCGCCCTTTTTTTAGAAAAATGCCTAATGCTATCAATATCAGGGTTATGCTCAAGAATGCATGCGCTACGCTTATGTGCAAATACATGAATATGAGCATTGGGCCAGCGCTGTTTTAAGGCATGAATAACGGGAGTGATAAGTAATGTATCACCAAAACGCGCTACCGCTATAACCAATATATTTTTCGGATCCATATGCTTTTTATTTGGCTTAAATGATACATTTACTTCTCAGACTATACACTAAAAAGTATTACAAATATTCATCAATAAGATGAATACACCAAGTTGATAATAGAGATAATCGTTTCACGGCTTTATTATCAACATGAATCATACTGATTTATTTTTATTGTTGATTGCCTGAATAAAGATCCTTTCCATCTTATCTAACATATTATCTAAACTAAATCGTGAAACGGCATGTTCAAGCGCTGCTTTTCCCATTTGTTCACGCAATTCATCTGAGCTCATTAATTTAGCTAAATGACGGGTTAATAATTCTTGTACTTGCGGTACTAATGTAAATCCTGTTTTACCATCAATAACTGCTTCGCTAATCGCGCCAACCGTAGTTGACACGACAGGTAAACCACATGCCATCGCCTGCATAATACCTTGTGGCACACCTTCATTACCAAAAGAGGGTAACGCAAAGAGATCCATTGCATTTAAACAATCAGGCACATCATTACGATTACCAAGGAAAAAGATACTCTGTTCTAAACCAGCCTCTTTCACCATTGGCTCTAGGTTTTTACGCTGAGGTCCATCACCTACAAAAATTAATTGCCAGTCTGGAAACTGCTGATGTAACAATTTCCATGCTTCTATTAAATATTTATGTCCCTTCCATACTCGCATAGTCGCAACAATACCTAATGTCGGTTTATTTGGTATTCCAATTTTCTCTCTAGCTTTTTGTTTATCTTGTGGAAAGAAACGTTGCAAATCAATTCCTGTAGGAACTGATGTCATTTTTTCTAATGGAAATTTATTATGCTGATGGAGTGTCTGGCGTAATTTCTCACCCGTTGTCACAATATGGGCACTGGATGAAAGATAAAGCCATCGTGTTGGTAATAAACGTGAAACATCCGTAGAAACATGACGAGTTCGAACAATAACGGGTGAATGACGTAATGTGGCACAAGAAGCGGCAACTAACCATGCATCAGTTGAACTATGGGTATTGATAACATCAAATTGATGACGATGTAACTTTAACCATTGGCGAAGTGCTTTTAATGCTGAACCGCGTTTTTTTTCAATCGGTAGAGTGAAAACCTCAATACCATAATCCGGTGCAGCCTTAGCAACTTTAGATGTAGGGCAACATACTAATGCAACTCGGTGCCCTCTGCGGATCATGCCTTGAGATTCCGTCAGTATTCGAATTTCCTGACCACCCCAGCCACAAGATGACTCTGTGTGTAATATTGATAATACTGACTTGCTCATCCGCAATCCATTCACCCGATGATTTTAAAAGAGCCATAGTATAACTAAAGAGTAAGCGAAGATCACAATAGCTTTACTTTGTTATACTTAGCGGGCTCCAGATAACAAAAAACCCGACACTAAGGTCGGGTTTTTTAAGAAAACTAAAATTATTTAATTTTAGCTTCTTTATAAAGCACATGTTGACGAACAACTGGATCGAATTTTTTCATTTCCAGTTTTTCTGGCATAGTGCGTTTGTTCTTCGTAGTGGTATAGAAGTGACCTGTACCAGCAGAAGAAACGAGTTTAATTTTCTCGCGAATACCTTTAGCCATTTTTCAGCTCCTTAGAACTTCTCACCACGGGCACGTAAATCTGCTAATACAGATTCGATGCCTTTCTTATCAATCACACGCATACCTTTAGCAGATACACGCAGAGTTACGAAACGTTTCTCAGACTCAACCCAGAAACGGTGAGAGTGCAGGTTTGGCAGAAAACGGCGTTTAGTCGCGTTTAATGCGTGAGAGCGGTTGTTTCCACTCACAGGACGCTTGCCGGTAACTTGGCAGACTCGGGACATGTCTATTCTCCAAAAATCTAATCAGCTCGAGCTTTAATATCAGGTTTGACCGCCTCGTCAGGCTTTGGAGCCCATCTCAGCAACTTTTAACGATTGAAAAACTGTGTAAACACCTCAGAAAAAACTTGCTGAGATAGGCTCTTCTCGCCAAACCCAAGATCCTCAAAGGTGGCGTAGTATACGCCCAATGGCCTCAACGCTCAAGACCCGTACAAATAAAGATTGACAATAATTACAAAAATATTTGCTATAACCAACCACGTTCTGCAAAAGAAACACAGTTATCATGCCCTATCACAAGGTGATCGAGTACATTTATGCCAACCAACTGACAAGCAGTAAAAATTTTTTCAGTCAATTGTTTATCTGCAAGGCTTGGTTCTGAATGACCAGAGGGATGATTATGAGCAAGAATGATAGATGTTGCATTCTTTTTTATCGATTGACGGACAATTTCTCTCGGATGAACCTCTACTCGGTTAATTGTTCCTTTAAACATTTCTTCAAATGCAATCAATTGGTTTTGATTATCAAGAAACAACACCACAAACACCTCTCGGTCTCGCCAATGAAGTAATTTTTGCAAGTAATATTTTGTGTCTTCGGAAGAAGAAAGTACATTTTTATACATAAATTGTGTTGTAGAAAAACGCTGAGCCATTTCATTGATAGCTTGCAACTGGGTAAACTTTCCCACGCCAACACCTTTAAAACGCCCTAATGTTTCATAATCAGCATTAATAACGTGATAAAGAGAGCCACATTCTTTAAGTAAAAAAGCAGCAAGCTCTAATACAGATTTTTCATAAGTGCCGGTGCGTAAAAAGAGCGCCAATAACTCAATATCAGTGAGTGATTCCACGCCATAAAGTAATAGTTTTTCTCTAGGTAAAAGTTCACTAATCGATTGATTTTCCATCCGTGGACTCCTTAATAAGTAAAGGTAGTGGCATTAATGATCTATTTTATTTATTCACATAAGCAATAGGATTTAGGGGAAACATTACTCATCATTAAATGCTAATCGCAAAACAACTGTTGTTTTATACAGTTAATTTACTATAAACTGCTAATCTTGTATAAAAAAGACACATATCAAATTTATGCGAGATGAATCGCAAAAATTTAACCTATAAAACATGAAGTTACATAGAATTCCGAATTCACGATTACCTTGTGGTAAAATTACGGGCAATTATTTATGTACTTAGGCATTTCATCATGACTACACTTCACGACAAAAAGATTATTCTTGGTATCAGTGGTGGTATCGCGGCCTATAAAGCACCAGAACTTGTACGCCGTTTACGTGATAAAGGCGCAATTGTACGAGTTGTAATGACACCCGCTGCTCATGCATTTGTGACGCCTTTGTCACTACAAGCGGTTTCTGGTTTTCCTGTTGCTGATGATTTACTTGATCCAGCAGCAGAGGCCGCTATGGGACATATTGAATTAGGTAAATGGGCTGATTTAATTCTACTTGCACCCGCGACTGCCGATCTTATTGCACGCTTACGAGTGGGTATGGCAAATGATTTACTTACCACACTCTGTTTAGCGAGTAGCGCGCCTATCGCTATTGCGCCTGCAATGAATCAGCAAATGTACAGAGCCACAATTACACAAGAAAATTTATCTGCTTTAGAACAACGTGGCTGTTTAATTTGGGGGCCTGACTCTGGTAGTCAAGCTTGTGGTGATGTAGGCCCAGGACGAATGTTAGATCCTCTAACTCTCGTCTCATTAGCTGAAAAACAACTTGCTTTACCGCCACAAGATTTTGCCGGTAAAAAAATAACGATAACCGCAGGGCCTACTCGTGAAGCCTTAGATCCAGTGCGTTTTATCAGCAATCATAGCTCAGGAAAAATGGGGTTTGCAATTGCACATGCAGCCGCATTACGTGGGGCTGATGTCACACTTATCGCAGGACCTGTCACATTACCGACACCGACTTGTGTTAAACGTATTGACGTTGAAAGCGCACAAGAAATGTACGAACAAGTGATGTTAATCGCACCTTCACAAGATATTTTTATTGGTTGTGCAGCTGTTGCCGATTACCGCGCTAAACTTATCGCGACTGAAAAAATAAAAAAACAAGGTGATGAAGTCACCATCACTATGGTAAAAAACCCCGACATTGTCGCGAGTGTTGGAAAAATGCTTGAACACCGTCCTTTTGTTGTTGGATTTGCAGCTGAAACCCAGAATGTGGAAGAATATGCCCGCAAAAAACGAGAACAAAAGCAGCTCGACTTGATCTGTGCCAATGATGTTTCAGCAGAAAATCAAGGCTTTAACAGTGACAATAATGCATTACACCTTATTTGGGCTAATGGAGAAACGCGCTTACCACACAGTAGTAAAGCACAACTTAGCCATCGCCTACTTGACGAGATAGCCAAACATTATGATGAAAAAAATTGATGTTAAAATCCTTGATGCACGTATTGGTCAAGAATATCCACTTCCTGCTTATGCCACAACAGGCTCTGCTGGTTTAGATTTACGCGCTTGCCTTGATGCACCATTGGTTCTTGAACCAGGGCAAACCGAATTATTACCTACAGGTCTTGCTGTACATATTGCCGATGAAGGATTAGCAGCAATGGTGCTTCCTCGTTCAGGTTTAGGCCATAAACACGGTGTTGTATTGGGTAACTTAGTTGGACTGATTGATTCTGACTACCAAGGTCAACTTATGGTATCAGTTTGGAATCGCGGTCAAACAGCATTCACCATCGAACCGGGTGAACGTATTGCTCAAATGATCATCGTGCCCGTAGTTCAAGCTGAATTTAATATTGTTGAAGATTTTACTGCAACGGAACGTGGTAGCGGTGGCTTTGGTCACTCTGGCCGCCAATAATAAAGACGTCTTGCATTAATTATATCAATGACGATATCACTCCCTTTGCACTAAAAACCTTAGTGCAAAGGTTTACTGATTTGTTTTGCTTTTAGCAGGGGCCTTATCAGTCATGGCAGAAGAAAAAGAAACCAAAAAGAAAAGAAATAGACGGGATGAAATCTTACAGTCACTTGCCCAAATGTTGGAATCAAGTGACGGTAGTCAGCGCATTACAACGGCGAAGCTTGCCGCTACTGTTGGTGTATCTGAAGCTGCGCTCTATCGACATTTTCCAAGTAAAACCAAAATGTTTGATAGCTTAATTGAGTTTATCGAAGATAGCTTAGTCTCTCGTATTAATTTGATTTTAAAAGACGAAAAAGACGCTGTGGCAAGAATTCGCTTAATTCTTGTCTTGATCCTTGGTTTTGCTGAAAAAAATCCAGGGTTATCTCGTATTTTAACGGGTCATGCTTTGATGTTTGAACAAGACAGATTACAAGGGCGAATAAACCAGCTTTATGAACGCATTGAAGTCCAGCTTCGACAAGTTATCAAAGAACGTAAAATTCGTGAAGGGAGTGCCTTTTTACATGATGAAGCATTACTTGCTTCACAATTACTCGCTTTTTGTGAAGGCATGCTAGCGCGCTTTGTACGCACAGAATTTCGCTATCAACCCACTCAAGAATTTGAAGCCCGCTGGCCATTAATTTTGGCACAGTTACAATGAAATGATGGACTCGTGATTTAACTCAACAATTTGAAATTTACAGATATGCCGTTTTTTTCTTATTTGTGTTAACATGCGTCCTCTGGTACATAGTTACCTAAATGTATTTATCAGGAATGGCACTCGTGCAGTTCCTACATTGTGGCATTAGCGACTCGCTTTGCCCCTGCTGTAAAAGTCCTTTTTATATTTCAATATCTGTGATAATTGTCGCAGAAGATTCATTGTACTACTCACCCCGCCCATAATTGGGCGAGGGCTTTTTTTTATCTATAATCGGCCAACTCGTTTATCGCGTATTAACTTTATTAATTCACACCGTAGCGTTCACGATAAGCTTTAACCGCAGGTAAATGCTCAGACAGAGTCTCACTCTCACTTAGGTAGCTAATTAAATCATCCAAAGTAATAATCGAATACACTTGGCATTGATAGTCACGTTTTAACTCTTGTATTGCAGAAAGTTCTTCTCGCCCTTTCTCTTGTCTATCCAAACTTAATAACACCGCAGAAAGCGTTGCATCATGCTGTTTGATGATTTCCATTGACTCACGAATTGCAGTACCTGCTGTAATGACATCATCAACAATCACTACATTACCTTTCAATGGGCTTCCTACTAATGTTCCTCCTTCACCATGATCTTTAGCCTCTTTGCGATTAAAACAGTAAGGGATATCGATATCATGATGTTCAACCAATGCGACTGCCGTTGTAGTTGCAATAGGGATCCCTTTATAAGCAGGTCCAAACAACACATCACAAGACACATTATTATCTAATAATGTTTGCGCATAGAACTGCCCCAATAAAGCCAAATCACGCCCTGTATTAAATAAACCGGCATTAAAAAAGTAAGGACTCACCCTTCCTGATTTCAGCGTGAACTCACCAAATTTCAGGACATTTTTTGCTAATGCTAGTTCGATAAAGCGGCGTTGGTAGGCTTTCATTTCTTTCTCCTCTCTACGTTACTTGATGACAAATTTTAGGCATAAAAAAAGCGACTTCTCAGTCGCCTTTAAAAATAGAATTTATTGCTTAAGCGCCTCTTTTTGCGCTTCAAATATTTTCTCTAATCCCCCCTTCGCAAGGGCGAGTAAAGCAAGTAATTCTTCATGGCTAAATGGTGCGCCTTCTGCCGTACCTTGAACTTCAATCATACGACCATCATCGATCATCACCACATTCATGTCTGTTTCTGCTGCTGAATCTTCAACATATTCAAGATCGCATAATGGTTCACCATCAACAATACCCACAGAGACTGCAGCTACCATTGATTTCAGAGGGCTTTTTTTCAGTTTGCCTTCTTCAACCATTTTATTTAAAGCATCAACTAATGCGACACAAGCACCAGAGATAGATGCAGTACGTGTACCACCATCCGCTTGGATAACATCACAATCTACAGTGATGGTAAATTCACCTAGTGCTTTTAAATCAACCGCGGCACGTAATGAGCGAGCGATTAAACGCTGGATCTCCATAGTACGACCCGTTTGTTTACCGCGAGCCGCTTCACGAGCATTACGACTATTTGTTGCGCGAGGAAGCATGCCGTATTCTGCGGTCACCCATCCTTGCCCTTGTCCTTTCAGAAAACGAGGTACACCGTCTTCTACAGTGGCATTACACAAGACTTTAGTATCACCAAATTCGACTAATACAGAACCTTCAGCATGTTTTGTATAGTGGCGAGTAATGGTAATAGGGCGTACTTGGTTTGCTTGTCTGTCTGCTGGACGCATGGTGTTATCTCCGCTTTCTCTGACATATTGGGGGCGCATTATACGACCTAAAATGGCTTATGCCTATCCTTGTATTGATGCATAGGGTTATAATCATATCATCTTTTACATTATTGAGACCCTATTATGATCCGTAGCATGACCGCTTTTGCTCGCCGAGACATCAAAAAAGACTGGGGCACTGCCGCTTGGGAACTGCGTTCCGTAAACCAGCGCTACCTTGAAACTTATATTCGTTTACCTGAGCAATTACGTAGTTTAGAGCCTGTTATTCGTGAACGTCTACGTAATCGCTTAACGCGCGGTAAAATTGAATGTAACTTACGTTTTGATCTTAATGCTCGCTTTCAAGGTGAATTAAATCTTGATGAAAATCTCGCAAAACAACTGATTGTTTCTGCAAATTGGGTAAAAAGCCATAGCCATGAAGGCACTATCAGCCCTTTTGATATTTTACGTTGGCCGGGTGTGATTTCAGCACAAGAGCAAGACTTAGATGCGATTGGTACTGAACTTTTAGCCGAATTAGATCTAGCAATCGATGCTTTTATTGCTAGTCGTGAAGCCGAAGGACAATCACTCAAAGAACTTATCGAGCAACGTTTAGATGCGGTTAGCGCAGAAGTCGTTAAAGTAAGAGCTCAAATGCCAGAAATTTTACAATGGCAACGCGAGCGCTTAACCAGCAAATTAGAAGAAGCACAGGTTCAAATTGATAATAATCGTTTAGAACAAGAGTTAGTGATGTTAGCGCAACGCTTAGATGTCGCAGAAGAATTGGATAGATTAGAAGCTCACGTTAAAGAAACGCGCAAAATTCTTGTTAAAAAAGAAGCGGTAGGTCGTCGTCTTGACTTTATGATGCAAGAATTTAACCGTGAATCCAACACATTAGCCTCAAAATCAATTAATACTGAAGTCACCAATTCAGCCATTGAATTAAAAGTTTTAATTGAACAAATGCGCGAGCAGATCCAAAATATTGAGTAAGATTTCTTAGCTGTTTACAGCCCATCATTAAGCCAGCCAATACCTTGTATTAGCTGGCTTTTATCAAGAATAAAATTTAACATTCTCTTTAATAAATGAAAATCACTCACCCAACGCCTTTCTAATAAATCCTTTATTTTGGTTAAGCATCTGCGTGGCTTGAAGTGCATCTACGTTTGCTAAGATCATCAAAATTGCCGTTTTACAGTGATGCTGACATTGTGATAACGCTTGTTCAGCAATAGCTCTTTCACACTCTGTTGCTTGCATCACAATACGAACTTGGCGCTCAACAAGCTTGGCATTGGTGGCTTCAACATCCACCATCAAATTACCAAACACTTTGCCGATTTTTATCATCGCAGCCGTTGTTATCATATTAAGAATAAGTTTTTGTGCCGTGCCCGCTTTCATTCGTGATGATCCTGTGACTACCTCGGCTCCCACAATCGGTGTAATAGCGATATCTGCAATTTGTGCAATAGGGCTTTCAGGATTACAGCTGATGGCACCTATTGTCGCCCCTAATGATTTTGCATAATTTAAAGCACCAATGACATAAGGGGTTCTGCCACTCGCAGCAATACCCACTAATACATCTTTTTCATTAAAATTAAGTTGGCGTAAATCTTGTTCACCTAATTGAATATTATCTTCTGCATTCTCGACAGCTTGTAAAATAGCCTTGTGTCCACCAGCAATTAAACCAATCACCATATCATGAGGTGTACCATAAGTTGGAGGGCATTCACTGGCATCTAAAATCCCTAATCGTCCCGATGTACCTGCTCCGCAATAAATAAGGCGACCACCTTGAGAAAAAGCAATTGCAACTTTATCAACTAATTGAGCAATTTCAGGTAACGCTTTCTCGACTGCTAATGGCACTTTTTTATCTTCATTATTGATGACTTTTAGCATATCGAATGTTGAAAGTGTGTCTATATTTTCACTGTTATGATTTCTACTTTCAGTGACAAGATTGCTAAGGTCAATCGCCATTATCGCTCTCCCAATATTGTTATTTGTTTGATTAAGTCGAAGAAATAAACTGCTTTTATACCATTATTATTGGTAAGATTTTCAAAATCATTACAAACGGTACTCTACATGACATTTATTAAATCTATTTCGACCTTTATCAGTTTAATGACCCTTTTCTTCTCTTTTTCTTTGCATGCTAATTTTGAAGAACAAGAAAAAAGAGTGTTTGAACAAACCCGCACAGAAGCACTAAACCATAATGCACAAGCTCAATATCAATTGGCTGAAATGTATTTAATGGGAACGGGTGTAGAAAAAAATCTCTTCAATGCACAACTGTGGGCTAATGAAGCCATAAAAAATGATTATGCCGATGCCTACGCACTACTTGCTGATCTCTATTTATTTAATACTGACCCTTATTTTAAAAATCATTATGTTGATGCAAGAAAATTAGCAACAATCGCAGCGAATAAAGGAAGCATAAGAGGAAAAATAAGTCTAGCAACAGCGCTGATAGCACCTTTATCTGGTGAAACCGATTATAAAAAAGCAATTGCGTTATTAGAAGAAGCCGCAGCAACGCATCAACCTGAACTGGTTTATGCGCCGATTTGGTTAGGTGTTCTTTATAGCGGAGTAGGTAATGTCCCTGTAGATACTAAAAAAGCGAATATGTGGTTTGCAAAAGCCAACGAAATAACTTTTGAAGGATTTGCTCAAGCAATGGCCTCTTTTATGTTCTCTGGTCAATATCATATTATCGAACAAAATAAGCAAAAAGCTGACGAATTAATGAAACAGGCTTGTGAAGAAGCCAAAAAAGTTGGCAATGAATTCTATTGCCAACAAGCATTTAATTAACCGAAATTTAATCTAATAAATAACCCTAACTCAGAAAAGAGATGGTAAATATTGCCATCTCTTTTATACCCTATCTGCCCTACCTAACGTTCTTTTACAGCGCCATACGGTATTCAATCACACCTGGTTTTTCTGCCACCCAGTTATATAAACGTTGACCGCGTAAGTTGGTTTCCTGTGTATGCCAATATAAACGAGCACAATCACGCTGTTTTGCTTGTTGATTAACAAATTCAATAAGTTGCTTACCTACGTGGCGGCCGCGTATATCTGGTGAAACAAATAAATCTTCTAAATAACAAAAATCACTTTCAGCCCATGTTGAACGATGAAAAAGGTAATGAACAAAACCCAATACCTTTTCACCTTCCATCGCTACGGCACAATAAACAGGCTCTTTTTCATCAAAAAAACGTGCCCATGTTTTTAATGTAATTTCTTCTGATAACTCAACTTTATAAAATGCTTGATAACTTAACCAATGTGGCAACCATTGAGCATAATGCGCTTGTTCAACAAACTGAATTGAAACAGTTATTGGTGTTGTGCTCATCTCTTCGCTTCCTTCTACTTTCATAAACGGTATAAACAAAAGGTATCACCCTGCCTTTAATCGTTGCCATGGTACGTTTAATTTTGGTTCTCAATAAGGTACACTTTTTGTGTTTTTATAGGATCCACTTTATGAAACAGAAAAAAACAGCTTATTTTCCTAACCTTGTTTTAGAGGAAGGACCTATTGGTTCTCAGATTTATCACGCGATTAGAAAAGCTATTTTAGATGGGCGTTTATCTTCTGGTAGTCGCTTACCATCAAGCCGTACCTTAGCTGAAATGATGTCGATTTCCCGTAATTCTGTTATTGCAGGATTTGAACGTTTAATTGATGAAGGTTATTTATTTACTCGACGCGGTGCAGGTACTTTTGTCGCAAGTACAATCCCTGATGCCATTATTTCTGATAAGTGGGTTAAAACAACCAATCCAGCCTCTTCTTTGTTAATAGAAAATCCGTTAGAAATGCTAAATCCGAATATGCAAAAAGCACAGGATTTTTGGCAACAATCGCAACCCAATATAAACAGTAACCCTATTTTTCACGTCGGAGTCGGATGTGTTGATCTTTTTCCACATGAACTTTGGGGAAGATTATTAGGGCGTGTTTGGCGGCAATCAAAAAAAGCACTCGCAACATTTAATTCGCCAACAGGCTATACCCCATTAAAAGAGATGATATGCCAATATATGCAATCAACTCGTGGTCTTTATTGCCAACCTGAACAAATCATTATTGTAAATGGAACACAGCAAGCGATTAACCTCACCACCAGAGTATTATTAAAAGAAGGCGATGCCGTTTGGTTAGATGATCCTGGTTATGACAGCGCACGAGGGATCTTCACATCTTATGGTATAAAATCACACCCAATAAATTCAGATATTGATGGAATGGATATTTTTCAAGGAATAGAGCAGTGTCCTGAAGCAAAACTTGTTTTTACAACACCTTCACATCAATTCCCTTTAGGTAATACCCTCTCACTTTCACGCCGTATTGCGTTATTAGAGTGGGCATCATCCCATGATGTGTGGATCTTTGAAGATGACTACAATAGCGAATTTCGCTATCACTCTAAACCCATTCAATCTCTACAAGGTTTAGATAAATACCAGCGCGTTATTTATGCCGGTACATTTTCAAAAATGATGTATCCCGGATTTCGTTTAGGCTTTTTAGTCGTGCCTCAAACTTTAGTTGACGCTTTTAAAGTCGCTAAATACTACACCGACTCTCACTCAGGCTTTTTAGAGCAAGCAACATTAGCGCTGTTTATTTCTCAAGGTCATTATGCACGCCATGTTCGGCGAATACGAAAAGCCTGCTATGAACGTTATCAAGTATTAACTAATGCCATAAAAACACATTTATCTCATGTTTTCTGTGTTGAACCGACAGACTCTGGGATCCATATTGTCTGCTGGCTACTAGCTGGCTACACAGAAGAATATATTGTTAAAAAAGGGCAAGAAATTGGCTTAGCTATACAGCCTTTATCACGTTACTGTATACAAGCTTATCCTAAACAAGGCGTATTATTAGGATATGCGGCTCATAATCCTACCGAAATTGAAAACAGTATTATGCGGCTTGCTCAAGTTTTATCTGAATAAATAATATTGATTATTTACAATATAAAAATCGAATAAGCTTTATATTCACCCTATTTTATTTTTGGTGTGCAATAATAAACCCAAGCAGGAGGAACATTTCGTATTACACGTCTTTTTTCCAAATGAAAATAACGAGATAATGTCTTTTCATATCGCGTTGTATATTGAAAAAGAACAAAGCAACCCTGTGTTTTTAATAACTCACTATGAACCCGTTTTAAGATTTTTAATCCTAATTTTCGATTAATAGATAGAAAAGGAAGCCCTGAAATAATCATATTATAATGACTATCTAATTTCTCTGCTGATGTGGTATAAATCTTTAAGCGTTTATCATCAATTTTACGCAGTTCAGTGGCGAAACTCGGTTCTATTTCAAAGACATCCAACGATGAATGTGCAGACATTCTTTTTAGAATTTGATGCGTAATAACGCCAGTACCCGCACCTAATTCTGCAATTTGAACATCTTGATGCCAGTTGAGTTTATCCAGCATTTCATAACATAACCAACGAGATGAAGGTGCGATAGTACCCATTGTGGTTGGTGAAATCACAAACCGCTTTAAATATGAGTAATACGTAGATAATGGAATGAATGTAGATATATCCATTTGCGCCTCCTAAAACCTTTTTATCAAGGTAAAATAAAAATCAGATAAAATGAAGAATATTCATCGTTATTTTTTATTTATGAATTTATGTCATCTCTTGGATAACGTTTTTCAGTATAAAGCTTGGAGCCATATCTAAGTAAATACGTTTTTCTTATATATTACACTATTTTACATTTTTCTATTTTTACTCTATTTTCTTAAACAAGAATATATTTTTATTTATTAAAAAAACGAAATAAGAAATAACAGAATATTCTTACACTTTAATGACTCATCCATTTTGCTTTTAACAAATTATTGATATTTGTTCGTTCTGTGGTTTCCTTTTGTTAACTCTATGCAGACTATAAGAAACGCTTCTAATTCTTTGGCAAATAATCAATAAATTCACTTGCACCTATCTCTATATTTTGTCAGGTTAGTGTGAGGTCTCTCACTATTCCTACAGACAAAGACAGGGTAATTACAATGAAAAATGTTGGTTTTGTGGGCTGGCGTGGTATGGTCGGCTCCGTTTTAATGCAAAGAATGGTTGAAGAACGTGATTTTGATGGGATAAACCCTGTTTTCTTCACCACATCTCAATTAGGTGAAGCAGCACCTGCTTATGGTAATCACCGTAGTACTCTGCAAGATGCTTATGACATTGATACCTTAGCATCACTCGATATTATTATTAGTTGCCAAGGTGGTGACTACACCAATGAAATCTATCCCAAACTACGCCAAGCCGGTTGGCAAGGTTACTGGATTGATGCCGCATCAGCACTGCGTATGAATGATGATGCAGTGATTATTCTCGATCCTGTTAATGGACAACATATTCAAGACAGCTTAAATAAAGGCATTAAAGCCTTTGTCGGTGGTAACTGCACCGTCAGTTTAATGCTAATGTCATTAGGTGGTCTGTTTGCTAACAATCTAGTGGAATGGGCAAGCGTATCTACTTATCAAGCGGCGTCTGGGGCTGGTGCTCGTCATATGAGAGAGCTACTGTCACAGATGGGTTCTTTACATAATCAAGTGGTTAAAGAGCTAGAAAACCCAGCCTCTGCAATCTTAGATATTGAACGTAAAGTCACTAACTTTACGCGCAGCGGTACAATGCCTACCGAACAATTTGGTGTTCCTCTTGCAGGTAGTTTGATCCCTTGGATTGATAAACAACTAGAAAACGGTCAAAGCCGCGAAGAGTGGAAAGGGCAAGCTGAAACTAACAAGATCTTAAATACAGGTTCTAATATCATTCCTGTGGATGGTCTTTGTGTTCGTATTGGTGCATTACGTTGCCATAGCCAAGCATTCACCTTAAAACTGAAAAAAGACTTACCTGTTGCAGAGATTGAACAGTTACTCGCAAGCCATAATGATTGGGTAAAAGTCATTCCTAATGATCGTGAATTAACTATGCGTGAATTAACACCAGCAGCAGTCACAGGTACATTGAGCACACCAGTAGGCCGTATTCGTAAACTAAATATGGGCCCTGAATTTATTTCAGCCTTTACAGTGGGTGACCAGCTGTTATGGGGTGCCGCAGAGCCTTTACGTCGTATGTTGAATATTCTGCGTTAAAATTCATTCTTTAGAATATCGGCCATTTTAAGAAAATAGAAATGGTTGATATTCTTATTTTCAATAGTTATTAGCTTCATTTCTTATTTTCCTCACATCTTTTTCTCATAAAACTATTTTTTAATTTTTCTTATTTTATTTATTTTTAATTTTATAGATCTTTATAAAACAAGTTTTCTACAATAATTTCAAAAACAACTCTAAAGAATTCAGGATGATTATTCAGCATAATCCACCTATTTTTATTCAAAATAGAGTGTAAAAATAAATAAAGCATTTTTTAACAACTGAAAAATAATGACGACAAAAATCTAAATATAATAATTTCTAATATATTATTCCTTTTCTCTTTCTTTTATATGAACCTCGGTAACTACTTATTATTTAAAAATAAATTTACTTTTTATTGTCATTTATTTAAGGTGATTTTTATTACTTTTATAAAAAGATGCATTATAAATATGACAACACAAACACAACCCAATAAAAAAGGTTTTTTAAACCGAGTCGAACGCATTGGTAATATCATGCCTGATGTTACGATGTTGTTCGTTTACGCCTTAGTGATCTGCTGGATATTTTCATTCTTCCTCTCATTTGTACATTTTGATTATTTCCACCCAGTGACTAAAGAGAAAATCGCCGTTATTAATATGTTTCAATATGAAGAGATCATATTATTTGTGACAAGTGCGGTGAAAAATTTCATTAGCTTTCCTCCACTTGGAATAACGATTGTTGCAACATTAGGAATTGGTATTGCAGAAAGCAGCGGTTTTATTAAAACGGCTCTAAAAAAAATGCTTTCGTTTATTTCTCCTAAAATGCTGACACCAACGGTTGTTTTTGTTGGTATTGTTGCACACTTAGCTTCCGACTCTGCTTACGTTATTCTTATGCCAGTCTCTGCGATGATGTTCTATGCCAGTGGTCGTCATCCTTTAGCTGGTATCGCAGCCTCATTTGCAGGTTTGGCGGGTGGATTTACAGCAAGTTATACACCGTCAATTATTGACCCAATAATGCAAAGCTTTACTCAAGAAGCAGCACAAATTATGGCTCCGGGATATAGTGTTAACGTTTTATGTAACTACTTTTTTAGCGTAGGTGGAACATTTGGCGTTATTTTAACTTGTTGGTATATCACTGAAAAAATTGTAGAGCCTTGGTTAAATAAAAACTGCCCTTTCTCTTCTAGTATTGATACTAAAGATGCAGAGTTAGGTGAAATCACACCAATAGAAAAACGGGCATTCCGTTTTGCGGGTTGGGCAGTGGTGCTAATGGGAATTGGTTTATTTGCACTGTTATTACCAGAAACCTCACCATTACGTTCACCAGAAGGCAGTTTAACCAGCCCTAAAGCCCCAATTATGCAAATTGTGGTGCCTTTACTGTTTATCTTCTTTTCTGTACCCGGTTTAATTTATGGCTATATGACAAAGTCTTTTGCGTCTACAAAAGATATTGTCAAAGCAATGGAAAATATCACCAAATCACTGATCCCATTTATCGTTTTCGCCTTTTTTGCGGCTCAATTTCTTTACTCTTTTCAGCACTCAAATTTAGGTACACTATTAGCATTATCAGGTGCGGAATTACTGCGCACGCTTAATATGCCTTCAGGTATGACTGTGTTGGGTGTGATATTGCTGACTGCAATCTTAAATATCATGATCACCTCAGCAACATCGAAATGGGCAGTGATTGCACCAGTATTAGTGCCAATGTTAATGGCTGTCGGAATTTCACCTGAATTAACGCAAGCCGCGTTCCGTGTTAGTGATTCTGCAATGAATGTGAGCACACCAATGTTCCCATTCTATCCACTGATTTTGATGTATTGCCAAAAATACTATAAAGGTGCAGGTATCGGTACACTATGCTCAATGATGATCCCCTTTACTATTGGCTTGCTTATTGTATTAACCACCACACTGTTTATCTTTTGGGGATTAGATATCCCTCTTGGTTTTGACAGTGGATATACATGGCAACCTGCATAAATCATTCTTATAAAATAACAGTATTAGGAACAACATTATAATGAACACCCTAGGTCAAAAGTTAGAACAGCGTTTCTTCCGTTATCTGGCAGTTGAAAGCCAAAGTGATGCATCTGCTTCTGTGGTACCCAGCACACAAGGGCAACTTGAGCTAGCAAAGTTACTGGCTAAAGAGCTAGAAACTTATGGATTAAAAGATATTTATATCAACTCTCATGCCATTTTATATGCGATGAGACCAGGTAATAATCCCAATGCGCCTAAAGTGGGTTTTGTTGCTCATCTTGATACGGTTGATGTGGGAATATCACCCAATATTCACCCTCAAACACTGCGTTATGAAGGTATAGATCTCTGCTTGAACCAAGAGAAAGACATCTGGTTTAAAGCTCAAGAACACCCTGAAGCTGTGCCTTATATCGGTGAAGAGATTATTTTCAGTGATGGCACAAGTGTATTAGGGGCTGATAATAAAGCGGCGATCACCGTTGTGATGGAATTAATGGATAAACTGCAACAAGCTGATTTTGATTGTGGCGATATCTATGTCGCGTTTGTACCCGATGAAGAAATTGGATTACGCGGTTCTAAACTGATGGATTTATCTCGCTTTGACGTTGATTTTGCTTACACTATTGATTGTTGTGCATTAGGTGAAGTGGTGTATGAAACCTTCAATGCCGCGTCAATTAAAGTGTCTGTAAAAGGTGTTACTGCGCACCCAATGTCCGCGAAAAATGTATTGTTAAACCCAATTCGTGTTGCTCATGATTTTATTGGCTGTTTTGACCGCTTTGATACACCAGAGCATACCGAGCATCGAGAAGGTTATTTCTATGTCACCGATTTAATAGCCAATCCTGATAATGCAGTGATTAAAATGGCTATTCGTGACTTTGATAAACAAAGTTATGAAGCTCGTAAACAGTTTATTAAACAGTCTGTTGCTTTGATCCAAGCTCGCCATCCTCGTGCACAAATCAACTATGAGATTGTCGATGTGTATAGCAATATCAGTGATTCGATTGGAGAAGATCGCACTGCTATCGAACTTATTTTTGAAGCATTAAAACAATTAAATATTCAACCTAATGTGATCCCAATGCGAGGAGGTACAGATGGCTCTGCGCTTTCAGCAAGAGGATTACTCACACCAAACTATTTCACTGGTGCACTGAATTTCCACTCTCGTTTTGAATTTTTACCTGTTAGCTCATTTGAAAAGAGCTATTTAGTGACAGAAATGCTGTGCCGTTTGGCTGGACAACGCGGATAGTGTGATTGTTGTAGCCAACAAAAAAGCGGAGCCGTTTTCACAGCTCCGCTTTTTTTATCTAATTTAGAATAAAACTAGATATCAATATTTGCCGCTTTCAGCGCATTCTCTTCGATAAAGGCACGACGAGGTTCAACTGCATCACCCATTAAGGTGGTAAATAATTCATCAGTTGCGATCGCATCTTTCACGGTAACTTGCATCATACGGCGTGTATCTGGATTCATGGTGGTTTCCCATAATTGCTCTGGGTTCATTTCACCAAGACCTTTATAACGCTGTACAGCAAGACCACGACGTGATTCTTTTGTTAACCACTCAAGTGCTTCTTCAAAGCTTGAAATTGGCTGACGACGCTCACCACGCTCAATAAACGCACCCTCTTCAATTAGGTTACCGATAATGTCACCTAAATGCGTAATGCGTTGATATTCGCTACTGTGGATAAAGTCATAATCCAATTTGTAGTCTGTATCCACACCATAAGTACGAATACGTAATACAGGTTCGAACAGACGATTTTCATCATTTTGAGCGATGGTGTAGCTATAAGTACTGCCTTGATCTTCGGCTTCGTTTAAGCGGTTAACCAAGCCACTCATCCACTCTTCAACTTTGGCTTTATCAGATAACGCATCTTCTGTCAGCGTTGAGTGATACACCAAGCTGCTTAACATGCTAAGTGGATAGATACGCTCCATACGACGAATAATCTTGTGCGCTGCATGGTAATCAACAACCAATTTTTCAAGTTGCTCACCGTGCATTGCGGGTGCGTGTTCACTCACATAAAGTGCTGCGCCATCAAGAGCGATCGACATCAGATACTCGTCCATTGCGTCATCATCTTTGATGTATTGCTCTTGTTTACCTTTCTTCACTTTGTAAAGAGGCGGCTGAGCAATAAAGATATGACCACGTTCGATAATTTCTGGCATTTGACGATAGAAGAAGGTCAGTAACAGAGTACGAATGTGAGAACCATCGACGTCCGCATCCGTCATGATGATAATGCTGTGATAACGCAGTTTATCTGGGTTATATTCATCACGACCGATACCACAACCTAATGCAGTGATTAACGTTGCAACTTCTTGAGAAGCCAACATTTTATCAAAGCGCGCTTTCTCAACGTTTAGGATTTTACCTTTTAACGGAAGAATAGCCTGTGTTTTACGGTTACGCCCTTGTTTTGCAGAGCCACCCGCAGAGTCCCCTTCCACTAAATACAGTTCAGAGAAAGCAGGATCACGTTCAGAACAGTCCGCTAATTTACCTGGTAAGCCACCTAAATCTAATGCGCCTTTACGACGTGTCATTTCACGCGCTTTACGTGCAGCTTCACGCGCACGAGCAGCATCAATGATTTTACCAACAACGATTTTCGCGTCATTTGGATTTTCTAACAGATATTCCACCAGCTTCTCATTCATCAGCGTTTCTACCGCTGTTTTCACTTCTGAAGAAACCAGTTTATCTTTTGTTTGTGATGAGAATTTAGGATCTGGGACTTTAACAGAGATAACCGCAATCAAGCCTTCACGAGCGTCATCACCCGTTGCACTGATTTTCGATTTCTTATTAAAACCTTCTTTATCCATATAGTTGTTTAACGTACGTGTCATTGCAGTACGGAAACCAACTAAGTGAGTACCACCATCACGTTGTGGGATATTGTTGGTAAAGCAATAAACGTTCTCTTGGAAACCGTCATTCCACAACATTGCCACTTCAACACCAATATTGTCTTTTTCTGTTGAGAAATAGAATACGTTTTGATGAATAGGCGTTTTGTTACGGCTTAAGTATTCAACGAATGCTTTAATACCGCCTTCATAGTGGAAATGATCTTCTCGGTTATCACGTTTATCAATTAAACGGATAGAAACGCCTGAGTTTAAGAATGACAACTCACGAAGACGTTTTGCTAGGATCTCATACTGGAATTCAGTCTCACCTTTAAAGGTTTCAAGACTTGGCCAGAAGCGTACAAATGTCCCTGATTTTTCAGTATCGCCAATCACTTTTAAGCAATCATCAGGCACACCATGACGATAAATTTGTTGATGGATATTTCCATCACGATGGATTGTCAGTTCAAGTTTTTCAGACAACGCATTAACAACAGAAACCCCTACACCATGAAGTCCACCAGAGACTTTATAGGAGTTATCATCGAATTTACCTCCCGCATGCAGAACGGTCATAATAACCTCTGCTGCTGATACACCCTCTTCTGGGTGAATGCCGGTTGGAATTCCACGACCATCATCTCGAACAGAGACGGAGTTATCTGAATGGATAGTGACAATTATCTCATCACAGAAACCCGCGAGGGCTTCGTCGATTGCGTTGTCGACCACCTCGAAGACCATGTGATGCAGACCGGTTCCATCATCTGTATCCCCGATATACATCCCCGGGCGCTTACGCACCGCATCCAGCCCTTTTAATACTTTGATACTTGAGGAGTCATATGTATTCGACATCAACGTTTCTCGCTTTATTCCTATGGTTTAACCTCTATTTTGCCACGTTCTACGCTAAATAGCCTGCTATTTACATCTAGCATATCTTTCACTTGCCCTTGTGTTATCGCACTGACAAACACTTGAGCTTGCGTAGACTTTAGACGCTCGGCTAATAACTGACGCCGACTCGCATCTAATTCGGAAGCAAAATCATCGAGCAGATACAGGCATCTTTGCCCATTCTTACGAGTGAAATATTCACCTTGTGCCAGCCTCAAAGCACACATCAACAACTTGAGCTGGCCTCGTGACAACATATCTTCTACTGGCGTGCCGTTTGCTCTAATACGTAAATCCGCCTTATGAGCACCAAGTGAGGTATACGCTAACATTTTATCACGTTCAAATTGACGTGCTAGCAACTCACCATAATCAGTTTCTTTATCCCATCCCCGTTGAAAGCTCACTTTCAACGAAAATTCAGGTAAAAACAGACGGCACGTTTCTTCAATATCTTTAGCGATATCTTCGGTATATTGAGCTCGCCATTCACTTATCTGTTCTGTTAATAAGATAAGCTCTTTATCCCAAGGCATCAGTTGTCGATAAGACGTTGCTTGCCTCAGTGCTGCATTACGTTGTTTTAATACACGTTTTAAATCTGACCATGCAGCAAAAAATCGAGGTTCATTATGGAAACAACCCCAATCAATAAAAGCGCGACGATATTTAGGCCCACCATTCAGAAGTGTAAAGCCTTCAGGTGTTATTAATTGCATAGGTAACAATTTTGCTAATTCTGCAATTTTATGACCATCGCTGCCATCAATACGCACTGTACTATTGCCTTCGCGATCTTTACTTAATCCAATCGCATAGCCACGGCTCTCTTCATTTAGACCACTTAAGCGCCCATGAAGAATAAATTCATTTTCATCATGCTGGATCACGCGATTAGCTTGAGAACTACGAAATGCGCGTCCGTGGCCTAACGTGTAAATCGCTTCAAGTATACTTGTTTTACCACTCCCGTTAGGTCCAACAAGGAAATTAAAGCCATCCGCTAATGGCAGATCCGCCTGTTCAATATTTCTAAAATGACGGATCAATAAACGGGATAAAATCATGTTAGTGACTATTATAAACGCATTGGCATAACAACATAAGCAGCCGCAGAACTTGCCACATTCTCTACTTGAACACTTGAAACAGCATCTGTTAGTAGAAGTTTAACTTCTTCACATTTCAATGTATTAAGTACATCAAGGAGATAACTGACATTAAAGCCAATTTCCATTTCTTCACCTTGATATTGAACATCAACAATCTCTTCTGCTTCTTCTTGCTCAGGGTTATTAGCTGTAATTTTCAATTGACCGTTGGTGAGGTTTATACGCACACCACGGAATTTCTCATTGGATAAAATTGCAGCACGAGAAAATGCCTGTTTAAGAATATCACAACCCGCAGTCACTGTTTTCGTTGGATTTTTCGGTAATACACGACGATAGTCAGGGAAACGACCATCAACCAACTTCGAGGTGAAAATAAAATCCCCCACATGAGCACGTATATTATTACTACCGATTTGCAATTGCAGTGAGCTTTCACCACCACCATCAAGTAAACGCATCAATTCAATAACACCTTTACGAGGAACAATAACAGAATGTCCTGGTAAAGATTGCCCAATATCCATTGAACATACCGCTAAACGGTGTCCATCTGTTGCAACTGTGCGTAACTCTGTATTTTCAGTTTCAAACAACATGCCGTTGAGGTAATAACGCACATCTTGATGCGCCATTGAAAATTGAGTGGCCTCAATCAGACGTTTTAATGTTGCTTGAGGCAAAGTAAATTCAACCTCACTTTGCCAATCATCTAAATTAGGAAAATCAGATGCAGGTAATGTTGATAAGGAGAAACGACTACGACCTGAACGCACTAATAGGCGATCACCATCGAGCTCAACACTAATTTCAGCACCTTCTGGTAGCCCACGCCAAATATCAAAAAACTTACGCGCAGGAACAGTTGTGGCGCCAATTTCATGAGATTGGCTAAGATTAACTCTTGCCACCATCTCCATTTCAAGGTCAGTCCCCGTTAGCGATAAGGTATTTTCAGTGACCTTAAGCAATAGGTTACCTAAAATAGGTAATGTTGGACGACCACCTAAAGGGCCACTTACTTGTTGTAGCGGCTTAAGAAGCTGTTCACGTTCAATGATAAATTTCATAGCGCTAGGATGATAATGTTCTGATTAAGTTAGAAAAATCTTCTTTGATGTCATGACTTTCTTCACGCAATTGCTCTATTTTTCGGCATGCATGAAGGACTGTTGTATGATCACGACCACCAAAGGCATCCCCGATTTCAGGCAAGCTGTGGTTTGTTAATTCCTTCGCCAGCGCCATTGCCATTTGCCTCGGACGGGCAACCGATCGGGATCTCCGCTTTGACAGTAAATCAGCGACTTTAATTTTATAATATTCAGCAACCGTTTTTTGAATATTATCGATAGTGACTAATTTTTCCTGCAAAGCGAGCAGATCACGTAATGCTTCACGTACAAAGTCGATAGTAATCGCACGACCTGTAAAGTTTGCGTTAGCAATTACTCGGTTTAATGCACCTTCAAGCTCACGGACGTTAGAACGAAGTCTTTTAGCAATAAAAAAGGCCACTTCGTCAGGTAACTGAATTTGGTTTTCATCCGCTTTTTTCATCAAAATCGCCACTCGGGTTTCAAGTTCAGGTGGCTCAATAGCAACCGTTAATCCCCAACCAAAGCGCGATTTTAATCTGTCTTCAACACCATTTATCTCTTTAGGATAACGGTCTGACGTTAAAATAATTTGCTGATTTCCCTCTAACAATGCGTTAAAGGTATGAAAAAATTCTTCTTGTGAACGCTCTTTATTGGCGAAAAATTGAATGTCATCAATTAATAGTGCATCCACAGAACGGTAATAGCGTTTAAAGTCTTCTATCGCATTATTTTGTAATGCTTTTACCATATCTTGTACGAATCGTTCAGAATGCATATACACGACTTTTGCATTCGCTTTGCGTTCCATAATGCTGTTACCCACGGCGTGTAACAAGTGCGTTTTACCAAGCCCTGTTCCACCATATAAAAAGAGTGGGTTATAAGCTCCACCTGGGTTATCAGCAACTTGTCTTGCCGCTGCTCTTGCTAACTGGTTTGACTTACCTTCAACGAAGTTATCAAACTTATGTTTAGGGTTAACGTTAGAACGATAATTGAGTTCAGGCAGCTGAGATGCCGGTTGATTATCCCAACTAGGACGAACAGGCTGACTATGTGTTGGAGCGGTATTCACTGTCGGATGTACAACAGCTTTAGGAATACTTTCTGTAGTACGTGCAGATGCGGGTTTATTACCCACTTCAAAACGTAAAGAAGGGACTTCAGAGCCACAAAAATCCACTAATAATGCGTTGATATTATTAATGTATTTTTCTCTCACCCAATCTAAGACAAAACGATTAGGTGCATACAGCGCCAGCGTATTATCGCTTAGTTCTGCCTGCAAGGGACGTATCCACATACTAAATTCAGTGGCAGGTAACTCATCCTGCAATCGGGCAAGACAATGCTGCCAAAGCGAAAGTGACACGGCGAACTCCCCTAAAAAAACAAGACTAAAAAATAAACAGGAAAAATGCAGTTAAACACTGTGCGCCTAAATACAAAGTGCACAACACCGTTCCTCTTCAATTCTTAATAAGGAACAACTCTTGGTGACAACGATTTTTTTACATCGTGACTCACGATCGCAGACTGGCTATTCTGATCGTGACGGGGGATCATATCGCAAAATGAAACGAAGATCCTCTTTCTTTTGCACAGTTTTTATGGTTTTTATCCACAGGCTTGCCGATTTGTGATAATTCACCAAATGAAATATGCAAAGGCGTTCTAGTGTACTTGAGTCGTCCTACAAATAGCAATTGGGGATAACTTTCTCTTTGCATAAATATCTCTTTCTTATAGTAAGTGATCAAATATCTCTCATTTGATCCGCTAAAGATCCTTGCGCTTTCACCGTGAGTCCGTATAATCTTGCACCCTGCGTGCTTGTACCAACAAAGTCACTTATTAAGACTTTTTTAGGTCGCTAATAAGCGTACTCGTTGCGCATAAGTCAGGATTGATTATCGGGTTTGCTAAAAAAGACGACAAAAATCGGTACTTAAAGCGTCATCTTCATTGACGCATTTGAGTGATTTTATTACAATCCCGCATCTTTCCATCATTGATGCTGCGATTGAAGTACTGGTTTGTTTATTTATTGCACGCCTGTCTGTCAACGCATTTGCTGAATCAGTAATTATATTAAGTAGGTAGAAATCGCCATGAAACGCACTTTTCAACCGTCTGTACTGAAGCGCAACCGTAACCACGGCTTCCGCGCTCGTATGGCCACTAAAAATGGTCGTCAGGTTCTGGCTCGCCGTCGTGCGAAAGGCCGCGCTCGTCTGACCGTTTCTTCGAAATAATAAAAGCTAACCATTCCGTGGTTAAGCTCGCTTTTCCAAGGGAGTTACGTTTGTTAACTCCCAAGCATTTCAATTTTGTTTTCCAGCAGCCACAACGTGCGAGTTCTCCAGAAGTTACTATTTTGGGTCGCCAGAATGAGCTGGGGCATCCCCGCATCGGTCTAACAATCGCAAAGAAAAACGTTAAACGTGCTCATGAGCGCAATCGTATTAAACGATTAGCCCGTGAATACTTTCGTTTACATCAGCATGAATTACCGCCGATGGATTTTGTGCTATTAGTAAGAAAAGGGGTTGCTGAACTTGATAACCATCAATTGACGGAAGTGTTGGGTAAATTATGGCGTCGTCATTGTCGCTTGGCTCAAAAGTCCTGATCTTGCTGATTAGGGGCTATCAACTGGGGATTAGTCCTCTGTTGGGGCCTCGTTGTCGTTTTAATCCTACGTGCTCTCATTACGGAATTGAGGCATTGCGCAGGTTTGGAATGATAAAAGGTAGTTGGTTAACAGTGAAACGCATATTAAAATGCCACCCTTTACACGAAGGTGGTGATGATCCTGTCCCACCTAGAAAAAACGACGATAACAGAGAAAATTAACGATGGATTCGCAACGCAATCTTCTATTCATCGCTTTGCTGTTCGTTTCTTTCCTGATCTGGCAGCAGTGGGAGGGTGATAAAGTTTCACAAAACACCACCACTACCGCACAGGTCTCGCAACAAGCGGACGTGCCAAGCAGTGATAGTCTTGCTGTAACTGGTAACAGCAATGAGCAGGCAAAATTGATTACCGTAAAAACTGACGTACTTGATCTTCGCATCAATACTCAGGGCGGCACTATCGATGAGGCTGATTTGTTAGCCTATCCCGCCGAGCTTAATTCGACAACACCTTTCCGTTTACTGGAAACTACACCACAATTCCTGTATCAGGCTCAAAGTGGCTTAATCGGCCCAGATGGTCCAGATCAGAAATCTCGCCCAGTTTATAGTGCTGATAAAAACGAATTCGTACTTGGTGAAAATCAAGATGAATTACGCGTACCTATGACTTTCGTAAATGAAGAAGGCGTAAAATTCGTCAAAACCTTCATTCTGAAGAAAGGTCAGTACGATATCGGTATTGATTACAAAATTGAGAATACAACAGATAAAACATTGACCATGAACTTTTACGGTCAGTTAAAACAATCTGTTAAATTGCCAGAAAGCCGTGATACAGGTAGCAGCAACTTTGCGCTACACACTTATCGTGGTGCGGCATACTCATCAGATGAAACCAACTATAAAAAATACAGCTTTGGTGATATCGAAGATAAAAACTTATCTATAACCACCAACAATGGTTGGGTTGCAATGTTACAACAATACTTTGCAACAGCATGGGTTCCTTCTAAAGAGAGTCAGAACAATAGCTTCTACTCAATCACTTTAGAAAACAAATCTATTGCTCTGATTGGTTATAAATCAGCACCAGTGACAATTGCACCAAATAGCAGTGCTGATATCAGCTCAACATTATGGGTCGGTCCTGAAATTCAATCAGAAATGTCAGCCATTGCGCCACATTTAGACCTATCTGTAGACTACGGTTGGTTATGGTTTATCTCTCAGCCACTGTTTAAACTGCTGAAATTCCTTCACAGCTTTATCGGTAACTGGGGCTTCTCCATCATCATGATCACCTTTATCGTTCGTGGTATCATGTACCCGCTGACTAAAGCGCAGTACACCTCCATGGCGAAAATGCGTTTACTGCAACCAAAACTGGCTGCACTGCGTGAACGTATTGGTGATGACAAACAACGTATGAGCCAAGAAATGATGGCGTTATACAAACAAGAGAAAGTGAATCCTCTGGGTGGTTGTTTACCACTAATTATCCAGATGCCAATCTTCCTTGCGTTGTATTACATGCTGATGGGTTCTGTTGAATTACGTCATGCGCCATTTATGTTATGGATCCAAGACTTATCTGCGCAAGATCCGTACTACATCCTGCCATTATTAATGGGTGTGACAATGTTCATCATTCAGAAACTGTCTCCTACAGCAGTGACTGATCCGATGCAACAAAAAATCATGACCTTTATGCCGGTTGTGTTTACTGTATTCTTCCTGTGGTTCCCATCAGGTCTGGTTCTGTACTATATCGTCAGTAACTTAGTGACCATTATCCAGCAGCAGTTAATTTACCGCGGTCTGGAAAAACGTGGCTTACACAGCAGAGACAAAAAATAAGGTCACATGAGGAAAAACCTCTTCCTTGGTTACATTCAAAGGAAAGTGACATAAAATAGCGAAGGCGGTCTACAATGACCGCCTTCTGTTTTTTATATTGATATGATTATTCTGATTAAGCGAGTACACCATGCATAGCACTGATACTATCGTCGCTCAGGCCACACCTCCGGGAAGAGGCGGTGTTGGTATCCTACGCGTTTCTGGCCCTAAAGCAGCACTTGTGGCACAAACTGTCTTAGGTAAATTACCTAAACCTCGTTATGCCGATTATCTGCCATTTCGCAATGATGATAACTCCGTGCTTGATCAGGGTATCGCTCTTTTCTTCCCAAATCCGCACTCATTTACAGGCGAAGATGTTCTAGAACTACAAGGTCATGGCGGCCCCGTTATTCTGGATTTATTACTAAAACGTATCTTACAAATTCCTGGTGTGCGGATTGCCAATCCTGGTGAATTTTCTGAACGCGCATTCTTAAACGACAAACTCGACTTAGCACAAGCCGAAGCCATTGCTGACTTAATAGATGCCAGCTCAGAACAAGCGGCACGTTCAGCGATTAATTCATTACAAGGTGCATTCTCCTCTCATATTAACGAGATGGTAGAGTCATTAACTCACTTACGCATCTATGTTGAAGCGGCCATTGATTTCCCTGATGAAGAAATTGATTTTCTTTCTGACGGTATCATTGAAGGAAAACTTAACGCTGTTATTGCAGAATTAGATGATGTTCGGGCTCAAGCACGCCAAGGTAGCTTACTGCGTGAAGGGATGAAAGTAGTTATCGCGGGTCGCCCTAATGCGGGTAAATCAAGCTTATTGAATGCATTAGCAGGCAGAGACGCGGCGATTGTTACGGATATTGCTGGTACAACGCGTGATGTATTGCGTGAACATATTCATATCGATGGTATGCCTTTGCATATTATCGATACAGCGGGTTTACGTGAAGCCAGTGATGAAGTTGAACGTATTGGTATTGAGCGTGCTTGGAAAGAGATTGAGCAAGCAGACAGAGTGTTATTTATGGTTGATAGCACCACAACTGATGCAACAACCCCTGAAGATATCTGGCCTGAATTTATGGCTCGTTTACCAAATACCTTGCCTGTTACTGTTATTCGTAATAAATCAGACTTAACGGGTGAGAATGTTGAGATCACGGCTCAAGGTAATTACCCGATGATCCGCTTATCCGCACGCGATGGAATGGGTATTGAATTGCTGCGCGATCACCTAAAAGAAGCTATGGGTTTTAATAGTAATACTGAAGGTGGTTTCTTAGCGCGTCGTCGCCACTTACAAGCCTTAAATACCGCAGCAGAGCACTTACAGCAAGGTCATGAACAATTGGTTTATGCAAAATCAGGTGAATTATTGGCAGAAGAGTTAAGACTAGCTCAACAAGCGTTAAGTGAAATCACCGGTGAATTTACCTCTGATGACTTATTAGGCCGTATTTTCTCTAGTTTCTGTATTGGGAAGTAAAGCCTCATTTCCACTACCTATGGCGTGTAAATAGAAAATTAACCACACGCTATAGGCTCTTTAAAAACAACTAAGTGATATTCTTATTTATTTTCGTAGTTCGTTTTTTAAACAAAAATAGTTGTTTCTACCCCTCTATATTGCTATATTTTCAAACAGGAAAACCGATAGGAGATACCTATGGCTACTACTTCTTTTAGTAAAAGCTTTATTGTTAAAGATAAGCAATCTATTGATTTTATCCAACATGATTTAAGCTACCCACGCCATGTAAAAATAGTTAAACGGAATTACAAAGCAGAAAATAAACAAGGGATTGCGCTATTAAAACAACGATTGTCCAACTTAGAGAACTGCTAAAAGAGTTTGGTGAAGAAGCAACAATTAAGCTTTTACGCAGTTTTTCTAATAAATTAAATAGCGATGTTGAAAAGTTTTTAATCTCTCCAACTAAAGCAATTAGATTTGAGAAAACCAATAATGCGAGAACTTATTTGATTTTAAATGATAGTGGTGAAATTCTTGCTTATTTTTCTCTATCCTTTAAAGAGCTTATACTTGATAACGTTAAAATAAGTAAAACAAAGAGACAGCAACTTGATGGTATTTCTAGAACTGCAGAAAAAGTTAAAGCTTTTCTTATTGGGCAGATAGGAAAAAATACATTAATAGTTGATAACCCTATTTCGTTAGCACTTATCTTACAAGAAATTTATGCTGTATTATCAGAAGCTCAAAAACTTATTGGTGGTAGAATTATCATATTAGAATGTGAAAATAATGAAAGGCTACTTCAACTTTATAAATATCATGGTTTCACCTTAATCGAAATAGAAAACAACTCACCCTCCACTCTTCGAACACTGTATATTCATATTATTGAAAAATAATAGTTACTTGAATATTAATAAATACTATTAAGCTAACTAAAAAATATTTATTCTCACACTTTTTTTAGTGTATCAACAACGCAAACGTTTACTTTATCTTCTTTATTTTTTCTAATAAAAATAGATTTTAAATATCGCATAAATACGCATCTTAATTATGCTTTTTAATGATCTAAATATAGTAAATCAACTAATGATAATGCTAAACTTCGTTTTTAGTTAACTGGGTAAATATCCCCCTTTTATTTAAGAGTCTATCGTGAGAACGCTTTACTTTACTGCACTGACAACAGGCATTCTTTCTGCCATTTGGGCATTTGTTGCTAATCAATTTGACTTATTAAGCTGGGCTGGCTTTTTAGGTTGTACCGCCTATTTTGCTTATCCTAAAGAGGGTATTAAAGGATTAGCCGTTACTATGGCAACCATTATGAGTGGCGTAATTTGGGCATTGGCGATTATTTATGGTAGCCAAGTCTTTAGTGATATATCTATTTTTGGGTATGCAGTAACAGGTGTTATTGCCTTTGTGATGTGTATTCAAGCTAAAAGTGCATTACTTGCTTATATCCCCGGTACATTTATTGGGGCATGTACAATATTTGCAGCACAAGGGGATTTAGCTCAAACTATCCCTTCATTAATCGTTGGTGTTTTATTTGGTTATTCGATGAAAATGAGTGGGCTTTGGGTTGCCAATAAATGGCCGAAAACAGCGTAATTTATTTATGCTAACGCAAATCTAAAAGCGGTGTTTAGTCATGCTAAAGCCGCTTTTTTATCTCCTCAAAAGACATTATCTAAAATCAATCTAAGGTATATCCATAAGCGCTAATATTGATATTTTAAATTAATTTAATTAGAAGATAATTTATATTTAAAAAATCATATATTGGCCATTTAAAATGATAAAAATAAAGACATTTGTTATTAAAATTATAATTAACTAACAATATTTAATATTGTGCTTATTTTAAATTTCCGTCAAAAAATAAAGGGAGAAAAACACATTTAAAAGGAAATTAATTATGAGTGCAACACAATCAACAAACTACAATATTATCGTGATGTCAGATCCTCAGCCTTGGAGGCTAGACTTAGATAATAATGATCCTAATGATGATCAATCTCGTTGGGAATCAACGATAAAAAAAGTAAGGGATAGTATTCAATTATTACACCATGAAAAATCTTTTGTTTTTGGCATTATTAATGGTGATTTGACAGAGTTTGGTCGCCGTTATCAACGTGAAAGTTTTCGCTCTTTTTTTGCCCCTTCCCCCTTAGGGTTTATTACTTATGTTGGTCTTGGTAATCACGATTATCAAAATAACGTGGGTGATTGCTCTGAACCCAGTAATTCTGATTTAAGTATGAATGCTTGTGCGCGAGGCATGGTATTTGATATGCATTATCGTATTGAAGAATACCGTGGTTATTCGACTTCAGGTAATTTTAGATATGACAGTAGCGAATATTCAGGCAGTAAAGCGTATTCGTGGGAATATGGTGATATTCATTTTGTCCAATTACAAAATTATCCCACTTATCATGTCGTACTCGACCACTGGGCAGCATCGACCATTAATGTGACAGACTCTATTGATTGGTTAGAAAAAGATTTAATCCAAGCACGGAATCGCAATAAAACTATTATTTTAAACTTTCATGATGGTCACCAACATTTTCCTGAAAACTCCTCACAAGAAGAACTCTCATTCTTTAAATATATGCTTGAGCATTATGGCGTGAAAGCGGTGTTCGTCGGCCATACGCATTATGTTGGGCAAGATAACCGTTATGGTGGTAGTGAAATATTTGGTGATGTTCCCGTTTATAACAGTGGCGCTTTATTTAAAGGGGATTACTTATCTGTTGGAGTTAATGGCTCACAACTCTCTATTGCTGTTTATAACGGACTATCAGGACAACCTCAATTAATCGAACAATGGAACTAATTTTAAACAAGGAGCGTTTGTTATGTATTTAAACCCATTAAAAGTCGCCATTAGTCCTTCATCACTACCCGCAACACAGCCATTAATCTGTATCGACTACCAAGAACTCCAAGAAGGTATGTTGGATATGATTAACCGCAACAGTAATGTCTTACCCACCATTGTAGATAAATTCAATGAGCAAGATCCTTTAAATGCCCCCATGATTGTAGGGCAAACCGTCATCGGGCATATTATTGGCTTAATCCCTGTTGTCGGTGGTGCATTATCAAAAATCACCTCTGCGCTCTTTGGTTTGATGAATAAAAATATGAAAGATAGTTCGTTAGCTAATCAAATTATCGAACATGTCTCTCGTATTATTGACGCTAAAATCGCTGATAATAACGTTAAGATAATCAAACTTACCACAGAGGGAATATCTGACGTTTATCAGTTATTTTCTGATTCACTTGCTCGTTATCTTGATCCCACAATGCGTTATTCGGCTCAACAAAAACAAGATTTACGGGAACAAGTACTCAACCGTTTTGATGATGTCATTACTACTATTGTTTCTCAACAACCCTTAGTATTAAATTTAGCGCAATCAGCAGGCTTACCTTTTTATTGTCACTGTTGCGCCCTTTTTGTTGCGGCACACTACGATATTCTCACCAATAAAGATAAACTCGAGTTAAGTGATAATTACTTTAAAAGCAATCTAAAAACATTAAGAGAAAGTATAGATAAATTTAATAGTGCTATTCACACTACAATTTATCAGCAAACCTCTGGTGTATTTAAAGATGATTACAATAAAAGTAATACCTTTTTATCTGGTATTTATATATCAGGATTATCTTTTTATCAGACTTGGATAAAAAAGAGTTTTGAAATCGAATTTAACACTCCTTTTTCTCGTTGGAATAGCTTAGAGCTATATGGAAACGATTATAGCCATGATCCTAAAATCAGCTATTACAAAGCTTATTTTGATATAGGCAAAGATATATTACACCGAACATCAATGTTACAGAGTATCGAAACCTATTCTCATATTGATGCCGTTATTCGTATTAAACACAACTACTTAAGTATTGAAAAAATAGCAGATAGTTCTCAATATGAAGGCTGTTATGGTGTAACCGGTGATAGCCGTGATGTATTAAAAACAGAAACCTTTTTTACGCCAGATAGCAGTAAGTCATATTTATCACCCAATCAAATTTTACCTTCTGTACGTTATATTTCTGACACCCCTTGGGGCGCATTACACTATATGGTACTTGATGACGTAAACAATAATAGTTTTACCATTGGTCAAGGCGGTCGCGAGAACAAGTCTTATCTCAATATTCCTGGTTACTGTTTTAATGGCGTAAACCTTTATTTAAGCCGACATAATGGCAAACAATGCCATGATGATTCTGGTGCTTGGCTAACAGAATCGGCACCTATATTCCGTTTTTATGACGGTTATGCATCTCTTACGCTAGAAACTAAAAACCACTTACCAATACCACAAAAAAGTTACGAACTGGATTTAAATCATGGGTTTGATACGCAACTAAGTAAAGCTCAGTATGGGTATAGTGATATGCTGGTAGGTAAAAATTGTATTTTGTTAAATCAAGAAGCCTATTTTTGCTTGCCTTCAGAAGAAACTATTGGAAAAACAGATAATTCACAAAAAATGAAGGTGTTATTACAGTGCGCAGCTGAAAGTGAACAGTCACTTTCAGTTTCAGTGAGAACAGGTAATGCCATTAACGGTACCTTAATTGCTTCAAATACATTTTCACTTGGCCTAAATCAGGACAATGTCGTTTATAAAATAACGCCTCTACTTAATCATCCAGTAACAAATAACAAAGCCTATTTTCGTACTTATCAGCTTGAATTAGACTATTTATTCATACGTGAAAACGAATCCAATCTTTATTTTTATTTACACTTTTCTAAACCTGATACGGTATTAGCGGATATTACTGTGCTGTTTTAGCCATCAATTCTAATAAAAACACCTAAGTCAAAATCACGCTTAGGTGTTTTCGTTAGCTCATTAATTTAATTGAAAATCTAATGCAACAATTAAAGGGTTCAATAGGCCTTCGGGTTTAGGGCCAATGGGTTTTACGCGTTTAACCGCCGCAATGGCCGCATTATCAAGAGAAGAAATACCTGAAGTACTTTCTATCTCAACCCTTGAAACCGCACCTTCTGATGTTAGTGAAAAACTCACCACTACCTGACCTTCATGTTGCATGCGACGCGCTTGTGAGGGATAACGTTTATGGCGCTCTATTTCTCGACGCAGTGAACTAATATAGTGATTGTCAGATTCACCTTGCCCTATCCCTTTCTCGCTTAATGCGTGACTTCTTCCTGCTAACGAGCTTGCAGTATGTTGCGTTAAGCTTTCTGCCGATGATTCAGATGTCGTTTGTGCTATTTGGTTTTCTAAATCACGCTGTTTTATTGGCTCTACTTTTTTTTGTACCACAGGCTTTTTCACTGGTGTGATTGGTTTTATGGGTATAGGTTTTTCTTTGGGTTTTTCAGGTATTTTCTTTGGTGCTTCAACAAACTCTCCTTTTTCTGCACTGGGTAAAACAATGGGCGTTTCTTGAGGTTCCGTTTCCACTAAAGGCTCCGGCACGACTGTCGATTGTTGAGGTGGTGAAAATACCACTTGATAGACAGATAATGTATTTTCTTGTTGCTGATGAATATGGTGCGCACTTTCTGTCATAGAAAGTGAACGTAACACCCAACTTAATATGGCGATATAAACTAACGATATCCCTATTAGCCAATAATAAATATTAAACGGATGCCTGACAGAAAGTGCCAACATAAATAAAAGCTCCTTACTCTCTTTTAATTAAAATTGTGCAGTCACACCTAATCGGAACGTTCTTCCTGGTGCAGGCATACCTGATCGCGTTAATGGATCAATGTAATATTCGTTTAATAAATTACTGCCCGTTATTTCAAAAGATAAATTAGGACTATATTGATAGTTAATATAGGCATCAACGGTAAAAACTTTTGCCCAACGCATCGGGTTATTATTTTGACCGTACATGTCTCTTGGTAACTTTTCTTTTAGCCATTTTTCATCTTTATTTTCTACTTCTGATGAATAGAGCCAACGGCTTCCAACTTCTAATTTATTATCTAGCCAACGAGTCCCTAAATGTAAATTAACTGAATATTTAGGTTGAATAGAAGTACGTAAAAAACCTCCAGGATAACCACCCGTCATACACTCTTTAATCCCTAATAACCCAGAAGGATCATAGTTACTAAAGGCATTTTTATCGCACACCTTATTTTTATGACTGTACACAAGAGCAGTATTCATAAAAATAAAACCGTTATCAAAACGTGCTTGAACTTCCAACCCTTCTAATTTTTGCTTTTCAAATTGCCTAATTTGCCAATTAGCATCTCTATCAAACACATTTTCAATATTGGTATAAAAATAATTTATTTTAATATCAGCATGGCGCTCTATATTAAGCCAATCGGTCAAATCAAACACAACACCAAACTCTGTACTTTTGGCTCGTTCTGGTTTTAATTTAAAGCCGTAATAACGGGCTTTTGACCCTGAAAAACCACTGGTGTCTTCAAATAAATTAGGTAATCGCAGTTGCTCAGTATAACGCCCATAAAAACGTAATATCTCGTTGGCATACACCGTCGCAGAAACTAGAGGTGAAAATGCCCCATGCTGATAGCTAGGCTCCGGTGCAAAATTATCTTTATCATCATCAAGATAAATAGGGATTGGCTTTGTCACACCCATTTCATATTTATTAACCCATTTACCTGTAATTGGGTGAACTACTTTTTCATCCATATTAAGATAACCGTTTAACAAAATATTATTACTTTTTAATAACTCTCCATTTTCATCAAACCCCCAATATAATAACTCTGTTTTCATTGGGATCATTGTAGTAGAGTTAACCACAATATTTTCATTTTCATCTCGGAGATATTCTTTATTTTCAAAATGTACTTGTTTTGAAGTTTTTATTATACGATTAATTTCTTTTTTTATATTATCAGGTAATTCTTCATAGTCTGGATGAGTTAATTTATATTCTTGTACTCCCCTTCTTTTTTCTCTAAGTTCAGAATTTCCCATTATTCTTTTATATTTTTCTGGTAATTGTTTTTCCGTAATTCCACATAGAGCACCAATTAAATAACACTCTTCCTGTGTCAATGTTCTGTTATATCTTACGATATATCCTCTAACAGAAGGCGTTCTCTCATAACCCTTTACTTTATTTTTCCGCTTATTATTTAAAAAAGTATCTGTTAAGTGATAATAGTGATATTTGCCGCCAGCAGTAATGGCTAACCAAGAAAGCGGTTTCCAATCTGTGGAAAGGGCTAAATTAATTTCATGACGTTGCCCGCCACGCCCTGAGGTAACAAAATCAAAACCTGCAGGTAAGTCTAATTCATCACTATCTAATTTTTCAAATTGATAATGACTGGAGAATGAAATGGAAAATTGGGGTGATAATTTAAATATCGAAGATAAATCAATACCGTAACGGTTATTTTCTTGATACAGAGAAGAAGTATCAATAAATCCAGTATCATAACTGAGTTCCCATTCGGTATTTCTATTAGCAAACGAATCAACTTTTTTTGGCTCTCTTGGCTTACCACCACGAGTATTGGTATGTCCTGTGGTTAAATTTCCCCACAATCTTAATAATAAATCTGCTTGTTTATCTTCTGGTTTATATTGATAAGTTAATACTCCTGCTTGTTGTGTAATATTTCCTAACGGCCATTGATTTACCAAATTTTTATCATAGCGAACCCAACTTAAACGTGATGGCATAATATCGCCAAACAGTAAATCTGTGTATCGGTAATTAATGGAAAAACGGTGCATTGATTCAGGAAATAATGTTCCCTTAACTAAAATAGAGCGACTGCGATTGGAAGTGTTCGGTACTTCATTATTTGGGCGATAAATATGAGCAATAAAAGGCAAATAAGGCTCAAAGTTTCTTCCCCCATCTTTTACATGAACTGATTCAAGTAAATCCTTATCTGTTTCACTATAATTTCTAGCATTTCTCTTTCCTGCAAAGTAATTTCCTTTTTCTCGTAATGCATAAGCAAATAATAAATTAAATTTTTCTTTTTCAAAACCTACCCCAAGACGAAATGAATAATCTTGAAAGTTTTGTATTTTACTTTTTTGAGGGGTGATTTCTAAGGCAGGATCAATAATGTAAGCATTTTGCTGATAGAATTTCGGATAATAGCGATAATCTTCAATCATATTTGTATAAACTTCTTTATACCGTGTAGCGTTATTACTAATATCTCCTTTAAAATTAATACCAAAAGAGTCACCGATAGGCACAATATCACGAATATCTAAGGTTTTTATGGCTATACCGCCACCAATCCCTGTTTTCATATCTGGGGTTAATGAAGGGCCTTTTTCAATATAGATACTACTAATCAAATTAGAATCAATATAGTTACGATTAGAGGCACCACTATAACCACGATAAACGGTAATCGCTTGCTCTGTCCCATCAACAGTAACAGGAATTCGCCCTTGCCCTTGAATACCGCGAATATTTGGATCAAGCGCCCCACCATTACGCGCTTCACCACTATAAACTCCAATTGCGCTTTTTAGTAAGTCCGCTGGCGATACCCCTTGATAACGCTCTAATAGTTCTTTGCCTAAATAAACATTAGAGACATCTTTTTCATAAACTTGAGCATACCCTTGTTTATCTTTTTCTTTATTATCTGAAATCTGAATATGACCAAGATCGGTTTTATCTTCTTTGGCTTGCAGATAAAAACACGGGGAAAATAGCGAGAGAGAAACGAAGATTGAAACAATTTTCCGCTTTCTAAAAAGCATTATATGCATTGTTTTACCTATTCAATTGATAAAGGAAGTAACTTATTTAATTAAAATTGTTTTTCTAATTTAAATAACACTTCATGTTGCTGATACTGATATAACCAATCCACATTGCTTAATCTTCGGGTATAACGTAATTCTATTGCGGGATAAAACCCTAAAATAAAGGGTGATTTATTTTTAATATTGGTTGTAAAAACAAAGCTATTATCTTTTCTTCTCTTTTTTAATAAAGGGTTATAGTTATTAAAGTGTTTAAATTGATACTGTAAAAAAAGAGATATATGCCAATCTTCTAACAATGGATAATAAACACCTATTTTTATACCATACAGCTGATAATTTAATAAAGTGTTTTTTTTACGACCTAATTGATAATTTAATTGATTAACTAAATGAACTCTATTATTTAAATAATAGTTATGATTAGCACTATAACTAAGTCGCTGACTATTTAAATTATTTAACGCTTCTTGATATTTCTTTATTTTATAATCTACACTTAAATTAATAGTTTGCTTTTTATTAAAAAAATAAAAAAATTGTGTTTCACTTCCCCATGCTTGATATTCATATTGAGTTTGTGATTTTTTTATTTCGTAATAAGGTGTTATTAACCATTGATATTGAGGCTTTTGATAGCGATAACCCAATTGTGTATATAATGCAAAAAAATTAGCGCTACGGTGGGAGTGATAATCTATATATCGTACATAATTATAAGAAGAAAAAGTATGGTAAGAATAAATGATAAAAGGCTGATAAAAAGAAAAATAATGAGTAAGGCCTGTTGATGCAATGGGTTTAGCACCTCTTAGTGTTATTTTTCTTTGAGTGGAATGCGAGATGATTTGCTCAGGTAAATCAGGAGCATGGTTAATATTATCATCATAAAAGAAGCTAAGTTGATAGAAACGTTGGCCTTGAAAATAAGAGGCTAACTTAACCCTATAAAACTCAATAGAGTGGATAATATCTTTAGATAAATCAACCACATTGCTCAGTTGATTAAGTTGTACTTGTGCTTTTTTATATTCTCGCAAATGAAAATAAAGCTGAATTAGCCCTGTTTGAGCTGGGATAAAATCGGCTTTTTGTTTAAGTTGCTGCTGATAATAAAATTCAGCATTTAAAAAATCGCCTCTGTTTTGTGCCAGTAACGCCTTTGCATAATTGACAAGTAAGACTTCATATTGAGGCAGCTGTTGATAATAAAGCAGTAATTTTTCTGCTTTCTGCCACTGCTGTTGTTGCAAATAGTGATAAAGTTGCTGACCAATTTCCGCGACACTTCTTTTATAAAATTGCTCACGCAATAATTTATCATTATTTTCTATCGCCATACTATTCAATGATAATAAAATGAGTAGTAAAGCCAATAACCGTCTTATTAAAAGTCGATAATAATTCATGGTATATCCTTATAATAAAAAACCGACCTATCCCTTAAGATTGGTTTATTTTTGATAAAAAAAAACAGATAACCCTATACCAGATTATCTGTTGCTAACATTTAGCTTAATGACCACTAATACCACTTTTAAAAGAATTAACCGATTGTATTACCAAACAAATTTATAATATTATTTTTGAAAAAATTAAGAAGCATCCGTGCTTGCTGTTGTTTCTTCACTTTCACTGCTATTTTTCGTACCACCAAAACCGATATCTTTTGTGTGATCCGAACTAAACACCACAATACCCGCTAACACTTCTGCGCTTTCACCAAAGAAAGCACCTTCAACAACCCCTGATGTTGTGCCTTCTTTCGCATCTGCAGAAAACGTTACTTGGTTATTTGCGGTATAAAGATTTCCACCTTCTAACTCAACTGTGCGTTGGCTATTCGCTAATGAACCTTCGATTTTCTTTTGTGAAAAATCAACATCAAACGTACCTGAAAGTAGGTTACTACCAGTGTATTGACTCATACCAGTTACCGTATAAGTCGCACTATCTGTCGGTAATGTGGTTGTCACATCTTTACCGACATAATAGGTTTGATGTGTCGCATCCGTTGCTGATGTTGTTTTTGCCCAGTCACCAAAATAGACATTAGCATCCGTGATTTTAGCAAAATGAAAAACACCCATATTACTGTGACTTGAGGGAGAATTAGCATTAGGTTGAATAGTATAAACACCATGAGTATCCGCTCCACCACTCATTCTTGGCGATGTTAGCGAAGCAAAACCAATTTTTTTTCCACCTCCGACGGTACTAATACCAACACCTGGTGCACCACCAGGCATTTGATGATCACCACGTTGGATAGGATCACTTGCCCCCACTTCCATCGTCGTTAAAGGCCCGCTTTGATTAGAATGGATTTCTGCTTGTACAGCATGAGTGCCCATTAATATAAATAATGCGCATACTAATTCATTACGTTTTTTCATAATAATTTCCATATTATTTGTTTGAGGGTGTGGCTACTTATTATAAATAACAAGTAGCCACTTACAGAGATATTCATATTTTATCTTTACAGCTTCACTTTCGAATATAAAGCTTACTGTTTCTGGCGTAGGTAATATTAAATAAATCGCTTTTATTGTAAATAACACATTTTAATTAAAAAGATTTTAATTAACCCTACTTATATGAGGAGAATTAAATTAATTAAATGATTTAACTTAATTTTTTATTTAAACACATAAAAAAACAACAAATATTCCATGTTTATTTTTGTGAACAAACTCGCAATTATTTATCTTTATTTCTTTTAAAACTAATTAATATTTATTAGGTATCTTAGCTTTATTATAAGTTATATATTGAAAATATAATCATAATTAAAATTAAAACCTTTTTTTATTCATTATATTTTATTTATTTCCTCAGAAATTATTTTTATAAAAATATCACGATCTTTATTCTGAATATTATTATTCCAAATAACACCTATTTTCCATTGTGTATACAAACCCGATAGCGGCAATAAAGTGACTTTTTGCTTGTCACAAATAAGTTCTGCATTTTTAGGCACCAATGCCATTCCTAATCCAGCAGCAACTAACGCTAACTGCGTTTGAATATCTTGCGATTGCTGTAATACACGGGGTTTGATTTGATGATGCTGCAAAAAATCATCGATTTGTTGATGTAGTTTTTTTCCTTTTTCAGGCACCAACTGAATAAGCCCAAGCGTATTAAAGTAGTGTAATGGATCATCATCAACCTCTAACACCCGAATAGTTTGCGTGGGGATTGCTAACATCAATCGCTCTTGTACTAATGAAATACCTTTTAATGGCGCTGTAACGGGTAAGCGTGAAAATGCAAGATCAAGCTCACCTAAAAGCAACTTATCTTCCATTTTGTTAGAAGGCATATCATCAATATGGACGGTAATATCAGGGTGAGCGTGATTAAATTTTGCCAATACTGGTGTAATAAAATTTAATGAGGATAAACTCAATCCTGCATAAAGTTCTGCTTTTTGGGGTTCACTTAATTGACGAGCCTGTTTTTCTAGAACTCGAGCTTCTCTCAAAACTGATTGAGATTGATTCAGTAAATACTGACCTTCAGGCGTTAATTTTGCACCATGACGTCCACGTTGAAAAAGAGTGATACCTAATTGAGATTCCAGCGTTTTTATTTGTTTAGTGAGTGCCGGCTGGCTAATACAAAGCTTTAATGAGGCTTCACCAAAATGTTCTGTTTCCGCTAAAACAACAAATGCGTTCAATAAACGTGTATCCATGATTAATCATTAATCCTACATTATTTTCCTTTATTATTATTCTAACATAAAATAAATAAATAAAATTAATAACCAAAAAATGCATTGATAAGCACTTATTCTTTACTTTTGATCACCTTTTGGAATGAAATAAGATAACAGCTAGAAATAACAGGGTTATACATCTCTGTTTCACGGAACAAATACCTTATTTTTTGGCATCATAATGGCAATCAAGGAGTATTTATGTCTGCTAAGTCCCTATTTATAATTCTTTCATTATTAGGATTATCGTTCTCTTGTTATTCAGGAGATGGACTGGTGGATAGAACATGGGGATCTTCTAGGCTTGATACGCAAAGTTATCGACAAGCATTAAGACAACCGACCGCAACCTCTCGATATACTCTTTTTAATATCACGCCAGATATGCCTGTTCCAGGTGGTGCAAGCCATTCTGATCCTCAAGGTATCCGTTATATTGCAATGAAATATGGCCCTTATGGTCAGCCTGAACACTATAAAACCTACCAAATTATGTTTTCTCACTATTCAAATAGTAGTACAAAAAAAGTTCGCTATTTAGGTGAGTTATATACTGTTGTCGGTGATATCTATTTAATTGATCCTTTTGCAACAACCAATGAATGGCAACGTGGTCGTAGCCAAATCGTTGAAGAGTACTATGAGATATTAGATGCTCACGGAAATAGAACCGGCAAAGGATTACGCTTTAATAATTGGGATAAACCAATTCATATAACTAAATGGTCATCAAATTAATATATTCTTAATCAATATTCCTTTTTATTAACTCTCTCTTAATGTCGTCATTTTTCCTTTTATTAAAATAAGTATTTTGAATATTAACCCACGTTAATACTTTCTAATTTTATATAAATAAAAAATATCAGCATATCAATAACTGACATTATTCTCTTAATTTCTATTTAATTTAATTATTTCTTTAGATAGAAGTTTAACTCACAGAAAAATTAGTTTTTATTTCACTTATCTATTTAAAATAATCATTAGCTTATGAAAATCATAGAATACTACTTCAAACAGTTTCGAACTATCGCATTACCTGATCGAGTGTATTTAAAGAATAAGTTTATTCGTAACTTAGGCTATCAACCAAACTTTAAAAAACCAACGTCACTTAATGAAAAAATCAATGCACGTATGTTATTCGATAGAAACCCAATTTATACGCGCTTAGCAGATAAAATCAAAGTCAGAGATTATGTAATAGAAAAGATTGGCCCACACTATCTGGTTCCTATCATTAACACCTATTCTCATCCTGATGAAATCGATATCACTCAACTTCCTTCACGTTTTGTACTCAAATGTAATCATGATAGTGGTAGTACAATTATCTGCCTTGATAAAGCAACGTTTGATTTTGAAAAAGCAAAGAAAAAGCTTCAATTTCATTTAAAACGTAATCTCTATCCCGTCACGCGTGAATGGCATTATAAAAATATCAAAGCTCAAATCATCTGTGAAGAATATATTGATTTATTTGACACACAAAATCCAATGATACCAACGACTTGTCGTCTTCACTGTTTTAATGGTCAGCCTCATTATGCTGAAATTGATCTTTCTGATACCAAAGGGAATGAGTATATAAATGTATATGATACAAATTGGCAGTTACAACCCATCACATTAGAAGATCCCAACACACCAGAACTTGTTGAAAAACCAATTCAATTTAAAAATATGTTGCAATTAGCCGCTAAAATGGCAAATGACTTTAATTATTGTCGAGTTGATTTTTTAATGTCTGAGAATAGGCTTATCTTTAGTGAAATGACCTTTACCCCAAATGCAGGACGTATCCCCATCAAACCTAAAGAGTGGGATTACAAGTTAGGGGCATTGTGGCCATAAAAAAGAAAAATTAAACAGGTGCCAATCGTTACATAAAAAGATTACACCTGTTTTTAAATTTTTCATTTTATTTAGTCAGTCAGTCGTTGTGGATGAGTAAAGACCGTAGCTCTTCCGCGACGGCAAAACCCCACCAGCGTAACATTATATTTATTAGCAACGTCAACCGCCAAAGAGGTCGCAGCAGAAACAGCAAATAAAATTTCTGCACCACACATAGCCGCTTTTTGTACCATTTCATAGCTTGCTCGGCTTGAGACCAATACCGCGCCTTCATGCCACTTTTCTTGTGCTTTCATACCTAAAAGCTTATCAAGTGCGACATGACGCCCGACATCTTCACATCCTCCTTGCATTTCACCTTCTGGCGACAACCAAACAGCAGCATGTGTACAACCCGTTAGCTCACCGATTTCTTGAACGGTTGTCATCTGCTCTAAGGCTTTATCAAGATTTGAAAGTGAGAACGTTTGTGTAAAAGGTAACGGTGCGATAGGTCGGAAAATCTCTTCTAGCTGTTCAGTTCCACAAATACCACAGCCAGTACGTCCTGTCATATTGCGGCGCCGCTCTTTTAATCCCATAAAGCGTCGGCTTGATAATTCAACTTGAACTTCAATGCCTCCGTTACAACTTTCCACAATTTCAATACTGCGAATTTCATTAGAAGACTCTATAATGCCCTCGGATAAAGAAAATCCGACAGCGAACAACTCTAAATTTTTAGGGCTTGCCATCATAACAACGTGAGAGATTCCGTTGTACACTAATGCAACAGGAACTTCGAGTGCAATATAATCGTCTTCTTGTATGCTAAGCGATCCTTTGTGTTGCACAATTGTTTGATCTACGCCAATGATTACACGTTTAGTTAACAATTTTGTCGATTTTGTTTCATCCATAAGATGAATTCCTAAATTTATTAATACATAATAACAATACGGGTAAAACGATTTTACACTACCTATCAGGCAATGAACCTGATCCTATTAAGGATAATAGGAATAAAAAAACAATCAGCTCCATTTTCGTGAAGAAAATCAGAGTCAGTAAAAGCAATGTATGATGAGGAGAGACCCCATGCAGGTCAGCAGAAGACAGTTCTTTAAGATCTGTGCTGGCGGTATGGCAGGTACTACAGCGGCGGCGCTCGGTTTTGCACCAGCAGTTGCGCTAGCAGGCTCACGTCAGTATAAATTACTGAGAGCCCGCGAAACCCGCAATACCTGTACGTACTGTTCTGTCGGTTGTGGACTATTAATGTATAGTCTGGGCGATGGCGCGAAAAACGCAAAAGAAACAATATTCCATATTGAAGGTGACTCAGACCATCCAGTAAACCGCGGTGCATTATGCCCTAAAGGTGCTGGTCTTGTGGATTTCATCCACAGTGAAGGTCGTTTAAAACACCCTGAATACCGTGCACCCGGCTCGGATAAATGGGTAAAACTCTCATGGGAAGAAACGTTTGATCGTATTGCGCGCTTAATCAAAAAAGACCGCGATGCCAACTTCCAGAAATTCAATAAAGAAGGTGTTGAAGTCAACCGTTGGTTAACAACGGGTATGCTTTGCGCCTCTGCAGCAAGCAATGAAACTGGGTTTTTAACTCAGAAATTCTCAAGAGCTCTTGGGATGCTGGCTGTCGATAACCAAGCGCGTGTCTGACACGGACCAACGGTAGCAAGTCTTGCTCCAACATTTGGTCGCGGTGCGATGACCAACCACTGGGTTGATATGAAAAATGCCAACCTTATCGTCGTTATGGGCGGTAATGCGGCAGAAGCACACCCTGTGGGATTCCGCTGGGCGATGGAAGCTAAAATCCATAATAACGCCAAGCTAATTGTTATTGATCCTCGCTTCACCCGTACTGCGGCTGTTGCGGATTTCTATACGCCTATTCGTTCTGGTACTGATATTACGTTCTTATCGGGCGTTATCTTATATCTGCTCGAAAATAAGAAATATCAAAAAGAATACGTTGAGGCCTATACCAACGCCAGCTTGATTGTCCGTGAAGACTATCATTTTGACGATGGTCTATTCAGTGGCTATGACGCTGAAAAACGTAAATACGACAAAACCACTTGGAACTACGAGATGGATGAAAATGGTTTCGCAAAACGCGACACCACATTACAACATCCTCGTTGTGTCTGGAATCTGTTAAAACAACACGTTAGCCGCTACACGCCTGATGTAGTTACTCAGATTTGTGGTACACCAAAAGATGATTTCTTAAAAGTCTGTGAATATATTGCTGAAACAGCAGCGAAAGATAAAACAGCATCTTTCCTGTATGCATTAGGCTGGACTCAACATACCGTTGGTGCTCAAAACATTCGTACCATGGCAATGATCCAATTACTGTTAGGTAATATGGGTATGGCTGGTGGCGGTGTTAACGCACTACGTGGTCACTCCAATATTCAAGGCTTAACTGACCTCGGCCTATTATCTCAAAGCTTACCAGGCTATATGACGCTGCCTTCTGAAAAGCAGACTTCATTAGAAACCTACTTAGCTGCAAATACGCCAAAAGCGACAGTACCGGGACAAGTTAACTACTGGGGCAATTATCCTAAATTCTTCGTCAGCATGATGAAGACATTCTATGGCGATAATGCTCAACGTGATAATGATTGGGGCTTCTCACTATTACCTAAGTGGGATAAACCTTACGATGTTCTGCAATATTTCGAGATGATGGATAAAGGTGAAGTTAATGGCTATATCTGCCAAGGCTTTAACCCTGTTGCCTCATTCCCGAATAAGAACAAAGTTATTCGTTCATTATCAAAACTGAAATTCCTTATCACTATGGATCCGCTAAACACTGAAACAGCGTGTTTTTGGCAGAATCACGGTGAAGAGAACGACGTTAAAACAGAAGATATTCAGACCGAAGTCTTCCGTCTACCAACAACCTGTTTCGCAGAAGAAGACGGTTCTATCGTTAACTCTGGTCGCTGGTTACAGTGGCACTGGAAAGGCGGTGATGCACCAGGTGTTGCTATCCCTGATGCTGAGATTTTATCTGGTATTTTCCATCGTTTACGCCAACTCTATAAAGAGGAAGGCGGTGCGATGCCAGAACAGGTGTTGAATATGACTTGGGATTACTTTGATCCTGATAATCCAACATCCGCAGAAGTTGCACAAGAAAGTAATGGTAGAGCATTAGTCGATTTAAAAGACGCTGATGGCAATATCATTCTGAAAAAAGGTCAACTGCTTAGCTCGTTTGCTCAGTTACGTGATGATGGTACAACAGCAAGTGGCTGTTGGATCTTCGCAGGTAGCTGGACAGAGAAAGGTAACCAAATGGCTAACCGTGATAACTCAGATCCATCAGGGTTAGGTAACACATTAGGTTGGGCATGGGCATGGCCTCTTAACCGTCGCATTATTTATAACCGCGCATCGGCAGACCCACAAGGTCAACCTTGGGATCCTAAACGTAAATTAATCGAATGGGATGGCAGCAAATGGACAGGTATTGATGTACCTGACTATAGCAACGCTGCACCGGGTTCTGATGTAGGGCCATTTATTATGCAGCCGGAAGGTATGGGACGTCTGTTTGCTATCGATAAGATGGCAGAAGGTCCATTCCCTGAACACTATGAGCCAATTGAAACACCATTGGGTACTAACCCACTGCACCCGAATGTGGTTTCAAACCCAGCTGCGCGTATCTTTAAAGATGACTGGGAAGATATGGGTAAAGCAGAAGATTTCCCATATGTCGGTACAACTTATCGTCTGACCGAGCATTTCCACTTCTGGACTAAGCACGCGCGCTTAAATGCGATTATTCAGCCACAACAATTTATTGAAATTGGTGAGCGTTTAGCCGCAGAAAAAGGCATTGTTCAAGGCGATACCGTTAAAGTCAGCTCAAAACGTGGTTATATCAAAGCGAAAGCGGTAGTCACTAAACGTATTAGAACCCTTGATGTTGATGGGCGCAAAGTGGATACCATTGGTATTCCTATTCACTGGGGCTTTGAAGGTGTTGCAGTGAAAGGCTTTATTGCGAATACGTTAACGCCATTCGTGGGTGATGCGAATACACAAACGCCTGAGTTTAAAGCGTTCCTTGTTAATGTGGAAAAGGTGTAAGGAGATAAATTATGTCACTGCAATCCCAAGACATTATTCGTCGCTCTGCCACCAATTCCCTTACTCCCGCGCCACAGGTGCGGGATTACAAGGAAGAAGTGGCAAAACTTATCGACGTAACAACCTGTATTGGCTGTAAAGCCTGTCAGGTTGCTTGTTCTGAATGGAACGATATTCGCGATAAAATTGGCACTAACGTTGGTGTTTACGATAACCCAACTGACCTAACGGCGAAATCATGGACAGTGATGCGCTTCTCTGAAGTTGAAGAGAACGGCAAACTGGAATGGTTGATTCGTAAAGACGGTTGTATGCACTGTGCTGATCCGGGCTGTTTAAAAGCATGCCCAGCAGAAGGTGCTATCATTCAATACGCTAATGGTATTGTTGATTTCCAATCAGAACACTGCATTGGTTGTGGTTATTGTATCGCTGGTTGTCCTTTCAATGTGCCTCGCATTAATGAAGAAGATAACCGTGCTTACAAATGTACGTTATGTGTTGACCGTGTAGAAGTCGGTCAAGAGCCTGCATGTGTAAAAACTTGCCCAACAGGCGCGATTCATTTTGGTTCGAAAGAAGCCATGATCAATCTTGCAGGTGAGCGAGTTGCAGAACTGCAAACTCGTGGTTACGACAACGCGGGTCTTTACGATCCACAAGGCGTGGGTGGTACGCACGTCATGTATGTTCTCCATCATGCTGACAAACCAAATCTGTATCATGGTTTACCAGAAAACCCAGAAATTAGCTCAACCGTTAAATTCTGGAAAGGTATCTGGAAACCATTAGCCGCTGTTGGTTTTGCCGCAACCTTCGCGGGTGCTATTTTCCATTATTTAGGTGTCGGTCCAAACCGCACAACTGAAGAAGATGAAGAAGAAGCGCTCAAAGAGATGGAAGCATCTTCTAAAACACAGACCTCTGTGAATAAGGAGGAGCAGAAATGATGAAGAAGAAAGGTGATAAAATTCTTCGCCATACCGCATCAGAGCGTATAAACCACTGGGTCGTTGTGATTGTCTTTCTGTTCACAGCAATCAGCGGATTGGGTTTCTTCTTCCCATCTCTGAACTGGTTCATGAATATTTTAGGTACACCAGAACTGTCGCGTCTGTTACACCCATTTGTGGGTAGTGCAATGGCCATTCTCTTTCTCTTTATGTTCTTCAGATACTTGAAGTATAACTTTATTGATAAAGATGACTTAGTCTGGGCTAAAAATATTCATAAAGTACTGCAAAATGAAGAAGCTGGCGATATTGGTCACTACAACCTTGGTCAGAAAGGTATTTACTGGATGTTAAGTATCAGCCTTATCTTACTGACTGTCAGTGGCATTATCATTTGGCGCCCTTATTTCGCAGAATATTTCTCGATCCCAGTGATTCGAATCGCCTTATTAGTTCACTCATTATCAGCAATCTTACTGATAATCACCGTATTTGTTCATGCTTATGCGGCGTTCTGGGTGAAAGGTTCAATTCGTAGCATGATTGAAGGCTGGGTAACTCGTGGTTGGGCTAAAAAGCATCACCCTCGTTGGTATCGTGAAATTCTCGAAGAAGAGAAAAAAGAAGCCGAAAAGCAGTCACAGAAATAATGCCCTAAAGTGTATTTCTGAACAAACGGAGGCTTGTTAGCCTCCGTTTTTTATTCAATTTACGCCCGTTTTTAAGACGTAAAAAACAATAAAATCACGCTATTATTACCCACTGTCATGGCTTCGTGTTTGCATTTGATTTATTCTGAAGCCAAACCCTGTGGGTATTCACTATAAAATTTATGATAATAGGAAGATAGAACGTTATGAGTATTCGCATCGTTCCTAAAGAGCAATTAGGTAAAGAGCAATCAGAAAAAGGAATTAGTTTTATTCCACCCGTATTATTCCCTAATCTGAAAAACCTTTATCAACGTCGTGCTGAACGTTTTCAAACACTAGCAAAAGATAATCCTTTCGCAGATTACCTTGAATTTGCGGCAGAAATTGTCAAGGCTCAAGAAAAAGCACTTCATGACAATCCATTAGTCGTCGATCTTGCCCCACTCCTTACACAGCAAGTCGGTGTAGCGCCTTTAGATAGAAAAACATTCAAACGCAGTAAACATTGGCATGCTTTATTAGCCTCGATTATTGCTGAATTACGTCCAGTTGTGCCTGAAAGTGCTACTATCACTTTAGAAAATCTCTCTAAAGCTTCTGAAACTGAATTAGAAGAAATGGCAACTGCGTTACTCAATGATGAATATTCAAAAGTCTCAGCAGATAAGTCTGTCTTTATTTGGGCGGCCTTGTCTCTTTACTGGGCTCAATTAGCGGCGAATATTCCCGGTAAGGCTAAAACAGAATACGGTGAAAATCGTCAATTCTGCCCAGTTTGTAACAGTATGCCTGTGGCAAGCATGGTACAAATCGGCACAACACAAGGTTTACGCTATTTACACTGTAATTTATGTGAAACGCAGTGGCATGTTGTACGCATTAAATGCACCAACTGCGAATTAACAGGTAAATTAAATTACTGGTCTTTAGACAGCGAAAATGCGCCTGTAAAAGCAGAAAGCTGTGGTGATTGTGGAAGCTATCTGAAAATTTTATATCAAGAAAAAGATGCCAATGTGGATGCTATCGCTGACGATTTAGCGTCTATTGTTCTTGATGCAAAAATGGAAGAAGAAGGCTTTGCTCGTAGTAGCATTAATCCATTCCTGTTCCCAAATGAATAATAATTAGGTATTAGCATGACAAATGATATGCGCTCACTTTACAGCCAACTACCGTCTATTGATAAGTTACTGCACCAAGCCGACATTCAAGCCCTAGTGGCTTCTTATGGTCAGACATTTATTGCAGAGCATTTACGAAAGTTACAAAAAGAAGCGCGTATCATTATTCGTCAAGAAAATGAGTTACCACAATGGCATAACCATTGGGTGGATGAATTAAAAAATCGCATTACATTACAACGAAAATCCTCGATTAAACCTGTTTTCAATTTAACAGGTACCGTTTTACACACTAATCTAGGGCGTGCATTAATGGCAGAATCCGCCATTGAAGCAGTTAGCCAAGTTATGCGCTCACCAGCAACCTTAGAGTATTCTCTTGATGGCGCATCAAGAGGACACCGTGATCGTGCTATCGCTGATTTGTTATGTGAGTTAACGGGGGCAGAAGATGCCTGTATCGTTAATAACAACGCTGCTGCCGTTTTACTGATGCTCGCAACTGTTGCACCCAATAAAGAGGTTGTTGTTTCTCGTGGTGAATTAGTTGAGATTGGCGGTGCTTTTCGTATCCCTGATGTGATGACACAAGCAGGCTGTACACTCAAAGAAGTGGGAACAACAAACCGTACTCACCTTAAAGATTATCGTAACGCCATTAATGAGAATACTGGTTTGCTAATGAAAGTTCATACTAGCAACTATTGTATTCAAGGCTTTACCGCCGAAGTGCATGGCGATGAACTTGCCGCACTTGGTAAAGAAATGAACTTACCGACTGCTATCGATTTAGGCAGTGGCTCAATGACTAATTTAGCCGCATTAGGCTTACCTTCAGAGCCAATGCCTCAAGATTATCTACAACAAGGTATCGACCTTGTTACCTTCTCGGGTGATAAATTATTAGGTGGCCCACAAGCGGGGATAATCTTAGGTAAAAAAGTATGGATTGAGGCTATTCAACGCCATCCTTTAAAGCGTGCATTACGCGTTGATAAAATGACATTAGCTGCTTTAGGCGCCACATTACGCCTTTATCAGCAACCTGAAAAAATGGCTGTTGAAATTCCAACATTACGTTTGTTAACTCGGACACAAACAGAAATTAATGACATGGCGCAACGGTTATTGCCTCATTTTCAGGCATATTATGGGGATAATTACCATATCACGATATCCTCATGTGCTTCTCAAATAGGCAGTGGTTCGTTACCTATTGAAAGCTTACCGAGTGCAGCACTTACCTTTGAAGCCAAAAATGGAAAAGGTAGCCAGTTAGATGCGTTAGCCGCGCATTGGCGCAATTTAGAAAAACCGATTATTGGTCGAATTACTGATGGTCGCCTGTGGCTTGATCTGCGCTGTCTTGAGGATGAAAATGCATTAATACAGGCACTTTAACTATGATTTTTGCGACGGCAGGTCACGTAGACCACGGAAAAACCACACTTATACAGGCAATTACTGGGGTAGATACTACCCATTTACCTGAAGAGAAAAAACGAGGCATGACCATTGATTTAGGTTATGCCTATTGGCGTCAAGACGATGGAACTTCAATTGGTTTTGTGGATGTTCCCGGTCATGAGAAATTCCTTTCAAATATGCTTGCTGGCGTTGGAGGGATCTCTCATGCGCTATTAATTGTGGCTTGTGACGATGGCGTTATGGCACAAACCATCGAACATATTTCTATTTTACGTCTTGCTGGCTGTCCTCAAGTTACCGTTATTCTCACCAAAGCAGATCGTGTTACCCCAGAACGAATAGAAGAAGTTCGCTCACAAACAACCGAGATGTTAGCTAATTTAGGTTGGTACGATCCTCAAATTTTTACCACCTCAGCCCCATCAGGGGAGGGAATTTCAGAGCTTCGCCACTATCTTGTTGATCTGCATCAGCAAGAACAACAACACCCTCAATGGCATAAGCGTTTTCGTTTAGCAATAGACCGTGTGTTTAGCATTAAAGGCGCGGGATTAGTTGTCACAGGAACTGCGCTTGCGGGACAAATTTCTGTTGGCGATACCTTTTGGCTAACGGGTGCAGATAAACCAGTAAGAATAAGAGCCTTACATGCACAAAATCAGCCCGTAGAACGTGCGGGTGCAGGTCATCGTATTGCAATAAACATCACAGGTGATGTCAGTAAAGAAAACGTCTCTCGTGGTGACTGGTTGCTTTCTCAAGCGCCTAATTATCAATCTTATAAAATATTAGTCAGTTTAATTGCGGATGAACCTTTAAAGCATTGGCAGCCTGTACATATTCACCACGGTACACGTCATATTACGGGTCGTGTTGCTCTTTTAAATGATGCTAATGAAACACCACAGTTAGCGGAGCTTATTCTAGATGAACCCCTTTGGCTGGTGGATAACGACAGACTTATCTTGCGTGATATCAGTGCTCAACGCACCTTAGCCGCAGCGAAAGTCTTATCTTTACACTCGCCACGTAGAGGCAAACGACAAGCTGAATTCCTAACTTGGTTACACCAACTTGATAATGCAGACAGCGTCAGTGCCAATTTAGCGTTATGTTTACCAAAAGGTGAACTCTCTCTAAGTCAGTTTTCTTGGGCTCAACAATTAACTGAAAGTGCGCTGACTCAGTTATTAGAAACCTTTGACCTAGTGAGCGTTGCTGGCGTTATTCTTTCCAAAGAGAATGCTGATAACGCAAAACAGAAATTACTCGATACACTTGAGGAATATCATCAACAACATAATGATCAAATGGGTGTGGGTCGTTCTCGTTTAAAACGGATGGCACTACCTACTTACCATGATGAATTGGTCTATTACTTAATTGATCAGTTACGTAAAGAAGGTGCTATTAGCCAAAGTCGAGGTTGGCTTCATCTTCCAACTCATGGTCTTGCTTTTTCTCCAGAACAAGATGCACTATGGCAAAATGCTAAAGTCTATTTTGAGCAATCTGAACCTTGGTGGGTACGTGATCTAGCAAATGAAATGAAAAGTGATGAGAAAGTGATCCGCTCATTATTACGTAAAGCAGCACAATTAGGTTTAATTATTCCAATTATTGCTGACCGCTACTATACACACCAATCAATAGAAAAATTTGCCTCTATCATTGTGAAATATAATGAAAGTAATGGCAGTGTCACCGCCGCGGACTTCCGTGATGAGTTATCTGTTGGGCGTAAATTAGCAGTACAAATCTTAGAGTATTTTGACCGCACTGGATTTACTCGCCGCAAAAAAGATCTTCATATTTTACGAGACAAAGGATTATTCTAAATCCAAATGTTAACTTAGGCTAAGTAAAATTATTTAGCCTATTTAAGGTTATCGCCTACAATATTTGTAAAATATCCCCTTGATTATTTATCGCTATACTCGGAAGAGATATGAAAAAAATATTAGGATGTGCTTATCTTGCACTTATTCTTATTGCCTCACTCTTTATTGTTTTTGAGAAAGCAACGTTTGTTTATACTGCACTTCTTTCCGTAGGTGCTTATTTTATTCTTTTTTCTCTTTGTTTTCTTTTATCAGCTCGTGTCTTATTTTCGGTTATTACCACCGGCACACTTTTCCTGATAACTAAGTTTATTAATCAACTCAAAGTTCATTATTACAAAGAAACATTAATGTTCTCTGATTTTGATTTGGCTTTTGATAGCTCTAATTTAGGGACATTAGGCCATTATTGGGAAGCCGGCGTTGCATTGGTTGCAATGCTAATATGGCTGATTATCAATATGTCTATTGCGTGGCATTTTTCCAAAAAATCACGCCCAGTCTTGCGTATAAGTAGCTTACTCTTAATGGTTATTGGGTTTACTACTATCCATTTCACCGTAGAAAAATGGCAAGCTGAATGGGAAGGCACACTTCCAGGAGGACGAGGTACTGTCACTAATTTAATCATGTCTGGTTACCAAACGGCTTATCACCCTCCTTATTTCAAGGAAAATGCAGATTATTTCCTTGAACAAGCGAATAAAACCTTATTGCCAGAAACGCAAACTGACATAAAACCTGATATTGTCGTTTTATTACAAGAGTCGACGGTTAATCCTCATATTTATCAATTTGATAAAGATGTTGCACTGCCTGATTTATTTATGTTTCAAAAAGATGAAAATGTCAGTGCACAAAGCCCTTTACGTGTACAAACCTTTGGTGGTGGTACTTGGCTTTCTGAATTTTCAGTATTAACAGGGTTAAATACGGATGACTTTGGTGCGCGTAAAAACTCTGTATTCTATTTTGTTGTCGATAATCTTAATGAGAGTTTATTCCGCCAACTCAAAGCAGAAGGTTATTACACGGTTTTACTCACTCCGTTTAATCGTAGTGCTTACCATGCAGGTTACGCTTATGAAAAAATGGGAATTGATGAAATCATTCAACCTCAAGAGCTTGGCTACCCTGGAATATTAGAAGAAAATCTCTGGAAAATATCGACGGTAGATATGCTAGGTTACGTTGAAGAGGTATTGAAAAAACGTACTGACAAGCCACTGTTTATATTCTCATTAACCATGTATGAACATGGTCCTTATGATGAATCACACAGAGATATGTACCAAATTACAGGTCATACAGAAAGCAGTAATGCACCGGGTAAATTTAGCCACTATATGGAAAAGATCATCACCAGTGATCCAGCAATTAAAGATTTCTCTAATTTTGTTACACAAAGAGAAAAACCGACGATGTTCCTCTATTTTGGTGATCACCAACCCAATATTGAGCTAAAAAATTATCAATCACCTTTTAATAACCCTGCGTATATTACTCAGTTCACCTTAAGAGATAATCTATCGCAAGGTGCGCCAATAACAACGGGTGAGTTAACTGATATTAGCTTCTTAGGTGGCATGATCTTAGAGCGTGCTCGTTTGCCATTATCTCCTTTCTACAAAGCAAACATTCAAATGCGCCATTTATGTGAAGGCAAATTAAATGACTGTGAAGACGAGAAATTAGTTAACAGTTATAAAAATTATATCTACGACAAACTAAAAGTCGCTGGTGATACTGATAAATAATTTTAGTAACCTTGCATAAAAGGTGATCGGGATTATAAATCTAAAAAGATAAGTAATATCAAAAAGAAAGAGGCTAAATATTTAGCCTCTTTTTATATTTTAAGAGAATAGCGTCTCGATTATTTGCGTGTTGCTACAATCACACTGGATGCTTTCACTAACGCTAAAACATCACTGCCTTTTGCCAATTTCATCTCTTGTAAGCTTTCATTGGTGATAACCGCAGTCAGTTCTAAACCTTTCGCCGTTTCTAAATGAACAGTTGAGTTCACCGCACCCTGTACGATTTGAGTCACTTTTCCTGCAAATTGGTTACGTGCAGAGAAATTTAAACCGCAATCAGGCAGTGCTAATACAACCCACGGCGCTTTAATAATCGCAATAGCTTCGCCATCTTTTTTAATATTTAAGCTTTCACAACTTTCTTTGGTGATGATTGTAGCCAGTTTCTCACCGTGTGCTAAAGATAAAATCACTTCACTATTGACGGCACCATCAATAATATCAACAACTTTACCGACTAACTGATTGCGTGCTGAAACTTTCATTTATCCACCTCTATTGTTGATGAAAAATTATATTAATAACATTATCAAGTTATTGGGATAACTTTAGCATAAATATCATTAAATAAATTATTCTTAGATCATAGATTAAAGTTTATTTATTATTTAAATAACATAACGTTATAAACAAATAGAGATAGCGAATTACAATTAACTTATTAAAGTCGAATAAGTATAAATAATTTAGAAATTTATTTTTTTAGCACTATCGATATAAAAAATAGATAACTTAATGCCTCTCTGTATTAAAAGGAATTTAAGCTATCTATCATTCAAATTAACTAAATATACTTATTGCCCATTCTGAGCAAATGCCGCTAATAAGTGTAAAGCCGAAGAGTAATAATCTGTATCTTTACTTAAATCGACATCTTCAATAGGTGTTTTCATTGTTAAATCTCTCACTGCCATCATACCAGGAGTAAGGTTATATTCAGCGCGCTCTTGAGCATCAATACTTACCCAAGCAGGCGTCTTATAACGATCAAATTGCAGCCAATACTGCACAAAAGGTTGTAACGCTAATTCATCGTGTGCCCAAGCCAAATAAAGCGGAATACGTATTGCATCAAAGCTAAATCGTGCAGGCCATTTTTCACTAGGCTCTATCTTTCCATCTGGAAACAAACTTACCCAATCTGTTGGTAATTGATATTCACCAAACCGCATATTTCTAAGTAAAGACTGGCTATCATTAATTAACTCTTTCCAACGAACATCTTTGCTCGTGCGGTAAAAATCTTTCCATGCAGGGAAAATAAAATAGGATGGGTTAATAATAATTTCTTCTGGCGTTTTGAAGCCATTAATACCGGGTAAAAGTACAGTATAATTTTTTGTCTTAACTAAAGTATGTTCCAAAATAGCGTGTTGAATAGAATCAGAAGCTGAAAGATAACTTTCATCATTCCATTTCTCACCAGCTTTTAATAATGCCCACGCAATTAAGATATCACCATCTGTTGCATTATTAGGATCAGGAGTATGTTCACTATTTTCGGGTTCATAACGCCATTTAAATAAGCCTAAATCGCCACGATAAAGAGAAGCAGCTGTCCAGTGCCATAACTTATTAAATGTTTCATGATCATCACTCATCACAGCCATTAACATGCCATAGCCTTGACCTTCAGAGTGTGAAATATTTTTGTTAGCGCTGTCTATAACTCGCCCATCATCCTGAATATAGCGCTCTTTAAACTGTTGCCATCCTACTTGAGTATCTGCTGCCTGTATTGAGGGAGAAACCATAAGCAACAAACCTAAAAAAAAGGTAGAAAATAGATAATGACAACGAGATAAGTGCCAAAAAGACATTGCCTTTCTCTCCTGCTATTGCCGACCGCCATCTTATCTCGGTCGGCATATTGCACATTATTTCAATATAAACTCAAAAGATAGCAACTATCTTTTGTGCTTCACTTACTTCATCTTCTTCTATGACTTCTGTTCTGGGTAACAATGTTTTTTCACAAAAGTCCCGCATCCAAGAAGAAAATTCTTCTTTTAACACAGAATTATGGAGGCCATATTCAACAAAAGCTTTCATATATCCTAGCTTATTACCACAGTCATGTGATTTACCCACTAAGGTATATGCTTCAGCGACTTCTTTTTTCAATAATAAATCAATCGCATCTGTTAATTGAATTTCACCACCAACACCTGCAGGTAGACCATCTAATAATTCCCAGATAGCTTCAGAGAAAACATAACGTCCAACAACAGAAAGGTTAGAAGGTGCATCTTCAGGATTTGGTTTTTCCACAATACGACGAATAGGCGCCCAATTACCTTGAGGGCAGAAAACACCTTCACAATCTACAACACCATATTGTTGCACTTGGCTCATTGGCACAGGTTCAACCATAATTTGGCTACGTTCTGTTTTTTCAAAACGTTTTATCATTGCTGATAAATTATCATGTTGAGGATCACAATAATGTGAATTTAATAAAACATCAGGCAGTAAAACAATAAATGGATTATTGCCAATAACTGGGCGTGCACAACAAATTGCATGACCTAAACCTAAAGCATGGCCTTGGCGAATTTGGACAATCTTGACATTGTTAGGACAAATTGAACGCACTTCTTCTAATAATTTATTTTTAATACGCTGTTCCAGCATATTTTCTAATTCAAAACTGGTATCAAAGTGATCTGCAATTGAATTTTTAGAAGAGTGAGTAACTAAAATAATTTCCTCAACACCTGCCTGAGCACACTCTTCAACAATATATTGAATTAAAGGGCGATCAACAATAGGCAGCATTTCTTTAGGAATTGATTTCGTTGCAGGTAACATACGAGTACCTAATCCAGCAACAGGGATAACCGCTTTCATCATAATAAAATCCTCTAATAGATATTTATCTAAAACTAATATTTAGTATTATTTTAAATTTACTCTTATATTTCATCAGGAATGCTAGATATATTTAAAAAACAGTTACCCCCCTCTTCGTTAAAAAGAGATAACGTTATTTTTAATATATCTTTACTAAAAAAAACTTTCTATTTAAAACCTTTTATTTAAAATCCGGAATAAAACCCATATTTATTACCACCCATTTCTTTTATAGAATAAAGTGTTTCATCTGCAGATTTTAATAATTCAGATAATGTTTTTCCATCTTTAGGATATTCAGCAATACCTAAACTAATTGAAGGAGTTAACATAAAATCCGAATTAATATTGATGGGCTTTTCCATTGATTTCCAAAGTGATTCTATTATTTCTAGCAAAATCACAGAACAAGAACGTAATCCTTTAGGGAAAAGCACAGCAAACTCGTCGCCACCAAGTCGCCCACAATAGACTTCATTATTTTCTAATTGTGACAACCGTTTAGATATTTCACACAATACCTTATCGCCTGCATGATGCCCGAATTGATCATTAATAGATTTGAATTTATCGCAATCTATAATACCAAGGCAAAATGAAGAAGGCTGTAAAACATTTAATCGTTCATTTTCAATTTTTTCGACAATACTTAGTCGATTAGATATTCCAGTTAATGAATCAATATAGCTTTTATTAAATAATTCATTTCTTAGCTCTACCTTATCAGTAATATCCAAGCTAATAAATACATAATGAGAAATTAAATTACTTTCATCAAACACAGGAATAATACTAATATCTTCCCATATATCTTGTTGAGTATCGTTATTTCTTTTGGCTTCTAATCGATATACTCCTTTATTATCATTATTACCATTTACACAACAATTGATTTGATTCTCGTCAATTAAGTTAAATAAGCTATATTTTTTACCTTTTATATTTTCAAAGTGAACATTATTGAATTCACAATATTTTTCATTTGCATAAATAATAATGCCATTAATATCTGTTACTAACATCATGAAAACATTATTAGTAAATTGCTTTATTAATAAGCATTTAGAATTATCATCATTAAATATCATTTCATTCATTTTTGACCTCCTATGCTCATCAATAAAGCATATATATTATTATTCGGCTGATGAGTTATGCGCATAGCGGAAAATAAAGACATCTTTTGCATCAGTAGGTTGGCGATGCACTTGCATTTTGGCATTACCACCTTGATTCGTTAACCAACCTTCATATAACCCTTCTAAAACACCCGCACTTGCAACACGCCACTGAGCATCATCTTGACTTTGTGTAAAATGAGGCCATGCACAATGAACCAGTAAAAGTTCGCTCATTGCAGGAGATATAGTGACAAACCCCCATTTAAATAGTGTTAATACGCGATTAATATGTGATTCAAGTAATTGAATATTTTCGCTTTCAGGTAAAGGATAACGTAAGGCAATATCTTTACCTATATTCCTTAATTTATTTCCAGCAGTAGAAATATCATTGTCATTTAAAATTTGAAAAAATAATAATTGAGTTAGATCTTGCCAGCCACTTTCAAAAGGTAATTGTAAGATATCACTGTCATGCTTATTCATTATTTGTCTCCTTAATTATTTAGACAGGAAGTCTGGGGTATATTTTAAGTGTAACCACATATTATCTTCAGCATAATCACCCGATGTATCATGCGATAAGCTAACACCTAACTCGGTTTCTTTGTTTAAATAATATTTCGCGTCTAAACCTAATCTATAAGTAATATTCGTTTCGTCTTGTTCTTCGTACTGAGATTTAATACGAGGATCGCTCGCATTCTGTTTATTTAATGCATTTTGCATATAACCATGCGTTGGGAAATAATCACTGCCTTTTTGTTTGTAACTTTGTATCCCTATAGTACCATTTAATGAGACTTCACCTTTTTCAAAACGACGGGTATAAGCAACAGGTAATGAAACAGACACATAATCTTGTGGACTAAAGTAACCACCGTGTCCTAATGAGAAGTAGTTTTGGTTATTTCTGAAGTTCATATAATCAACATGCACACCTGCTTTTACTTCTTGTTGATCATCTTTATAGAACTTAGCATAAGAGCCAATCCACGCTTTCACTTCATCATTACTCGCAACACTTTTACCTTCGTAGTTATAGAAACCACCACCAGCATAAGCCCCAATTTTTCCATCATCCCAAGCATATTGAACTTTAGCGCCGTTACGTGTTACACGGCCCCAACTTTCGCCTGTCATTGGATCAGTACGCCCCATATAAGAAAGTAGACTATCTTTTATGGCTCTGCGCTCTGCTGTCAGTGTTAATTGCCCATTTTGGCTAATTTGAGGTGAATATGTGATACCACCGACAACCGTTGCCGTATCTTTACCTAATGGTGTTGAGCCCACATCAAAACTGACATCCTTGTCCGATAAACGCAGTCCTAATTCAACACCAGAAGCACGTTGACTACCGGCTTCATCGGCATTAATTTTGTTTTTCTCATCATGGTTATCGCTATTTTTAGCAAAGCGTTCAGCATGTTGAAGCTGACCAGAACCAAAGCGGTTAGCTCTTTCGCCTGAAACCGAACCACTTGTCATCGAAACAGGGTTAACACTAAATTCCCAACGAAACTCTTCTCCAGGCACACTCGAAATACTGATTGGCGCTGAAATTTCAGTGATGTTAGATAACCCTTTATCACCATTACGATGACGAACAGAAACACCACCTTGTACCCAAGGTGAAACTTTTTCTTCAAGTTCACGAATAGAACGTTGAACCGATGCCATCTCTTTACGTTCATAGATAGAACCCGCAATAACAGGATTATCACTTCCTCCTAATGCGTTTAATTGACCCGCAGAGGTTTTTAATGTGCTATCACTGTTTTGCCATTGCGCACTACGCAGTAACGTTAATGCTTTGCGATTCTCACCATTTAATTGCGCAATTTGCGCAGCTTGTAATAAATAAGCGGGTTGTGAAGATGAAGGAATTTGCTGCAATAATTGTTGTGCTTTTCCTCCATCTTTTTGTGCTAATGCCACTTCGATTTGAGCTTGGATTAATTTGCTATCTTTTCCTTGCTCTTTTTCTAAATAAGAAAGAATTTTGTTTGATTGTTCAGGCATTGATTGCGCTAAATAAACACGACTTAATGCCATTAATAAATCGGGATCATTCGGTGATGTTTTTAAAGCAACCACTAACGTGTCGTAAGCTGCTTTAATTTCGCCTTTTTCACGTAGGCTATCTGCTTGCGCAACTTTAGTGGCAACTTCTAAACGTTTCTTCTCAACAATCGGTGTTTCTTGTTGTAAAGCAGGATCATTAATCAAGCTAGATGCCTGTGTATAATGACCTAACTCATTGAGAACGTTGATATGACCAGCGTAGTTACCTACTGAACCTTTAGTGCCTTTTGCAATATCACTTTCAACCAATTTCAACGCTTCATCATTTAATCCACTATTAACTAATTTTTCAGCCAATTCACCCACATCATTTGGATAATCAGCCACTTGATTAATTAATGGACGTAAAATATTACGCATTGCAACAAGGTTTCCTGCCTGACGATAATGGTCAGCTTGCGCAAGTTGGCGATGAAAACGAGCACGCTGTAATAACTCTTTTTCAGCTTCAGTTTGTTGATTATGGCTACTTAGTAAGTTAAAAACTTTATCCCACTCTTTTTGCTCAACATAAAACAGCGATGCCACATAATCAGAATCTCTTGTTCTACGGTTTTGTAGCTGTGAGATAATATTTTTTGCGCCAGCACTGTCACCATCAGCGGCCATTAAGCGCGCTAAATCGAGGTAAACCCAGTTATTTTGCGGGTTTTTACGCTGCGCTTGTAAAAGCAATTGTCTTGCTTGAACACGATTACCATTTTCTAACGCTTTTTGCGCGTCACGGCGTAATTTCTCAGAAGGATCTGTATTTGCAGTAAGTTTTTGACGCAAAGAGGCTGATTGTTGAGCCAATAATTGTTCTGCTTTTGTATTCTGCCCTTCCTGAACTAATAAATAGTAATAAGCAGAAATCACTTTCTCATTATGGCTATTTTGCTGATAAAGCCCTGACAGCAATTGGTGAGCCGCGGGTAAATTACCTTGCTTACGTAATAAGTCAGCTTGTAATAAGTTGGCAGACAACCCTTTTTCACCTGAAGCACCCGCTAATGGGGCTAATTGATCGAGAGCTTGTTGAATATTCCCTTGTTTAGCGCGTTGTTGTGCACTGCGTAATTGCGCATAAAAACCCGCATCTTCCGCTTGTTGTTTCCATTTGCTGCCTTGTTCTCCACCTGATTGTGCAGCTTGGTTTAATAAACGCTGACCTGTGGTTAAATCACCTGAGCGTAATGCGATATAACCTAACCCCGCTAAGGCTTGCGCATCATTGTTATCTGCCGCTAAAGCTTGTTTGAAATAACCTTCGGCTTCTTTCAATTTACCTTTATTTAATGCGGTATAACCTGCTTGGCGTGCATTACCTTGAATAGCACCTTGGAAATGCTCTGCAACAGCTTTATCGTTCGGGTTTGCTTGCAAATAAGTCTTATATAACACTTCATCATCAGGACGAACATTCAGCCATAACAGTGCTTGACGCATACCTTTTTTGGCTGATTCATCACCCGAGATATTACCTAAAATAGTTATACCTTCACGGCGAGTCTCTTCGTTATAAGTTAGCGTTAATCCAAATGCTTTTTGCGTTTCTTTATTATCAGGCATTAATGCAGCACGTTGCTTTAACCCCGTAATAGCTTGAGGCAACATTGCGGGTACACCCGCCATGGTTTGATAATATTCTAACGCTAGTGTTTCAGGTGGCTCACTACTAACAAATAAACGTTGATACGCTTTTATTGCTTCTTCATGTTGCCCTTTTTTCGCTAACTCTCTGGCATATCCTAATTGTTGTTCACTAAATTGTGATGATCGGATATTTTTTAATCCTTCAATTCGTGGATCTTGCGGTGCAACTTGCGCAAGTTTTTCTCGCCAATATGTTGCTTGTTTTTCATTACCTTGTTGCGCAGTAAAGAATGCCATTAAATACAGCGCGTCCTGATTATTGCTTTCCATAATCAGTACTTTTTGCAGTGCTTCTACTGCACGTTCATCGTGTGCTCTACCGTGCCAATAATTAGCTTGCTCAATAAGAGAACTGACAATATTTGGATCAGTTGCTGTTGTATTTGCCTCAACTGCGGTTGCTTGTACTTGGCTTGATGCCCCTAGAATACAACCTGCATAGATGACTTTAACGATGATATTAAGTGCGTGATTTTTCATCTTATATCCCCCCCCCCTTATTTGTCTGAACGATGCTGTGATATCTGATGTAAACGACGAGTTGAACGACGTTGTAACCAGTAATAAGTCACGAAGCCCGTCAACGCACAAAAACCAACAGCTAAAAGACCCAGCAAATATACGTGTCTAGAGCTATACCAAAGGAATTGTTGTAAGAAAGGTAAGTCACCTTGCGAAAAGTGTTCACCTAAATGGAAACTTTTTACGGTGTCTTTACCACTAATAAGAGTGATGTCGCCTTTAATAGCCGCATTTATTTGGGCTAAATTTAAGTCATTGATAATGGTTTTTATCGAATCATTACCTTTAGCTGTAACCAATACGACAACTCTGTTGCTTGCCCAAGGTGAGATAAAACTCATCATGCCACGCCAATCTTTCAGTGAAGATAAGTAACTTGCAGCATCACCACTTTGAGATAAATAATCGCCAGCAATCCAACCTTTTGCCTTGTCAATCAATGATTGTGGTTTGATTTCGACGTTTTTATTTAAAAATGAGAACGTTTGTTGTGAAAAACGAGCAGGTAGAAATCCCTCACTATTTAATGAGCCAATCGCTAGCACATCGTGTTGAGAGAGGTTATTTTTCTCGAGCTCTTTAGCACCTAAGAAAACCGAAGCATGAGAAACTGGTGTACCTGTGGCATAACCTGATCTCGCCATTAAGTTCACTAAGGTATAAAGCTCTTCTATCGTTGGATTTTCAGGTAATAGCAGTGTGGTTTGTGAAAAATCCGCACGGCGACTAAATGGGAATGACGCTCCTGAAAAATAAGCCAAGTTCGGCATTCTTGAGTAGTGCCAAGTATTTTTAAATTGCAGTGTTGATTGCGGATCAATTTGGCTAATTAAGCTACTGCCATCCGTTAAAATACACGGTGAATCATCAGGCTCACGTAAATCAAAATAAAACTGTAATTGATTCTGACTATAAATTTGACGAGGATTTAAATAGAGCGTGCTATTTTGCTGTTCGCTCTCCATTCCCAGCCATTGTCTTAACATACCTAAAGGTTCTGAACGCGCCGGATACAATGCACCTAAGAATTGGTTATTCAAAGAGACAATTAATGAAGAGCGACGACTATTTAGTTTATCCGAATGAGGAAAAACATATTTCAAATCTAACGGCAGTGCATCACCATCCCACCAAAAGAGATCGGGAGAGACACGAAACGAAAACTGATTTGGTGCATGGTTAATGCCTTGGCGTGAGAAATCATCACTACCATTGGCAATTTGACTTAACGAAACAGGTTTATTGGTATTTAACCAACGAGGTGCATCGTAATCCGCACTCATTGCAAGCGTTTGAGAAGGCACCACTAAGTGATCGTTTTGTGGCAATTTACCGTTGTTTAATGCCCATACAGCTTGGCGAAGAGATTTCTCATTATCACCGCTGATCAGTAATAATTTGAAAACAGGATCGACTGGGTTATCAACAATGGTTAATTGCCCACTATTTCCTGAAGGTAATGTAATACCCGCAATAGTCTGCCCTGAATAACCAACTAAAATACCATCACTTTCAGGTAACTGATTCATTAAAACCGGTAAATCAACTTGCTTAATATCATGGCTAAAACTGCCAAACCATGATGCAGCAATGGCTGCTGTTGTTACCTCTGCATGGTCAGGTTTATCTGACAATATGATAGGTAACGAGGTCGCTGTCATTCTGTCAGGATCAAAGAACGGTAGGGGCAATCGTTCCAGACTATACCCGCCATTAATCCAGCGACCTCGATAATCTAATGATGAATCTGGTGAAATAACCAAACTTAATCCTTCAGCCAGTGGAGGAATACATTGGCTTTCATCCAATGCATCACGATTGGCTAAACGAAAGCTGAGGTTATTCACATTCGTCAACATCATTTCAGGAATTTCTAAAACATATTCATGCTCTTGCCCACCTTCTTCTAAAGGTAGAAATCCCATAGGTTGACCATTTAGCATTAAATGAAGTGTTTGATCAGATTGAATTAATCCTTGAGATGCTTTCACTTTCATTGTTAATGTGGCGTTATCAATAAATAAATCGTTCGCCATATTAAAAGTCACACCAGAAAGTAATTTTCTTCCTGATAGCACGATAGGCGATGGACTTCCCATTTGTGCCAAAGTTAATTGCTCTTCAATATTACGCGCTTCAGACAATACGCCATCTTCAAGTTGGATCGGGTTATTCGCCTTTTGTTGCACTGGAGAATGTGTATAAGCAGTCGGATCAGGTAAAAGCTCCCCTCCTAGCTCTAACATTCCGGTATCTGCTTGAGAAAGATTAATACTTGCGATCGCTATTGCCGTCAGGCTTAGCATTAATGTCAGTTTCTTTTTCATGCTTAGTCATCCCCGTTAATTGATTGCACAGAGAGTGAAGCTTTTGCTTTCGTTCTTATTGCTGGCGCTTTCACTTTTTGGCGACGACCAAAGAACAGTTCGAAAATACAACGTGTAATACCGGCCAATTCTTTAAATGGCTTGTCTTTATAATCTGCTTGATGGATCCATGCATCAGCACGACCAAAGACAATGCGCACCAATTTACGGCGAAGATTTAAATCAATAGGTAAGAATTCAAGACGTAGTTGATTGCTTTCTAAACTCACCATATCAACAGGAACGGTAACTTCATCTCGTTGTACATTCAGGGTGATTGAAGTGACATTACGTTGGCGAAGTTCAGACATTTTATTCACGGCAATGCGAACGCCACCCATTGAAATATCTTCTGTGGTAGTTGTTAATTCAGCGCCATCATCAAAATGTAACGTAATCGGTAAAGATGCATTGATTCGAGTATTTTTACGAATTTGTCGCGTCTCTTTACCTACTGCGATAGAGGCAAGAATGATAAATAAACTGTATGTCGCCCAAGCAAGGTTTAAAACAATAACCAGCGGGTCAATACCTTGGAAGTCATTTAATAGGTAACGGACAACAACCCATGAAATCCCAGTGATAAGAAGAAGTGCAGTGATAATTAATGGACGTACAGTGAGGTAATCCATATAGCTTTTATCAAGCAAGTCACCTTTATCTGTTACGTTAAATTTACCTAATTTTGGTGAAACTAAGCTCAGTAAAGTAGGGAGTACCAAACTAAATGCCATGACGGTTTCATAAATTTCACCCCAAAAAGAGTAACGGTATTTACCGATATTTTTCGAGTTTACATAAACCGACATGATTAAGTGTGGTAATGCATAGGCAAATATCATGCTGGCGGATGAAGCGATAATATTAAGGTTAAATAACATAAACAGTAACGGCGCAGTCAAGAAGATGATACGAGGCAAACCGTACTGAAAGTGGAGCATGGCATTGAGATAACATAAACGCTGAGGGAATGTTAAACCACGCCCCAACATTGGATTATCAACACGGAATATCTGTGTCATTCCTCTAGCCCAACGAATACGCTGGTTAACGTGTAATGCTAAACGTTCTGTTGCAAGACCTGCGGCTAAAGGGATATCAATAAATGCAGAGTTCCAACCTAAGCGTTGTAATTTAAGCGCAGTGTGTGCATCTTCGGTTACCGTTTCAACAGCAATGCCACCAATTTCTTCAAGAGCACTACGACGCATAACAGCACATGAACCACAGAAGAATGTCGCATTCCAGTTATCATTACCACGTTGAACAGGGCCATAGAAAAGTGCGCCTTCATGCGGTGCATCTTTAGCCGCACTTAAATTTCGTTCAAATGGGTCTGGCGAGTAGAAATAGTGTGGTGTTTGGATCAACGCTAATTTTGGATCTTCAAGGAAGCTTCCTACTGTTGCTTGCAAGAAAATACGCGTGGAAATATGGTCACAGTCAAAAACGCAGATTAGCTCACCGTCTGTTAATCCCATCGCATGATTTAAGTTACCTGCTTTAGCGTGATCATGAACTTCACGTTCAATGTAAGTTACACCAACATCACCAGCGAATTGTTTAAATTCTTCACGACTACCATCATCCAATATATAAACTTTCATTTTATCTTGTGGATAATCGATAGCTTGTGCAGCAAGGACCGTATCACGTACAACATCCAAGCTTTCGTTATATGTTGGAATATAAATATCAACAGTAGGCCATTGAGAAATATCTTTAGGTAAAGGTGCTATTTTTCTATTTAATGGCCATGACGTTTGGAAATAACCTAGGACTAATATTATCCAAGAATAAATTTCAGCCATAAATAAACCACTACCTAAAACAGCCTCGATAGTTGTATTAAAATTTAAGGTATTTGTTGCACGCCAGTAGAGATAACGCGTTGACATCAACAATGAAATAAAAACCATTGTTAATAATCGTTTTTTTGATTTTTTAAAACCGATAACAAATAACAGCAATATATTGATAAGACCGAATATATATTGTTGTTCGGCGCTCATTGGCATAACAATGAGTGAAAACATTGTTATCAATAAAAAAGCCGTAATTAATGTTTTAAATATTTTATTCATAAACCCATACCTTTGTCATCGCCATAGATCTTTTCTTAAGACAAAGGCACCCTATCGACATTAATAAATATCGAAAAGAAATAAACCTATCTTAAAAAATAAAATAACAATGGCTAAAGATTGACACCAGTCAATATTATTTATTTACACAAAGAGTTTTGCTTATTCAGATTAGATAGAGGCAATAAATGACAATATATCTTTTAGTGATATATTTTCATGAGCATGAACTCTATCAGTTTCTTTGCTATCAAATATTTTATTATCTGCTAACAAATTTTGCTTACTCTTAATTAAATTGTCTTTCTTTGCTTTAACAACTAAAGCATCCTGGTGATAAGAAGGGATAGACGATGAAGTAACAGGCTGTTTTGGTTCGTTTTTCACTATAAGTGAAGTTTCAGAAAACGTATTATTACTTAAATTACTAATTTTATTATTATCTTCTTTATTTATAACTACTGGTTCTATTTTATTATCAACATCTTGTATTGTAGAGGAAGAAAACTCTTGAAAAGCAAAGGCATCTTCCTGAAACTTATCTTTTAGGTTACTAATATCATCATACATAGTGTGGCCCCTTTAATAACAGTACTCTAAACCTTGTTCAATAATTTGATGCTCATCCAAAATAAGGAGGAGAGAACCTTATAGATAATTTTCACAATAAGTTAAAAATATATCTCTATAAATTCATATTTAAACTCTCATTAAATCATCAATTAATGAACATCAACTATGTAGGGTAAAATAATCTTATAAATACTAATTTATTTAATTACAAATAAACATCATCCAATTAGGAGCAATGATTATTTAAATTAAATTGTATAATTATTTTAATGAAAAAGACAACATCAAAAAAAGTGTAAAAAGTAAAACGCCACTCATTTTCACTTTATAAAAATGGGTACTTTTACTTAATTCCATATTTATTATTACTATCAAAAATAGCGTCTTTTTTACCTAAAAAAACAGGTTTAAAAACCAGATAATAACTAGAGTTAATTAATAACAATTCGTATAAATTTTATAAATATAAAATTCTAAAATAATTATTTATTGATATTATTTCTTCTAAAAAGCAAAGAGCCCATCAAGATCAATTTTAATAAACCCTCTTTTTTCTATTCCAAAAAAGACTAAAAAAATAATAACTAAAAATGGAAAGGATTATTTATTCATATTGATCATCATCAAAATAGGTTCCTTTTTTACACCTAAAAAGTGTGTTTATTGCTTTTTATCATATTACGATCGTTCTATTTTATTAATAAAAAAATAAAACACATCAGTATTGGTTAAGTTTTAGAAAAAAACATTAAAATAAAAGACAAAAGTAGATAATCAATCTATGATTAGTTTTATTATTTACTTATAGTAAATACCGCTAAGAATAACCTGTATTCCAGAATAATTAACTTAAGTAATATTTTATCTATAAAATGATATTGTTAATTTAGCTTAACAAACACACAAGCGTGATTTAGTTCAAATAATAAGTGTAACAATGAAAACAAGTATCTCAATTAACCTAAGTTATTAAATTAATTACATAATATCTATTTTATTAGTTACAAATACCAACAATTAGTATAAATACCGATAAATGTGCTTTTTTATATTAAAAATACTTAATTAACTACACCTTTATACTAAGTAAGTAGTATCGTTTTAAGATTATCTTTTTGTGTGATTATATAAATAAAGAAACTCTTTAGTTCGATTTTTTTAAGAGTAATCCTAGTAATCTAAGCTCTATTTTTTTATCATTCAGTAAAAACAAATCTAATTAAGATTAATTTAATAAGAATAATTTGAAAATAGCGGAATCGCTTCACCTATAAGCAGAATAGCAAAAAGGCTCTCTATCCTTCTTTACTTCTATGCTATCTTTATTAAGTGAATTAGGAGTATTCAACATAACGGAAAAAAAGATGGATTTAGAACAATTAAAAAAAGAATTTCGTGCAGGAAAGAAAATAAAGTACATCTACTTTTGGGGACATAAAAGTAAAGGTAATGACATCGCAAAAAGTTGTTTTAGCCAATGGTATCCAGCACCTTTTATATTAGATGATGTGCGTTATGCCAGCGCTGAGCACTATATGATGGCTGAAAAAGCAAAGCTATTTAATGATATAGAAGTCAGAAAGCGCATTATTACTGCATCTAACCCAGGCTCTGCAAAAGCATTAGGCAGAGAAGTCAAAGGATTTGACCAAGGTATTTGGGAACAACACCGTATGGATATTGTTATTCGTGCCAATATCGCTAAGTTTTCCCAAAATGAAGAACTCGGTAAATTTCTGATTTCAACAGGCAATCGTGTGCTTGTTGAGGCAAGCCCCGTTGATAAAATATGGGGAGTCGGTTTAAGTGAGCAAGACAATGAGATTAACAATCCTCTTCTTTGGAATGGATTAAATTTATTAGGCTTTGCTCTAATGAAAGTACGTAGTGTTTTGATTGAAAGTAGTAATCAATAGATAAAGAAAACTCAACTGTCACCAATCACTGTTCTTCTTTAACCTAGTGTATATAAGCAGTAGAGATAACTTAAGTATTGACTGAAATAGAAATGGCCACGTAACGACACCCTTGTCGTTGCTATAAATAATATTTACAGAATAATTAAGAGACTGATATGTATTATGGTTTTGATATGGGCGGCACAAAAATTGAGCTTGCCGTTTTTGATAAAGATCTGACTCAAGTATGGCAAAAACGTGTTCCTACACCTAAAAATGATTATCAGGCGTTATTGAATGTTTTTAAGGAACTGACCTTAGAAGCTGACATTGAATTAGGGTGTAAAGGAAAAGTAGGCGTTGGTGTTCCTGGTATTGTGAATGCAAAAGAAGGAACGGTATTTACCACTAATGTTCCAGCCGCTAAATACAAGCCAATGGTTCATGATCTTGCACATATACTCAATAGACCGGTTAAAGTTGAAAATGATGCTAACTGCTTTGCCTTATCGGAAGCATGGGATCCCGAATTTCGTCATCATCCTTCTGTACTTGGACTTATTTTAGGTACAGGTGTTGGTGGCGGTTTTGTTATTGATGGCAAAGTATTATCTGGCAAGAATGGGATTGCTGGTGAAATCGGTCATATGAATCTGAATGTGGATGCAGATAACGTGATTGGCGAAACAATGCCAAAAATCATCTGCGGTTGTGGTAAAAAAGCGTGTTTTGAAACTTATTTATCTGGTCGTGGTTTTGAACGTATGTATAAGGCATTCAATCATACTCCCAGAAGAGCCGTTGATATTGTTGAGCAATACTATGCTGGAGATAAGAAAACAGAAGAGCACGTTGATCGTTATATGAAAGTGTTAGCGATTTATCTAAGTAATATTCTTACTGTACTTGATCCACATTTAATTGTTATTGGTGGTGGATTATCGCAATTTAATGCACTGTATGACCAATTACCTGAATATCTCTCACACTGTGTCTATGGAAATGCTCAAATTCCAGCAATAGAAAAAGCTCGTCATGGTGATGCAGGTGGCGCTCGCGGAGCTGCTTGCCTTAATTTATTAGACTAATAAATAAAAAAGAGCCTTTCTTCTTTTTATTAGAGGCTCTTCTATTTATAGCGTTTTATCAACGTCATTACATTATTAAGGCTACGTTATGGATAAGGTTTGGTTTAAAAAAAGGCTCACCTTTCTTGGTGGGTTAACTATCATATTAGTCTTACTTCAACTTATTAACTCACTATTACCCATATCTCTTTTTCAATGGGGTATTGTTCCAAGAACGGGTGAAGGTTTAATTGGTATTTTTATCGCACCTTTCATTCATGGATCTTGGTCCCATCTATTTAGTAATCTACTCCCGCTTCTTATTCTTAGCTTTTTATCCATGACACAATCTCTACGAGAATATGTACTATCCAGTATATTTATTATTATCGTAAGTGGTTTATTAGTTTGGATTTTTGGACGAAATGCTATTCACGTTGGTGCAAGTGGGTGGATTTTTGGGTTATGGTCTTTACTTATTGCTCACGCTTTTACTCGACATAAAATTATCGATATTGTAATTGCACTCTTTGTTCTATTCTATTATGGATCAATGGCCTATGGCTTAATTCCGGGACAATTAGGTGTATCAACAGAATCACATATTTCAGGTGTCGTTGCAGGGTTGCTTTACGCATGGTGTGCAAGAAAACTAATACGCCGTAAAAGCCAAGTAGTAGAAGTGGCTAAATAGCCACTTCTGTATAAAGCGGTTACTTGTGACCAATTGGCAGTATTGTTCTGCCATACATCTCATTTAATACTTCAGCCATTGCAAGATAAAAAGCACTGGCACCACAAATAATACCTTCAAAACCTGCAATTTTTAAAATCAGTGCATTACCTGTGATATTTCCTATTGCCAGTAATGCAAATAAAATAGTCAGACTTAAAAAGACAAACTGGAGTGCTCTATTGGCTTTTAACGTGCCAATAAACATGAAAAAGGTAAAAATTCCCCATAACGCTAAAAACACACCCAAAAAGAGAGGTGTTGTGGGTTCACTTAAGCCCATCACGGGTAATAACCAAATACCTACTAATGTTACCCAAAAGAAGCCGTAAGAGGTAAATGCAGTGGCTCCAAAAGTATTGCCTTTTTTGAACTCAAAAATTCCAGCAATAACTTGTGCGATCCCACCATAAAAAATTCCCATACTCATAATAACTGAGACTACTGGGAAAAAACCGGCATTATGTATGTTCAACAAAATCGTTGTCATACCAAAACCCATTAAACCTAATGGACCCGGATTGGCAATGCGTTCGTTAGTCATAAAACCTAAAACCTCTAAAAATAACAGGGGAAAATTAAAAAAAATTTGAAGGCGCTGGATGATAAGAGGTAATACATCTAAAAACAATGATCCTACAAGGTATATTTTTGAATAACGGTCTACACTGATCCAAAGGGGAAATAACCAGAAGATTTAACTTAAAGAAAAGAAGTACTTAGTGATAGATGCTTATATTGAAAAAAACAACACTATAAAATATAACTCTAGTTTTAAAATAGTAATATCAATCATTTGATGTATTAATATCTAGATTTACCTTTATATGCTGTTTTATACATGAAGTTGAAATAAAATAAGTACTATACTTAGTTATATTTTAAACAGAAAGCGAGCTTGATATGAAAAAAATTCTTGTATTATTAATTGGTAGTACGTTGGCCTTTGCATCTCAAGCCAATACAACATCTCATAATGGTGGTTTTGTTTCTCCTCAAGGCACTATTCAATCAAGTGCAGATCAAGGAGGATTTAAAGGTCCTTCAATTAGCGAAACCTCCGTTGCAAAAGCAAAAGATCTTTCTGATGACACTTGGGTTATTTTAACGGGTAAAATTACCAAAAAAATTGGTGATGAGCTGTACGTTTTTGAAGACAGCACAGGCGGTATCAATGTAGATATCGACAATAAAAGATGGCGTGGACAAACAGTTACACCAGATAATACCGTCAGAATTGAAGGTAAAGTTGATAAAGAATGGACAAGCACTGAGATCGACGTAAAACAAATTACTATTATCAAATAATCGCCATCAAATAATTTGTTTTTAAATTAAAAATACACCTATTTATTTTAAAGCCAATACATTGAAAATATTGGCTTTTTTATTTTTATATTCTATATATTTTATTTTCATCAATAAAATTGGATCCCTTATACAAATTTCTTCGCTTTAACCTCAAGTTAAGTTTAGGTTTATAGTTATTCCAAGTTAAAGCACAAACACTCTTCGCAAGAGGTGATTTAACTTATGAGATACCCTCATGGTCGTTTACATCCTAACTACTCTACGTTTACCCTGTTTTCTCCATTTTAAGCCTGCTATGCAGGCTTTTTTTCTTCTTATATCAAGTCATATTCTCGAAAAACATCAAAAAAGGATAAGCAAAGTATTATTTATATCTTTGTTTTCTATAAATATTTTTTTACAAAACTCTACGCGTCTATACCTTAATTAAATTGACCTTCCAGTAGGGGGAAAGATTATTGTTTCATCTATCAATTTAGTGAAAGGAATAAACAATGAAAAAATTATTACTGCCTTCTATTATTGCAATCTCCGCTTTTACAAGCACGGCTTATGCATCTAATCATAATGTTATTGAGGTTTATAAAACTGACAGTTGTGGATGCTGTACGTTATGGGCTGATGGCGTAAAAGAAGCAGGCTTCAATGTTAAAGTGAATATTGTTTCAGAGACAGAGTTAATGCAGAAATATCAACAAGCCGGTGTACCCAATAATTTATTAAGTTGCCACTTTGCGACTTACCAAGGTAAAGATTTAGTAGGACATATCCCCGTTGATAGTTTAAAAAATATCGACTTAGTAGATAAATCTAAATCAGGTATTGCCGTTGCAGGTATGCCAGCGGGAAGTTTAGGTATGTATGCAGGTGATTACAAAGAGCCTTACCAAGTGATTGCCTTTGATAAATCAGGCAACCAATCCCTGTTTAAGTCTTACAACTAGTTTTGTTCTTACTGTAGTGTTGTTTTAATAGCAATATATCTCTCCTATTGTGCTATTTTCCTCTGCCTGTTATCGATTTGCGGGCAGAGTTTTATTTTCTAGGCAGAAAAAAACCAGCCTGCTTTTTACAGCATGACTGGTTCTTTTAGAATAAAGTTAACTTTGACTTTATTTATTCAACTGTAACCGATTTTGCTAAGTTACGAGGTTGGTCTACATCTGTGCCTTTAATTAAGGCAACATGATAAGACAACAACTGTAATGGTACAGTATAGAAAATAGGTGCGATAAGCTCTTCAACATGAGGTAAAGAAATTAACTTCATCGTTTCGTTTTCTTCAAAGCCTGCATCTTGATCCGCAAATACATACAGTAAGCCACCACGCGCACGTACTTCTTCAATATTAGATTTTAATTTCTCTAATAACTCATTGTTTGGCGCAATGATGATAACAGGCATATCCGCATCAATTAATGCTAATGGACCATGTTTTAATTCACCAGCAGCATAAGCTTCAGCATGAATATAAGAGATCTCTTTTAGCTTTAATGCACCTTCTACCGCAATCGGGTATTGGTCGCCACGACCTAAGAATAAAGCATGGCTTTTTTCTGAGAAGTCTTCAGCTAACGCTTCAATCACTTTATCTTTCGATAGCATGCTTTCAATACGGCTTGGTAATGCATGTAATGCTGTTGAAACGTCTTGCTCTAATGTCGCGACACCTTTAATTCGTCCCATATATGCCACCAGCATTAATAGAACGGTTAACTGTGTGGTAAATGCTTTGGTTGATGCAACACCAATTTCAGCACCCGCTTTAGTCATTAAAACAAATTCAGACTCACGAACCAAAGAAGAGCCTGCAACGTTACAAATAGCTAAAGAAGATAAATAACCTAACTCTTTAGATAACCGCAATGCAGCTAATGTATCTGCTGTTTCACCTGATTGAGATAATGTAATCAGCAAACTGTTACGGCGAGTTGCTGGTTTACGGTAGCGATATTCTGATGCAATTTCGACATCACAAGGAATACCTGCTAAAGACTCAAACCAATAACGTGAAACCATACCTGCGTTATAAGAAGTACCACAAGCTACAATTTGAATATGTTCAACTTTAGATAAGATATCTTCAGCTTTAGATCCTAGTTCACTTAGATCAATCGTTTCTGATTTTAAACGACCTTCAAGCGTGTTTTTAATCGCCAGAGGCTGTTCATAGATCTCTTTTTGCATGTAGTGACGGTAAACACCTTTATCACCCGCATCGTATTGAACATTTGATTCAATCGTATCACGAACAACTTCTTCGCCATTCACATCAAAAATATGAACATGACGACGAGTGACCTCGACAATATCCCCTTCTTCAAGATAGATAAAGCGACGGGTAACAGGTAATAGAGCCAACTGGTCAGAAGCAAGGAAGTTTTCACCCACGCCAAGACCTACCACCAGCGGGCTACCAGAGCGAGCAGCGACTAATAACTCAGGTGTACGGCTATCCATAATAACGGTACCGTAAGCACCACGTAATTGAGGAATAACACGTTGTACAACTTCACGTAATGTACCACCTTGGCGCTGTTCCCAGTTAACAAGGTGAGCAATCACTTCAGTGTCAGTTTGAGAAGCAAACTGATACCCTTTTTTAATTAATTCTGCTTTCAGTTCTTGGTAGTTTTCGATAATGCCATTATGTACAACTGCAATCGTACCTGATACATGAGGATGTGCATTATCTTCACAAGGTTCACCATGTGTTGCCCAACGAGTATGAGCAATACCTGTACCACCAATCACTTGTGTTTTTTCTGCTTCTTCCGCCAGCATTTGTACTTTGCCAGCTTCACGCAGACGTGTCATTTTACAGTCATTATCCACAACCGCTAAACCCGCAGAGTCATAACCGCGGTATTCTAAACGACGTAAGCCTTCAATTAAGATTTCAGCGATATCGCGTTGTGCAACTGCACCTACTATTCCACACATTGTGTTATTCCTAAAACTGTGCGTTTATTCGCACTTGGATGTCTTATACCTGATTGGTTTGTTCCCCAAGCCATTGTAGAAAGCGGGGATATTTTTTGTTTTTAGAATAATAGCGTACAAGAAAAGGGCGCTAATGAAATATACGCCCTTTTCTTAAAATTATTGTTTTTTCTTCACTGGACGTTTCCATCCACTAATATGAGTTTGCTTAACTCGACTGATCACTAATTCATTTTCATTCACGTTTTTAGTGAGTGTTGTTCCTGCACCAATTGTTGCACCATTAGCAACCGTAACTGGCGCTACTAATTGGGTATCTGAACCAATAAAGACGTCATCACCAATAACTGTTTTGAATTTATTCGCACCATCGTAGTTACAAGTAATAGTACCCGCGCCGATATTAACATTAGCGCCTACTTCAGTGTCGCCTAAGTAAGTCAGATGACCCGCTTTAGAGCCAACACCTAAGCTTGCTTTTTTCATCTCAACAAAGTTACCAACGTGAGCTTTATCCGCTAATTCACTACCCGGACGAAGGCGTGCAAATGGCCCAACAGTACACTCTTGAGCTAAGTTTGCATCCTCGATCACCGTATAGGGGCTGATAATAGAATTATCACCAATCACACAGTTTTTCAGGACACACCCTGTACCGATTTCAACGTTGTTACCTAAAGTGACATTACCTTCAATAATCACGTTAGTGTCAATGACGACGTCTTTACCGTGAGTTAACGTACCACGTAAATCAAAACGAGCAGGATCAAGCAACATGACGCCTTCTAATAATAAGCGTTCAGCCTGTTCTGTTTGGTAAATACGTTCTAATGTAGCCAGTTGTAAACGGTTATTCACGCCTTCCATTTCACTATGACGACGAGGATGAGCCGTTTCAATTTTACGACCTTCTTTATACGCTAACGCGATAATGTCAGTAATGTAATACTCTTTTTGTGCATTATTATTATTGAGCTTACCTAACCAACGTTTTAAATCACCACCATTAGCGACCAAAATACCCGTGTTGATTTCAGTAATTTTGAGTTGTTCTTCAGACGCATCTTTTTGTTCGATAATGCCCGTCACTTCGCCATTTTCACGAACAATACGACCATAGCCAGTTGGGTTATCTAAAATAACTGTTAATAAACCAATACCGCCTTCTGGTTTGACTTCAATTAAACGTTCTAACGTTTCTTTAGTGATAAGTGGAACATCACCGTAAAGCATCAGGATATCTTCATCATCAGCAAAGAAAGGTGCAGCTTGTTGCATTGCGTGACCTGTTCCTAGTTGCTCTGCTTGTAGTACCCAATTAACAGGTTGTGAACCTAATTTTTCTTTCATTAGTTCACCACCATGCCCATAGACAAGGTGTGTTTGTTGAGCGCCTAATGACTTGGCAGTATCAATCACATGTTGAACCATGGATTTACCTGCAAGTTTATGAAGAACTTTAGGTAACTGTGAATACATGCGGGTGCCTTTTCCCGCAGCAAGAATAACAACGCTTTTAGCTGAATTAGACATAATTAACCCGATAACTCCCGTAAAGAATGGCAAGTAAACCTGTTTATGCCAAATAATACTACATATTTCGTCACACAAAATATTTCATGACGCAAAAAAGCCAGTTAGCGAAGAACCAACTGGCTTTTTTATTCATAGACTGCCTATTTACATCAACGTCGAGTCAATTCGATTACACGTAGTTTTGCAATCGCTTTGGCTAATTCTGCTGATGCTTGAGCATAATCAACATCACCATGAGAGGATTGAATGTGTTCTTCAGCTTTACGCTTAGATTCCAACGCTTTCGCTTCATCCAAATCACGACCACGGATAGCTGTATCTGCCAGTACAATGACGCCTGTCGGTTGAACTTCGAGAATACCACCAGAAAGGTAGATAACCTCTTCTTCACCCGATGTTTTTACGACACGTACCATGCCCGGTTTTATGGCAGTTAATAACGGGGTATGCTGCGGATAAATACCGAGCTCACCTTCGCTACCAGTTACCTGAATTCGTTTGACTTCGCCGTCATATAACTGCTTTTCAGCGCTGACAACTTTCAGGTAGAACGATGTATCAGCCATATCAACCTCCCGTCAGCCGTATTAAAGCTTCTTAGCTTTTTCTACTGCTTCTTCGATAGTACCAACCATGTAGAACGCCTGCTCTGGCAGGTGGTCATAATCACCGTTCAGAATACCTTTAAAGCCACGGATAGTGTCTTTCAGGGAAACGAACTTACCTGGTGATCCGGTAAATACTTCAGCAACGAAGAATGGCTGAGACAGGAAGCGCTGGATCTTACGCGCACGCGCAACAACCAGTTTATCTTCTTCTGACAGTTCATCCATACCTAAGATAGCGATGATGTCTTTCAGTTCCTGATAACGTTGCAGGATAGACTGAACACCACGAGCCACATCATAGTGCTCTTGGCCAACTACCAGTGGGTCTAATTGACGACTGGTAGAATCCAGTGGGTCAACCGCAGGGTAGATACCTAATGAAGCAATTTGACGGCTCAATACAACTGTCGCATCTAAGTGAGCAAACGTTGTTGCTGGTGATGGGTCAGTTAAGTCATCCGCAGGTACGTATACAGCTTGTACAGAGGTGATTGAACCTGTTTTGGTTGAAGTGATACGTTCTTGCAGAACACCCATCTCTTCAGCCAATGTTGGTTGGTAACCTACCGCTGATGGCATACGACCTAACAGTGCTGATACTTCAGTACCGGCTAAGGTGTAACGATAGATGTTATCTACGAATAACAGTACGTCACGACCTTCGTCACGGAATTTCTCAGCCATAGTCAGACCAGTCAGTGCAACACGCAGGCGGTTTCCTGGTGGCTCATTCATCTGACCATAAACTAACGATACTTTGTCAAGAACGTTAGAATCTGTCATTTCATGATAGAAGTCGTTACCCTCACGAGTACGTTCACCAACACCAGCAAATACAGAGTAACCTGAGTGCTCGATCGCGATATTACGGATCAATTCCATCATGTTAACTGTTTTACCAACACCCGCACCACCGAACAGACCTACTTTACCACCTTTAGCGAACGGACAGATTAAGTCCATTACTTTGATACCGGTTTCAAGCAGTTCTTGTGAGTTTGATAACTCTTCGTAGGTTGGCGCTTCACGGTGGATAGACCAACGTTCTTCAGTTGCAATATCACCTTTCATATCGATAGGTGTACCCAGAACGTTCATGATACGTCCCAGTGTTGCTTTACCTACTGGTACTTCAATTGGGTGGCCTAAGTTTTCAACTTTTAAGCCACGGCTTAAACCGTCTGATGTACCCATTGCGATACAACGAACGATACCACCGCCTAACTGTTGCTGAACTTCTAGCACCAGTTTTTCTTTACCATTCATAACCTCAAGAGCGTCGTATACTTTAGGGACGCTATCCTGAGGGAACTCGGCGTCCACTACGGCGCCGATTACCTGGACAATCTTTCCAGTAGCCATCTTGAATCCTCTACGTAATTCGTAAACCTAGCTGTTATACCGCGGCTGCACCAGACACAATTTCTGTAAGTTCCTGAGTAATGCTTGCTTGGCGTGCTTTGTTGTACACCAATTGCAGTTCTTTAATCAGGTTACCACCGTTATCTGTAGCGGCTTTCATCGCGACCATTCGGGCGGCCTGCTCACTCGCTAAGTTCTCTACGACGCTCTGGTAAACTTGCGATTCGATATAACGACGCAGTAAAGTATCCAGTAACGCCTTAGGATCAGGTTCGTACAGATAATCCCAAGATTTTTCTTTCAGCTCTTCATCATCACCTGGTGGTAATGGTAAAACCTGAAGAATTTTAGGCTCTTGAGCCATGGTATTGATGAACTTATTTGCCACCACATACAGTTTATCTAAACGACCTTCGTCATAAGCCTGCAACATGATATTGACTGGACCGATAAGGTCTGACAGTTTTGGATCATCACCCATACCAGTTACTTGACCAACAACATTCCCACCTACTGAGCCAAAGAATGAAGCGGCTTTAGAACCGATTAGTGCTAAATCTACCTGCACACCTTTTTCAGACCACTCTTTCATGTCTGCCAGCAGTTTTTTGAACAAGTTAATGTTCAAACCACCACACAAACCACGGTCGGTCGAAACAACCAGGTACCCGACACGTTTAACTTCACGCTCTTCGAGGTATGGATGTTTGTATTCCAGATTCCCTAACGCAAGGTGACCAATCACACTGCGCATGGTTTCTGCATAAGGACGGCTGGCTGCCATGCGTTCCTGCGTTTTACGCATTTTCGACGCGGCGACCATCTCCATCGCTTTAGTGATCTTCTGTGTGTTTTGCACACTGGCGATCTTCGAACGTATCTCTTTTGCGCCGGCCATTTCTGCTTCTCCTCATGAACCAGACGGCCTAATGTTTAACTATTAGGCCGAATAGTTATTACCAGGACTGAGTCGCTTTGAAGTTTTCTAGCACGCCTTTCAGCTTCGCTTCGATTTCTTCGTTATAAGTACCAGTCTGGTTGATTTCTTTCAATAAATCAGCATGTTCACGAGAGGCATAAGCTAATAAAGCCGCTTCAAATGGCACAACTTTTGAAATTTCAACATCTTCCAGATAACCACGTTCTGCTGCAAACAGTGATAAAGACTGTTGTGCGACAGACATTGGTTCGTACTGTTTCTGTTTCAGCAATTCAGTCACTTTCTGACCGTGGTTTAATTGTTTACGGGTAGCATCGTCCAGATCGGAAGCGAACTGTGAGAATGCTGCCAGCTCACGATACTGCGCAAGAGCAGTACGGATACCACCAGAAAGTTTCTTCATTATCTTAGTCTGAGCTGCACCACCAACACGAGATACGGAGATCCCTGGGTTAACAGCTGGACGGATACCTGCGTTAAACAGGTTAGATTCTAAGAAGATCTGACCATCGGTAATAGAGATTACGTTCGTAGGAACGAATGCAGAAACGTCCCCTGCTTGCGTTTCGATAATTGGTAACGCAGTCAGAGAGCCGGTTTTACCTTTAACTTCACCATTAGTGAATGCTTCTACGTACTCAGCATTAACGCGAGCAGCACGCTCAAGTAAACGGGAGTGCAGATAGAAAACGTCACCAGGGTATGCTTCACGTCCAGGTGGACGACGAAGTAACAGTGAAATTTGACGGTATGCGACAGCCTGTTTAGACAGGTCATCATAAATAATCAGGGCATCTTCACCACGGTCACGGAAGTATTCACCCATTGCGCAACCTGAATAAGGAGCTAGGTATTGCAGCGCTGCTGATTCTGATGCAGAAGCAACAACAACAATGGTGTTTTCTAACGCGCCATGTTCTTCTAATTTACGAACAACGTTCGAAATAGTAGAGGCTTTCTGACCGATAGCGACATAGATACATTTAATGCCAGAGTCGCGTTGGTTGATGATCGCATCGACAGCCAAAGCAGTTTTACCTGTTTGACGGTCACCGATGATCAATTCACGCTGACCACGACCAATTGGGATCATGGCATCGACGGATTTGTAACCTGTTTGTACAGGCTGATCAACTGATTGACGGTCGATAACACCAGGAGCAATCATCTCAACAGGTGAGAATCCATCATGCTCTACTGCACCTTTACCATCAATCGGCTCACCCAGTGTGTTTACCACACGGCCAAGCAGACCACGCCCAACAGGTACTTCCAGAATACGACCTGTACATTTAACTTTCATGCCTTCTGCTAAGTCAGCATAAGGACCCATCACAACCGCACCAACAGAGTCGCGCTCTAAGTTCAGTGCGATAGCGAAACGGTTACCCGGCAGTGCGATCATCTCACCCTGCATAACTTCGGCTAAACCGTGGATACGAATGATACCGTCACTAACGGATACAATCGTACCTTCATTGTGAGCTTCACTCACTACATTGAACTGAGCAATGCGCTGCTTGATCAGTTCGCTGATTTCAGTGGAATTCAGTTGCATATGCTCCAGTCCCCTTAAGACTGCAAGACGTCTGTTAATCGCTCTAAACGGCCACGAATACTGCCATCGATGACGAGGTCACCGGCGCGTATAATCATGCCTGCGATAACAGACTTATCAATTTTGCAATTCAGCTTCACTTTGCGTGATAGACGTTTTTCCATCGCTGCAGAAATGTTAGCTAGCTGCTGTTTAGTTAGCTCAATGGCAGAAGTTACTTCAACGTCAACCGTTGACTCTAGTACTGCGCGCAATTGAATAAATTGGCTCAATACTTCAGGCAACGTTGATAAACGGCCATTATCAGCCATAACACGAATTAAATTCTGAGCATGACCATCTAATTGTTCGCCACAAAGGTCGACAAAGATGTCAGCCAGTTTTTCTGATGCTAAAGAACCAGAAAGTAATTCGGTTACCTGCTCATTGCGTGCTACTTCAGCGGTGAACGCCAGCATAACCTGCCATTTATCGACAGCCTGGTTTTCCACAGCAAAGTCAAAAGCTGCTTTGGCGTAGGGGCGAGCTACCGTTGCTATTTCAGACATGCCCCTCCCTCCTTACAGTTCAGCGACCAGTTTATCAACGATGTCGCTATTAGCAGCTTCATCCACGGAACGTTCAATAATTTTCTCGGCACCTGCAATAGCCAGCATTGCGACTTGTTTACGAAGTTCTTCACGAGCACGTTTACGCTCTGCATCCAGTTCGGATTGAGCTTGTGCAACGATCTTACTACGTTCTTGCTCTGCTTCTGCTTTAGCATCTTCAATCATTTGAGTGCGTTGTTTATTCGCTGATTCAATGATTGCTTGAGCTTCTGCTTTTGCTTTTGCTAGCTGATCGCCTGCATCGGCTTTCGCTAAATCTAAGTCCTTTTTAGCACGTTCTGCAGATGATAAACCGTCAGCAATTTCTTTTTGACGTTTTTCAATGGCCGCCATAATTGGTGGCCATACGAATTTCATACAGAACAAAACAAACAGGACAAATGCGATGGCCTGGCCGAGGATTGTTGCATTTAAATTCACAGCACAATACCTCTTTCTTGGTTATTAACTAACTTGATGCTTTTACTGCTCATTGCCATCATTAGGCAACAGCAAACATCACGTAAAGGCCCAGACCCACAGCAATCATTGGGATGGCGTCAACCAGACCCATAACGATAAAGAACTGTGTACGCAGAAGAGGGATCAGATCAGGCTGACGAGCAGCACCTTCTAAAAATTTGCCTCCGAGGATTCCGATACCGATTGCAGCACCGATTGCAGCTAAACCCATCATAATAGCGGCAGCCATGTACAGCAGATCCATACTCAGGTTTTCCATGACAGTCTCCAGTTTGTTTCAGTTATTTCTTCAAAGAGTTAATAATTAATGTTCTTCAGATGCCATCGACAGATAGACAATCGTTAGAACCATGAAAATAAATGCTTGTAACGTAATAATCAGTATGTGGAATATCGCCCAAGGAAGGCTTAATAACCACTGTGACCACCACGGTAACAGACCAGCAATAAGAATAAAGATCAGTTCACCTGCATACATGTTACCAAACAGTCGAAGACCGAGGGAAACAGGTTTTGATAGCAGGCTTACCCCTTCTAAGATTAAGTTGACAGGAATAAAAATTGGGTGATTAAAAGGCTGTAAAGTCAGCTCTTTTGTAAACCCTTTTATGCCTTTCATCTTAATGCTATAGAAAAGGATCAGGATAAATACACCAATTGCCATCGATAGAGTAATACTCACGTCCGCAGTCGGAACGATGCGTAACGCAGGTAACCCTAAGATGTGTTCACCGATATAAGGGATGAAGTCGATTGGTAATAAATCCAGGGCATTCATTAACAGCACCCAAACGAACACAGTCAATGCCAAAGGTGCAATGACCTTGCTCTTTCCGTGATACATATCACGGACGCTGCTATCAACGAAACCAATGATCATTTCTACTGCAGTCTGGAATTTTCCCGGTACGCCACTGGTTGCTCTTACTGCTACTTTTCTAAACAGCCATAGGAATAGTGCTCCCATCAGTACTGAAAAGAAAAGTGAGTCAATATTTAACACCCAGAATGATGGCGCATTTTCAGCATGGGGATTGACCAACTCGAAAGTACGCAGGTCCAACTGAAGGTTATTCAGGTGGTGACCTATGTAGTCTCTAGTGGTTAATGCTTCTCCTGATGCAGACATGATGCCAATTACCCTTTTGTTGTTAAAAACGCTAACCGTTAATGACGGCTGGTGCAACGACCTGCATAACAAGCACCGCTAAGTAGGTCATGACCAGTGGTGCAAATGCCGCTTTAAACACTCCTAAAGCAACAATCAGCAAGGCTATTGATAATATAACCTTCAACCCTTCACTGAAAGCAAAAAGCCAGTTTATGCGAACTGGAGCTTCTTCTTCGTTGACTTTTTGTAAGCGCATTAACAAAAGAAAAGCAATATTGGGTAACCAACATGCCAACCCGCCTAAAAAAGCCGAAAAACTCCAGTCTGTACTCTTTAAGTAGAAACCCGCACTGAGAATAACAAAAGTCATAAACTGCAAAAATAACAGTTTCAGTGCAACTTTCCCGCTGTAGAGGGAGACAGACATGACGTTTGTATTCTCCAGACTAGCTATCGTAAAAGGTATTACTGAATGATGTATCAAACTGTCTTTGCTATAAAGTGTCAAGTGACAAAAACGAGCAAATTATACGGGGCGTGGCAATGAATTCAATCAATAAGTAGCGAAAAAGTGAAGATTAATTTAAATTTCTTACCAAGGTTCCATTTATGAAAAATGATTAAGAACAAAAAGAGTAAAAATAATAGAGCTGAATAAAATAAATAGCGTGATATACATCACAAATATAAAAGTATAAATAAAGCTTATTTCATAAAATATATAACAGAGTTAACAAATAACTTCCCTTTTATGAACAATTTAGTGGCAATTGAAAAATAATTAATCGATTTTTAATTAAATAAATTCAATATTTTTATAATGCACAGAATTATTAATTTATTTTGGAAATAAAAAGAGAAAAACGCAGGCAACAAAGGGAATTAAAGCAAAAGATAATATATTGTTAAATTATTGTTCTGTTAAAGTGAATTTTAATACTTCGTATAATTCCCCCTAAAACAAATGGCGATAACATTGTAAATATTATCGCCAGAGCACAAAAAATGAAAAAAAGATCAATGAAACACAAGATGTTTGATTAAATAATCACCAAATGCCTTTGTTCATTCAATTCAGGTATGGATAAGCTGATCACTTTTTCAGGCATTTTTAATCCATTATCAGCAAGTTCATCCAACTCTTCTTGATGAATTTGTCCTTTCAATGCATAGAAACGACCATGTTCTTGAGTCACTAAATGTGAACACCAAGAGAGCATATCGTTCATTGATGCAAATGCCCGGCTGATAACACCATCAAAAGGCTTCTCTGTTTGGTACTCTTCAACACGGTATTGAACTGGCTCGATATTATTAAGTCCTAGCTCGTGCTGAACTTGTTTCATAAAGCGAACCCGCTTGCCTAAGCTATCCAATAATACAAAGTGGTGATCGGGACGCATTATCGCTAAAGGGATACCCGGTAAACCAGGCCCTGTACCCACATCAATAAATCTTTCACCTTCAAGATATTGACTAACAACAATGCTATCCAAAATATGACGGATAAGCATTTGTTGTGGATCTCTCACTGATGTGAGGTTGTATGCTTTATTCCATTTATCAAGCATAGCAACATAGCCAGTGAGTTTTTCAGCTTGAATATCTGTAAGCTCAATATTGGCTTGCTTAGCCAGCTTTTTTAGCCGATTAAGTAAGTCACTCATGATGCGCTCCTGCGTAATAGGCCTTGTTTTTTCAACCAAACTAATAAAATGGAAATAGCCGCAGGTGTAACACCTGAGATCCGCGATGCTTGTCCGATCGATGTGGGTTTGTGATCGTTAAGTTTCGCAATAACTTCGTTAGATAATCCGCTAACTTGCTTATAGTCCAGATCTATCGGTAGCGCTGCATTTTCATTGCGCAGTTGTTTTTCGATCTCTTCTTGCTGGCGACTAATATAACCTTCGTACTTAACTTGGATCTCAACTTGTTCAGCAGCTTGTGGTTTTGAATCATCAATACCTGGTGCAAAACGAGGGATTTTTTTCAAAATGTCATACGTCATTTCAGGGCGACGTAATAAATCTTCACCATTAGCTTCTTTAGATAGTGGTGTATTAAGTAACTCGTTAATTTCAGAAATATTATCTGCTTTAGGATGAACCCAGATATCTCTTAAACGTTGGCGCTCTTTTTCAACTAACTCAACTTTTTCGCTAAATTGTGCCCAACGGTTATCATCAACCATGCCTAATTCACGTCCAATTTCCGTCAGACGTAAATCTGCATTATCTTCACGTAACATCAAGCGATATTCTGCACGAGAGGTAAACATACGGTACGGTTCTTTTGTGCCTAGTGTGCAAAGATCGTCAACTAATACACCAATGTATGCTTGATCACGACGTGGGAACCAACCTTCTTGATCGAAGGCGTAACGTGCCGCATTAAGCCCAGCAAGCATACCTTGAGCCGCAGCTTCTTCATAACCGGTTGTACCGTTAATTTGCCCAGCAAAGAATAACCCATTGATAAATTTGCTTTCTAGAGTTTGTTTTAGATCTCTAGGATCGAAGAAGTCATATTCAATTGCATAACCAGGTCTAATGATCTTCGCGTTTTCCATACCTTTCATGGAATTTACGATTTGCATTTGAACATCAAAAGGTAAGCTTGTTGAAATACCATTTGGGTAAATTTCGTTACTTGTTAAACCTTCAGGCTCTAAAAAGATCTGATGTGAATTACGATCAGCAAATCTCATCACCTTATCTTCAATAGATGGGCAATAACGAGGACCTATTCCTTCGATGACACCAGCGTACATTGGGCTACGATCGAGGTTATTACGAATAACATCGTGCGTTTTTTCGTTTGTGTATGTGATATGGCAAGGCATTTGTTCAGGATGCTGATCCACATTACCTAAAAACGAGAAAACAGGCATTGGAGTATCACCCAACTGAACGGCTAATTGGCTAAAATCAATAGTTCTAGCATCAATACGAGGTGGTGTGCCTGTTTTTAAACGACCTACACGTAAAGGTAATTCGCGTAGTCTGTGTGATAACGAAACTGATGGTGGATCACCTGCACGACCCCCACTGTAATTTTCTAAACCAATATGGATTTTTCCATCAAGGAAAGTACCTACAGTTAGAACAACAGACTTAGCACGGAATTTTAAGCCCATGCGAGTAACAGCACCTGTTAATTGGTCGTTTTCAACAATGAGATCTTCAACTGGTTGTTGGAAGATCATTAAATTAGGTTGATTTTCAAGAGTAGTACGAACAGCTTGGCGATAAAGAACACGGTCAGCTTGTGCTCTTGTTGCTCTTACAGCTGGTCCCTTACTTGCGTTAAGGGTTCTGAATTGGATCCCTGCATGGTCAATAGCGGTTGCCATTAATCCACCCATGGCATCGATCTCTTTTACCAGATGCCCTTTACCAATCCCACCAATAGCTGGGTTACAAGACATTTGGCCCAAAGTATCAATATTGTGGGTCAGTAATAGGGTTTGACGCCCCATACGAGCTGCAGCCATAGCGGCTTCTGTACCGGCGTGACCACCACCGATGACAATGACGTCAAAGTGTTCTGGATAAAACATGTGTGAACCTTAAATGTTACGAATGCTGAATGTGTTGCATTGGGAAAACGAATTCTACTCAACTTTTTGACAGATACAAGCGAGCAGATCCGCAGGTAATTATTTAAAGATCTTTTTATTTAAAGATCTCTTTATTAGATCTTTTATTAAGGAAGCGATCCTCTGTGGATAAGTGGATTTTCTATTTAAAGATCATAAAAGTGTAAAGGATCATATACTGTGAATGATCCGTGATCTATCTGCTGATAAGCTGGGATCAAAATGACGACTTATGCACAGGTCATTTCTTGATATAGCCTTATACAATGGATAACTACGGGTTAACCCCTGCTTTTAAGCAGAGTTATCCACATTCGTTTGCTGTTTTTTTGTGCAATTTAAAGTAAATTTTTCCAAGAAGCTATCCATTCTTCAGCTGGATCTTCCGGAATGTCGTACTTTTGGATATCAATTTCGAGACGATCGCCAAGGCGAGTCGCCCCTTTTTCCACCAATTTTTGATCCAATGTTCTGATCGCACCGCAGAAAGTGTCATATTCACTACTTCCTATGCCGATCGCACCAAAGGTGACATTACTAAGATCAACGGAGTCAGCCGATATTTCATTAGCAAAAGGCTGTAGGTTGTCAGGAAGATCACCTGCACCATGCGTTGATGTGACCACCAGCCAGATCCCTTCATTTGGAAGATCATTAAGAGAAGGCCCATGGTGCAGATCCGTCTCAAACCCTTCATCAGATAAGATCTCTGCAAGGTGTTCTGCGACATATTCAGCACTACCCATGGTACTGCCACTAATAAGAGTGACTTTTTTCATTAATGATCTCCTTATGTTTAAGACGCGCTATTGTACGCTGTGAATCACTTGGGATCTACCTGTGGATAATGTGGTTATAAAAAAAAAATAAGAATTTACCCTTATGGCTTGATCGTCCTTATTATCGGGTTTTGCAGTGAGATCAGAGTTTCTGTTGATTGAATTTCATCGATTGTCTGAATTTTGTTGATAAGTACGTCTTGTAAGGCTTCTATACTTTTACACATAACCTTCGTAAAAATACTGTATTGCCCTGTTGTATAGTACACTTCTACAACTTCATCTAACTTATCTAATTTATCTAATGCAGTGTGATAGTCTTTTGCACTCTTAAGAATAATGCCAATAAAGCAGCAGACATCAAAACCGAGTTGCTTTTCACTAATATCAACTCGCGTTCCCGTAATAATTCCTGCCTGCTTCATTTTCTCTACTCGAACATGAATTGTGCCAGGGCTTACTTCGAATTTTTTGGCTAATTCAGCGTAAGGTGTTCTCGCATTCGCCATTAATGCGTGAAGTATGTCACGATCGAGATTATCGATCTGATAAATATTGTCCATAAATTCCCTCTGTTTTTAACGATAATACATTTTTATAGCGTTATTTTTAACGATTTAAAACAAGCAAGGCTATTTTTAATGAAGTATATTGAATTTAGTACCTGTTTTGTTGCTTAATCTATATCAGCGAAACACGACATCACCACTAGGAATATAAAAATGGAAAAATCATTCATCCAGACTCAACAGCAAATTAGCTTTGTTAAATCTTATTTTTCACGACTGCTGGAAAAAGAATTAGGACTGATTGAAGTTCAAGGACCGATCTTAAGTCGCCTTGGTGATGGAACTCAAGATAACTTATCTGGTCATGAGAAGGCAGTACAAGTTAAAGTCAAATCTTTACCAGATTCTACTTTTGAGGTTGTCCATTCATTAGCTAAATGGAAACGTAAAACATTAGCTCGTTTTGGATTTAGTTCTGGTCAAGGTCTTTATACTCATATGAAAGCTTTGCGACCAGACGAAGATCGCTTAACTCAGATCCACTCTGTTTATGTTGATCAGTGGGATTGGGAAAAAGTGATGGAAGATAAAGAGCGTACAGTTCCTTATCTTAAGCAGACAGTGGGTAAAATTTATCAGGCAATAAAAGAAACTGAAAAAGCCGTCAGCGAAGAGTTTGGTCTGGTACCGTTCCTGCCAGATCAAATTCAATTTATCCACACTGAAGAGTTACTGCGTCGTTATCCTGACCTTGATGCTAAAGGTCGTGAAAAAGCGATTACAAAAGAATATGGTGCTGTTTTCTTAATTGGTATTGGTGGCAAATTATCAAGTGGCGAAGCTCATGATGTAAGAGCGCCAGACTACGATGACTGGACAACACCAAACGAAGATGGATTTGAAGGTTTAAACGGTGACATTCTTGTTTGGAACCCTGTTCTACAAGATGCGTTTGAATTGTCATCAATGGGTATCCGTGTCGACCCTGAAACATTAATGCGTCAGTTAACATTAACAGACGATACTAAGCGTCTTGAGCTGGATTGGCACAAAGCATTAATGCATGGTGATATGCCACAAACTATCGGTGGCGGTATTGGCCAATCTCGTTTAGTGATGCTACTGCTACAAAAAGAGCACATTGGACAAGTACAATGCGGTGTATGGGAAAAAGATACCCGTTTAGCTTTCGCCGATATGCTGTAATTATTGGCGCCAGCGTCGAAGTAAACGACTTTTTAATCCAGTATCAAAACGCCATATATGGTCAAAGATTTTCATGATACTGGGTTTACCGTAATTGGATAGGGTAACCGCATGGAAGCGATTGTGCTGTTGCTGTTGGATTTTTTTGATTTTGTTGATTAGGTTTTCGGGTAACCTTTGGGCGACAAAGTCAGAAATAACAACAGCATCAGCATCTTTCCATGCTGGGTTATTTAGTTTTTCTGCGACATTATCTAAACAAGCACTTAAGTCCGTACCCCCTCTAAATGACTGATTCAAAAACTTGATAAGATCTTGCAGACCATTAGACGATGACAATTGGTAATGTACTGTTTCTGTTGAAAATAACATCACATGACATGAACGATTATCAGCTAGTGCTATTTTCATCAATGCAAGCCCAAAAGCTTTAGCACACTGTTCGTTAAATCCCCCCATCGAACCGGATGTATCAATACATACAATAAAAGGTCCTCTTGGTCTTTCTTCATCATGATGATGAGTTACTGGACGCAATACAGTACGCTCTTGCCAATTATCTCCTTGTAATCGATAGGTATTGAGCTGTTTTTCCACCAGCTTTCGATAAAACTCATATTCGATTTCATTAATACCTAACAAGGCGAGCTCTGTAGGGAGTAAGCGTAAGATATCATCACTGAGCCCTATACCATTGACTTGCTCTGGTGTTGTATCTGGTGCTTTCTCAACAATAGTGACTGGCTCAAAAATCACACTCTCTTCAGGAAGTGATTTCGCTGTTTTGCTACGACCTAGCAAACTTGCGAGTTTATGTAATTCAGGTTGTTGATCGAGAAAGTCGCTATAACGTTGAATAATTTTCTCATCGAAAGGCGTTTTTGTTAAAACACCTTTACTCATATCCCATAAACGCCCTGCTGCACGCTCATTTTCTGAGAATGTATTACTTAAGCTTCCACTTAGTGCCAAACGTTCCTGAAGCTCAGCAAGGAGTTGCTCTTGTTCTTGGTCAAATAGGGCTTTGTGTAATGCAGTGACTTGGAAAATTAAACTTATCCGCCAGTGTTGAATAAACAAAGCTTGTTGAGCGGGTGAAAAAGGCTTATTGGTTTTAATCAGTTGTGATGCTTCGTCAGTAAAAGAGGAGTCTAGCTTGTTTAATTCAGCCAGTGTTTTCTCTACTTGCTGATTAAACATCGCATTACCAAATGACTGCGTTTGTTGATAAAGTGCAAACTCATCAGCAATCATTGTCGGGACTAATGTCTCTTTTACTCTTTGCTGTAAGCTTTTTTTCCATTGATGGATATCTTTCAATAAGGCTTTTTTGAGTCTAGGATGCTTTTCAAAAAATACCGCTAATTGAGGAGATGCAAGTACAGCAATAATAACTTCCTCAATAAGCTGTCCTTCATTTATGGCTAAAAGCATATCTAATGTTGAAAGTGTCAGCATAATATCATTACTTTATTTGGCTTTTTAATTGCGACAATTTGTCATTAAGCTGAACAAAACTTTGTTCTATGGAAATAAGCCAATCATTATCAATAAATAAATTTGGTTGATGATGATTAAATTTTTCCTGCTCACCATAAATTTCTTGAGTCAGATCTTTTAACTTATCTTTCCACTCTTTGTTATCTTCAATAGGAACAGCGGGTGCTGTCTCTTTTTGTTGATAAAGAGATGTTGTTCGACGACTCACATCCAAAATTTCTAATACGCCATCTTGGCGTATTTGTGCATTAATTGATTGTGGGAAACCAATACCATTTAAACGTGCTAATAACTCATCCCCTTTTGCCAAAAAGTTTTCTAATGCTTTTTGTTCGATAGTAATAAAGTTAACCTGAATACTATGGATATGAAGAGGGATGTGTAAAAACAGGGTGAATTTATCAGCCTGCATTTTATCTGATAGGCTAAAATGTGCGTTTCGTCCAAACATTCCACTTTGTTTTTCAAAACGAAAAGCCTGTTGATCTTGCTTACTTCTTGTCGATTGCATCCACTCAGCCCATAAACTTTCTATTTTTCTAATCAACTCTAGCTGGTGGTAGGCTTGTTCTGTTAAAAGGTTTTGTAATAACTTATCTAATAATGCAAATGATGCTTGGTCATGCCATAGGCAATCTTTTAATAAAATAAGATCTAATGGTGAAATAGCACTACGACCATTAAAAAAGGCACTGGCTTGTAAAAGGCGTACCGCTTTTTTCCAACGTCTATCTGAAACATAAGGTGCAGCATCACTTTTATCTAAAGACTCACGAAGTTGATAAATTAAATCAAATAAATGGTCATCTAAAGTGACCTTTTCTAATTCTGATTGCCAACGTGAAAACTCTTCTGCGGTAATTTGGATATGTTCTGGAATATGAAAAGAGCCTACTTCTTTATTAATAAGTAATGCGCGAAAGTTTTTCTTATCCTGAACTTTTGTTAACCAAATACGAATAAGCATTCGGTCATATAGCGCTTCAAGACTACTGTCTGAATCAGGTAACTCATTAGAGGCGGATACTAACAAACGCATTGGAATAGCAACTTCAGCTTCTCCATTTCTAAATTTACGCTCATTAATCGCGGTTAATAACGTATTAAGAATAGCGGGTCCTGCTTTCCATATTTCATCAAGAAAGACAACTTCAGCATCAGGTAAATATCCTTCAACCAAACGCTGATATTTACCTTCATCTTTTAAGGCTTGAATGGATAAAGGACCAAAAATTTCTTCGGGTGTTGAAAAACGCGTCATTAGGTATTCAAATGCTTTAGCCTCTTTAAAAGCTTCTTTCATTCTTCTGGCTATTAAGCTCTTGGCAATACCTGGAGGGCCAAGTAAGAAAACACTCTCACCACTCAGTGCTGCAAGTAGACAAAGACGGATAGCTGACTGTCGCTCATAAAGTCCAGTTTCAAGATATTGGCTAAGTTGTGAAATCCGCTCTGCAAGTTGCATAAACACTCCTAATAATGGGTACTTATTTTCGTCATCATCCTGAAAATATCAGAAAAGGATTGCTGACATATAGTCAAACATTCTATTAGCACACAAATTGTTTATAACAAAAATCGATTCAGCTTCCTACTGCTTATTTTTGGTTCTTTTTTGTTTTACTAGCGAAACGTTTCGATGGTGATCACGTTTTTTCATTAATGTTGCTGAGATGATCGGTTTAAAATATTGAATGTCATTTATGCAATACATCTAGAATTTATTACTGAGAGTAAGGAAAAATCATGGAAGCGAAGAAACTTGTGATTTTAGGTAGTGTTAATGCAGATCATATTCTTAATGTTGCCCATTTTCCGCTTCCTGGTGAAACCATTTCAGGTAACCAATTTCAAATGGTATTTGGCGGTAAAGGTGCTAATCAGGCGGTTGCTGCTGGGCGTTGTGGTGCTGATATTTCGTTTCTTGCTTGTTTAGGGAATGACGATATTGGTAAAAAGGCTAAAGCTCAATTAATAACAGATAATATTGATACCAATAGTATTGAGTTAATTGATGATGTCGCAACGGGTGTTGCGCTGATTTTCGTTAATCAACAAGGTGAAAATGTTATTGGTATTCATGCTGGTGCTAATGGGCGATTAGATACAAATTATGTTCAGCGCCATGGAAATATTATAAAAGAAGCTGATGCTCTGTTAATGCAATTAGAATCACCACTTGATTCTGTATTGAAAGCGGCTGAAATCGCTAAACAAGAAAATGTGCAAGTAATACTAAACCCCGCACCTGCTCAAACATTACCTGATGAGCTGTTATCACTTGTCGATATTATTACTCCAAACGAAACAGAGACTGAATATCTGACTGGAATTAAAGTGATAGATGATGAAAGTGCTCAGCAAGCAGCGGATGTTCTGCATCATAAAGGTATTAAAACGGTTCTTATTACATTAGGAAGCCGCGGAGTTTGGGTAAGTGAGAAAAATAGTAAAGGTTGTATTGTCCCTGCATTTAAAGTGAAAGCTGTTGATACTATCGCAGCAGGCGATACATTTAATGGCGCGCTAATTACTGCTTTATTAGAAGGGCAATCTATGATGCCTGCGATTAAATTTGCTCATGCGGCAGCTGCCATTGCTGTTACTCGAGCAGGCGCTCAACCATCAGTACCATGGCGTCATGAGGTAGATACTTTTTTAGCTTCATCTTTATAATGTATTTTTCTATCTTATATAAAGAAAAAGAGAGCCTAGGCTCTCTTTTTTAGTTTGAATAACGTTATCAGGTTTTTTTCTTTTTATTAGTTAGATTATCGCCATCATGTTTATCAAGGAGTAAAAATACAAAGGAAGAAAGTAATGTAATGATACCAACAGTAATAAAAGTATAATGAAAGTTATCAACCGTAGTGCCCACATTCTCTGTATCAAAATATCCTAAAATAGATGCACTCACTGCAATACCAAAACTAATTGCCAATTGTTGGGTGACAGCCAAAACACTATTTCCTGAGCTAGCATTGTTGTCTGTTAAATCGGCCAATGAAATTGTATTCATTGATGTAAATTGTATGGACATGACCACACCTAATAAAAAGAGTGGAATGACAAGATAGTAAATAGACATATCAGGGGATTGAAGTGAAAACTGAGCGATCATCAAACCAATGATAATAGTGATAGTAAAGAGTGTTCGGCGATAGCTAAATTTCACTAAGATCTTTGTGACAAATGATTTTGCTAAAATAGAACCTAATGCCATAGGCGCCATCATCATCCCAGAAATAATAGCAGGATAACCAAACCCAACCTGTAACATAAGTGGCATTAAGAAAGGAATACAGCCAGTTCCCAATCTTGTTGCAATATTTCCCGCAATACCGACAGAGAAAGTTCGTGTTTTAAATATATTGAGAGGAATAAGTGGTTGCTGGTGGCGTCTTGCATGATTGACGTATAACCCTAGTAAAGAAAATCCACCTAAAATAATGGCAATAGGAATATATCGAGAGATATTTTTATCACCAAAAAGATCAAGGCTGACAGAAAGCATAACTAAGCCAAAACCAAAGAAAATAAAGCCAAGTAAATCAAATTTACGTTTTGGCATAGTGAAGTTAGGCATATGTTTTATGGCATAGAAAATACCTAATAGGCCAATAGGAATATTTATAATAAATATCCAATGCCAAGAGGCATAAGTAACCAATACCCCACCTAAAAGAGGCCCTGCTATGGGGCCGACTAATCCCGGCATTGTGACAAAATTGAGAATGGGGAGTAATTCGCTGCGCGGATAAGCTCTTAGTAAAGCAAGGCGTGCAACCGGCATCATCATTGCGCCACCTATACCTTGTATAATCCGTGAAATAACAAGAAAAGTAAGGTTAGGAGAAAGTGCACATAATAAAGAGCCACCTGAAAATAAAGAAACCGCAATAATAAAAATTTTACGCGTTCCAAATCTATCAGCTAGCCATCCACTGACGGGGATTAATAATGCAACAGTTAAGGTATAGCTGATAACAGCCGATTGCATGGCGAGAGGAGAATGATTAAGGCTTTTTGCTATGTCTGGTAATGCCGTATTAAGAATGGTTGCATCGAGAGCCTGCATAAAAAAAGCCATTGCAGCAATCCAAGGCAACCCAGACATATTTTTGGCGGATTTCAACATGAAGCATATACCGTCTTTGTTCTATATTTTGATTATCGCTTCATTATAAACAGAAAACCTACAAAATTTGTATTAAAACTATTCAATCACTCGTTAATAAGATTAAACAGAGATCTCGCGCTTTATTTCCATCCTTATCAATAATTGCCTGAACAATTTGATTATGTGTTTCCGGCTGAACGGTTTCATTACCCACAATAAGATCGAAATACTTTTTATAAGCAGAAAGAAATAATGAGCCGAATGAGGCAAAGAATGGATTGCCACTTGCTTGATAAATGAGATAGTGAAATTGAGTGTCGATATCTAGCCAATGTTGTCTATCGAAATTCTCATCAAGCAACTGCATTTCTCTACCAAATAAAGCAAGAGACTGTTTTTGGCTTTCGGTTGCATTAAATGCAGCTAAATAACATGCCTGAGGTTCTATTGCTAAACGAACGTGATGGAAATAATGGCTGACCTTATTAAATTCACCGCTGTCTATCCACCAATTAAGAAGATCATTATCTAATAGATTCCAATTTTGCATTGGAGTAACACGAGTACCTATTCTTGGCCGAGGTAAAAGCATACCTTTTGCAGCGAGCATTTTGATTGCTTCACGGATAACTGTTCTGCTGACGGAGAGTATTTCTGCTAGTTCTATTTCTCCAGGTAGTAAAGATTCAGGTTCATAATGTCCCGAAAGGATTTGTTTACCTAGTTTTTCAGCAACTATATAAGAAAGATTTTTTTGAGAAGCTGAACGTTGCTCGTTAAATTGCATAATAAAGATTACCTATACCATAATTTATCTTCTATCTTACGTGAGTCAGCTGGATAAAGCTGTTCGGATTTTACTCTATCAGCATAAAAATAGAGCGTTTTTCTTTGTTTTGTTGAAAAAAAAAG